>NZ_FYDI01000005.1:0-544945 GCF_900187465.1 Pseudomonas sp. Irchel 3A18
CGATGCGCCCCGCTTCGCTGTTATTCACCTGCGCCGCCGTCAGGCGCAAGGCCTCGGTGCTGGTCAGGCGACCGTCCAGGTGGTTGTCGAAGGCGCCGGTGGTGACGGTCACGCCTTTACCGGCAATACGCCCGCTGCGGCTATTGTCCAGGCGACCGCTGGTGAGGGTCAGGCCCGTGTCGCTCAGCACTTCGCCGCCCTGGTTGACCACGGCGTCGGTGACGGTCAGGGTCGAGGCGCCCGTGCTGCGCACCACGCCTTGCTGGTTATCCAGCGAGGCAGCATTGATCGTCAGCGTGCCCGCACTGGAGATCAGGCCCTTCTGGCCGTTCGACACGCCACTGGCCGTGACCTCGACGCTGCCGCCCTGGCTCATGATCCGCCCGGACTGGCGGTTATCAAGGGTCGTGGCCGTGATCCGGGTACTGGCCTGCCCGCTCAGGGTCCCGCCCTGGTTGTTCAGGGTCTGGCTGGCCGTCGCCTGCAGGGCGCGGCTGGCCACGACGCTGCCGGTGTTGGTCAGGTTGCCCGCCGACAGCACGACATCGCCGGTGGTATTGCGGCTGTTGTCGGGATTGATGCCCGCTTCGATGATGGCGGTGTTGGTCAACTGGCCGGTGCTGGACAGTGTGACGACATCCCGCGCCGCGACATTCTGCTGAATCGAAAGATCGCCCGGTGTGGTGACCGACAGCGAGGTGCCTGCATACAGCGGGCCCTTGACCTCGACCGCATTGGCCTTCACCGCCACCGCCCCGCTGGCCACCGCCTGGCTCAGGGTCAGCTGGCCGTTGGCATCGATCTGGATATCACCGGCACTGGCCGCCACATTGCTCGCCAGCCTCACCCCGACACCCGCCTCGGTGCCCACCAGCTTCACCGCCCCGACGTACATGCCGCCCAGGGCCGAGCTGTCGATGGCCAGCTCCGGTTTGGCGCTGCCGTCGTCCGCCAGCGCAGGGTCTGGGCATCGACGTCGTTGCGACCGGCGATGATGTTGAGCTTTTTCGCGTGCAGCTCGGCGTTGATCTTCGCGCTGCGGGTGATGATGTCGAACTGATCGACGTTATCGGCGTTCAGGCCCAGCCCTTCGATGGCCACGCTGCCGTTCTGGACAGTGAAACGCACCAGACCGCCATTGCTGTCGAGCACCGGCTTGCCGGTGGTCAGGGTCACCTGCGGAGTATTGAGAAAACCGCAGCCATTACAGGTGATGCCATAGGGGTTGGCCACGATCACCCGCGCCGCCTGCCCGGCCACTTCGGTGTAGCCCTTGAGCTGGCTGGCGTTGGCGCCCACCACTTCGTTGAGGATGACCTGCGCCGCCACCCCGTTGTTCATGTTCGGGTTGCCGACGATGATCCCGCCCAGTTGGGTCGCGCCGGTCTGCTGGGCAATGTTGTTGAGGATCAGGCCCTGAGCGTCGACGTTGTACTGCTGGAACTGGTTATGCGACAGCCCAGTGGCATTGGGTGTCGCGATATTGACGATCGGCACGCCATTGCCCGCCTGCGCCAGGCCGGTCCCCGACCCACTGACCACAATCCCGTCGGCCTGTGCCCACATCGGCTGCCAGAACATGGCATTGGCCAGGATCAGCGCAATGCCGCGTTTGGGCAGGCCCCAGAAGTGTTCACGCGATTGGACACGGGCCGACGGTTGACGGGCCAGGAAGGCGAGGTGCTTGGCGTCCATGCGGAAGTTTTCCTGCGGGAATCAGAAAGTCTGGAAAGATTTTGAAAAGCAGTTCGCAGTTCAAGGCGAAAACTGATCGGCAGATCAGGTTCTGCTCACCGGAGGTGGGAGCGGGAATGGCCGGGGAAACCAGAGGAGTGGCAGCGTGAAGGACTGGCGAAGCCGTCTTTGGGTGGATAGGTACACTGCGCGAATCCCTGCAATATCATATTGATATCAAATTCGGCGCGATTGTAGATTGCCATCATTATGACGTCAAATTTCTGTATCGACCGTGTGTCGGGTTTGGTACGCGGGCAAGCGGCAAGCGGCAAGCGGCAAGCGGCAAGCGGCAAGCGGCAAGCGGCAAGAAAGTGTGGGGCTGCAAGAAGGTTGTCAGTTTTATCTTTTAAAGACTAATAACGCCGTTAAAAAAATGCCCTCAATAAGAGGGCATATTTAAATAATCCTGTGTCTTTTATTGGCCGTATTTATCAGGCGACCCGAACAAAGCGCTGTTGTTTCTTAGCGTTTTGCCATTCATCTTTCAGGTTCTGCAAGAGACCCTTCATGAACTCGGTATCAGCGGCGGCCTTCTTGCCGACATAGCCCTGCCCTCTGCGGAACATTTTCAGGCAGGCGAGCATTTGCGGGTGGTTTTCCTGAAATTCGCTCTCTGCCGTGCAGGGCGACATGGGGTCGATATGGACCTCACCCGAGTGTTCGATCCAGAGGATATGGCTGTCCAGAGTATCTTTGCGCGCTGCAAACAGACGAGCCAGTTCATCAATAGTTGGATGATTGTTGATATTCATGTTGATGCTCCTTCGCTCGTTAACCTGTTTAAGACCATTGATAGATAAACTTGCCTGTCGGGTGAGAGACAGTGCGTCATGTTCACGTCTTGCAACCCGACCCAGAGGACATGCAGGTAGCCTTTAGATAAAGCCACTACAACAGGGAGGCGTCACGGAGGGAGAGCGTAGCGAAAGCCAAAGACCTGGCTGGCGACCGTTACAAGGTCTGCCACAAGTATCATGAGGACGTTTCGCCAGCTGCTCGCCCTGTCGGACGGGCCATGCCGGGTCAGCTTCATCAATCTGCCTTGTGGGCAGCCTGCATCCGGGGAACATCTCGACGGCTTGCCGAGCCTGTTCAGTACATCTTTTCCAGCGCTCCCGATCAGGGAGACAGCTGCATAATGCAAAAGGAAAAGGCAGGCGTCAACCAATATGTAGTGATTATTTTTGATCACTACATAATTTTTTGAAACCCGCAAAAGAAGCGTCGGCAGTGACTATCCGGTCACTGCCGACGTAGAGGGGCTGCCGGTTTTAGCGGGCAGTGAAAGCGGTGTAGCTGTTGATCAGGTTGCGGTAGTTGGGGATGCGCTGGGAAAGCAGATTGGCCAGACCTTCCATGTCGTTGCGCCAGTCGATCTGCAGTTCGCAGGCCACCGAGAACCAGTTGACCAGTTGCGCACCCGCAGCAGTCATGCGTGCCCACGCGGCCTGCTGGACCGTTTCATTGAAAGTACCGGAAGCGTCGGTCACCACGAACACTTCGAAACCTTCGGCCAGAGCGCAAAGGGTCGGGAATGCCACGCAAACGTCGGTCACCACACCTGCGATGATCAATTGCTTGCGACCGGTCGCCTTGACGGCCTTGACGAAATCCTCGTTGTCCCAGGCATTGATCTGTCCTGGACGCGGAATGTACGGGGCATCCGGGAACATTTCCTTGAGTTCAGGCACCAGCGGGCCGTTGGGGCCTTGTTCGAAGCTGGTGGTGAGGATGGTCGGCAGGTTGAAGAACTTGGCTACATCGCCCAAAGCCAGGACATTGTTCTTGAATTCGTTGGGCGAAAAGTCCTGGACCAGAGAAATCAGGCCAGTCTGGTGATCGACCAACAGAACGGCTGCGTCATCTTTGTTCAAGCGTTTGTACGGGGTGCTCATGGTTGACTCCTTGGTTTTTTATCGACATCCGGTGTTTGCATGCAAGGGTGAAACAATCAGAACGCAAAACATGAACAGCCAAACGCGCCCCAGAACCCCTGGAAGTCGCTGACCGGCACGCTGGAAAGCCGTGCGCGCTCATGGCTGTGGGAGTGCACGGCGCAAGGGCCGCTGCATTGGTGAACCTGGGCCAGTACCGGCGATGCTGGTCGCCAGTGCCCGGCGACTTTTGCAACCGGCGACCAGTCCGGCAGCACAGGCAGACTCGTTGGAGCCAGTTTCTCGAAATCGCCGGAGCCGAAGACGACCTTGCCATCAACGACGGTCAGCACCGACTCGATCCACTTGATGGACTCTTCCTCGACACTGAAGTAGTCCGCCGACAAGGCGACCAGATCCGCCAGTTGGCCAACCTTGATCTGGCCTTTCTTGCCTTGTTCGGACGAGAACCAGGCGCTGCCGTGGGTGAACAGTTCAAGGGCGGTTTCACGAGGCAAGCCTTCGGGATACAGCTCAAGCCCGCCCACCGTGCGCCCGCTGACCATCCAGTACAGCGACGTCCAGGGGTTGTAGCTGGAAACCCGTGTAGCGTCAGTGCCCGCCCCCACCGGCACGCCTTCGGACAGCATGCGTTTGATCGGCGGCGTCATTTCGGCAGCCTTGGCACCGTAACGGTCGACGAAATATTCGCCCTGGAACGCCATGCGGTCCTGGATCGCAATGCCACCGCCCAGCGCACGGACCCGTTCGATATTGCGGGGAGTAATGGTTTCGCAGTGGTCGAAGAACCACGGCAGGCCATTGAACGGGATATCGCGGTTGACCTTCTCGAAGACATCCAGCATCCGGCTGATGGATTCGTCATAGGTCGCATGCAACCGGAACGGCCAGCGATGCTCGACCAGATGCCGGACCACAGGCTCGAGATCCTGCTCCATGCCAGGCGGCAGGTCCGGACGAGGTTCAAGGAAGTCTTCGAAGTCGGCAGCCGAGAAGGTCAGCATCTCCCCTGCCCCGTTATGCCGCAGGAAATCGTCGCCCTGATGCAGAGTGACCGAGCTGGTCCAGTTCTTGAAATCGGCCAGTTCTTCCTTGGGTTTCTGGGTGAACAGGTTGTAGGAAATCCGTACCGTGAGCTGCTTTTCCCGGGCCAGTTGTTCGATCACCGCGTAATCGTCGGGATAGTTCTGGAAGCCGCCACCCGCATCGATGGCGCTGGTGACGCCCAGGCGGTTGAGTTCGCGCATGAACTGTCGGGTCGAGTTGACCTGATACTCCAGCGGTAGCTTCGGTCCCTTGGCCAGGGTCGAGTACAGGATCA
Source organism: Pseudomonas sp. Irchel 3A18 (assembly GCF_900187465.1). Lineage (NCBI taxonomy): Bacteria > Pseudomonadati > Pseudomonadota > Gammaproteobacteria > Pseudomonadales > Pseudomonadaceae > Pseudomonas > Pseudomonas sp. Irchel 3A18. The sequence goes on from NZ_FYDI01000005.1 coordinate 4,954, forward strand.
TGGCATTGGGTTTGGCCACCAGCATGCCAGTGGGATTGCCCTGGGAATCCCGAACGATCTCGCCACCGGGCGGATTGGGGGTATCGCGGGTGTAGCCCGCCACTCGCAAGGCGGCGCGGTTGAGCAAGGCGCGGTCATACAGGTGGAGCACGAATACCGGGGTATCGGGTGCCGCCTGATTGAGTTCTTCAAGAGTCGGCATGCGCTTTTCGGCAAACTGGAATTCATTCCAGCCGCCCACAACACGCACCCATTGTGGCGTCGGTGTGCGGTCGGCCTGTTCCTTGAGCATGCGCAAGGCATCGGCCAAGGACGGAACGCCTTCCCAGCGCAGTTCCAGGTTGTAATTGAGTCCACCGCGAATCAGATGCAGGTGTGAGTCGTTCAGACCGGGAATCACCGTACGCTTCTGCAGATCGATGACCTGAGTGGCGCTACCGCGCAACGCCATCACCTCGGCCTCGGTGCCCACGGCCACAAAACGTCCGCCACTGATCGCCACAGCACTGGCCTTGGGCTTTTCACGATCGACCGTATGAAATTGACCGTTGAAGAGAATCAGTTCGACATTCATTGCAGCACCTTTGGCAAAAGTTTGGGAAGCACCGGCATAACCGGAGAATGGCAAGGCAGGCAGGATCGCCGCAGCGGCGCTCAGCAATGAGCCTTTGGCAATGAAGCGCCTGCGCTGTAAATCGGTTTTTTCATCACTCATGGGTTCACTTTCCTTGTGGAGTCTTCAGCCAAGGGGCAAACAGGCGTGTAGCGGCAGGCATCAACAGATAAACCACCAGCAGAACGATGGTTACCGTCACCAGCGCGTTGCTGACGAGATAACCCGACAGCCATGGAATGAGCGCAAAAACCGGCTTCCATAGCAGGGGAATCAACAGGCTCAACGGCAGGATGACCAAGAAGGTCACGCACGCCTGCTTCCAGCGTGGCGGTGGCCCGACGTCATCGGTCACCGGGGTGAACCAGAACTCGTTATGCGGGTTGACCTGCGTCTGATCACCATCGGCAAGCATAGGCGCGGCCTCCTGCACCAGTTGCCGCCGCTCATCGGAGTCCAGCCAGCTCTGCATGGCTTCGGTGGAGTGAAAACGCAGGACACAGGTAAACAGATGGAGGCCGCCGGACTTTCTGCGGATCACATCCACACCCAGATGTCCCGGATAGCTACCGGCAATAGTGACGATGCGGCGCAGCCAGGCCTCATAAGCCGCCTCTTGTCCGGCCTTGATCCGGTGCTTGATGACCAGGGTGACGACTTCATTGAAGATCGCGCTGTTCAAGACACCTGCTTGTGCATCGAGACGAATGGGATCGGACATGACCGGCAGCTCCGTAAATACAGAATGAAAATCTCCAGGCCAGACGATGTGCTTGACCGAGGGAGATAGTGCCGTTGATTACAGGCCGGAAATTGAATGTATGTGCTGTCTTGTATCTGGATTGATACCCTCGCTCTTCGCGAATGAATTCGCGAAGGCCTTAAATGATCGGCATTGCCATGTAGTGAGCAATGCGCGAGCGCAGCCAGCGCTCTGCAGGGTCGTTGTCATGCACACCGCTCCAGACCATCGACAGTTCGGCAGGCACGATAGGGAATGGCGGATCTTCGGCGCGCAATGAAGTCCCTTCAACCAGCGCACAGGCCGCGTAATCCGGGACGGTGGCAATCAGTTCGGTACCGGCCAGCAAGGCGCGCAAGCCATTGAACTGGGGCACGGCCAATACCACCTTGCGGGCACGTCCGACTCTGGCCAGGTCCAGATCGATATTGCCGCTCAGGTCACCGGAAAACGACACCATCGCATGCTGTCGTTCACAGTACTCATCCAGGCTCAAGGCACCCGGACGGGCATCACCACGAATCACTTTGCAGCCGATTTCGCGCAGCTTTTTACGCTTGGCATTGGCGGGCAGATCCACCGTGTAGCTGACACCTACCGAGATTTCCCCTGAGGCCAGCAAGGCAGGCAGCAGCAGGTAATTGGCCCGGCGAATGACCACGATGATGCCGGGAGCCTCTTCACGAAGCTGCTTGAGTAAGGGCGGTAACAAACCGAACTCGGCATCATCGGACAGACCGATGCGAAAGACATCGCTGCTGGTGGAAGGATCGAACTCCTTGGCCCGGCTGACCGCGCCGGAAATGGTATCCAGCGCAGGCCGGATTTCCTTGAGGATATCCAGGGCTCTGGCTGTAGGCTCCATGGCCCGGCCATTGCGCAGCAGCAGTTGATCGTCGAACAGGTCACGCAGGCGACCCAGCGCAGCGCTCACCGCTGGCTGGCCGATAAATAGCTTTTCGGCGACACGGGTGAGGTTGCGTTCAAACATCAAGGCCTCGAAAATCACCAACAGGTTCAGATCGACGCGGCGTAGATCATTGCGATTCATGCAAGGTTCCAGAGGCTGGATATGGGCAGGCTCAAGTAGGCATGACAGGCTTGCACAAACCTTGTATGCCTGTGCTTTTAATATCCCCCGCAACCGCTCTGCAATAAGCGTTACAACATCGTTTGTTGACCTGCCGCAGGGTCATGTCTGCCAAAGCGGGCTATGGTATGGAATCTCCTTTTGCTGTAAGCGAGCCACCACCATGCCACCCGCCTCCTCCGCAACCTTGTCCATACGCTCAGAGCGGTTGCATACGGGCTTTGTCATTGCCTGGCTGTTCTGCGTCCTCTTCTACTTCATTCAGTATTCGCTACGCTCTGCGCCCGGCGTGATGATGCCGGAGCTGACCCAGGCATTCGGCAAGGATGTGGTGGCAATCGGCGCCCTGATCGGGCTCTATTACTACACCTACTCGGTGTTCTCGATCCTCGCGGGCGCTGCACTGGATCGCCTGGGTGCCAAGTATGTGATTCCTCTGGGCATCCTGATGGTCGCCTCAGGTGCAGCTCTGTTCGGCCTCGGCGAATTGCAGGCCGCGCAGATCGGGCGCCTGCTGCAGGGCGCAGGTTCGGCCTGTTCCTTTATCGGAGCGGTCTATCTGGCCACCCACGGTTTTCCGTCGCGCTATCTGGCAACCGCCGTGGGGTTTACCCAATGCTTCGGCATGCTGGGCGGTTTTGCCGGGCAGTTCGGGGTCGGGCCACTGATTCACGGCACGATCCTCTGGGAGCAGTTCTGGTTCATTTCCGCAGCCTGCCTGGCGGTGGTTGCGATTCTGGTACTGATCGCGACGCCCAAAGGTCATGATCCTGGGCCGGTCAACAGCAGTGGTTCGGCAGGTTCGCTGCTCACGCCATACAAACAGGTGCTGAGCAACCCTCAGTCCTATCTCTGTGGCTTCAGCGCAGGCCTGCTGTTTCTGCCGACTACCATAGGCGACATGATCTGGGGTGTTCCCTTCTTGCGCGAAGGTTTGTCCATCAGCTATGCCGAGGCGGTGAATCGCAGCAGCATGGTTCCGCTGGGTTGGGTGATCGGCTGTCCGTTGCTGGGCTATATTTCGGACCGGATGGGTCGGCGCAAGCCGGTCATGCTGGCCGGTGCCTTGCTGATGCTGGTGTCCTGTGCCGCGATTCTGTATCTGCCCGCCGGCATCGCCCCGCCTTACCTGTTCGGTTTGCTGCTGGGCATTGGTTCGGGAGCCGCGATGATTCCCTACACCATCATCAAGGAGGTCAACCCGGACAACGTGAAAGGCAGTGCAACCGGTGCTATCAACTTTCTGGTGTTTACCTTCAGCGCCCTGCTGACACCGGTATTCGGCCATCTGCTGACCCGAATCGCCGCAGGTGGCGACCTGTCCCTTTCGGTCTTCCAGCAGGCAGGCAGCTACCTGCTGGCGGGTATCGTGATCGCCATGGTGCTGGCCGTTTTCCTGCGAGAAACCGGCCCGCAAGGCAAATGAACATCCTCACGCATGGGGAGGACCTTCAGCCTTGCCCGGCGCTGCATATTGCGGCTTGAGCTTGCCGGCATCGTCCAGCAACCAGGCATCGAGGACTTCCCTGACCACAGGCCCCGCAACCCGGCCTCCCGCCTCGCCGTTCTCGATCATGACGGAAACCACGATTTTCGGATGCTCGGCCGGGGCGAAGCCGACGAACAAGGCGTTGTCCCGGTTGCGCTCCAGAGTCTTGAGGCGGTTGTATCGCTCACCCTGCTTGATCGCCACCACCTGCGCGGTGCCGCTCTTGCCAGCGATGTGATACTGCACGCCCTTGGCCGCGTCACGGGCAATTCCACGCGGATCGTGCATGACCATTTGCATGCCCAGATTGACCTGATTCCATTCGTTCGGATCATGCAGCACGATATTGGGCATCGGATGTTCATCCACCGGCGCCACATTCCCCACCTCGACAGCCAAGTGCGGACGATGCCAGACGCCCTTGCTGGCGATCAATGAAGTCGCCTGAGCCAGTTGCAGCGGCGTGACCTGCATGTAGCCCTGGCCAATGCCCAGAATCACTGTTTCGCCGGGGAACCAGGCCTGACGGCGCGTCGCCCGCTTCCACTCCCGCGAAGGCATCAGACCTGCAGATTCCTCGAACATGTCCAGCGAGACTTTCTGGCCCAGACCGAACATGGCCATGTAGTCATGCAGGCGGTCGATGCCCAGCTTGTGGGCCAGGGTGTAGAAATAGGTGTCGTTGGAACGCATGATCGCGGTGTCCATGTCCACCCAGCCATCGCCGCTGTGGTTCCAGTTACGGTATTTGTGATCGAAATCCGGCAACTGGAAATACCCAGGATCGAACACCCGGGTAGAAGCATTGACCACGCCTGTATCAAGCCCGGCAATCGCCACCTCGGGCTTGACCGTCGAACCGGGCGCATACAGGCCCCGCAGCACCCGGTTGAACAATGGCCGGTCGATGGAATCACGCAGCGCGGCGTACTGCTTGAAGCTGATGCCGGTCACGAACAGATTGGGGTCGAAGCTGGGTTTGCTGACCATCGCCAGCACTTCACCCGTTGCAGGGTCCAGCGCCACCACCGAACCACGGCGATCACCCAGAGCCTTCTCGGCCGCCTCCTGCAAATGCACATCCAGGCTCAGGGTGATGTTCTTGCCCGGGGTCGGATCGGTGTGCTTGAGCACTCGTAATACACGGCCCTGGGCATTGGTCTCGACTTCTTCATAGCCCACATGCCCATGCAGTTCGGACTCGTAGAAACGCTCGATGCCGGTCTTGCCTATGGACTGGGTGCCACGGTAATCGGTGTCCAGCTGTTTGGATTCTTTCTCGTTGATACGCCCGACATAGCCAATCGAATGAGCAAAGTGCGCACCGAGGGGATAGTGGCGAATGAACTGCGGCGCCACATCGACACCCGGCAAGCGGAACTGATTGACCGCCAGCAAGGCGATCTGCTCTTCAGTCAATTCGTAGAGCAAGGTGGCGGGTTCAAACGGGTGGCGTACCTGTTTCAGCTCTTTCTCGAAGAGGATGCGGTCCTCGTCGGGGAGCGACAGGATGCTCATCAACTCGTCGATGACCTTGTGCCAGTCGTTGGCACGCTCGCGGGTCAGGGTCAGATTGAAGCTGGGACGGTTGTCGGCCAGCACCACGCCATTGCGGTCATAGATCAAGCCGCGCTCCGGCGGTATCGGCAGCACATGCACCCGATTGTTTTCGGAGATGGTGGAGTGATAGTCGAACTCGATGACTTGCAGAAAGTACATGCGAGCGATCAGGCAACAACTCAATGTTATGACCAGCAACGCACAGGCCACTACACGCAAATTGACCAGGCGACTCTCTGTCTCATGATCCTTCAGAGGAATGGGATTGGGCATTTCTACAGCTTCTCGGTAATGACAAACGGCGCGCACGACATATGTAAGTAAATATTACGGCGCGCACGATACCAAGAAGTTGAGGGTTGCAGGGGATTGTCTGCCGAGAGGAAGCACCACGCCCCAACAGAGGAACTACTCCAGCAGCGGCTCGGCCGTGGCTTCACGGGCCTGCATGATGCGTGGCATGTTTCCTTCTATCCAGCGAGCCATGGTTTCGACCTGCAAGGCGATCTCCTCCCCCATGGGCGTCAGGCGATACTCGACATGAGGCGGCACCACCGGCAAGGACTTGCGGTCCACAAAGCCATCGTATTCCAGATTCTGCAGGGTCTGGGCGAGCATTTTTTCGCTGACGCCACCGATCTTGCGGCGGATCTCGCTGAAACGATGGGTTCCATCGCGCAACACCACCAGCACCAATACCCCCCAGCGGCTGCACACATGACTGAGCACACTGCGTGACGGGCACTCGGCGGCCATCAGCTCACCCTGACGCCCGCAGATAGCGTTCGATGACTCGGAAGACCGAGGGTCACTTAGAAGGTGGCTCATATACTTACCTTTTAGTCAGTACTTACGAAAGGTTAGCTTAAAGTTTATGCTGGCCTTTCACTTCAATTCAATGAGCTAAAGGGTCCACTCATGATCGTCGTCACAGGTGCAACCGGCCAGCTTGGCCGTCTCGTCATTGAACAACTGCTCAAGCGCGTTCCGGCTTCAACGATCGTCGCGGCTGTACGCAGCCCGGAAAAAGCCGCCGACCTCGCGGCGCTGGGCGTGCAGATTCGCCATGCGGACTATTCGCAGCCTTCTACGCTCGACGGTGCCCTGGCCGGTGCGCACACGGTGCTGCTGATCTCGTCCAGCGAAGTAGGCCAGCGCCTGCCACAGCACCAGGCCGTGATCGACGCCGCCAAACGTGCCGATGTCAAATTGCTAGCCTACACCAGCCTTCTCCATGCCGATACTTCTGTATTGGGCCTGGCACAAGAGCACACCGAAACCGAAAGTGCCTTGCGCGACAGCGGCCTACCTACCGTTATTCTGCGCAATGGCTGGTACCACGAAAACTACACAGCAGGCATCCCTGCAGCCCTGGGCCTCGGTTCGGTCTATGGATGCGCAGGCGATGGCCTCATCAGTTCGGCAGCCCGCCAGGACTATGCAGAAGCCGCCGCAGTGGTCCTGACTTCAAACGAGAACCAGGCAGGTCGTGTCTACGAGCTGGCTGGCGATGAGTCCTACACCCTGACCGACTTCGCCGCGCAGTTGTCGCAACAGAGCGGAAAAACCCTGCCTTACGTGAACCTCACACAGGCCGATTATCAGGGCGCGCTGGAAAACGCCGGTTTGCCCCAACCGATTGCTCACCTGCTGGCCGATTCCGACAGCGGCGCATCCAAAGGCGCGCTCTATGATGACAGCCGTCAGCTCAGCACTCTCACAGGCCGCGCCACCACGCCGGTATCAGTGAGCATTGCTGCTGCCCTGGCTGGATAATCAAGGGCGTCATATCCAATCGAATGTTTTACGGTGACCAGGGTCCCAGTCTATGCAACCGGCATAAAGCCATGAATCAATAGACTGGGAGTCTCTGACATGAACAGCAAATCGTTGATCGCCTGTATGGCCCTGCTGGGCTGCTTCTCTTTCACCAGCCTGCCTGTACAGGCGGAGCAGAAAGTCGAAGAGTCCGCAGACAACATGCACGAACTGGAACTGGGCTCACGGGCACCGCAGCAATTCCAGCGCCCCGACGCCGCCATCAGCGACTGGAAAAGCAAAGGCCTCGCCGAGCCCGCCAAAGAAAGCCAGTGGGTGCGGATCAATGACAAATATGTCCGCGTGCAGATCACCAATGGGCAAATCGTCGATATCGTTCCTGTCTCGAAAAAGTAACCCACCGAATGATTTGCAATGTAGCAGCTCCCAGTGCATAAACCCACCATTCACCGGACCGGGAGCCTGACATGAATAGCAAATCATTGACCGCCTGCATGGCACTGCTGGGCTGCTTCGCCATCACCACCCTGCCCACTCAGGCGGCACAACGGGTTGAAGCATCCAGCACCATCTATCAGGAACTGGACGTCGGCTCACTGGTGCCACAAAGATTCCAGAGCTCCAAGGCCGCCATGGACGACTGGAAAGCCAAAGGCCTGAAGTCACCAGGTACCAATAGCCAGTGGGTGCGCATTCAGGACAAATACGCCCTTGTGCAGATCAGTACCGGCAAAGTTCTGGAGATTGTCGAAGCGCCGAGATGAACAGTCAGAGCACACGCCCTCAGGCTTGAGGGCCTTTGACAGGGAAGGATACAAAAGGCTTGATCTCCTTGAGCACGAACATGCTCTGCATTTCCTTGATACCAGGTAACCTCCGGATGGCGGTCATGGCAAAGTCGGCAAACGAATCCAGATCCCGCGCCACCACCTGCAACAGGAAATCCGCATCGCCACCGATGCTGTAACACGCCACCACATCCTCCAGTTGCATGACCTCCTGCTCGAACTTCTTCGCTTCGGCCTCGCTGTGGCTGTCGATACTGACCCGTATGAACACCATGACACCGAGCCCGATCTTGCGTCGGTCCAGCACCGCCTTGTAACTCAGAATATAGCGATGTTCTTCCAGTTGTTTTACCCGGCGCCAGCAGGGTGAAGCCGACATACCGAGATGCTCGGCCAGGGTCTGGTTGGTGACCCTGCCATCCTGCTGCAAAGCCGTGAGAATCCGGACATCTGTCAGACTCAGCGCTTGATCGGTCATAAATTCCACATTTCGATATCAAACAGGTAGCTTCTACCTGTTTCAGCGTAACAAGCAATAAAAACAGACAAGTTTTCCCCGAGTGAAGGACGTAGCATTTTTCGACCTCGAAGCGACACGACTTCCGAGGAGCGGATTACAGGCTCGCCCCCTTCAGGAGATAAACATGCTGGATATGACCCAAATACTGACTTATTCGGCTGCCCTGGGCATTGCCGCCGCCATTCCCGGCCCCGGTATGGCAGCACTGGTAGCGCGCAGCGTCAGTGGCGGCACGCTTTCAGGCTTTTGCCTGCTGTGCGGGCTGATCCTGGGTGATTTGACCTACCTATCGTTTGCAGTCTTCGGGCTGGCACTCATCGCCGAGCACTTCAACGCGCTGTTTCAGGTGGTGCGCTGGGGCGCGGCCCTGTATCTCTGCTATCTGGCCTGGCAGTTCTGGTTCGCCGACCATCAGGCCATGGAGTCAGGCAAGAAAACCGCAAAGAAGGAGTTGCTGTCCGCAGCCCTCTCCGGGCTGACCATCACGCTGAGCAATCCGAAAACCATCGCCTTCTACCTGGCGCTTCTGCCGCTGGCCATCAATCTGGAAGCTGTCTCGTTAAAAACCTGGGCGCTGGTGCTGGTTCCGCTTACCGTCCTGGTGCTACTGGCTTTCGGAGCGCTGTTCATTTTTGCAGCCGTCCGAATCCGCCATTTACTCTCGGGCCAGTCCGCTCAGCGAAAGCTGTTTCGCGGCGCAGCGGCAATCATGCTGATGGCCGCTGCATCGATGCTGGCCCGTTGACTCCCGTGAAATGATGGGCCCGGATCAATCTGGCCCCCGATAGCCATTTGGGCAGCCAAAACCATTGCTTTTTCCCGCGCTTGGCCTCCAAATACTGTTTCATCAATGTTACATCTTCATCGACTACCCATTTGCCGAGTTTCGCTCCATGTCCAGATCTCTTGCCATCGTCCTTGCCTGTGTATTTTCAACCGCCGTTCAGGCCGCCTGCCCTGCTGGCACTCCAGTCGATACGGCACGCTGGATCTACACCAATCACCATGATTTCTATGTCAGTGGCAAAGGTGGACCGGAGTATCTGTCCAAGAACTTGCTGGGCCTGCTGAAGAAGGACTGGAGTTGCCAGCAGCCAGGCGACCAGTGCGCGATCAGCGCCGATCCTTGGACCGGAACCCAGGATAACGAGGTCATCCAGGCGACCGAGTGGAAGCTGGTGTCCAGTTCCGACAAACAGGCCGTGGTCGAGATGGTTTATCCGCTGGGCGCGAGCACCCAGAGCACTCGCCTGCTGCTGGCCAGGAACCCGGGCGGGCAATGCTGGGTGCTGGACAACCTTCAAGGACCGGACGATGTATCTCTGGTGCAGACCCTGCAGGATTTCCCCTACGAGGGAGACTGAGCAAAGCTGAGACTTGAAATAACGGCCCGCTATGGGTATCAAAGACATTTGCCCCAAAGAGCGAGAACCATGAACACCTTTGAGCAATCGATTATTGAAGCCGCGCAGGACGCCACGCCCAATAACACCGATGCCGAGCGCGCCGCAGCCAAGGCGGACGCCATTGAAGCCGTAGCGCAGATCATGTCTACCACCAGCGGCCTTGAACGCACCCGTGCGCTGGCTGAACTGCTGGATTCGTATTCGGAATCCGACGAGCTGTGAGCGGTTGACAAAATAAACTAAAGCACTGTGCCACTATTGCCGATATACAGAACATACACTCCAACGGACGGGGCTCAATCAAACCATTGGCACGCAACTGCTGGAGTAGAAGCTGGTGCAAATCGAACCACTGAAAGACATTCAGGAGTATTTGCAACGGACAGCAAACGATCTGGAGCAGGTGTCAATGAATCTGGCAGGCCACGTCATGTACCTGCAACACACCTTCCGCCCGACCGAAATGCTTGAAGTCAGCGCCAATATCGAAGGCTTGCAGGCTTCGGTCCAGGATCTGCGCGGCGTTGTCAGGCTGATCGATCAGACGCCTCCTGCCCTCTGACCTGTGACAGGGGCCGGGCAACCTCCTCCAGCGACTTGCGCTCGGCTGCCGCGCCCCAGATGGCCTGCACCAGAGCAGCGATCATCATCAGCCCAGCCCCGATCAGATAGCCGATGAGCACATTGTCGCGATCCTGGGTTTCTATCAGTTGGCCGAACAGCGTCGGGCCAATGATGCCTCCCAGGCCAGTGCCAAAGGCATAGAACACGGCAATGGCCAAGGCACGAATCTCCAGCGGGAAAGTTTCCGACACGGTCAGGTAAGCAGAACTGGCAGCGGCCGAGGCAAAAAAGAAGATCACCATCCAGGCAATGGCCTGCTGTCTGACATCCAGCAGCCCTTGAGCAAACAGATAACCACTGATGGTCAGCAGCACACCGGCAATCGCGTAAGTGGAGCTGATCATGATCCGCCGCCCGATGACATCGAACAGTCTCCCCAGCAGCAGCGGCCCGCAGAAATTACCCAGCGCCAAAGGCAGCACATACCAGCCGACCTGTGCTGACGGGACACCATAGAACTCGGTGAGCACCAGGGCGTAGGTAAAGAAAATCGCGTTGTAGAAAAAGGCCTGGGCCGTCAACAGGGTCAGCCCGACCAGTGAACGCTGACGGAAAGTCACCAGCAGGGTTCGGGCTATTTCCCCCAGCGGCGTGTGATCTCGTGCCTGCAAACGCAACGGTCGACCTTGTGGCTCGGGCAGTACATGCCCCTGACGACGCATATCGGCTTCGATCCGCTCCACGATACGCCAGGCTTCTTCGGGTCGATCATGGATCAGCAGCCAGCGCGGGCTTTCCGGCAGCCAGAGACGCATCAGCAGGATAAACAGTCCGAGAATGGCGCCAATGCCGAAACACAGCCGCCAACCCAATTCGCCTCCCAGCCACTGCGGGTCCAGCAGCAGGATCGAACCACCGGCGCCAAGGGCTGCGCCCAGCCAGAACGTCCCATTGATACTCAGGTCCACCCAACCGCGGTAGCGGGCGGGCGTGAACTCCTGAATGGTCGAATTGATTGCGGTGTATTCACCGCCAATGCCCATGCCGGTCAAAAAGCGAAACAGCAGGAAGCTCCACAGATTGAATGAAAACGCTGTGGCGGCTGTAGCCCCCACATACAGCAGCAAGGTGATGAAAAACAGCTTGCGACGCCCGAGGCGGTCGGTCAGCCAACCGAAGAACAGTGCACCCAGCACCGCACCGGTGATGTACACCGCACCGGCCAGGCCGATATCACTGTTGGAGAGCTTGAGAACCGGGCTGTCTTTCAGAGCACCCGCCACAGAGCCGGCCAGGGTCACCTCCAAGCCGTCAAGCAGCCAGGTGATCCCCAAGGCTATTACCAGCAAAGTATGAAACCGGCCCCACGGCAACCGATCCAGCCGCGCAGGCAGATCCGTCTCGAAGACACGCCCCTGCCGGGATTGCGGAATGGTGGTCATGGCCGGCTTCACTCAAGGAAAATTCATGCATCAGGATAAGCGCATCAGGCAGGATCAAAACCCGCCCGATGCAGCAATAACGACAACTAAGCGGGCTATCAGGTTTTTACCCACTCAACATTGGTGATGCCAAAATGTTCAGCATGTGGCTTCGTTACACGGGGTACTTTCTCCAGTCGGTATTTGGGAATACGAGCCAGACCGGCGTCTACACTTGCGTGGTGCCATGCCTCGGCGTTGTCCATATTATCGGCACGGATATAAAAACTCTTGAACGTTCCGTTTAATAAGTAATCAATCCGGTAGTGTTTGGGCAGTGCCATTATTAGGCTATACCTCTTGTGTTGTGACTATGGACTAGAGATGACACAAAACCGAACCAGAAAATTCATTCTTTTTTAATAACAGGCGACCAGTGAACCCATATTGTCTGACACCAGGACAATACTCAGCGAACTCCCAAACGTTTGGCAAGACGACTCAAGTTTGCCCGATCCACCGATAATTCCCGCGCCACCTCGACCCATTTGCCTTGATGCCGCTCAAGCGCATCGACAATCAATGCTCGCTGATAAGCGTCCACAGCCTCCTTGAGCCCCTGCCCTGCGGCGATCGCAAGGCCCGCGTCCGGCACACTGGCCACCGGTGTGCCTGGCAGTTGATCGTCGAGCCCAAGGGCATGGGCTTCGATGGTCAGGATCCGCGGCCTGTCCGCATGGCCAGACAAGGCCTTGAGAACCGCACGGCTGATCAAGTGCTCCAGTTCACGCACATTGCCGGGCCATGCATGGGCAAGCAACAGCTTCTGGGCCTCGGCATTGAGTCGCAGGCTGCGCAGCCCCATGCGCATGCGGTTCTCTTCCAGGAAATAGCCGGCCAGCAGCAACACATCACGCCCCCGCTCGCGCAGAGGCGGCACGTGCAGAGGATAGACGCTCAGCCGATGGTAGAGATCAGCGCGGAAACGCCCTGACCGGACTTCCTCGGCCAGATCCCGGTTGGTAGCGGCGATGATGCGCACATCCACACGATGTTCCTGATCAGAGCCGACCCGCTGCAACTGGCCGCTTTGCAGTACACGCAGCAGCTTTGACTGTACCGGCAGCGGCAACTCGCCCACCTCATCCAGAAACAGCGTGCCGCCGTCAGCCAGCTCGAACTTGCCGCTACGACCATTGACCGCACCGGAGAACGCGCCCTTGACGTGTCCGAACAGTTCGCTTTCTACCAGGGTTTCAGGCAGGGCCGCGCAGTTGAGACTGATCAAGGGCTTGTGCGCCCTTGAGGAATGCAAGTGGATCGACTCGGCGACCAACTCCTTGCCGACCCCGGTTTCGCCGGTGACCAGCACGGTCAGCGGGCTGTTGCCGACCAGCTGTATTTCCTGCTGCATACGCCTGTGCGCAGCACTCTGGCCGATCAGTTCACGCGGTGCCCGACCGCCTGCTGCCCGTTTGTAGACCTCGGCCAGTTGCCGCTGCTCTTCATAGTTGCGACCCAACTGGCTGATCCGGTCACTGGCCATGACGGTTGCAGCAGCCAGGCTGGCAAATGCCTGCAGATTCTCAAGGTCCACACTGCCGAAACTGGAAGGGTCCAGAGAGTCCAGAGTGATAAGCCCCCAGGGCTTGTCCTGAAAATACAGCGCGCATCCCAGACAGTCATGCACCTCCAGTTGGCCATGCCCTTCCACCAGACCGTCATAAGGGTCAGGCAGGTCGCAATCCATGGAGAAACGCACCGGTCCCTGGCTTTCCAGCAGTATCCTGAGCCGGGGATGCTCCTGCACCCGGAACCGGCGCCCCAGAGTGTCCGGGCTCAAACCATCGACAGCCAGCGGGATCAGTACGTCGCCCTCAAGCCTGAGCAAGGCCACGGCATCGCAAGGCAGCCATTGGCGCAAGGCATGCAACAAGCGTCGATAGCGCTCCTCTTGCGGCAGCTCGCGGGTGAGGTCGGCCACCAGAGGCACCAGCGCCGACAGCAAGAAATTGGGCATTACGACTCCTGAATCATGGCCGAAACAGGTCATTATGACTCCACACAGTGTTAATGCGACATTTATATTCCCTGACAGGTCGTCTCTTTTTCTTTACAACTAACCCCTACTGACGGGAACAAATGTTAAATAGCTGAAACCGTTCAGCCGTTATACCAAGCCATTTCGCTCCCGGATTTTCTGACGCCAGCCCGATGACGAAATGGCCATACCCCCTTTAACTTTATTGAAGTGGCATTCGTTCACTTTCGTTCCATAGTGCTCACAGAGATTAACAAAGTGTGCTCCATGCCCGTCATTCAAGGGCGACCCCTTGCTGGTTAATCCTTTAGTTATGGATCTTGAAGAGCGCTTTATTAAATCAGGCGTTGCTTTGCCATGTCCGCTGATCTCCCGCCTCGAAAACGAGTGGCTCTATGAAACGAATCCTTATTATCGGCGCTACATCCGCCATCGCCATTGCCTGCGCCCGGCTATGGGCCGTACAGGGCTGTGATTTCTTTCTGGTGGGACGCACTGCCAGCAAACTGCACGCCACCGCAGCCGACCTCAAGACCAGGGGCGCAAAGAACATCACGCTTCATGAAATGGACGCCACGCATTTTGCCGAACACCCGAAAATGCTCGTCGACTGCCTCTCGGCAATGGGCCAGATCGATGTCGCCCTGATTGCCCATGGCACCCTGCCCGATCAGCAAGCCTGCGAGCAGAATGTGGGGCTGATGCTCCAGGAGTTCATCACCAATGCCGCTACGGTGATTGCCCTGCTGACCTTGCTGGCCAGGCAATTCGAATTGCAGCGCAGCGGCAGTCTGGCGGTGATTTCTTCCGTGGCGGGTGACCGGGGTCGGCCTTCCAATTATCTGTACGGCTCGGCCAAGGCGGCCGTCTCGACATTCAGCGAAGGTCTGCAGGCCCGCCTGTTCAAGGTCGGCGTACATGTAATGATCATCAAACCAGGCTTTGTCGACACGCCCATGACTCGGGGCATGTCGCTACCTGCGGCACTGGTCGCGCAACCCGGACAGGTCGCTGAACGCATCGTCAGCGGTATCGAGCGCAAGACGACGATCCTCTATGCACCGGGTTTCTGGGCCTTGCTCATGTGGGTGATCCGTTCGATTCCCCAGCCACTGTTCAAAAGGCTCGATCTGTAACTCAAGCGCCATCCTCCACTTGCCCGCGAGAACCCTCCATGAGCCCGGACAAAAACCAGCGCGCCTCGTCATTGCTCCCTCTCATTCCCCTGCTGCTGGTGTGTGCCGCGATTGCCGCAAGCTTTATCGCCTCCAGCGGCCCTATCCAGTGGCGAGACAACGGCCTGTTGCTGGTCGATGCCAGTCAGGGTCAGTACTTCAGCCAGTCACTTGGCCCGGTAGAACATCCCCTCTATCGGTTCGTCACGACTCTGTTCTTCCAGTTATTCGGCCCTCAGACCTTGAGCCTGCTCAACTCGATGCTTCTGCTGCCGCTGGCCTGGATCATCTATCAGTTAGCCACGAGCGCAGGCGCCACCTCACGTCAGGCCATGCTCGCCGCCGTGGTCAGCGTGCTCTCACATGCCGTGTTCTGGGTATCGACCAAGGCAGATGTGTATGTGCTGCATACCTTGCCGGTGCTGCTTGCCTACTGGGTGCAGTTCAGTGCAGGACCGCGCCTGGGTGATTCCAGGAAGCTGCTTGTCATCGGCCTGCTGACCGGGCTTGGCGCTGCGGCTCACCAACTGACCTTTGTGGTGCTGCTGCCGCTCTACATCCAGTTACTGTACCGGCACAAGCTGCGCACTCTGATGACCCTGCCAGGCTTCATTGCGGGTATCGCTGTCGCCTTGCCAGCCATCGTCCATGACCTGCAGGCCCCGATGAGCATGCTGGAAATAGGCCGCCGCTACTTCACCGGTTCGTCCGCCATTGTGGGTGACGTCAACCGGGAAGGCAGTCTGCTGCGCTTCAATATCATGTGGTACGAGAAAAAATCCGTAGGCTTGCTGCTGCTCTCATTGCTGGGGCCGCAACTAGTGGGGCTGCTCGTCTTTCCCCGTGGCAAAAGGCTGCGCCTGCTGTGGAGCGCTGCGCTGCTGAATCTGGTGTTCGCGGCTTCGTACAACGTGACCGATCGCTTTGTCTTCTTTCTGCCGGGCGTTGCGCTGTTCAGCATCCTGGGCGTGATTCAGCTTCACGCGTTACTGGCCCGCTGTCGCATGAGAACGGCCCTGCTGAACCTGTCTGCACTGACTTCGCCCATCGTGATTCTGTTCGTCTACTTTCTCTACAGCAGTGGCCTGATCCGCTTGCCGACGCATATCGAGGCGCTGCCGTTTCGCGATGACATTCATTACTTCATGGCGCCTTACCTGCCAGATCGATCCGCCGAACGCTTCGTACGGGTCTATGAAGCCTCAGTGCCCGAAGGCGCATTGCTGATTGCCGACCCAGAACCCATGGGTGCCATGCGTTCGGCCCAGTCATTCGGTCTGCTGCGCGGGCGCAAACTGGCGATATGCAGTGAAGCCGCGCAGATCCATTCCTACCTCGACGCCCGCGGCGCGTATCTGACCCGCCTGAGCTACTGCGCCATGGTTGCCGAGCAATACCGGCTGGAAAGCTGGACGCCAGGCTATGCACTGCACATGAAGTGAGTTTCCTTGCGGAGAAGCAGACCCTCACCAAAAAATACTTGCACATAAAGTATTACGGTATACCATCAGACAAAACAAACTAACCCACACGTCTGAGCTGCATCACCACACAGCATTGCGGTATACCAAAAAAATATCGGCTCCGCCCTTCTGAGGCGCCACGATTGAACCGAGGTGAGTGTCATGAAATTTTCGTTGTTCGTGCACATGGAACGCTGGGATGAGCAAGTCAGCCATCGCCAGTTGTTCGAGGAACTGACCGAACTGACGCTGCTGGCCGAAAAAGGCGGATTCAGCACCGTCTGGATCGGCGAACACCATGCAATGGAATACACCATTTCTCCAAGCCCGATGCCGCTGCTGGCCTATCTCGCCGCCAGAACCAGCACTATCCATCTGGGCGCAGGCACTATCATTGCTCCGTTCTGGCACCCGTTGCGGGTAGCGGGCGAATGCGCGTTGCTGGACGTCATCAGCAATGGCCGCATGGAAGTGGGTCTGGCTCGCGGCGCCTATCAGGTCGAGTTCGATCGCATGGCTGGTGGCATGCCAGCCTCTGAAGGCGGCAAGGCCCTTCGTGAAATGGTCCCTGTGGTCAAGGCCCTGTGGCAAGGCGACTATGCACACGACGGCGATATCTGGAAATTCCCCACCTCCACCTGTGTGCCGAAACCGGTCAATACGCCACCGATGTGGATCGCCGCCCGCGACCCGGATTCCCACAACTTTGCGGTGCAGAACGGCTGCAACGTCATGGTCACGCCGCTGATGAAAGGCGATGAAGAGGTTCTGGACCTGAAGAACAAGTTCCAGGCCGCGCTGGACAACAACCCAAGCGTCCCTCGCCCGCAATTGATGGTCCTGCGCCACACCCACGTCCACACTGCTGACGAGCCCGAAGGCTGGAAAGTCGGCGCGACCGCGATCTCGAAGTTCTATCGCACCTTCGATGCCTGGTTCGGCAACAAGCAGACACCGGTCAATGGCTTTCTGGCGCCAAGCCCGGAAGAGAAATTCAAGGAACGCCCGGAGTTCGAGCTGGAAAACATCCGCAAGAACACCATGATCGGCACGCCGGAAGAAATCATCCCGCGCATCCGTTACTACCAGGAACTGGGCGTCGATGAGTTCAGCTTCTGGTGTGACAACAGCCTGTCGCACGCCGAGAAGAAGAAATCGCTGGAACTGTTCATCAAGCACGTAATACCAGCGTTTCGCTGAGTCGTCTGCAGGAGCGGATTTATCCGCGAAAATCGCGAATGAATTCGCTCCTGCTTCAACTTCCTTTAATGGTTATAAGCACGCTCATTGTGCTCGGCCAGATCCAGCCCCATCTCTTCCACCGATTCATGAGCACGCAAGCCGATCAGGGCGTTGACGAGCTTGAGAATCCCCCAGCTGACCACGAAGCAATAAACCGTGGTGAACAGCACACCCTTGATCTGCGCGATGACCTGAGCGCCCATGCTCACATCCGGCACCAGACCGCCCATCGACGGTAAACAGAACACACCGGTCAGCACCGCACCGATCATGCCGCCCACACCGTGCAGGCCGAATACATCCAGGCTGTCGTCATAGCCCAGGCGCTTCTTCAGGACGGTCACGCTCAAGTAGCAGAACACGCCACACAACAAGCCGATTGCCAGGGCTCCGCCGACACCGACATAGGCGCAAGCCGGAGTAATCCCCACCAGGCCGGCCAATGCGCCGCTGGCCAGACCCAATGCGCTGGGCTTGCCGACCTTGAACCACTCGGTAAACATCCAGCCCAGAATACCGGCGCAAGCGCCTACCTGAGTATTGAGCATGACGATGCCCGACGTGCCGCTCAGGCCGCCGCCTGAGCCGATGTTGAAACCGAACCAGCCGACCCACAGCATCGCCGCACCGGCCATGGTCAGGCTCAGGTTATGCGCAGGCATTGGCGTGTTCTGATAGCCCTTGCGCTTGCCCAGCACCAGACAGGCCGCCAGTGCCGCAACCCCGGCATTGATATGCACGGCGGTGCCGCCCGCAAAGTCCAGCACGCCCCAGTTATGCATCAAGGCCCCCGCTCCGCCCCAGACCATGTGCGCCACCGGCGCGTAGACCAGAGTGAACCAGATCGCCATGAACAGCAGCGCTGCCGAGAACTTCATGCGCTCGGCAAAGGCACCTGCAATCAGTGCCGGGGTGATGATGGCGAAAGTCATCTGGAAGGTCACGAACACCCCTTCAGGAATCTCGCCCACCAGACTGTCCGGCGTCATGCCCGCCAGAAAGACACGGCTCAGGCCGCCGACAAAGCTGTTGAAGGTCACTTCACCTTCAACCATGTTGCTGGTGTCGACCACCATGCTGTAGCCGTAGATGATCCACAACACACCCACCAGCCCTGCAATACCGAAACACTGGGTAAACAACGAAAGCATGTTCTTGGCCCGCACCAGACCGCCATAAAACAGCGCCAGGCCAGGCAGGCACATGAACAGCACCAGCACGGCGGCGGTGATCATCCAGGCGGTGCTGCCGGTATTGAGAACAGGGGTTTCGGCCGCCAGGGCCAGAGGAGAAAAAGCGCCGACTGCCAGTAACGCCAGAAGGGATTTGCCGATAGGACGATTAACCATTATCAAAGCTCCTGCATGGGAATGGAAAGTGTCGGGCAGAAAGCAGAGTGGCTTGAAACTGCGGGCCTTTGCGGCCTCTTTATAGATAAAACTCCGTAGGAGCGAATCGGGCGGCGCTCCGCACATTCGCGAATAAATTCGCTCCTACGGGGGGATCAGTACTGCTGACCTGGAATCCAGCTGGTTCCGGCCAAAGGCACTCGCGCCATGGCTGCAGACTCCACCGTCAGCGCCACCAGATCCTCGGGATCGAGGTTGTGCAGGTGCGACTTGCCGCAGGCGCGGGCCATGGTCTGGGCTTCCAGCACCAATACACGCAAGTAATTTGCCAGACGACGCCCGCCTTCGACCGGGTCCAGACGCTTGGACAGTTCCGGGTCCTGAGTGGTGATACCTGCCGGGTCGCGGCCGTTCTGCCAGTCGTCGTAGAAACCGGCCGCCGAGCCGATCTTCTTCAACTCCTCGTCCAGACGCGGATGGTTATCGCCCAGCGCAATCAGCGCCGCCGTGCCGATGGCAACCGCATCGGCACCGAGGGCCATGGCCTTGGCCACGTCGGCACCGTTACGAATGCCGCCGGACACGATCAGTTGCACCTTGCGATGCATGCCCATTTCCTGCAACGCCTGAACGGCCTGAGGAATGGCTGGCAGAATCGGGATGCCCACGTGTTCGATGAACACCTCCTGAGTCGCCGCCGTACCGCCTTGCATGCCATCGAGCACAATCACATCCGCACCGGCCTTGACTGCCAGCTTGACGTCGTAATACGGGCGGCTCGCACCGATCTTCACGTAGATCGGCTTTTCCCAGTCGGTGATTTCGCGGATCTCGGCAATCTTGATTGCCAGATCGTCCGGGCCGGTCCAGTCCGGGTGACGGCAGGCCGAACGCTGATCGACACCGATGGGCAGCGTCCGCATGCCCGCAACGCGCTCAGTGACCTTCATGCCCAGCAGCATGCCGCCACCACCCGGTTTGGCGCCCTGCCCCAGCACGATTTCGATGGCATCGGCCTTGCGCAGATCATCAGGGTTCATGCCATAGCGCGATGGCAGGTATTGATAGACCAGGTGCTGGGACTGACCGCGCTCTTCCGGGGTCATGCCGCCGTCACCGGTGGTGGTGCTGGTACCTGCGATGGTCGCGCCACGGCCCAGTGCTTCCTTGGCATTGGCCGACAAGGCACCAAAGCTCATACCCGCGATAGTCACCGGAATCTTCAGGTGGATCGGCTTCTTGGCGAAACGATTGCCAAGGATGACATCGGTCCCGCACTTCTCGCGATAGCCTTCCAGCGGGTAGCGGGAAACGCTGGCGCCGAGCAGCAGCAGGTCATCGAAATGCGGAAGCTTGCGTTTGGTGCCGCCACCGCGAATGTCGTAGATGCCGGTTTCAGCAGCACGCTGGATTTCCTGAATGGTCAGGCGGTCGAAGGTCGCGGACTCGCGCAGGACTGGAGTTGGTTTGTCACTCATGATGATGCTCCTGGATCAGTACGCGGAGGCGTTATCGACTTTGAAGTTGTAGAGCTGACGGGCCGAGCCGTAGCGTTTGAAATCGGCGGCCTTTTCATTGAAACCGGCGCGATTGAGCAGCTCTTGCAGCTCTTCCAGATGCTCCGGGCGCATCTCTTTCTCGATGCAGTCGGAACCCAGGGACTCCACGCTGCCTTTGACGAAAATCTTCGTTTCGTACAGCGAATCGCCCAGTGCATCGCCTGCATCGCCACAGACCACCAGCCGACCGGCCTGGCCCATGAAGCAGCTCATGTGGCCAATGCTGCCGCCGACCACGATGTCGATACCCTTCATGGAAATGCCGCAACGAGCACCCGCATCACCTTCGATGACCAGCAAACCGCCATGAGCAGTCGCGCCCGCAGCTTGTGAGGCGCTGCCTTTGACCCGCACATAACCGGACATCATGTTTTCGGCACACCCGACGCCGACGTTGCCATGCACGGTGATCGAGGCCTTCTGGTTCATGCCGGCGCAGTAATAGCCGGCGTGCCCCTGAATATCCACGGACACCGCTTCGTTGACGCCAACCGCCAGGTTGTGAGCGCCGTTGGGATGGGTCACGACCCACTCGCGTTCCTCGAGTTGTCTGACTTGATCGTGCAGCGCCTGATTGAGGTCACGCACGCTGGCAGTGGAAAGATCGATGGTTTTCATGTGCGTGCTCCTTAAGCCGACTCGCGTTCCCAGATGTACATGGTGGCGGGAACAGGTTCCCAGACTTTGGCCTTCTCGATCCCCGGCAGGCTCGACAGCGCCTGATATTCCGAAGCCATCGCGACGTAATCATCGGTCTCGGCGAGAATCGCCGGCTTGCAGGCAATCGGGTCGCGAATCACAGCAAAGCCGTTGCGGGTGCCGATGGCAAAGGTGAAGAAGCCATCCAGTGCTTCCAGCGAGCTGTCCAGCGCGGTCTTCAGGGAATCGCCCTGCTGAAGGCGCCAGGCCAGATAACCGGCGGCGACTTCCGTGTCGTTCTCGGTGTCGAAGTTGATCCCTTCGCGGCGCAGTTCCTGACGCAGACGAAAGTGGTTGGAGAGCGAGCCGTTGTGTACCAGGCACAGGTCGGCGCCGGTGGAAAACGGGTGACTGCCTTCCATGGTCACGGCGCTTTCAGTGGCCATGCGCGTGTGGCCGATGATGTGGCTGCCTTTCATGCTGCTCAGGCCAAAACGCTCGGAAATCTCTTTCGGCAAGCCCATGCCCTTGAGGATTTCGATGCTCTTGCCCGCGCTCATGATGCGCACGGTCGGTGCCAGCTCACCCAGAGCCGCACGCACAACGGCTTCTTCAGCCTGGATCTTCAGCACCACGGCGCTCGCATTCTGGAACCAGTCCAGTGACGCGCCGAGTTTGCCTTCCAGCGCCGCGATCAGCGCCTTGAAGTCGTACCCTTCGGTGGTGGCCTGCAAGGTCAGCTTGACCCAGCCATCGGTCACTTCATCCCCATAAATCGCAAACCCGGCACTGTCAGGACCACGATCGGTCATCGCTTCAAGCATCGGCTCGAACAGCTTTCCGAGCTGGGACTCCAGCGCCGGGTTTTTCAGGTACAAACCAACAATTCCGCACATAGGGGCAGTCTCACTTCGCGAGGAAAGCTGCAAGCCATAAGCTGCAAGCTGTCCGGGTTAATTGAAAATCCTGTGTCCGCCGCCGACTGCTTTTACTTGCAGCTTGCAGCTAAAAACTTGCAGCTGAATTCAAAAAAATTCCGTATACCGCTTCACTTCCCAGTCGCTGACGTGGCGGCTGTATTCCACCCATTCCATGCGTTTGAGCTTGATGAATTCGCCAACGATTTCGTTGCCCAGCACTTCGGCGAACAACGGGTCGGCTTCCAGGGCGTCGCAGGCTTCCTTGAGGGATTGCGGCAGGGTCTTGATGCCTCGTGCGGCGATTTCTTCCAGGCTCAGCTTGTAGAGGTTTTCATTGCAGACGGTGTCGATCGTCAGTTGCCGATCAATACCGTCCAGGCCTGCGGCGATGATCGCGGCACTGACCAGATACGGGTTGCAACCGGCGTCCGGCAGGCGGAATTCGAGACGGCCATAAGGCACTCGCACCATGGCCGAGCGGTTGTTGGCGCCAAAGGCGATAAAGGCCGGAGCCCAGGTCGCACCGGACAACGAGTTACCCACCACCAGACGCTTGTAGGAGTTGACCGTCGGTGCCGCAAAGGCACACAGGGCCGGGCCGTGGGCCAGTAGCCCGGCGGCGAAGTGGTAAGCCATTTTCGACAGGCCCATGCCGCTCGGGTCGCTGGCGTCATGGAACATGTTCTTGTTGGTGGCGCTGCTGATCGACAGATGAAAGTGCATGCCGTTACCGGCGCGCTTGGGATCGGGCTTTGGCATGAACGAGCAGATCATGCCCATGTCATTGGCGATCTCGCCGGCCGCCATGCGGAAGAAAGTGAAGCGGTCCGCCGACTCCATGGCATCGCTGTAGGTGTAATTGATCTCGAACTGGCCGTTGGCGTCTTCGTGGTCGATCTGGTAGATGTCGAAACCCACTGGCTGTAAGGCTTCGGTCAAGCGCTCAAGGAATTCCCGGGAACGTGACAGGCCTTTGTAGTCGTAGCACGGTTTGTCCAGGCTATCGCTGTTGTCCACCAGTTGCAGGCTGCCCGCCGCATCGCGTTTGAACAGACTGAATTCAGGTTCCAGGCCGGTATTGAGGGTCCAGCCCCGCTGGCTGAGGCGCTCGACCTGCTGTTGCAACACGTAACGACTGTCATAAGGCCAGGGCTTGCCTTCGACGTGACCGATACACACCACCCGGCCATAACCCGGCTGCCAGGGCACCGGCGTCAGCGAAGAGAGATCGCCCTTGGCCATGAAATCCGGGCCATGAGGCTCCATGCCCATGCCACAGATGGCGAAACCGGCAAAACCGGCGCCATCTTCGATCACCATCTCCAGGCCCGAGACAGGAACCGATTTGGTCTTGGAGGAGCCATGGATATCCACGAACTGAGCCAGCACGTACTTGATGCCGTGCTCCTCGATCAGACGCTGTGTTTCTGTTGGCAACATGAGACTTGTCTCCTGGCGAAAGCAAAACGTTGAGGTGGGGACCGCTGTTCACTTCCTGCCGGAACACTTATTCCGATCAGGAAAATTACTTTCTCTTCAGGAATGCAAAGCCCTTGCCATCTTGGTATACCAAAAGTCGAATTCAGCCAAAGGCGGAATTTCCGCTGTATATATGGGAAACTCGTTTTCCTTGAGGGAATAAACCGACGCACGCCACTGCGCGGACAGGGATCTCGCACATTCATGGTGCGAAATAAAAATTATTGAGCGGAAACCGTGCAAAGCCGATGAATATGCCGAACGAACCCCAACCCAAGCTGAAGCTTGAGCAATACCTGGGTATCCAGATCAAGCGCCAGCGTCAGGCCCAGGAATTGAAACTGGCCGACGTGGCCCGTATCGCCGGCATCAGCCAGGGCATGTTGAGCAAGATCGAAAACGCTCAGGTGTCCACCAGTCTGGATAACCTCAGCCGCCTGTGCGACGTGTTGGGCATGCCCATGTCCAAACTGTTCAGCCAGTACGATCAACAAGGCAGCAGCGCGCTGTTGGTCAAGGCCGATGAAGGGCTGGAAGTGGTGAGGCGTGGAACCGAGAAAGGCCACACCTATCACCTGCTCAACCACACACGCGGGCCGAAGAAAAGTTTCGAGGCCTACATGGTGACCATGGACGATGCCAGCGAAGAGTTCCCGACCTTCTCCCACCCTGGCACCGAATTCCTGCACCTGCTGGAAGGTGAGCTGATCTATCGCCATGGCAATCAGGTGTATCGCATGGAGGCTGGAGACAGCCTGACCTTCGACGGCGAGATTCCTCATGGGCCGGAACAGCTGGTGCAAGTGCCGATTCGTCTGTTGTCGATCATGAACTATGGGGCACAGGGCGAGTGAGTTAACAGTCGGCCTTCCTCTGAACCTTTTTCGCGAATGAATTCGCTCCTATGCAGGCTGTGTAGGAGCAATCGGGCGGCGCTCCGTTTATTCGCGAAAGCCCATCACAAAAATTTCCCCACAGTTAAAAAAGTTTCCAAAAACCTCTGGACGCTACAGATTCTTTCGCCTATAAAACGCCATCTGTGAATATTTAATTCCCATCAGGAATTTTTATTCATCCGCAAAAATAATTTTCACCCCCGAATATTTCGCCCTGCGCTGAGCTGCCGCCACTTTCCAGAGGACAAGCCATGCAACACGAAAAGAACCATTTCATCCTCAAGATCAGTTGCCCGGCGACTTCCGGCATTGTCGCGGCGGTGACTTCCTATCTGGCAGACAACCAGTGCTACATCGGTGAAATGGCCCAGTTCGATGACGAGTTCAGCGGCAAATTCTTCATGCGTGCGGTGTTTCGCTTCAACGATGGTCATCAAGGCGATATCCAGCAGCTCAA
The DNA here is from genome assembly GCF_900187465.1 of Pseudomonas sp. Irchel 3A18. NCBI lineage: Bacteria > Pseudomonadati > Pseudomonadota > Gammaproteobacteria > Pseudomonadales > Pseudomonadaceae > Pseudomonas > Pseudomonas sp. Irchel 3A18. Next base: position 30,146 of record NZ_FYDI01000005.1, read on the forward strand.
GGACGGTTTCGACGCCGTCGCCAGTGACTTTTCCATGCAGTGGGAACTGCACGACACGCGCCACCCCATGCGCGTACTGTTGATGGTCAGCAAGTTCGACCATTGCCTGACCGACCTTCTGTATCGCTACCACAAAGGCGAGATGGACATGACCATCACCGCCATCGTCTCCAACCATCTGGACCTGCGCCCGATGGCCGAGCGTGAAGGCATTCGTTTCATCTACCTGCCGGTTACCAAGGAAATCAAGGCCCAGCAGGAAGCGGCGCTGATGAAAGTGGTCGATGAAACCGGCACCGAACTGGTGGTGCTCGCCCGCTACATGCAGATCCTTTCCGATGACCTGTGCCAGCAACTGTCGGGCCGGGCAATCAATATCCATCACTCCTTTCTGCCCGGTTTCAAGGGCGCCAAGCCTTATCACCAGGCTTACGAACGTGGCGTGAAACTGATCGGCGCAACCGCGCATTACGTCACCAGCGACCTGGACGAAGGGCCGATCATCGAGCAGGAGGTGCAGCGTGTGGATCACGTCTACCTGCCTGACGATCTGGTGGCCGCTGGCCGCAATACCGAGACCATTGCGCTGTCCAGGGCGGTGAAATACCACCTTGAGCATCGTGTGTTCCTCAACACGGACAGAACGGTGATCTTCAGGTGAACACTTCAAAACTGATTGATGGCAAGGCGGCTGCAGGTCGAGTGCTGCAGCAGGTCAAAGCCGATGTCCAGCGACTCAAGACCGAGGGCATAGAGCCTGCGCTGGCGGTGATTCTGGTGGGGGAAGACCCGGCCAGTCAGGTCTATGTGCGCAACAAGATCCTGCGCGCCGAGGAAGCCGGCATTCACTCGCTGGAATACCGACTCTCTGCGGACAGCTCCCAGGCCCGCTTGCTGGCGCTGATCAGCGAGTTGAATGCAGACCCGAAGGTCAACGGCATCCTGCTGCAACTGCCACTGCCGCCCCATATCGAAGAAGCCCGGGCCTTGCAGGCCATCGACCCGTGCAAGGACGTGGACGGTTTTCACAGTGAAAACGTCGGCGGTCTGAGCCAGGGCCGCGATGTGCTGACCCCCTGCACGCCCAGTGGCTGCATGCAGTTGCTGGAGGACACCTGTGGTGATCTCACCGGCAAGCATGCGGTGGTGATCGGCCGCTCCAATATCGTCGGCAAACCCATGGCCGCCCTGCTGCTCAAGGCTCACTGCTCGGTGACTGTCGTGCATTCGCGCAGTGCCGACGCCAGGGCCCTGTGCCTACTGGCCGATATCGTGGTCGCGGCTGTCGGTCGCCCGCGCATGATCGATGCCGGTTGGCTCAAGCCCGGCGCCGTGGTGATCGACGTCGGCATCAACCGCATCCAGGACAACGGCCGCAGCCGTCTGGTCGGCGATGTGGATTTCGACAGCGCGCTGTCCAGAGTCTCGGCCATTACTCCCGTGCCGGGTGGCGTCGGCCCCATGACCATTGCCTTTCTCATGAAAAACACCGTGACCGCTGCCCGTCAGCAGGCCCAAGCGCAACGTAGCCAATCGGAGGCCGTATGCCTTTCAATCTATTGAAGTACGGGCTCAGCTCGGAGTATCCGGTCGAGGTGGATCTGCCTGCGCCCAAGGAACTCAAAACCTCTTATGACGTGGTGATCATCGGCGGTGGCGGTCACGGCCTGGCCACTGCGTACTACCTGTCGAAGTACCACGGCATCACCAATATCGCCGTGCTGGAAAAAGGCTACCTGGGCGGTGGCAACACAGCACGCAACACAGCCGTCATCCGCTCCAATTACCTCACCAGCGAAGGCGTGCGTTTCTACGCCGAATCGGTGCGGATGTTTGAAGGCCTGTCCAACGAGTTCGACTTCAACATCATGTACTCCCATCGCGGGCAACTCACCCTGGCGCATACCGACGCGACGGTGCGTTCGTTCCGCCAGCGCGCCGAGGTCAACAAGCATTTCGGTGGCCGTACCGAAATGATCGACCGCCAGCAGATCCGTGAACTGGTGCCTTCCCTCAACCTCGATCCGGGCCATCTGCCGGTGATCGCCGGTCTGTGGCACATCGACGGCGCCACCGCCCGGCATGACGCCGTGGCCTGGGGTTATGCCAAGCAGGCGGCCAAGCGTGGCGTAGAGATCCATCAGCTCACCGAAGTTCAGGAGCTGGTCATTGAAAACGGCACCATTACCGCCGTGAAGACCAATCGCGGCACCATCAAATGCGGCTGCGCAGTGCAGGCGGTGGCGGGCATGAGTTCGCAATTGATGAAGAAAGCCGGGATTCGCTCACCGATCCAGACCTTCCCGCTGCAAGCCATGGTGACCCAACCGTTCAAACCCTTTCTCGACCCGCTGGTGAGTTCATCGGCCCTGCATTGCTACGTGCAGCAGACCAGTCGCGGCGAAGTGGTGTTTGGCGGCGGCTCCGATCCTTACCCGCTGTTCAATACCCGCTCCACCCTGGACCTCAAGGAAAGCCTGCTGGCCCACGCCATCGAGATGTTCCCGTTCCTGGCCAATGCAAAGTTGATGCGCCAGTGGGCCGGGATCACCGACATGACCCCGGACTACAGCCCGATCATGGGCCTTTCGCCGGTAAAGAATTATTACCTGGATGCAGGCTGGGGCACCTGGGGCTTCAAGGCCACGCCCATCTGCGGCAAGACCATGGCGGAACTCGTGGCCAGCGGCGGCAAGGTGCCGGACCTGATCAAACCCTTTGGCCTGGAACGTTTCTCGACCTTCCGGCAAGTCAACGAAATGGGCGCGACAGCGGCCAGCCACTGACGGAGAGCGACACATGAAAGTCATGACATGCCCGCTCAACGGGCCACGCAATATCAGCGAATTCACTTACGGCGGCGAATTCAAGCTCATGCCCGACCCTCAGACCTGCACCGATGCCGAATGGGCCGATTACGTCTTCAACAGCGAGGACACTCTGGGCGTAGTGCGCGAATGGTGGATGCATAACCCGTCCAGCTACTGGTTCCTGGCCGAGCGCCATACCGCCAGCGACGAAATCATCCGCACCTTCGACCCACGGGAAATCTTTACCGCCCGCGTCGATTTCACACCGGCCCCGTCCAAGGAGATCGCAGGATGAGCACCCTGACCCGCCTGCCGGCCCCCATGGGCCTGTTGATCGATCGCAATCAGCCGCTGACGTTCAGCTTTGACGGCAAGTCCTATCAGGGACTGCAAGGCGACAGCATCGCCAGCGCCCTGCTCGCCAACGGCCGCTTTCTGCTGTCGCGTTCGTTCAAATACCACCGTCCGCGTGGCCCGCTGACCATGGCCGGGCAAGACGCCAATACGCTGATCCAGTTGCCCAGCGAACCCAACGTACTGGCCGATGCCCATGCACTTGAAGCCGGCCTGCAAGTGACCGGGCAAAATTTCAACGGCTCGCTGGACAACGACAAGGACGCCTATCTGGGCAAGTTCTCGAAGTTCATGCCAGTGGGCTTCTATTACCGTTCGTTCTACAAACCCAAGGGCATGTGGAAAGTCTGGGAACCGATCATCCGCAAGAAAGCCGGGCTGGGGGTGCTGGACCTTGAATTCCAGCCCGAGTATTACGACAAGGCTTATCTGTTCACCGATCTGGCGATCATCGGTGCAGGCCCGGCCGGTTTGCAGGCAGCACTGACAGCCGCCAATGCCGGTGCCAAGGTCTTGCTGATCGAACAGCAACCGATTCTCGGTGGCTCGCTGACCTATGCCCGTTTCGATATCGAAGGCCAGCGTGGTGAAAAACTGCGGCGCAACCTGATCGATGCTGTGGAAGACCACGCCAATATTCGCGTGCTCAAGCAGGCTACCTGCAATGCCTGGTTCACCGATAACTACCTGCCGGTCATTCAGGGCAAGCGCATGTACAAAGTGCGTGCGACTCACTGCCTGGTGTGCAGCGGCTCGTTCGACCAACCGGTGATTTTCCGCAACAACGACCTGCCCGGTGTGATGCTGACCAGCGCCGCACAGCGCCTGATGAAGCTGTATGCCGTCAAGCCCGGCAAACGCGCCGTGGTTCTGACCGGTAATGACGACGGCTATCTGGCCGCTCTGGATCTGCATGATCAGGGCGTAGAAGTCGTTGCCGTGGCAGACATGCGCGCCAACCCTGTAGACAGTGCCCTTCTGAGCGCCCTGGAAAAACGCGGCATCCCTTGCCACCCGAGCACCACCGTCTATGAAGCGTTGCATGAAAAAGGCATGCGCCATGTGAGCGGCGCAGATCTGCGCAAGATCACCGGCCAGGGTCAGGTCGCCAATAGCGGCCTGACCGTCCAGTGCGATCTGCTGTGCATGTCCGGCGGCTACATGCCGGTCTATCAGTTGCTGTGTCAGGCAGGCGGCAAGTTGAGCTATGACGATCAACTGTCGGAATTCACCCTGAGCGGCCTGCCGAAAAACCTGAATGTAGCCGGCTCGGTGCATGGCTATCATGCGCTGGACAATGTGCTGGCCGATGCCATTCATGCCAGCGCCGAAGTGGTTGCCGCGCTGGGCCTGGAACCCGACACCAGCCCGCAGCCTCTGCGCACCGAAGCCCGCGTCAACTTTGCCTGGCCTATCTTCCCTCATCCCAAGGGCAAGGATTTCGTCGACTTCGACGAAGACCTGCAAGTGCGCGACATCGTCAATGCCACGCGCATCGGCTACCGCGACGTGCAACTGGTCAAGCGCTATTCCACAGTCGGCATGGGTCCGTCCCAAGGTCGGCATTCGGCGTTGCCAACAGCTCGCCTGGTCGCGTCTTCGACACAACGCAGTATCAGCGAAACGGGTGTCACCACTGCCCGCCCGCCTTTCGAGGCCGAGAAGCTGGCCCACGTCGCAGGGCGGGCTTTCGATCCGTACCGGCAGACGCCGATGCACAAACGGCACGTAGAAGCAGGAGCGAAGATGATGCCCGCTGGCATCTGGCAGCGTCCCGCGTATTACGGGAAGACAAACGAGCGTGATAAATGCATGCAGGCCGAAGCCCTGCACGTGCGTAACAAGGTCGGCATCATCGACGTCTCGACGCTCGGCGGGCTGGATGTACGCGGCCCGGACGCCGCCGAACTGCTCAATCGCATGTACACCTTCGCTTTTCTCAAGCAGCCGGTGGGCCGTTCGCGCTATGCGTTGATGACCAACGAACATGGCGTGGTCATAGACGACGGCGTCTGTGCGCGCTTCGCCGATAACCATTTCTACGTCACCGCCACCACCAGCGGCGTGGATCGTATCTACCAGCAAATGCTCAAGTGGAACGCCCAATGGCGTCTGAACGTGGACATCGCCAACGTCACGGCAGCGATTTCAGCCGTCAACGTGGCCGGACCGGACTCGCGCAAGGTCCTGGAAAAAGTCTGCTCCGATCTGGATCTTTCCGCCGAAGGCTTCCCATACCTGGCAGTGCGCCAAGGCACCGTGGCCGGGATCAAGGCCCGTCTGTTGCGAGTGGGTTTCGTGGGTGAACTGGGTTATGAAATCCACGTTCCGGCGCGCCATGCCCTGCGACTCTGGGACGCCCTGATCGAAGCCGGCAAGGCCTGCGACATACGTCCTTTCGGGGTCGAAACCCAGCGCCTGCTGCGCCTTGAAAAAGGCCACGTGATCATTAGCCAGGACACCGACGGCATGACCCATCCAGGCGAAATCGACATGGGCTGGGCAGTGAGCCGTACCAAGCCGTTCTTTGTCGGTCGCCGCTCGGTGGACATCCTTGAAGCCCAGCCGCAGACCCGCAAGCTGGTGGGTTTCACCCTGCCCAAGGCCAGCCCGCAACCACTGGAGGGCCATCTGGTGCTCAAGGGGCCGGACATCAGCGGCAACGTGACCTCCTGCGAGTACTCACAGAGCCTGGGCAAAATCATTGGTCTGGCCTACGCCGCCTTTGATCAGAGCACGCCCGGCCAGCAGATTCCGATCCGGGTCGAGGACGGTGTCGTGGTCCAGGCCACCGTGGTGAAACTGCCCTTCTTCGATCCTGAAAACCAGCGCCAGGAGCTTTGATCATGTCCAGCCTCACTCTCGAAAATCCCCCTGTCCGGTTGTGCACGCTGGTGGACCTGACCGATACCCCGCGCGTGGGCTTTCGCGGAACGCAAAGCGCCGAGTACCTTCAGGCCCGTGGCTTCACGTTGCCGGATGTACCGAACCAGGCAGTACACCAAGCGGACGGCAGCCATGTCGCACGCCTGTCGCAGACCGAATACCTGATTCTGGGCAGCCTCAACGACCAGGGCGAACGTATTGCCGACGAAGAAGCCCGCTGGGAACTGGACCATAGCGCCAATTACCTGCTGCCGCGCCAGGACAGCCACGCCTGGCTGCAACTGAGCGGCGCCTGCATTGCAGAGGTGATGGCCAAGCTGTGTGGTGTTGACCTGCAAACTCAGGCCTTCGGCCAGGGTGCGGTAGCCCAGACGTCGGCGGCGCGTATCAACGTGATCGTGATCAATACCGGCCTGGGCACGACGCCCTGTTTCCAGATCCTCTGCGACCGCGCTTCACTGGAATATTTCAAGGGCGCGGTGCTGGATGCCATGAACGAGTTCAATGGTTAACATTTCATGAAAAAACTTGCCCCCCATAACAAGGACACCGACTACAGCGTCCCGGCTCTCGCCCGGGGCCTGAGTGTGCTGGGCATGTTCAACGCAAGGACGCGCTCGCTCAGCATCAATGAGATCGCCGAACGCCTGGAAGTGAGCACGTCGGCTGTCTACAGGATTCTGTTTACCCTGACCGACATGGGCTACCTGAACAAGGTCAATACCCAGTACGCGCTGGGCGCCAGGGTCATCAGCGATGGTTTCAGCTACCTGGCCAGCCGCGATATCGTCGAAGTCGCCATGCCGCATCTGAACGAGTTGCGCGACCGTACTTCGCTATCGTGCCACCTGAGCATTCGCGAACAGACCGACAGCCTGTACCTGTATCGCGCCTTCGCGGCGCAACGCCTGTCAGTGAATATCCCGGTAGGCACTCGCATTGCCTGCCACTGCACCGCTATGGGGCGCATGTTGCTCACGGCCTTGAAGGAAGCAGAGCTGGGTGCGCTCTATCAGCACATCCGGCTGGACGATTACCCGTCACCTGCCCCGCGCACATTGCCCGAGCTGCAAGCCCTGATCCAGAGCGATCGGGAGCGTGGCTGGGTGTTGCATCGCTCCGATTATTCGACAGCAATTGCCACTTCGATCAAGGATCACATGGGTCAGGTCACTGCGGCCATCAACCTGTCCGGCCCGGATGCGGTCATGGACCCGGAAGGTGCAAAGGAGCGCTTTCAGGCTTTGTTGCTGAAGTGCAGCGCCGCCATCAGCCGTGATCTTGGTCATAAAAATGACACCTATCATTCATGAACGATGGATGGCATTTTGTTTGCTAAAGATTCCATATGGACTGCCGAAATTGTCGGTATGCCATAAGACGAAGCTTTGAGGCTCGATCAGGGTCTGAAGTCTGCTTATTGCCTGCCGTCGTCAGATAACGATATACAAGAAAAATCTGGAGCATGGATGAATATCAAACAGAAACTGACGTGGGCCTTTGCAGTCATTGCGTGCCTGCCCATTGTCGTCGTTGCCACTATCGTTATCGTAAACCTGCGTAACAACGCGACCGATAACTTCGTGAACAGCAGCAGTCGCGAAATCCGTCAGGTCGATAACGCCATGCAGCTGTTCTTCGATGGCATCAGCCAGAACGTCAACTACATCGCCTCGCATCCGCTGATCGCAGGGGCCGGTGGCGACCTGAGAAACTACACAGGCGCAACCCCGACACCGCAGTCCGAAAACGACAAGCTGACCACTGAATTCTTTGTCAGCATCGCCAAGGCCCACCCGGCTTATTCCTACGTCTCCTACGGTCTGATCAACGGCACCTACGTGATGACGCCGGAAGATCCGAAGATGAGCAATTACGACCCACGTGTTCGTCCCTGGTACAAGACGGCCATGGACAACCTGGGCAAGACCGTGCGCAGCGATGCCTACTATTGGGCTGGCGATGACGCCGTCCTGATGAGTACCGTGCGGGCGATCCCCAACACCCTGGGCAATCCCGGCGGTGTGGTGAATATCGACGTGTCGCTCAAGCAACTGACCGGCATCGTCAAAGACATCAAGCTGGGCGACAGTGGCTACCTGATCCTGCTGGAAAAGAACGGCAATGTGCTGGTCGATCCCAAGCAGCCGGAGCATAACTTCAAGAAGCTCGGCGATCTGGGTGATGGCTTCGCTCAACTGGCCAAGACTGAAAAAGGCCTGGTCGAAGTACAGCTCAACGGCGAGCGCTACATGGCCAACGTCTACCCGTCTCCGGATCTTGGCTGGAGCTTTATCGGCCTGATCAAGCAGGATGAAGTCATGGCCTCCGCCACTCGCCTGACCTGGCTGATCGGCATCATCGCTGCCGTACTGGCAATCGTCTTCGCTATCGTCGGTGCCAGCTTCGCCCGCGTGATCGTGCGACCGATCCATAGCGTGTCCAGCGGCCTTGAAGGCATTGCCCAGGGCGAAGGTGATCTGACCCACAGCCTGACAGTGCGCGGCAAGGATGAAACCGCCCAACTGGCCGGCTGGTTCAACCAGTTCCTGGCCGCGATCCGAAGCCTGATCCAGCATATCGGACAAGCCGCTCACAAGATCCTCGACACCTCGCAAAGCTCTACCCGTGTCTCCAATGACATGGCAGAAGCGGCAGGCCGTCAGCGTGAAGCAGTGGATATGGTGTCAACGGCGTTCCATGAAATGGTCGCCACTGCCAACGAAGTCGCCCGCTCCTGCAGCCAGGCCGCGGAATCGGCCGACAACGGTCAACAGCAAGCCCGCGAAGGTCAGCGACAGATTGATGACGCGGTGAGCAGTGTCGACAAGCTGAGTTCGGAAATCGCCCGTTCGGCCAAAGACATGTCGGACCTGGAAAAAGACAGCAACGATATCCAGTCGATCCTCGACACCATTCGTTCCATCGCCGAACAGACCAACCTGCTGGCGCTCAACGCCGCCATCGAAGCCGCTCGTGCTGGCGAACAGGGCCGTGGCTTTGCGGTAGTAGCCGACGAGGTTCGCGCCCTGGCAAAACGCACGGCCGACTCGACTGCCGAGATCGATACGCTGCTGGGCAACCTGGCCAGACGCACCGCGTCCGTGGCGCAACAGATGCACGCCAGCCTGGATGTCTCGCAACAATCGGTCACCAAGATCGGTCAGGCTCGCAGCAGCTTCGGGCAGATCCGAGAATCGGTGGACGTGATCCGCGACATGAATACCCAGATCGCCACGGCGGCCGAAGAACAGCATCAGGTAGCAGAAGACATCAACCGCCACATCAGCCAGATCCATGGCGATGCGCAACTGATTGCCGACCTCTCCGACTCGGCCCGCAATGACTCCCACAGCCTGGCAACCCTCTCCAACGAGCTGGATGCCCTGGTACGCAAGTTCAAGACCTGATAGCGGTCACCTTTTGCCGGAAGGCGGTGTGTCGAACACCGCTTTCCCGCAGATGCCGATCAGCCACGAGCATGATCACTTTGTGTGTGCCTTGACTGATCAGCGCTACCCCGCAGAAGCCCCTTAATCCACCACGACTGAATTCTTCTCACAAACACATCAAAATTCCCCCTTGTCCCACAAGTTCCACCGGCGATCAGGCGCATTCAAAAGAATTCAGTGAGGACGCCTACAAGCGCGCCGATGAGCCGAAAGAGCTTTACTACGTTCCGGGTGCCGGACACGTCGATCTTTATGACCGTGCCGACCTGATTCCGTGGAGCAAGCTGTACTCGTTCTTCGAAACCAACCTTGCCGCTGCAAAGGCTCAATGAAGCGTTGAGCATTTGATAATGAAACGAATGGCCGATCCCTGAAAGGGGCAAAGGTTCCTTTTATCATTCCTGCTGATAGTAACCTTCGGTTCATTCGATTCGTTAATAGACTGCCACCGCAACAGAATCCGCCCATCTCACATTATCGGCGGATTTCCCATGTCTAAGTCTCTCTCTCATTTGCGCTATCCCCTGACCGCCCTCGCCCTGATCGTGATCAGTGCCTGTGGACGCGCACCAGAGGCCACCATGGCTCCAGCAGCCGCCAAAGTCAGCGTCGCCAAGGTGCTGGAACAGCCAATCAACGAATGGGATGAGTTCACCGGTCGCCTCGAAGCGCCGGAAACCGTCGAGGTCCGTCCACGGGTTTCGGGGCAGATCGATCAGGTTGCTTTCACCGACGGTTCGCTGGTAAAGAAAGGCGACTTGCTGTTCCAGATCGACCCTCGTCCTTTCCAGGCGGAAGTCCGCCGTCTTGAAGCTCAACTGCAACAGGCTCGCGCCGTAGCCAATCGCAGTGAAAACGAAGCCGAACGCGGTGAGCGTCTGCGCACCAACAATGCAATTTCCGCCGAACTGGCCGACTCGCGCACCACCTCGGCCCAGGAAGCAAAAGCCGGCGTTGCAGCAATCCAGGCACAACTGGACGTGGCCAGGCTCAACCTGAGCTTCACCCGCGTCACTGCGCCCATCAGCGGTCGCGTCAGCCGTGCCGAAATCACCGCCGGCAACATCGTGACTGCCGATGTAACGCCGCTGACCAGTGTGGTTTCCACCGACAAGGTCTACGCCTACTTCGACGCCGACGAGCGCGTATTCCTCAAGTACACCGAACTGGCGCGCAAGGGCCAGCGTGGCCAGACCACTCCGGTCTATCTAGGGCTGTCCAACGAAGCCGGCAACCCTCACCTGGGCCAGATGAACTTCGTCGACAACCAGGTCAACCCGCGGACCGGCACCATTCGCGGTCGCGCCGTGTTCGACAACACCGACGGCAGCTTCACTCCCGGCCTGTACGCACGCCTCAAGCTGGTGGGCAGCGGCACCTATTCGGCCATGCTGATCAACGACGAAGCCGTGGGCACGGATCTGGGCAAGAAATTCGTACTGGTGATGGACAAGGACAACAAGCCGACCTATCGCTTCGTCGAGCTGGGCCCCAAGGTTGAAGGTCTGCGCATCGTGCGCAGCGGCCTGGGCAAAGACGACACCATCATCGTCAAAGGCTTGCAGCGCGTTCGCCCTGGCCAGCCTGTAGACCCTGAAGTGACGCCAATGGCTTCCAGCGAAACACTGGCTGCACTGCTCAAACAACGCCAGGCCCTAGAAGCCAGCAATCTGTCACAAGTGGCGCCCAAGGCGGCCGTCAAAATCGCCAGCGCAACTGCGCCTCGCGGCTAAGGGACTCGTCCGATGAACTTCTCCAAATTCTTTATCACGCGGCCGATCTTCGCGGCAGTGCTGTCACTGCTGATCCTGATCGCCGGTGCCATCTCGCTGTTCCAGTTGCCGATCAGCGAATACCCGGAAGTGGTTCCGCCCACAGTCGTGGTACGTGCCAGCTTCCCCGGCGCCAACCCTAAGGTCATCGGTGAAACCGTTGCTTCGCCACTGGAACAGGCCATCACCGGCGTCGAGAACATGCTGTACATGTCCTCGCAGTCAACGGCCGACGGCAAGCTGACCCTGACCATCACCTTTGCGCTGGGCACTGACCTGGACAACGCTCAGGTACAGGTACAGAACCGTGTGACCCGTACCGAACCCAAGCTGCCCGAGGAAGTGACCCGTATCGGTATCACCGTGGACAAGGCGTCTCCCGACCTAACCATGGTCGTGCACTTGACCTCCCCGGACAACCGCTACGACATGCTGTATCTGTCCAACTATGCCGTGCTCAACATCAAAGATGAGCTGGCACGGCTGGGCGGTGTCGGTGACGTGCAACTGTTCGGTATGGGCGACTACTCGCTGCGTGTCTGGCTGGACCCGAACAAGACGGCTTCACGCAATCTGACCGCCACCGATGTGGTCAACGCCATTCGTGAGCAGAACCGCCAGGTTGCGGCCGGTCAACTGGGTGCACCGCCCTCCCCGAGCGCGACCAGCTTCCAGATGTCGATCAATACTCAGGGCCGTCTGGTCACTGAAGAGGAGTTCGAGAACGTCGTCATTCGCGCTGGTGCCGATGGTGAAATCACTCGTCTCAAAGATGTAGCCCGTGTGGAACTGGGCTCCAACCAGTACGCCTTGCGCTCGCTGCTCAACAACAAACCGGCGGTCGCCCTGCCGATCTTCCAGCGCCCAGGCTCCAACGCCATCGATATCTCGAATGACGTGCGCAGCAAAATGGCCGAGCTGAAAAAAGGCTTCCCTGAAGGCATGGACTACAGCATCGTCTATGACCCGACCATTTTCGTGCGCGGCTCCATCGAAGCGGTGATCCATACCCTGTTCGAAGCACTCATCCTGGTCGTTCTGGTGGTGATCCTGTTCCTGCAGACCTGGCGCGCCTCGATCATCCCGCTGGTGGCCGTACCGGTTTCGCTGATCGGTACATTCGCGGTCATGCACATGTTCGGCTTCTCCCTGAACGCACTGTCGTTGTTCGGGTTGGTACTGGCCATCGGGATCGTGGTGGACGACGCCATCGTCGTCGTGGAAAACGTCGAGCGTAATATCGAGCTGGGACTGTCGCCCATGGAGGCGACCCACAAGGCCATGGGCGAAGTGACCGGGCCGATCATCGCCACGGCGCTGGTGCTGTGTGCGGTCTTCGTACCGGCGGCGTTCATTTCCGGGCTGACAGGTCAGTTCTATAAACAGTTCGCCCTGACCATTGCCATCTCGACGGTGATCTCGGCATTCAACTCCCTGACCCTGTCGCCAGCTCTGGCCGCGGTCCTGCTCAAGGCTCATGGTGCGCCAAAAGACAAGTTCTCACTGTTCCTGGACCGGATACTCGGTGGCTGGCTGTTCCGTCCGTTCAACCGTTTCTTCGAGAAAGCCAGCCATGGCTATGTCGGCACCGTCGCCCGTGTCATCCGCAGCAGCGGTATCGCACTGGTGGTTTACGCCGGTCTGATGGTCATGACCTGGATGGGCTTCTCCAGCACGCCGACCGGCTTCGTACCGAGCCAGGACAAGCAGTATCTGGTCGCCTTCGCCCAGTTGCCGGACGCCGCCAGCCTGGATCGCACCGAAGATGTCATCAAGCGTATGTCCGAACTGGCACTGCAACAGCCAGGCGTGGAAAACGCCATCGCCTTCCCGGGCCTGTCGATCAACGGTTTCACCAACAGCCCCAACAATGGCGTGGTGTTCGTCGCCCTCAAGGACTTCGACCAGCGCAAGGACCCGAGCCAGTCGGCCAATGCCATCGCTGGCGCGCTGAACGGCAAGTTCGCCTCCATTCAGGATGCTTACATGGCGATCTTCCCGCCACCGCCGGTACAAGGGCTGGGCACCATTGGCGGTTTCCGCCTGCAAGTCGAAGACCGTGGCAACCTGGGCTATGACGAGCTGTACAAGGAAACCCAGAACGTCATCACCAAGAGCCGTAGCGTGCCGGAACTGGCAGGCCTGTTCACCAGCTACACTGTGAACGTGCCTCAGGTCGATGCCGCCATCGACCGTGAAAAAGCCAAGACACACGGCGTTGCCATCAGCGACATCTTCGACACCCTGCAGGTTTACCTGGGCTCGTTGTATGCCAACGACTTCAACCGCTTCGGTCGCACCTACCAGGTCAACGTTCAGGCCGAGCAGCAGTTCCGTCAGGAGTCTGACCAGATCGGGCAACTCAAGGTGCGCAACAATCTGGGTGAAATGATCCCGCTGGCGACTTTCGTCAAGATCAGCGACACCGCAGGCCCCGACCGTGTGATGCACTACAACGGCTTCATCACCGCCGAGATCAACGGTGCGGCTGCACCGGGCTACAGCTCCGGGCAAGCCCAGGCGGCCATCGAGAAACTGCTCAAGGAAGAACTGCCCAACGGCATGGTTTACGAGTGGACAGACCTGACTTACCAGCAAATTCTTTCGGGCAACACCGCGCTGTTTGTCTTCCCGCTCTGCGTACTGCTGGCCTTCCTGGTATTGGCGGCCCAATACGAAAGCTGGAGCCTGCCACTGGCCGTGATCCTGATCGTACCGATGACGCTGCTGTCGGCCATCGCCGGGGTCATCATTGCCGGTAGCGACAACAACATCTTTACCCAGATCGGACTCATCGTACTGGTGGGCCTGGCGTGCAAGAACGCGATTCTGATCGTCGAGTTCGCCAAGGATAAACAGGAAGAAGGCATGAGCCCGCTGGATGCGGTACTGGAAGCCTGCCGCCTGCGTCTACGCCCGATCCTGATGACCTCGTTCGCCTTCATCATGGGTGTGGTGCCACTGGTGCTGTCCAGCGGTGCCGGTGCCGAGATGCGTCATGCTATGGGCGTGGCGGTGTTCTCCGGCATGCTCGGGGTGACCTTCTTCGGTCTGCTGCTGACGCCGGTGTTCTATGTGCTGATCCGTAACTATGTAGAGCGCCAGGAAGCCCGCAAGGCAGCCAGGGCACAGAAACTGAACACCTTGCCTGCGGAGATGCATTGATGAGCGCGCTTAAACTTTTCGCTCCGGCCCTGCTGGTCCTGGCGCTGGCGGCTTGTGCCGTCGGCCCGGACTACAAGGCCCCCGAAACGGCTCCGGCAAAACTCGCTTCGGCCGCTCAGGGCAACCACGACCGCAGCAAGGTGGATACCCTGTGGTGGCAGCAGTTCGACGATCCGACCCTGAACACGCTGGTCAGCCGCTCCCTGGATGGCAACCGTGATCTGCGCGTGGCCTTTGCCCGCCTGAAATCGGCCCGGGCGATTCGCGATGACGTCAGCAACGACGCCATGCCCGTGATCACCAGCCGTGCCAGCAGCGATCTGGGCAAAGGCCAGCAACCGGGCACCACCGAGCGCCGAGTCAATAGCGAGCGCTATGATCTGGGTCTGGACATGGCCTGGGAGCTGGACCTGTTCGGTCGCATCCAACGGCAACTGGAAGCCAGCGAAGCCGATCAGCAGGCCGCCGAAGCCGACCTGTATCAGCTTCAGGTGACGCTGATTGCCGAAGTGGTCGATGCCTATGGCCAATTGCGCGGCGCTCAACTGCGTGAGGCGATTGCCCGGGACAACCTGAAAAACCAGCAGGATTCCCGAGGCGTGACCACACAATTGCGTGATGCCGGAGTCGGCAACGAACTGGACGTGGTTCGCGCCGACGCCCGCCTCGCTGCCGTCGAAGCCAGCGTGCCGCAATTGCAGGCCGAACAGGTTCGTCAGCGCAACCGCATCGCGACCTTGCTGGGCGAGCGTCCCGAAAGTCTCAGCGTGGACCTGAGCCCGGCAAAACTGCCTGCCATTGCCAAGGCTTTGCCGATTGGCGATCCGGCGCAGGTCTTGCGCCAGCGTCCTGACATCCGTGCAGCCGAACGGCAACTGGCCGCCTCCACCGCACGTATCGGAGTGGCGACTGCCGACCTGTTTCCACGGGTCAGCCTGAGCGGTTTCCTGGGCTTTACTGCCGGACGCGGCTCGCAGATAGGCTCTTCGGCTGCACGAGCCTGGGCGCTTGGCCCGAACATCACATGGGCCGCTTTCGATCTGGGCAGCGTCCGTGCCCAGATTCGCAGCGCCGATGCCGATGCCGAAGGCGCGCTGGCGAACTATGAACAGCAAGTACTGCTGGCACTCGAAGAATCGGAAAACGCTTTCAGCGACTACGACAAACGCCAGCAACGCCTGCTGGCTCTGATTCGCCAGAGCGAATCGAGTCGTGCCGCAGCGAGGCTGGCGTCCATCCAGTACCGCGAAGGCACGGCAGACTTCCTGGTTCTGCTGGATGCCGAGCGGGAACGCCTGGCAGCCGAAGACTCCCAGGCCCAGGCAGAAATCGAGACCTATCGCGGAATCGTAGCCATTTACAAGGCATTGGGCGGCGGGTGGCAACCCCAGGCCTGATCGCCTCGCAAGTCACGAAAGCCCTGCGTTCTCTGAGCGCGGGGCTTTTTTGCGTCCCGTATTTACAGGCTATACACGATTGAAGTTTGACAGCAGCCAGTCACTGCCCGAAGCTTCATGCCGTCTGGAACTGGAACCCGGTATGCCCAAAATGCCTTTACAGGGCTCATCGCCTCACCCTGGCACCCGACGCCGCAGGCTGGTCGGTATCGCCGTTGCATCCGTCATGCTGGTGGCGCTGTCATTGGTCGTGTGGTCATGGCGCAGCCCCCCTGCCCAACCCGCCGCAAAACTGAATCACACCTACGCTCAGGCAATGCAGCAGGCTCATGATGGCAAGCCCGGCGCAGCGCGCATGCTTTATCAGCAACTGGCACGTACGGACCTTTCACCTACCCATCGCATAGCCCTGCTGGCCGAACTGGGCAATTATCCAAGCCCCCAGGCACTCAAGTTACTCAATGGCTGTCTCAAGGACTCATCGCCCCAGGTGCGTCAGGCGGCTATCGAAGCCAGTATGGAGCTGATACCCGACAACAAGCGCAGCCTGTTGCTGGGCCCCTTGCTGGAAGATGCCGAACAATCCGTGAGATTCAGCGCCACCCGCGCATTGCTGGGGCTCTCTGCGGATGATCTGGGCCTGTATTTCGCTGTTCTGCAACAAAGCGCCGAAACCTGGCAGGAAGCCCTGAAAACCCAGCCACAGACAGCGCAGAACCAGTTGCAACTGGCAAAACTCTATCTGCAGACCGGGGATCTGGAACCTGCGCTTTCAGCCCTGAAGAACGCCATTGCCCTGGACCCGGATAACATCGAAGCCGCTCTGGCGCATATCGAACTGCTGGACAAAAAGGGCCAGGCGGATCAGGCCCGCAGCCTTTTCGCGAAGTTACTGGAACGCAACCCGGAGTCCTCTGTGCTGCAACACGCATTGGGCATGTGGCTGCTGCACCATGGACAGAGCGAGTACGCACTGCTCAGCCTGGCCAAAGCGGCAGAACTTGAACCGGGGAACAATGATTACCGCTATGACCTGGCAGTAGCGCTGCATGATCTGGATCAACTGGAAGCCGCGCAAAAACAATTGGCTCAGATACTCCAGAATCAGCCTGCCAACCGACGAGCCCGGGTTTTACTGATCCAGTACTGGAAAGAAAACGGCCAATTGCAGAACGTACAGGTATTGCTGGCTGAGCTGGAGCAGCAGAATCCCGATGATCCGGCCCTCCAGCAAGGGCTCTAGACGCTTGGCAGGCAGGCTTTTTACCTGCCTGAAAGTAAGCATTTCGCGTCTTTTTTAACCTGTTCCGACATATTTCACACTTCTTCACGCCCAACCTAATATCGGAAATAACTTACAACGCGCTTCGTCCGATATCACAAGCAGTGATAGAAACCGCCAACTGATGAACGCAGTTTCATTTAATCATTTTCAAGAATACTATTTTCTAACTCGTAAAAAACGTGCATTATTTACGGGCAACTGATTATAACTACCCACTACTCCCGCACGCCTGACGGAACCTTTAGTTTCATCATTGAAAATGCGGGGTCGGGTAGGAAACCAAATGAGCGAGTCGGCCTAACGTTTTTGTCATATCGCTTTATCGGGCTATCAACAGCCACTACACCGTTGGAGTATTTTATTTGTCCAGACTTGCCGAGTTCCGCGCAGCAGAGAAAGCCCTTCAAGAACAGCTTGCACAGCTGGAATCCCTGAAGAATGATGCCGGACTGAAAAAAGAGATTGAATTCGAGCAGAAGCTTCAGGACCTGATGGGCAGCTACGGCAAAAGCCTGCGCGACATCATTGCAATCCTCGACCCTGTCAGCTCCACGTCCCTGGTTGCCCCGGCCCCCGGCCCAAAACGCCGTCGCGCGCGGGTTGTAAAGGTCTATCAGAACCCGCACACAGGCGAGCTGATTGAAACCAAAGGCGGTAACCACCGCGGCCTCAAAGCCTGGAAAGAGCAATACGGCGTCGAGACTGTCGATTCCTGGCTGCGCGCCTGATCACACTTTGTCGTCAAGGCAAGCCCTGCATCTGCAGGGCTTTTTATTGCACGCGCCCCACTCATATATATGAATAGGGAAGCATGATTAATTCATATACATGCCGTCTACTTCGGCACGATTTGCATATAACAGCTGATGACATACCGTAGACCCTGCTCACGTTAAAATAATGACGCCAATAAAATCACCACAATCCAACATAGCAGTCACTGTTGCAACTTGAAGAATTCACCCCCTCGTTCAGCATTCCGACAGCTTCATTACGATGTGTAACTCGATGTGAAGTGCATCGTTTTCCTCTCACGACTACACACCTGCTTCACCAAAAAATCGTCGCCGTTTTGCAGGAATGAGCACACGAAGATGCTAACTTTTCGACGAGTCGCGAATAGTGTCGGACAGGATTGTGCAAAAGACCGGTTCAAATGATTTGCGACCTGCGCCTCAAGGCAATAAGCATCAAGTCAGGACTTCACATTTTTTTCACACGTCTTCTTACAAGATAAAGGCCGCTAAAGGAATAGCGCCCCATGCCCGCCTCGGCGGGCTTCTTTTTGCCTACAGGAAAGCATCAAGGCGTAGAGTCGAGCTTCAGCCCTTCCCTGATACGCAAAACCTCATCCTTGTTCGCCGCATAGCCATCAACCGATCCGGCATAGGACAACGACCACGCCATCTCCTTGTTCGCTGCTGCCACCAGGGTCTGGGTCATCACATGCACGCCGTTCTGGGTCACCGTGCAGGTGGTTTCCAGCGAAGGAATCACACTGAGCTGCCCTTCGCGCACATGAGTGCACACGCTCTGCATGCCGCTGCGAGCGAAATTGACCTGAATCGACTTGCGCATCTCCAGCAAAACAGCCTGAACATTGACCTCATGGCCAGGCACCAGACGTGACTGGGTCAGCTCCATCACCATACTCGGATTACCGGCCTGATCGTTTTTGACTGCGCGTTGTCTGACTTGCACGGACGGTTGAGTGGCGGGGTCCGCTGTCGGCAGCGATTCCACCTCCCAGCCCGCCGGCCAGATGATCATTGCATCGGCGGCATGTGCACCTGCTGCAGCCAGGCACAGGCTGATGAACAAGGATCTGCATGGCAAGAACGTCATGATCGAAGCTACTCAGTACAGGAAACTGGAAATTCTGAGCCTGTCGCCCGCCACGAGCAAGGGCCGAAGCACTTTTTGATCAGCGCAAGGTTTGGCACTGGCCGCCCTGCCCCGTATCATTTGGCAATTTTTGAACACTCTGTTGGAGATCCCCATGAGCCTGCAAGAACTCAATACCTTCCCTGGCGTGACCGCTGAACCTGAAGCGGCCACCCAGCGCTTCGTGTTCAACCACACCATGCTGCGCGTCAAGGACGTCACCGCCTCGCTGGACTTCTACACCCGTGTACTGGGTTTCAGCCTGGTAGAAAAGCGCGACTTCCCGGAAGCCGAGTTCAGCCTGTACTTCCTGGCACTGGTCGACAAGGCCCAGATCCCTGCCGACGACAAGGCTCGCCACGAGTGGATGAAATCCATCCCCGGCATTCTGGAACTGACCCACAACCACGGCACCGAAAAAGACCCGGCCTTCAGCTATCACAACGGCAACAGCGACCCGCGTGGCTTCGGGCATATCTGCGTGTCCGTACCAGACGTGCATGCAGCCTGCGAACGCTTTGAAAAGCTAGGCGTGGACTTCCAGAAACGCCTGGCCGATGGCCGCATGAACAACCTGGCCTTCATCAAGGACCCGGATGGCTACTGGGTGGAAATCATCCAGCCGACGCCGCTGTAACCCTTCGCCTGTTCCCGAATGGATTCGCTCTTACAGTCTGTACACCGTAGGAACTAATTTATTCGCGAATGGGGCCATGTACATAAAAAAGCCCCATGATCACTCATGGGGCTTTTTTGTATCTGACTGCCAATCAGGCCGGAGCAGATGTGCGGATCAGGTGATCGAAGGCGCTCAGGGAAGCCTTGGCACCTTCGCCCAGGGCGATGATGATCTGCTTGTAAGGAGCAATCGTCACGTCACCGGCACCGAAGATACCTGGAACCGAAGTCTCGCCGCGTGCATCGACGATGATCTCGCCACGTGGCGACAACTCGATGGCACCCTTGAGCCATTCGCTGTTAGGCAGCAGGCCGATCTGTACGAAGATACCTTCCAGCTCGACAGTCACTTCTTCGCCATTAACACGGTTCTTGTAGCGCAGGCCGTTGACCTTCTGCTCGTCGCCAGTCACTTCAGTGGTCTGGGCGCTGGTAATCACGGTAACGTTCGGCAGGCTGTGCAGTTTGCGCTGCAGGACTGCGTCGGCACGCAATTGCACATCGAATTCCAGCAGGGTCACGTGGGAGACGATACCTGCCAGGTCAATGGCCGCTTCAACGCCCGAGTTACCACCGCCGATCACTGCAACGCGCTTGCCTTTGAACAGCGGGCCATCGCAGTGCGGGCAGTAGGCAACGCCCTTGTTGCGGTATTGCTGCTCGCCAGGGACATTCATCTCCCTCCAGCGGGCACCGGTAGCCAGAATCACGGTCTTGGCCTTGAGGCTTGCACCGCTGGCGAACTTCACTTCATGCAGTTCGCCCTCTTTGCCGGGAATCAGCTTGTCGGCGCGCTGCAGATTCATGATGTCGACGTTGTATTGCTTGACGTGCTCTTCAAGCGCAACGGCCAGTTTAGGGCCTTCGGTGTGTTGTACCGAGATGAAGTTCTCGATTGCCATGGTGTCCAGCACCTGACCGCCGAAACGCTCTGCCGCAACACCGGTACGAATGCCTTTACGGGCTGCGTAGACCGCTGCGGCCGAACCGGCTGGACCACCGCCGACGACCAGAACGTCGAAGGCATCCTTGGCATTGAGTTTTTCAGCCTGACGAGCGCTGGCGCCGGTGTCGATCTTGGCGAGGATTTCTTCCAGGCCCATGCGGCCCTGGCCGAACAGTTCGCCATTGAGGTAGATGCTCGGTACCGACATGATCTTGCGGTCAGTCACTTCATCCTGGAACAGCGCACCGTCGATGGCGACGTGCTTGATGTTCGGATTGAGGACCGCCATCAGGTTCAGGGCCTGAACGACGTCCGGGCAGTTCTGGCAAGACTGCGAGAAATAGGTTTCGAAATGGAACTCGCCTTGCAGGGCGCGAACCTGTTCGATGGTTTCCGCACTGACCTTGGGTGGGTAGCCGCCTGTTTGCAGCAACGCCAGGACCAGCGAGGTGAATTCGTGCCCCATGGGAATACCGGCGAAACGCAGGCTGATATTCTGACCAGGGCTGTTCAACGAGAACGATGGCTTGCGTGCATCGGTGCCGTTGTCTTGCAGGGTGATGTCTTTGGAAACACTGAGTACATCGTTCAGCAGAGCCAGCATTTCCTGGGATTTGGCGCCGTCATCAAGGGACGCAACGATCTCGATGGGGCGAGTAACCCGCTCCAGGTAGGATTTCAACTGGGCTTTAAGATTGGCGTCCAACATGTGGCGACTTCCTATTTTACGAAGGTAGAAAAAACAACGCCCAGGCGATGACCGCCCGGGCGTTTTTTGGGGCGATGCGGTTTACTTGCTCAAGAGCTCAAAGCCCCTAGCCGTTTCATACGACTTAGATCTTGCCGACCAGGTCCAGAGACGGAGCCAGAGTAGCCTCGCCTTCTTTCCACTTGGCTGGGCAGACTTCGCCCGGGTGAGCAGCAACGTACTGAGCAGCCTTGATCTTGCGCAGCAGCTCGGAAGCGTCACGGCCAACGCCGCCATCGTTCAGTTCAACGATTTTGATCTGGCCTTCAGGGTTGACCACGAAAGTACCGCGATCAGCCAGACCGGCTTCTTCGATCAGCACGTCGAAGTTGCGGGAGATCTGCAGAGTCGGGTCGCCGATCATGGTGTACTGGATCTTGCCGATTGCTGGCGAAGTGTTGTGCCATGCAGCGTGGGCAAAATGAGTGTCGGTAGAAACGCTGTAGATCTCGACGCCGAGTTTCTGGAACTCAGCGTAGTTGTCAGCCAGGTCTTCCAGTTCGGTAGGGCAAACAAAGGTGAAGTCGGCTGGGTAGAAGAATACGACAGACCATTTACCTTTGAAGTCAGCTTCCGAAACGTCGACGAAAGCACCGTTCTTGAATGCGGTTGCTTTGAACGGTTTTACTTGGCTGTTGATAATAGGCATCGGTGAATCTCCTGATGGGTTGTGAATTCGATGGAGTGAAGCTTACGCACGATTGATGACAAAGGCTCATTGGCAAACCTGATGTTGCTTATTAGTTTTGCCTATCGGCGAAGCTTATTAATAGAAGAAACCTTCACGTCGCCCAGGTCCCCGGAAGGACTGCTGAACGAAACCGGCTCAATGTAACGCATCGCAGACTTCATGTCCCGCCACCCCACGTAAGCCATGAGCGACTTGAGGTCCCATCCGTTGCGATGCGCCCAGGTGGCAAACCCGCGGCGCAACGAGTGGCTGGTGTATTGATCGGCGCTGATACCTGCACGCTCGAACGCCTGACGCAACAAGGGAATGACACTGCTGACATGCAGCCCCTCCTCGCCCAGATTGCCCCAGCGATCGATGGAGCGAAATACCGGGCCACGCGCCAAGGCAGAGCAATTGACCCAGTCGATGTAAGCCTGCACCGGACACAGGCGCTGCAAGGCCGGGGTCTGGTAGGTCTTGCCGATATTGTCCCGATCACCCTTGCTACGCGGCAGGTAAAGACTGATCCCGGATTCGGGAATCGCCTTGATGTCCTCGATTTGCAGGCGGCACAGCTCGTCACTGCGAAACCCTCGCCAGAATCCCAGCAGGATCAGCGCCGCATCGCGACGACAGCGCAGCAACTGCGCCTGATCGTGCCGTGCCAGCGCATCATTCGCCTGAGCTTCAAGCCAGGCAACCACACGCTCCAGATCCTGCAACTGCAAAGGCTCGGCCTGCTTCTCCTGAGCGGGATGCAAGGCCCGTATGCCCTTGAGTACCTTGCGCACCATCGCGGACTTGGTCGGGTCGGCAAAACCCTGGCTGCTATGCCACTGCGCCAGCGCCGACATGCGCAGCTTCAGGGTATTGACTGACAGGGTCGAAGCATAGGTCGCCAGATAGCGGGCCACACTCTCGCTGGTGGCCGGCAGAAACCCGCCCCATGTCACCTCGAAATGCTCGATGGCCGCTCGGTAGCTGCGCCGGGTGTTGTCCCGGGTCGCCGCCGCGATATAGCGATCAACGTCATTCATGCCTTGTCACCCCTTTGTGTACTGCGCACATCGCCCTCACAGGCCAGACAAGCGTATGACACGGGATAATACGCCAATATCACGGGTTAATTTATTACAAATTCAACGCTGATTTTCAATCTAATATAGTATGTAATTACAGGGTACATACCACAGTACGAAATCGTAGGAGACAGCATGGCTCGCGGCGGTGTAAACAAGGCGCTGGTGAACAAGGCACGGCTTGCCCTGCTCTCTCGCGGGGAAAATCCCAGCATCGATGCAGTACGTGTCGAAATGGGCAATACCGGCTCGAAAACCACCATCCACCGCTATCTCAGGGAGCTGGATGAAACCGACACCGCGCCGCCCGCCATCAACGATGAACTGACGGATCTGGTAAGCAGGCTTGCCCAGCGCCTCCAGGAACAGGCTCAGGAACGTATTGATCAGGTCCGCGACGAGCACGACGCCCATCGCAAGGCCATGCAGCAGGAACTCACCACAGCGCAGCAGCGCATTGATGAACTGCAAGAGCGGCTGACACGCCAGACCGACGCTTTCGAGCAACAGAACGCCGCCCTGCTCCACTGCCAGCAGACACTGCAAGGCGAGCAGACGGAAAATGCCAGGCTGCAGCAGGCCAACAGCGACCTGGAAGCACGCCTGCAAGACAAGGACGCGCAGATTCACTCACTGGAAGAAAAGCATCGGCACGCCCGGGAAGCGCTGGAGCACTATCGAAACTCGATCATGGAGCAGCGCACCCGCGAGCAACAACGCCACGAAGGCCAGCTTCAGCAAGTCCAGATGGAGCTGCGCCAGGCCCAGCAGAGCCTGACAATGCGTCAGGAAGAAATCACCTTATTGAACCGGGACAACGAAAGGCTGCTGACAGAAAATCGCAACGTAGCAAGGGCGCTGAACGACCAGAAGGACCTGCTGAGCCAGGCCACCCAACAAGTTGCCAGCACCCGCGAGCATTACCAGCATTCACACACCCAATGCGCCCTGCTCGAAGAACGACTGCGCACCACTCAGGACGAGAACGCCGAACTCAAGCAAAGCCTGACGGACACTCGCCAACAGAACCGCATGCTGGAATTGTTGCTGATAAAGAAGGAAGCCGCACTGGAACATCTGCGCGAGCCCGGCGAAAAACCAAAGCCGAAGAAGGCTTCGGGCAAGGCGTCGCCGGACCAATAAAAAGCACCGGCCAACCTGCGCGACGACTATAAATAGCCACTATTTATTCATCATATAATTATTCTTAAATGTTATTTAATTAACATTTTTTATGCATATAAGCTCACTCCATATCCGACTAAATCCCTGGAAGCTGGAGCCTTGTATGCACAAACCCACGAAACGCCTGTCTCGCCTGGCAACCGCCATCGGCCTGGGTGCAGCACTGATGTCCGGCGCATTGATAATGCCTGCCACTGCGCAAGCCGAGGGTGAAATAAGGATCGCCGAACAGTTCGGCATCGTCTATCTGCTGCTCAACGTCGTGCGCGACCAGAACCTGATCGAGAAGCACGGCAAGGAAGAAGGCCTGGATATCAAGGTCGACTGGACCCAGCTCTCCGGCGGCTCGGCGGTGAACGATGCCTTGCTGTCAGGCTCCATCGATATCGCAGGCGCCGGTGTCGGCCCGCTGCTGACCATCTGGGACCGTACCAAGGGCAAACAGAACGTCAAGGCCGTCGCTTCGCTGGGCAACTTCCCGTACTACCTGCTCAGCAACAACCCCAAGGTCAAGACCATCGCCGACTTCACTGAAAAGGACCGCATTGCCGTACCGGCCGTGAGCGTTTCCGTCCAGTCGCGTTACCTGCAATATGCAGCCGCCAAACAATGGGGTGACAAGGAATATGCCCGACTGGACAAATACACCGTCAGCCTGCCACATCCGGACGCGGCTGCCAGTCTGATCGCCGGAGGCACCGAACTGACAGGGCATTTCTCCAACCCGCCCTTCCAGGAGCAGGAACTGAAAAACCCTGGCGTGCATGTCGTGCTCAACACCTACGACCTGCTGGGACCAAACTCGCCAACCGTGCTGTTCGCCACCGAGAAATTCCGCAAGGAAAACCCGAAGACCTACAAGGCCTTCATTGAAGCCTTGTCGGAAGCCGAAGCATTCGTCAGCAAGGACATCGGCGCTGCAGCCGACACCTACATCCGTGTCACCAAGGCCAAAATCGATCGCGCAGAACTGCTGCAGATCATCGACAAACCGGAATTCCAGTTCACCATCACCCCGAAGAACACTTACCCGCTGGCCGAATTCCTGTACCGCGTCGGTGCGATCAAGAACAAGCCAGAGTCGTGGAAAGACTACTTCTTTAAGGATGCCAAGCCGCTTCAAGGTAGCTGACAGCCTTCACGCTGCCCCTGTCGTCCGGCAGGGGTAAATCCCTTACAAAAAAGCGCTCCCGCCATTAAGCGGGAGCGCTTTTTACAACTCGGCTGTTACCAGTTATAGGTGGCACGTGCGTAGTAAAACGCGCCGCTATACCCATAAGGTGAAAACGTACTGTAGGCCAGGTTGCCGCCACTGGACGCAAATTCGTTCAGCTTCTCCGGGTATTCATCGGTAACGTTGTCGCCACCCACTGTGAAGACCCAGTTCTTGAGCTTGTAATCCACTGCCAGATCCAGCAACCAGGCCGCCTTGAACGTCTGATCGTTGACTTCGGCTGCCTGATAGCTGGTGAACTCGCCATAACGCACCAGGTTGGAGTGCAGCGTCCAGTTGCCGATCGTGAAATCGTTGGCCAGGGTAAGTTTGTGCTGCGGCGTGGTATCACCCAGCAGACCGATGCGTTCACGACGGTCTACACGCACCAGATTGACACCCAGTTGATCCAGCTCCGGCGGGTTGGCTTTTACGCTGGTGACCTTGGTGTGGTTGTAGTTGTAGCCCAGGGTGCTGTTCCAATCCACACCGTTATCGAACTGATAGCGGTAGTTGGCAACCAGGTCGATACCGTCGGTGCTGGTGTCGGTGGCATTGGTGAAGTAACGGACACTGGTGTAGTTGATGTCAGTGATACCGTTGGCTTGCAGGTAGTTGGTTGCAGCGTTGTTGAGCACCAGGTTGGAGGACAGCGAGATGCGATCACGGATGTCGATACGGTAAACATCCGCAGTCACGGTCAGATTGTCCAGCGGCTTGAGCACCAGGCCCAGACTGTAGTTGCGGGACTTCTCGGCCTTGAGATCTTCAGCACCCAACAGTTGAGCCACATTGCTGTTGGCC
The DNA here is from genome assembly GCF_900187465.1 of Pseudomonas sp. Irchel 3A18. Classification (NCBI taxonomy): domain Bacteria; kingdom Pseudomonadati; phylum Pseudomonadota; class Gammaproteobacteria; order Pseudomonadales; family Pseudomonadaceae; genus Pseudomonas; species Pseudomonas sp. Irchel 3A18. The sequence goes on from NZ_FYDI01000005.1 coordinate 56,477, forward strand.
GGGAACGTACCCGCTTCCTGAATGGTGTTGCCGATCAACTGCGACGAGGTATACGTGAAGTTCTGCTGAGCCAGCGATGGCGCACGGAACCCTGTCGAAACGCTACCGCGCAAGGCGATACGCGGCGTGAAATCGTAACGCGCCGAAACCGAGCCACTGGTATTAGAGCCGAAGTCACTGTAGTCCTCGCGACGCACAGCTGCCGAAACCCCGAGCTTTTCAGTGATATTGGTTTCCAGGTCCAGATACTGGGCAATGTTATGCCGCGAATAGCTGCCTGCATCCGCTGCGCGGAAACCGCCAAGCCCGGAGCTGCCGGTCTGGAAGTAGGACTCGGCCTGACCCGCCTCGATCTGATAACCCTGGTGCAGATACTCGGCACCGAACGCCACCGACACCGGATACGGCAGCCACGCAGCACTGAACTCACGGGACAGATCCAGGCTGAGCTGCTTCTGGTCGTTGGTCAGCGTACCGTTATAGAACGAGCGCGGAGTGGCCAGACCCAACGAGGTGTTGATGGTCTTGGTGCGCAACTCGTAAGAGTTCTTGCCGTAGTTGGCAGACAGGTCGTAATGCCAGTTATTGGCAAGCTCGCCACGCAAACCGGCGACCAGCGTCGTGTCTTCCAGGGTGCCGCGAATCAGCGGCAGGTAACCATTGGGGAAAATTGCAGGAATGTTGTTACCGGCATTGCTGGCCCGGTAGAACGCTGCCGTTTCACCGCGACGCTTGCTGTAGCCGCCAAAGCTGTAGAACTCGGCAGCATCGCTGAAGGTGTAGCCACCGTTGAACTGGATCTTGCCTTCTTCGGTTTCCGGCTCACCCTGACGGAATACATGCTGTCCGTAGGTGGTAGAACCGACGCTTGCCGGGCGAAGGTCATTGCCAGCGCGGTCAGTGTAGTCGTTGTTCGCACCTTCGCCGGAAAGATTGAGGAAACCATTGCTGCCCAGGGCAAAACCGGTGTTACCCGAAATATTGCGCTTGATCCCGTCTCCCTTCTTGTACTGCCCGTACTGAGTGGAAATCGAACCACCATGGTCGCCCTCCTTGAGGATGACGTTGATAACCCCGGCGATGGCATCCGAGCCATAACGTGCCGAGGCACCGTCACGCAGCACTTCGATGTGATCGATGGCAGACAGCGGAATGGCGTTCAGGTCGGCAGGTGCCGAACCACGGCCGACCGCGCCACCCAGGTTGACGAAGGCCGAGGTATGACGGCGTTTGCCATTGACCAGCACCAGCACCTGATCCGGCGACAGACCACGCAATTGCGCAGGACGCGTCAGCTCAGCGCCATCCACCAGGCTGGGACGTGGAAAGTTGATTGAAGGAATCAGGCGAGCCAGTACCGCCCCCAGTTCTCCAGAACCGGAATTGCGCAGGCTGTCGCCGGAAATGACATCGATGGGTGACAACGAAGCGCTTGCAGTGCGCTCCTGAGCCCGCGTACCGGTCACGATGACCGTATCGAGCGTTTTGCTTTCTTCCTTGGCCTCCTCGGCCAGTGCTGCGGCGCTCCAGGTTCCGGCAGTCAGCAAATTGGCTGACAAAATGGCCGTCCCCAGCACGTGTCGTTTAAAGCTCCCCATACCGCTCCCCTTTTAAATCCCTGACCCCAGACCTCTCTGCCTGGGTAACAACGAGCGATCCGTGCGGCGGACGGTAGCGTTCATCGATATGTAATTAGGTTCCCCGGTGGTCCGATGCCTTATAGCTTAATGCCATTAACTGTAAGTTTTTAAATACCATTAATGCATAAGAAGCTACAAATGCGTTTTCAAGCGCACAAGGCAGGAGCGGATTTATTTGCGAACAGGGATTTACGCACCAAAACGGGGAGTTTTCTGGCAGATGGATCAGTTTCTGAGGTGGACGGTCGCGGGCAAGCCCCCTCCCACAGGCTGGAAGGGGGCTGAATGTTACGGTGCCGGGTTGGGTTGCCCGACATGAATCGCTTCGATACCGGCAATAACCTCATCGGACAACGAGACATCGATGCTCGCCAGGTTGACGGCCAACTGCTCAAGCGTGGTCGCACCGATGATGTTGCTGGTCACGAACGGGCGGCTGGTGACATAGGCCAGGGCCATTTGTGCCGGGTCCAGACCGTGCTGGCGAGCCAGTGCCACGTACTGCGCGGTAGCACGCACGGCCTGCGGATTGTTGTAGCGCTGGAAACGCTCGAACAGCGTCAGACGACCATCGGCCGGACGTGCGCCGTCGAGGTATTTGCCTGCAAGCACACCGAACGCCAGTGGCGAATAAGCCAGCAGACCGATCTGCTCGCGAATCGCGATTTCCGCCAGGCCGATTTCAAAGCTGCGGTTAAGCAGGTTGTACGGGTTCTGGATGGAAACGGCACGCGGCAGGCCATGGGTTTCGGCCAGGTGCAGGAAACGCTGGGTGCCCCAGGGAGTTTCGTTGGACAGGCCGAAATGACGAATCTTGCCAGCCTTGACCAGATCGTTCAGCACCGACAGGGTTTCTTCGATCTCCACCGCCGAATCGTCCGGGTCATGCTGATAGCCCAGCACACCGAAAAAATTGGTCTTGCGATCAGGCCAGTGCAGTTGGTACAGGTCCAGATAGTCGGTGTTCAGACGCTTGAGACTGGCCTCCAGCGCTGCGGTGATATTGGCGCGATCCAGGCGCGGGTTGCCATTGCGGATATGCTCCATGCGGCCAGGACCGGCCACCTTGCTGGCCAGCACCCAATCCTTGCGATCACCGTACTTTTTGAAGTATTCGCCGATGATGCTTTCGGTCTTGGTGTAGGTTTCCCCACGTGGCGGCACCGGGTACATCTCGGCGGTGTCGATGAAGTTGACGCCAGCCTTTTTAGCCAGCTGAATCTGCTCGAAAGCCTGGGCTTCGGTGTTTTGCTCGCCCCAGGTCATGGTGCCCAGCGCGATGGCACTGACCGAGATATCGGTCTTGCCCAATGAACGAAATTGCATCGATGTCTCCGTCTGGTTCAGATAAAAACGAGCGCACTTCGGCGCCTGGCAAAGAGGCCCTATAAAACGCCCTCAGCCCAGGAGCTGCAAGTGTTTTGTTGGTGTCCGCCGGCCAACACCTGCATGGCAGAGCGCTTAGCGATAGCCTTCGGCCTGCAGATCGAACAGCGTTGCGTAGTGACCACCGGCTGCCATCAGACTGTCGTGATCGCCACGCTCCAGCACACGCCCCTGCTCCAGCACCACGATATGCTCGGCGTTGCGCACGCTGGAAAAGCGATGGGAGATCAGCAACGTCATGCGCCCTTTGGCGTACTCGCGAAAACGATCGAAGACCGCGGCTTCCGCCCCCGCATCCAGTGCGGCGGTCGGCTCATCGAGAATCAGAATGTCGGCATCACGCCGCATATAGGCGCGGGACAAGGCGATCTTCTGCCATTGCCCGCCGGACAGCTCCTGACCGCCCTTGAACCAGCGCCCCAACTGGGTCGCATACCCCTTGTCGAGCTGCGCAATGAAAGATGCCGCCATTCCCTGTGAGGCCGCCTCCTTCCAGCGACTCTCGTCATCGAAGGCAGTGATATCGCCCACGCCAAGGTTTTCGCCCACCAGAAACTGATAACGGATGAAATCCTGAAAGATCACCCCGATACGGGTACGCAAGGCCTCTTCGTCCCACTCCTGCAAATCGCTGCCATCGAGCAGGATGCGCCCCTGATCCGGTCGATAAAGGCGCGTCAGCAACTTGATCAACGTGGTCTTGCCCGAGCCATTGGCCCCCACCAGAGCAACGCTGCGACCGGGCGCCAGGTGCAGATCGATATTCTCCAGCGCCGCCTGACTGGCACCCGGATAGCTGAAGCTCACCGCCTCGAAACGCAAGCCATCGCCGGGCGTAACGCCTCTGGTCAGGCTGCCCGAGGCTGGCTGGACCGGCTGCCCGAGGTATTCATAGAGATCCGCCAGATACAGCCCATCCTCGTACAAACCGCTAATGGCCATCAGGCTGCTGCTCACAGCGGTCTGCCCCTGCTTGAACAGCACCAGATACATGGTCATTTGCCCAAGCGTGATACGTCCGTGCACGGCATCGACAATCACCCAGGCATACGTCAGATAGAAAGCCGCAGTGCCCAGCAAGCCCAACAGGAAACCCCAGCCATCGCGGCGGATGGTCAACTGTCGGTCTTCGGCATACAGACGCTCGAAGGTGTCCCGGTAGCGCTTGAGCAACAGCGGCGCAAAACCGAACAGCTTGACCTCCTTGATGTGAACCTCATTGGAGAGCAGCGCTTCGATGTAATTCTGTTTGCGTGTTTCAGGGGCACGACGCGCAAACAGCCGGAAGGCATTGCCCGAAAAATGCGCCTCGGCAAAGAATACTGGCAATGCGCCCAGCACCAGAATCAGCAGAGCCCAGGGCGAGAAATGTACCAGCAACACAGCGAAGCCCATCAGGGCAATCAGGTTCTGCATCAGCCCGAGGGATTTGGTGACCAGCGCCAACGGCCTCACCGACGCCTCACGGCGAACCCGCACCAGCTTGTCGTAGAACTCCGAATCCTCGAACTGCAACAACGAAAGGGTCTGGGCCTTTTCCAGAATCAGCGTGTTGACCTTCTGCCCAAGCTGCACCCGCAGCAAGGCCTGCTGAACCGATAACGCCCGTTGGGCGGCGGCCAACAGCGCCAGCACGCCCGCTTCAAGCAAGACATAACGCAAGACCGGCCACAGCGGCGCATCGCCGGTGGCCGTATTGAGTTCGATGGCAGCCAGTACCGAGTCGACGATGCGCTGGCCCAGCCAGGCGGCCAGTGCAGGCAGCAGACCGGCAATCAGGGTCGCCAGCACCAGCCCGAGGGACAAGGCTCGTGAAGTGGTCCAGACTAGCTGCATGGCACGGACTGCCTGCTGCAGGAAAGACGTCAAACGAGGGACAAGGGACATGCGCACAGGAACTCTTGAAACAGGAATGGATTGAGAGCAGGCCTGATATCACAAAACGGCCCCGGCCCAACGTGAAAAAGAGGCACATCATGCACGATGCTTACGACCTGCAACGCTTCGTCGAGGCTCAGGAGCCGGTTTTCCGGCAAGCACTGGCCGAACTCGAAGCCGGCAGAAAGCGCAGTCACTGGATGTGGTTTGTATTTCCGCAGATCAAGGGCCTGGGACGCAGCGCCATGGCGCAGCGCTATGCCATCAGCGGCCTCGATGAAGCCCGGGCCTATTTGCGGCACCCGCTGCTGGGGCCGCGCCTGGAGCTGTGCGCAAAAACCATCGCGCCTCAGATCCAGCGTTCGGCTCGACAGATTTTCGGCTCCCCGGATGACCTCAAGCTGCATTCAAGCATGACCCTGTTTGCAGCCGCGGCACCGGAACATCCCTTGTTCCAGGAGGTGCTGGACACCTTCTTCGAGGGTAAGCCGGACGCCATGACCATTGAGAAACTGCAAGCCTTTCCCTGAACGCTTCAAACGCCTGCCGAAGAGCGCTGCATGCAGCGCTCGCGTCGCTCATCGACGCGCTCGGCAAACCAGGCCGTTGTCAGCTTGCGGGTAATCTTCGGGCTTTTCAGGACAATGCCGGGCAGTACGGCACGGGGCAGCGGTTTGCCCTGAGTCTTCTGGGCCAGCTCGAAGACACGGGTGTAAAGCCGGGTTTCCTCGAACTCGAACGTGTCACCCTGCTTGAGCTGGTTCCAGATGGCCGAATTGCTCATGTCCAGACGAGCGCCCAAGGTGCGAACTGCAAGTTCCGTCGACCCCGGCGACGTCGAATCATAGCGAATCAGGTCGCCATCCAGCGCCAGCTCGATCCCCGTGGCACGGCTGACCGCATTCTGGAAAGCGGCATTGCGACTGGCGTACCAGCCGGCATTGAAATCCGCGAAACGGTAGATCGACTGCGTGTAGCTGGCCGGGTAACCCAGCAGATGGGCAATACCGAAGTACATGCCGCCGCGACGGGTGAAGACTTCCCGGCGAATGGAACCATCGACCGCATAGGGATAATTGGCCGCCTGCTTTTCGGCAAAGGCAATGCTGACCTGCATCGGCCCGCCCGTGCGCACCGGATTGAAATTGCCGAACAGCGTCTGCCCAAGCGGCACCATGCCGATGAAGTCATCGAAAATGGCGCTCAGTTCCTTCTCGGTACGAGCCGCATCCAGCCGAGCGCCATACGTTTTACCACTGGGCGAACGGATCCGCAGGGCTGCGTTGACCAGCGCCGCCGGAATATGCAGCCGCGAGGCACGCCGGTCGATCTCGGCACGGGCAATCTTCGCCATTCCCGGCACTGTCGGATCAACCTGATAAGTGGATTCCTGTTCGGTCACCGCCAGCACGGAACACAGGTTCTCGGTGGTCAGATCGATTCTCTGCGCCACGAACGCGGCATAGATATCGCCTGCCCATTCCTGACGATCCGGAGTCTTGGGCGGCATCAGGCGCACGATCTGCGCCCGCGCCTGATCGGGGCTCAACTCCGGCTCTTGAACCCGCTGGCTGCTGCATCCGGCAAGCGCCAATGCAAAGCTCATCATGAGCGTTCCAGACTTCACTCCCTTCAATTGCTTACCTCTCTCGATACTGGTCTAGAACACAGACCACTCAATCCTCGCACTCAGTTTTTCCAGCGCTGCCATACCGACCAGCGAATTGCCCGCCGCGTTCAATTCCGGGGACCAGACACAAACAGAAAACCGTCCCGGCACCACGGCAACAATACCACCGCCCACGCCGCTCTTGCCCGGCAGGCCGACCCGATAGGCAAAGTTACCGGCTTCGTCGTAAAGACCGCTGGTGGCCATGATCGAGTTCAGTTGCGTGGCCTGGCGTGCCGTCAGGATCTGCTCGCCGCTGTGGGTGCAGAAGCCCTGATTGGCCAGAAAACCGAAAGCCCGCGCCAGATCGATGCAGTTCATGCTCAGAGCGCAATGATGGAAATAACTGCGCAGCACGTCTTCGACGTCGCCATTGAAGTTATCGAAGGACTTCATCAGATAGGCCGCAGCAGCATTGCGGGAACGGTGCTGATATTCGGACTCCGCGACCTTGGCATCGGAAATGATGGTCGGGTTGCCGCACAGACGTCGCACGAAGTCGCGCATGGACAGCGCGGGAGCTGCGAAACGCGCCTGATTGATATCACAGATCACCAGCGCCCCGGCGTTGATGAAAGGGTTGCGCGGCCTGCCCCGCTCGAACTCCAGCTGGACCAGCGAGTTGAAAGGCTGACCTGAAGGCTCATGCCCCAGACGCTTCCAGATGTCCTCGCCGGAATGTCCGATGGCCTGAACCAGGCTGAAGACTTTGGAGATACTCTGGATCGAAAACGGCGTGGCAGCATCGCCGGCATGGAACACCTCGCCGCTGTTGCTATAGACCGCAATACCCAATTGATCAGGGCGAACTTCACCCAGCGCAGGAATGTAATTGGCGACCTTGCCCTGGCCGAGCAAGGGCCTGACTTCATCAAGAATTTCGTTCAGCAGGTTTTGCATGCATGCGCCCCTTGTTTTGGGTGCGCACACTACACCAACAATTGAAAACGAGCATCATCCAACAAGGACAATGTCCCGTGTTTTACAGTCATCGTGAAAAAGCCTGACCTCACCCGACATCAGGTCTTGTATTCGGTATCGGTGCGTTCAAGTTGACGGATCAGTGCATTCCAGTGCCTGGACACATAGGGCTCGTCACCATCCTTGAAGGCCTTGACCTGATTTTCCACAGTGGCGATCACTTCTGCAGGCGGGAAAACCAGCTCCGCATTGCCAGCAGCCTGAGCGGCGATCTGGATATTGCAGGCGTACTCCAGCGATTGCAGTTGCTGGAACGCATGCTCGACACTCACCCCGGCAGTCAGCAAGCCATGGTTGCGCAGGATCATCACGCTCTTGTCGCCCAGATCCGCCACCAGCCGCTCACGCTCGTCCAGGTTCAGTGCCACCCCTTCATAACCGTGATAGGCCACTCGCCCCGAGAACCCCAGAGAATGCTGGGAAATAAGCAGCAAGCCATCCTTCTGGGCAGAAACCGCAATGCCGTCGCGGGTATGGGTATGCAGTACCGCCTGAAGATCGGGACGTGCGCCATGGATCGCGCTATGAATCACGTAACCGGCGTAGTTGATGCCAAGCCCCGTCGGGTCATCGACGATGGTGCCGTCGAGATCGACCTTGACCAGGTTCGATGCGGTAATTTCATCGAACAACAGGCCAAAGGCGTTGATCAGGAAATGCTCGTCCGGGCCAGGAACCCGTGCGGAGAAATGGGTGTAGATGTGATCGGTCCAGCGCTTGAGTGCCGCCAGACGATAAGCCGCCGCCAGCTTGACCCGCACTTCCCACTCCTCAGGCGAAACCCGATCCCGGACGCTGCCTGATTTTTCCGGGCCTGGAGTCCCTTGCTGGACTGGTAAAGCGCTGACGTTGCTCATGGTATTGCTCCTGAATGACTTTAAAGCCTGTCCCACAAGACTAAGCGCATAACAAAATCATTAAAAAGCACATTTTCTTATAAGCTAATTATGAAAAAAACAAATATTAGAAACACCGCAACATCGCTTGCAGCTTAAAGCTTGCGGCTTGTAGCTGGGTACTAGCTACAAAGCTTCAAGCTGCAAGAGTTCCTCAGCGCGCCACCGGCGTCCTCATCGTCACAAACTCTTCCGCTGCAGTCGGGTGTACGCCGATGGTGTCGTCGAATATCTGTTTGGTCGCGCCGGCCTTCAGGGCGATTGCCAGGCTCTGGACGATCTCGCCGGCATCCGGGCCGACCATGTGGCAACCCAGTACGCGGTCGGTCCGGGCGTCAACCACCAGTTTCATGAAGGTCTTCTCCTGAACGTCGGTCAGGGTCAGTTTCATGGGGCGGAAGCGGCTCTCGAAAATCTGCACCTCATGCCCGGCCTTGATGGCGTCCTCTTCGGTCAGGCCGACAGTACCAATGTTCGGCAGGCTGAAGACCGCCGTCGGAATATGGTTATAGTCCACCGGGCGATACTGCTCAGGCTTGAACAGGCGGCGGGCCACGGCCATGCCTTCGGCCAGCGCCACCGGCGTCAGTTGCACGCCACCGATTACATCGCCAATGGCCAGGATCGAAGGCTCGCTGCTCTGATAATGCTCGTCGACTTCAATGTAGCCGCGCTCGTCCAGCTTGATGTTGACGCTTTCCAGACCGAGGTTATCGAGCATCGGGCGACGACCCGTGGCGTAGAACACACAGTCTGTCTCCAGGCTGCTGCCATCCTTGAGGGACAGCAACAGGCTGCCATCGGCCTGTTTTTCGATACGCTCGATATCGCTGTTGAAACGCACATTCATGTGTCGCTTCACCAGTTCTTCATGCAGGTGGGTACGCACACCACTATCGAAGCCACGCAGGAACAGATCGCCGCGATAGAGCAGCGTGGTGTCGGCCCCCAGACCGTTGAAGATCGAAGCGAACTCGACAGCAATGTAGCCTCCGCCGACCACTGTCACGCGCTTTGGCAATTCCTTGAGGTAGAAGGCTTCATTGGAGGTAATGGCATGCTCGCGACCCGGCACGTCAGGCACCTGTGGCCAGCCACCGGTCGCAATCAGAATGCGTTCGGCACTGTAGCTCTGGCCGTTTATCTCAACACGCTGCGGCCCGGTGATCCGGGCATGGCCTTCCAGCAGCGTGACGCCGCTGTTGACCAGCAGATTGCGATAGATGCCGTTGAGGCGGTTGATTTCGCGGTCCTTGTTGGCGATCAGCGTGGCCCAGTCGAATTGTGCCTCGCCCAGCGACCAGCCAAAACCTTTGGCCTGCTCGAAATCTTCGGAGTAATGCGCGCCGTACACCAGAAGCTTCTTGGGCACACAGCCCACGTTGACGCATGTGCCACCCAGATAGCGACTTTCGGCTACGGCCACTCGCGCACCGAAACCGGCAGCAAAACGCGCCGCCCTGACACCGCCGGAACCGGCACCAATTACAAAAAGATCGAAGTCGTAAGCCATTACTGTCTCCTTAGCGATGGGCCAGCATAACCGCTAAACGGTCAGTCAGAAAACGACAAGGCCACCCGAAGGTGGCCTTGTCTTGAAGCGTGCGAGCGTGAATCAGTAAGCCTTGCCCGTTTTGTAGAAATGCTCGAAGCAGAAGTTGGTCGCTTCGATATAGCCTTCTGCACCACCGCAGTCGAAACGCTGGCCCTTGAACTTGTAAGCCAGCACGTTGCCTTCGGCAGCCTGCTTCATCAGGGCGTCGGTGATCTGGATCTCGCCGCCTTTGCCTGGAGCGGTCTGTTCGATTTTCTCGAAGATGTCCGGCGTCAGAATATAACGACCAATGATCGCCATGTTCGATGGAGCGTCTTCAGGCTTTGGCTTCTCGACCATGTCGGTGACACGGAACAGGCCCGGCTTGATTTCGTCACCGGCAATGACGCCGTACTTGTTGGTTTCCTGAGGATCGACTTCCTGGATCGCGATGATCGAGCAGCCGTAATGGTTGTGCAGCTTGACCATCTGGGCCAGCACGCCGTCGCCATCGAGGTTGACACACAGGTCGTCCGCCAGAACAACGGCGAACGCTTCCTTGCCGATCAGAGGACGACCGCTGAGGATCGCGTGACCCAGACCTTTCATTTCGGTCTGGCGAGTGTAGGAGAAGCTGCACTCGTCGATCAGTTTGCGAATACCGACCAGGTACTTCTCTTTATCCGTACCCTTGATCTGGTGCTCCAGCTCGTAGCTGATGTCGAAATGGTCTTCCAGTGCGCGCTTGCCGCGACCGGTGACGATGGAGATCTCATTCAAACCAGCGGCGAGCGCTTCTTCCACACCGTATTGGATCAGTGGCTTGTTGACCACCGGCAGCATTTCCTTGGGCATGGCCTTGGTCGCTGGCAAAAAGCGAGTACCGTAACCGGCTGCTGGGAACAAGCATTTCTTGATCATAAAAGTCCTTGGTAAGGGCTGTTGGTGTTAGCGGCGCAGTCTAATCAGGCGGCGGTCACCTTACAATGCCCCGCCACTGGCCGTCCGATGCCATGGTAGAGGAATCCATGAGCAGATAGTTCCGCAAAATCATAGATATTGCGCCCATCGAAAATCACGGGCATGCGCATAAGGCCCCGAACGCGGATGAAATCCGGCTGACGAAACTGCTTCCATTCGGTCAGCAGAACCACTGCATCTGCGCCTTCGACACAGCTGTACAGCGACTCGCTCAAGCGTAGCTGACCACTTTGCACTGCGCCGGAATAATATTCGGCCACCGGTCCCATGGCCGCCGGGTCCGTGGCCTGAACTTTGACACCCGCCGCCAGCAAGGCATCAATCAGGACCAGGCTTGGGGCTTCACGAATGTCGTCGGTGCCGGGCTTGAAGGCCAGCCCCCACAACGCAACCACCCGCCCCTGCATATAACCACCAAAATGCTGGTGCAAGGCCTCGAACAGCAGGGTCTTCTGGGTTGCATTGCGCTGCTGCACCGCACGCAGAATCTGCGGATCGAACCCCTGCTGCTCGGCCGTTCGAATCAGTGCCCGCACATCCTTGGGAAAACACGAACCGCCATAGCCGCAACCGGCGTAAATGAAATGCGTGCCGATGCGTTTGTCACTGCCGATACCGCGCCGCACCTGCTCGATATCCACGCCCAGATGAGCACACAGGCCGGCCATTTCATTGATGAAGGAAATCTTTGTCGCCAGGAATGCATTGGCGGCGTATTTGCTGAACTCTGCGGCGCGTATGTCCATGACCAGCGCGCGCTCGCGGTTGCGCAGAAACGGCCCGTACAAGCGTTGCAACAGTTGCACGGACTCAGGCTCCGCACAGCCCAGAATCACCCTGTCCGGCCTCATGAAGTCCTCGATGGCCGCGCCTTCCTTGAGAAACTCGGGGTTGCTCGCCACCGTTACACGCGCAGTCAGGCCGCGTCGCGAAAGATGCCCGTTGATGCGCTGGGACAACGCTTCGGCAGTACCCACCGGCACGGTTGACTTGTTGACCACCAGGCAAGCCCGATTCAGGGATTGCCCCAACTGATCGGCGACTTTCAGCACCTGGGACAGGTCCGCCGCACCGTCTTCATTGCCCGGCGTGCCCACCGCAATGAAAATGATATCGGCCTGGCGTACGCCCTCCTCCAGGCTTGAGGTAAACCTGAGCAACCCGCTGGCCTGATGCTCCTTGAGCATGGGCTCAAGACCTGGCTCGTAAATGGGACACTCACCACGCCGCAAGGCGGCAATTCTCTGTAAGCGGGTTTCGACACACAGCACCTGATTGCCCATTTCGGCAAAGCAGGCCGCCGTCACCAGCCCCACGTATCCGGCACCGATTATGCACAGTCGCATGAGTCGCCTCTCCATTCGGATTTGCGACGATTGCAACGCAAACCGATTGCAGCACGGTGATGACATGACGACAGACACATGACAGAAGAATTATCATGAATCACATGGCGGAACGATGGCACCGACGATCAGTCCAAGCCTCGTATTGCAAACTTCCCCCCGGCCTTATCTTGAAGCGAAAAACATGATCAGAGTTCTGTCCATTATTGCTGTACTGGGCCTGACTGGCTGCGCCACCGCCTCCAACACTTACCTGAAAAATGGCAAGCAAGGCCTGAGCATCGATTGCTCGGGAGAAGCGATGTCATGGGCCAGCTGCTATGAAAAGGCCGATGCTTCCTGTGCGGGCACCGGTTATGAGATCGTCGGCACCGATGGCACGCCCCGCCCCGCCGAAAGCGAGAAAACCCTTGGCCTGGACGTGGGCAACTACAAGAGCCGTAGCGTTCTGGTGGTGTGCAAATAAAGGGCGATCAGCCTGAAATGCAGGCCTCGGCAGCGTTGCGTACATCCTTGAAACGCAAAGGCAGGTTGGAAAGACGTTCATGAACCTTGATCGTGCTGCCTCCGGAGCGGTTCTCGACATAAATCACCGCTGCGGGGTCACTGCTGAAACTTTGCGCAACGATCAGGCGCAGGCCGTCACGATGAGGCTCGATGAGCGGGGGCTTGCGACTCTCGCTGATCTTGCCGACAAAACAGTCGGCATACTGCTGAGGCGTCTTGCCGGAAATTACGTTCAGGGTTGCAGGCGAGTGCTCGATATCAGCAACGGTCGCACATCCGCTCATCGCCAAAGCCATGACTACAACGGCCAGTTTCATACAATCCCCTCCAATTTAAAGGTGCTACGACAAGCACAGGCGCAATTAGATCCCGAACGGGACACTTTTTACCAGAAAGAGCGCAATTGACGCCCAAACAACGGCAAATGGCACGCCCCGCATGCTATCGTTTTGATTTTTCAGAAAAAGCCACTGCTTTCGGAGACACCCATGAAATTCGTACACCAGCGTGAGCACTTGAACGAGGACGATCTGGTCGTCATCGAATGCTCGCAAACGTGCAACATTCGCCTGATGAACGATGCCAACTTTCGCAGCTTCAAGAACGGCGGACGCCATACCTACCACGGCGGTGCTTTCGACAAGTTCCCGGCCAAGATCGCAGCGCCCAGCACCGGTTTCTGGAATATCACCATCGACACCACGGGCCGCAAGCCGAGTGCGAACCCTGGCCACAAACCGAAATTCACCCACTCGATCAAGATCGTCCGCCGTTCGACCTCTCGCCTGAGCTGATGCCCAAGGAGCCAATGTGAACAACACTGCCAGCACGACCAAGTACGCCGTCAGCTACAAACTCAATGGCGAGCGCCGCTTCGAATTCGCACAACTGCAATCGGCCTCGGTAGAAGAAGCCAGGGCTGCACTGGAAAAGATGCACGGCCAGAGCGATGACCAGATCAGCGATGTGAAAGTCAGCAAGGCTCTTTAACCGTAGCAGCGTCTTTGCGGGATCGATTGCCAGCCGACCAGATTCATTTTTCGCGAATGAATTCGCTACCTACCATCCCCGTAGGAGCGACTTCAGTCGCGAAAACACCGCCCTACCCCGTACAGCTTTCAACGCCGGGAGATGTGCGCGCCTTGAGCGGGCACTCCGCACGATGCAGGTTCAGCGCGGTATTGATGATGCCGATATGACTGAACGCCTGGGGAAAGTTACCCAGCATGTGCTTGCCTTGGGGCTCGTATTGCTCGGCCAGCAACCCGACGTCATTGCACAGGCCGCACAAGCGGTCAAACAGCTCTCTGGCCTCCCGCGCACGCCCCTGCAGGACATAAACATCGGCGAGCCAGAACGAACACACCAGGAAAGTCCCTTCAGTTCCCGACAAGCCGTCGACGCTGCGTTCATTGTCATAACGCAGCAACAGGCCATCCTGCATCAGGGTGCGCTCGATCCGCTCAACGGTGGCGACCACTCGTGGGTCGTTGGCGGGCAGGAATCCGGTCAGGGCAATCTGTAGCAGGCTGGCATCCATTTCGGTGGCGCCATAGGTCTGTACGAAACAGCCCAACTGCGCATTGAAGCCATTGAGGCACACGTCGGCGTGGATCTGATCCGCCACATCCCGAAAATGCCGCGCCAGAGCCCGATCTTCTTCGGTGAGCGCAGCCTCGGCTATCTGTGTCGCATTACGGTCGAAGGCCACCCAGGCCATGACCTTGGAATGGGTAAAATGCCGGGGCTCGGAACGAATCTCCCAGATACCGGCGTCCGGCAAGTGCCAGACCGTTTCCAGAAACGGCATCACGACCTTGGAAATCGCAATGCTGCGCGGGTGGCGCGGCATGCCACCCTTGAGCGCCTGGATCATGGCATCGGCCACTTCGCCGTAGACATCCAGCTGCATCTGGGTTGCGGCACCGTTGCCGATGCGCACCGGCTGCGATCCCTTGTAACCGCTCAGCCAGGGCAATTCATACTCCAGCAGCCGTCGCTCACCGCCCAGCCCATACATAATCTGTATCTGCTCGGGATTGCCCGCTACCGAACGCAGCAGCCAGTCACGCCACTCTGTCGCTTCCTCGAAATAGCCCAGGTTCATGAACGCCAGCAGCGTCATGGTCGCATCCCGCAACCAGCAATAGCGGTAATCCCAGTTGCGCTCACCTCCCAACTGCTCGGGCAACGAAGTCGTCACTGCGGCAACGATGCCACCCGTAGGCTGATAGGTCATGGCCTTGAGGGTGATCAGCGAACGTTTGACCTGAGCAGTCCAGGGCCCGACATCAGGGCAGCGATCGGAAAACGCTCGCCAGAAAGCCTCAGTACGGACCATCGCCTGCCCGGCATCGGTTTCGGGCAGTATCGGTTCGTAGGAAGGCTGGTAAGCCAGGGTGAAAACCTTGCGCTCGCCTGCAGCGACATGGAAGTCACTGCCGGTGTGGTGATCATGGGGCTGAAGGGAAACCGGGCTGCGTAACACGAGCATTTCCGGCCCCGCCACGGCAGTCAGGGTGTGTGGATCCTTCTTCTCGACCCACGGCACCGTACTGCCGTAATCGAAGCGAATGGCAAGGTCCATGCTGAAACGCACCCGTCCTTCAAGACCGACCACAGTCCGCACCACCTGGTTGTCGACGCCCATGGGCATGAAGTCGATCAGCAGTGCGCGGCCGCTCGGGGTCGTGAACAGGGTTTCCAGAATCAGAGTGCCTTCGCGATAACGACGCTCGACAGAGGTGATCTCTTCTGCCGGTGCAATCTTCCAGCGACCATTATCACTGTCACCCAGCAAGGCCGCGAAACAGGCAGGTGCATCGAAACGCGGAAAACACAGCCAATCCAGTGAACCATCCCGGGCAACCAGAGCGGCAGTCCGGCAATTACCCAGCAATGCGTAGTCTTCAATCAGTGCAGCCATTCGAGAATGTCCGTCCCTATCGTGAAGCCGCGCCGGGAACAGCAGACCTCAGCGCGGCAAGATGTAACGGTCGATGGCCTGAGCCACACCGTCCTGAAGGTTGCTTTCGGTCACGACATAGGCCTGCCCTCGCACGCTGGCATCGGCCTGGCCCATGGCAATGGAGAGCCCCGCCAACTGGAACATGGCGACATCGTTGCCACCATCGCCAATGGCAGCCGTATTCACCAGTTCTACACCCAGATACTGGGCAAGCGTCATCAGGGCCGTGCCCTTGTTGGCCGCCAAAGCCGTGACATCGAGGTAATAGGATTGCGAGCGCGCCGCCAGCGCCTGCCCTTCAATCAAGGGGTTGAGCCGGTTTTCCAGAGTTTCGAGCAAATCGAAGTCCGTGCTGGAGGCCACTATCTTGTCGATGCGATCCAGATACGGCTCGAAGCTGTCCACCAGCAGCGGCTCATAACCCAGCGCATGGCGCTCGTGATCGACATAAGCGCTGTCAGGATCGAGCAGAAGCCATTGGTCATCGGCAAAGACCCAGACCGCGACCTCTTCAGTGGCGAACAGCTCCAGGCAAGTGCGCGCAGCTTCAGGCTCGATTCGATAGGCCGCCAACAGGCTGCCATCGGGATGAGTGATAGTGCCGCCGTTGAAAGAGACTGTCGGCAGATCGACGCCCAGGGTTTCGATGATCGGCCCCATGGCCCGTGGCGGCCGACTGCTGGCCAGGGTGAAGTGAATCCCGGCATCGCGCAGCCGCCCCACTGCCTCGACAGTAGCCGAAGTGAGGCTGTGATCGGGGAGCAGCAAGGTGCCATCGATATCGGACAACAGGAATTGGATGAGTGACTGCGAGCGTTCAGTCATCGATCTGGCGCCACTCGCGACCATCACGGGTCAGCAGGTCTTGCGCAGCCTCAGGCCCGTCTTCACCGGCCTTGTAGAACTGCACTTCGGGCTTGTCGGCCCAGGCATCCAGAAACGGCTGAACGGCGCGCCAGCCATTCTCGATATTGTCGGCGCGCTGGAACAGCGTCTGGTCGCCTGTCAGGCAGTCGTAGATCAGGGTTTCGTAGCCGGTCGATGGCTGCATCTCGAAAAAGTCCTTGTAAGCAAAACCCAGTTCGATGTCTTCCATGTCCAGGGTCGGCCCCGGACGCTTGGCAAACAGGTCGAACCAGACGCCCTCATTGGGCTGAATCTGGATTCGCAGATAATTGGGCTTGAGCCGGTCGACCTCGGTATCCCGGAACTGGGCATAAGGCGCCGGCTTGAAGCAGATGGCGATTTCGGTATCACGAGAGCTCATGCGCTTGCCGGTGCGCAGATAGAACGGCACCCCGACCCAACGCCAGTTGTCCACCAGAACCTTGAGGGCCACATAGGTTTCGGTCGTGCTGTCAGCGTCAACGCGCTCTTCATCGCGATAGCCGACAACGTCACGATCACCCGACCGGCCTTTGGCATACTGGCCACGTACCGAGTTGCTCAGTGCCTCTTCCTTGCTCCATGGCCGAATCGCGCCGATGACCTTGGCCTTCTCGCCCCGTACAGCATCGGCGCCGAACGCTGCCGGTGGCTCCATGGCGACCATGGCCAGCAACTGGAACAGGTGATTGGGCACCATGTCGCGCAGTGCCCCTGTATTTTCATAAAAACTACCGCGGGTTTCGACACCCACGGTTTCAGCCGCCGTGATCTGGATGTGATCGATGTAGTGGTTGTTCCAGAACGACTCGAAAAAGGCGTTGGAGAAACGGGTGACCAGAATGTTCTGTACCGTTTCCTTGCCCAGATAATGATCGATGCGATAAATCTGCTTTTCGCTCATCACCTTGAGCAGGCAGGCATTGAGCTCAACCGCACTGGCCAGATCCGAACCGAACGGTTTTTCGATCACCACCCGGCGAAAGCTGTCTGCGGCCTCCGTCAGCAGGCCTGATGAACCGAGTCGCGAAACCACTTCACTGAAGAAGCGCGGTGCCGTGGCAAGATAGAAAACAGCATTGGCCGTGCCGCTGCCCTCGATCTTGCCGGCAATGTCCTGATAGGTCGAATCGTCGAGAAAGTCGCCTTGCACATAGCTGATGCGCTTGGCCAGCTTGCCCCAGAGCTCAGGGTCCAAGGCTTCCCCACCCGCTTCGGAGACCTTGCTGGAGGCCTCCTGGCGGATGAAGTTTTCAAGCTTGAGGGCAAAGTCGGTGTCACTGATCGCATTGTGATCGACACCGACAATATGCAGCCCCTCATCCAGCAGTCCGTCACGCGCCAGGTTGTAGAGCGCCGGCATCAACAAACGCTTTACCAGGTCACCGTGAGCACCGAACAGAAACAGTGTCGTAGCCGGAGCAACCTCAGCTTTGTGGGCGGCCTTGCCGCGTGACAGGCCCATTATTTGGGTTCCTTGTGACCACCGAACCCGAAGCGCATGGCGGACAACATCTTGTCGGCGTAAGAGCTGGTCTGACGCGAGCGGAAACGGGCAAAAAGCGCGCTGGACAACACCGGAACCGGCACGGCCTGCTCGATGGCGGCCTCGATGGTCCAGCGGCCTTCGCCACTGTCGGCCACGGAACCGGAGAACGCATCCAAGTCAGGGTCAGTTGCCAGGGCATCGGCCGTCAGGTCCAGCAGCCAGGACGAAACCACGCTGCCACGACGCCAGACTTCAGCGATATCGGCGGTATCGAGGTCGAAACGCTGCTCGGGCGGCAGGTGCTCGGAGTTCTTCTGCTTGAGCAGATCGAAGCCCTCGGCAAAGGCCTGCATCATGCCGTACTCGATGCCGTTGTGAATCATCTTCACGAAGTGACCGGAACCGGCCGGGCCCGAGTGGATATAGCCACGCTCGGCACGGTCATCGCTGGAATTGCGATCCCGGGTGCGTTCAATCGAGCCATAGCCCGGAGCCAGGGTGGCGAACAGCGGGTCCAGACGCTCGACGATAGCGCTTTCACCACCGATCATCATGCAATAGCCGCGCTCCAGGCCCCACACACCGCCGGAAGTGCCGACATCGATGTAATGCAGACCTTTTTCAGTCAGCTCCTTGGCACGACGGATGTCGTCCTTGTAGAAGGTGTTGCCGCCATCGATGATCACATCGTCGACTTCCAGCAACTGGCTCAGCACCTGAATGGTGTCTTCGGTCGGAGCACCGGCCGGGAGCATGACCCACACGGCGCGTGGTTTTTCGAGCGCAGCGACCAGTGACGCCAGGTCGTCGGCAGCCGTCGAACCTTCGTTGGCCAGGGTATTGCGAGAGGCTTCATCGCGGTCATAGACCACAGTGCTGTGGCCATCGAGCATCAGTCGCCGTGCAATATTGCCGCCCATGCGGCCCAGCCCAACAATCCCAAGTTGCATGAAAAGGTGCTCCTCAATCTGTAAAAAGGTGCCTCACTTTCTCGGTTCCAGCGCTTGATTCAGTGACACATGCTGGTTAGTCAAGAAAGCTCTGGCATCGGTTCCCCAAGGTGGGGACAGCGGCATTTACATCCGCCCGATAGTGCATTTTGTCGTTAACGCGAAAGGTTCGCGACAATTAAAAATAAAAAAGTTCCAATTTTGTGCAAAAGAAATCAAAATCGATGCCGATAGAGAGACAAGCAGTGGCGATTCAGGGAACGATTGTCAATGCAGAGGTCTTTCCGACGTTGAATCCGCCATTTGCGAGGTGAGCAATGGGCACAGTACTACCAGCACTTGCACCACAAACCCTGTACGTCACTATCCGTCGCGACGAACTGCGCGCCCTCAAAGAAGAGCGTGAACAGTTGCTCAGCAAAGTAGCCCACTTGAGCCTGCTTCTGCAGCAAGCACAACTGGCCGCTCCTGGCACAGCCCTGCAAGCCTGACCTGCACACCCCGCCCCAACGCTCAGTGGCAAGCCTGACCCACGGCTTGCCCGCGATGAGCGTAGTTTATAGCGTTTTCTGCCAGAACATCGCACGCCCCATTTGCGGATCCAGCTCATAGCTGCCAAATCCCTGCCTTGCATAGACTGCCTGCGCCGCAGCGTTACCTTCCAGAACTTCGAGTGTCAGCTTGCAACAGCCACGCTGACGGGCGATTTCTTCGACCTTGGCAAGCATTTTCTGGCAGATGCCACGGCCACGGTATTGAGCAAGCACGACCACGTCATGAATATTGATCAGCGGGCGGCAGGCGAAAGTCGAAAAACCTTCAAAGCAGTTAACCAACCCTACCGGCTCACCAGCGATAAAAGCCAGCACGCTGAAAGCATGAGGTCGCTTGGCCAGTTCGATTGCCAGTTGCTGACGAGTATCGACCGATAGTGACTCGCCACCGCCCATGACATCCTCGGCATAGTGATTCAAGACGAACCCAATCGCTTCGGCATGTACCGGATTGGTGTAGCTCGCTTGCAGTACCAGCACCTCTGGGGCTTCCATTTCCAACCTCTTCAATACGACAACACAGTTTGATTCCATATGGCGAGCACGCAGAAAGGCAAGCCAAAGAGGGCAGATTCTATCGTGCATCACCCCAAAATGTTCCAACCTTAACGTAGGAAATTTCTTCGGACACCCAAAGATAAAACGCTTGATGCACCCGGAAGAGGCATACAACCTGTTTCCTGCCGGAAAATTGCGCAAAATAATGGCATCTGTCATTGAATCGGCTCGATTCTGCACCTGCCATCAAGCTATCCGACGACCGGTCATCAAGGCTTTTTTTCCTACAGAATCCGCACCATAAAGACGCACCCCTGCCTTTGCGGGCTTCCAAGACGTGTGCTTTATCTACGTCCGACGCCCATGCCAGACATTTCGCCGTAAAAAAGTCGAAACTTCTCCAAAACGGCCGGGTCATCTCCTTAGAGCGCCTATGCTATTGGCTGACCAATAAGCATTGGGCCTACTTGTAATGCTCCATCACTGCGCAAGCTGCAAAACAGGTACTGATTTTGCGTAGTGCAATAACGTCGGCCATAGGAAATGGCTCATAAAACGCCAATGCCGTACCAACACTGTGTTGAATGGGAGAAAACGATGATTAGCGCCGCGGTCAAAACCCAGAAGGGAGAGAGTTTTAATCAGCTGGCCAACGAGCTGACTCATCTACCACCATTTGCTACAACCACTGTCCCTCAGCTCCAACTACCCACTTCAACCGCACAGCCCATGATCTCCCCGGTCAACAGACGCAAAGTGCTGTTCGTGACCTCGGAGCTGGCTGATCTGGTAAAAACCGGGGGTCTGGGCGATGTGTCTGCTGCCCTGCCACGTGCCATGCGTCATCTGCATGATGTGCGCGTGCTGATTCCGGGCTATCCGCAAGTACTCAACAGCGGCAACCCGATCCATGTGATCAGCGAGCTGGGAGGCTATGCCGCCTTGCCAGCCTGCAAGATCGGTCGCATGGACATGAAGGACGGTCTGGTCATTTATGTACTGATCTGCCCCGAACTGTACGAACGCGAAGGCACACCTTATGGCGATGCCAACGGTCGCGACTGGTCCGACAACCATATCCGTTTCGCCCGGCTGGGCCTGGCGGCAGCCGATTTCGCCGCTGGCTCAGTAAAAAGCCAGTGGAGCCCGGAACTGGTCCATGCCCACGACTGGCCTGCCGGTCTTGCTCCAGCCTACATGCGCTGGCGCGGGCAGACGACACCGAGCATTTTCACCATTCATAACCTGGCCTATCAAGGCACGGTCAGTACAGGTTCGAGTCGTGAACTGGGTATTCCGGACGAAGCCTTGAGCAGCGACGGTATGGAGTTCTACGGCAAGCTGTCCTTCATCAAGGCTGGCATGGCGTACGCCAGCCACATCACGACTGTCAGCGCCACCTACGCCAAGGAAATCACCACTGCCGATTTTGGCTGCGGCCTGGAAGGTTTCCTGCAAAGCAAGGCCGACAAAGGCCAGCTCAGCGGGATCCCCAACGGCATCGACGCCAGTTGGGATGCCAGTACCGACGAGCACCTGATCTGCCATTTCGCGCCCAACGAGTGGCTGCGCAAGGAAATCAACGCCGACTACGTTCGCGAGCTGTTCGAGCTTGATCCTTCCACAGGTCCGCTGTTCGCCGTGGTTTCGCGGCTGGTGTACCAGAAGGGGCTGGACCTGACCATTGGCGTGGCCGAACACATCGTCAATCAGGGTGGGCAAATCGCGATCATCGGTCGTGGCGAGCCTGAGGAAGAGGAAGCCATGCGCGCCCTGGTGGCACGCTTCCCCGGCCGGATCAGTGTGCGCATCGGCTTCAATGAAACCGATGCACGCCGCATGTTCGCCGGGAGCGACTTCCTGCTGATGCCATCGCGCTACGAGCCTTGCGGCCTGAGCCAGATGTACGCCCAGCGTTTCGGCTCACTGCCGGTTGCTCGAAACACCGGCGGCCTGGCGGACACGATAGAAGATGGTGTTACCGGTTTTCTCTTTGATGATTCCACCGTAGAAAGCTACACCGAAGCCCTGAATCGTGCCTTCAAGGTGTTCGACAACACCGCTCTGCTCAATGCCATGCGCTGCCGCGCCATGGCCGCGCCGTTCAACTGGCAACAGGCTGTGGAACCCTATGCGGATCTTTATCAGGACCTGCTGAAAAAGAATGCAGGCGTTGCAACTTATTATTGAGGAGAAGGGGTTACTGGATGCCTGTGCGTACAGACGATAGCGGGCGCCACGGCGCCGTTTTGTTGAACCCCGAACACACCCGGTTCGCCATTTGGGCACCGGATGCCCAGAATGTAAGTGTCGAACTGGATGATGGGCGATCCTTGAGTATGGAAGCACAGGAGGACGGCTGGTTTGCCGTAGAGGCCCGCTGTACCGCGGGCTCTCGCTACCGCTACAAGATCGACAGGGAACTGGAGGTGCCAGACCCGGCGTCCCGCGCCCAGGTCGATGATGTGCACTCCCGGAGCATCGTGATCGACCATCAGGCCTATCAGTGGCAACACAGCCACTGGCAGGGCCGGCCCTGGCATGAAGCCGTCATCCAGGAAGTTCATGTGGGCGCACTGGGCGGCTATGCCGTAGCGGAGAGCCATCTGGCGCGTCTTGCAGAGCTGGGCGTCACTGCCATCGAGTTGATGCCGATTGCGCAGTTTCCCGGTGATCGTAATTGGGGATACGACGGGGTACTGCCTTATGCACCCCAGTCATCCTATGGCACACCGGACCAACTCAAGCACCTGATAGACACAGCCCACGGCCTTGGCCTGATGGTGATTCTTGATGTGGTCTACAACCATTTCGGCCCGGACGGCAATTATCTGGGCAGCTACGCCAAAAGCTTCTTTCGCAGCGATGTGAAGACGCCATGGGGCGATGCCATCGATTTTCGTCGACCACAAGTTCGCGATTTCTTCATCGATAACGCCTTGATGTGGTTGCTCGACTATCGCTTCGACGGGTTACGCCTGGACGCGGTGCATGCCATCAAGGACGACACCTTTCTGCCCGAATTTGCCCGACGTGTACGCCAGCAGATCAGCAAGGACCGGCATGTCTGGCTGAATCTGGAAAACGAATTCAATCAGGCAGAACTGCTCGAACAAGGCTTCGATGCCCAGTGGAACGATGACGGGCACAACACTCTGCATGTCCTGCTGACCGGCGAAACCGATGCCTATTATGCGGATTTCGCTCAGGAGCCGACCCAGAAGCTGGCGCGCCTGCTGAGCGAAGGTTTCGTCTATCAAGGTGAAGCGACCCAGCATGGCCATAACCGGGGCGAGCCCAGCGGGCACCTCGAACCCAGTGCCTTCGTCCTGTTCCTGCAGAATCACGACCAGATCGGCAATCGCGCCCTGGGCGAACGACTGACCCAACTCTGCTCTGCCCCCGCGCTCAAGGCGGCGACCGCACTGCTGCTGTTATCCCCGATGATCCCGTTGATGTTCATGGGCGATGAATGGGGAGCAACTGAGCCTTTTCTGTTCTTCACCAGTCATCATGGGGAACTGGCCGACGCCGTTCGCGAGGGACGACGAAAAGAGTTTGCCGCTTTCGCAGCCTTTGCCGATGAAGAACGCCGCGAGCACATCCCCGATCCCAACGATCCACAGACCTTCACCGCCTCACGTCCCGATTTCGATGCCATCGAACCGCAAACCGATAAAGGCACCGAGCACCGAAACTGGCTGCAGCTCTACAGGCAATTGCTGAGTATCCGCCATCGCGAGATCGTCCCGCGTCTGCCGGGCACACGCCCATTGGGCTGCGAAGTGCTGGGCGATGACGCAGTCAGTGCGCGCTGGCGAATGGGCGACGGCAGTGTCCTGCGCATCGATCTGAATCTGGGCAAACACCCGGTACTGGCGTCTGGACAGGAGAGCGCTACGATTCTCTTTACCACTCAGTCACATCCGGTAGAACTTTCCCCAAAGGGCACCCTCAATCCTTACATGGCCATTGTCAGCCTGACAGCAAGTGATGTTCTGGAGGAACAGGATGAGCAATGAGCAATTGGAGAGACTTGCCACTGAAGCAGGCTTGTCGGTGCACTGGGTCGATGCCAACGCTCGCCCACAGACAGTCAGCCCCCAGGTCTTGCGCAAGGTTCTTGAAGCCCTCGGTTATCGGGCAGACAGCAGCGAAGCCATCGACGCCAGCCTGCTGCAGTTGCAAACCGCACGCCACGGTGCCAACGCCCCGCCACTGCTGACAGTGGATCATGGCAAGAATCTGGACCTGTCGGAGTGGTTCGAGCCCGAGACCCCTTTCGTCCTGCACCTGGAAGACAGTTCGCGACTGGCCGCCAGACTCACCTCAAACGCCGAACTGCCAGCCCTGGCAACCATCGGCTATCAGCAACTGGAGATAGCCGGTCAGCACCTGACCATCGCTGTCGCGCCAGACGCTTGCTTCAGCATGGCCATGGCCACCGATGTCAAGACGCCTCGCACCTGGGGCCTGACGGTGCAGTTGTACGGTTTACGCCGCGAAGGCGATGGTGGATTCGGCGACACCCAGGCGCTTGAAGCCCTGGTGCGTTCGGCGGGCGAAAGAGGCGCCGATGCTCTGGCGATCAGCCCCATCCACGCCATGTTCGCCAGCGACCCGCAACGCTACAGCCCTTATTCCCCTTCCAGTCGCCTGTTCCTCAACAGTCTTTACGCCTCGCCAGGCATGATCCTTGGCGAACGTGCCTGGCGACAGGCCATTGAAGACGCTGGTGTGAGCGATGAATTCAAGCGTCTGGAAGACCTGCAACTGATCGACTGGCCTGCCGCCGCCAGTGCCAAATGGAAAGCCCTCCACGCACTCTATGAAGCGTTCAGCACCGGTGCACATCCGCTGCATGAAGACTTCAACAGTTTCCGTCATACCGGCGGTGAAGCTCTGGAAAACCATTGCCGCTTCGAAGCCCTGCGCGCTGAAAGCCAGAACATGGGCATCAGTGACAACTGGCATGAATGGCCGGACGAGCTCAAAGAACCACGCAGCGAAGCCATTGCCCTGTTCGCCGCAGCCCATGGCCCGCTGATCAGCTTTCATGCCTTCGCGCAGTGGCTGATTGCGCGCAGTCTGGAGCGTGCGCAGGTTGCTGCGCGTAGCAGCGGCATGCGTGTCGGCCTGATCGCTGACCTGGCAGTGGGCGCGGACGGTGCCGGCAGTCAGGCCTGGGGTCGCCAGGACGAACTGCTGTCGGCACTGACCGTTGGCGCACCACCGGATATTCTCAATCGCTCAGGACAAAGCTGGGGCATCTCGGCCTTTTCTCCCGAAGGGCTGAAACGCAATGGCTTCCGGGCCTTCATCGAGATGCTGCGGGCCAACTTCGCCCATGCCGGCGGCCTGCGGATCGACCACGTGATGGGCCTGCAACGCCTGTGGGTCGTGCCATTGGGCTCCCCTCCCAGCGAAGGTGCCTACCTCAACTATCCCCTGGACGACATGCTGCGCCTGCTGAGCCTGGAGTCCTGGCGTCACAAGGCAATCGTACTCGGGGAAGACCTGGGCACGGTCCCCGAGGGCCTGCATGAGAAACTCTCGGCCCGGGCGATTCTGGGCATGCGCGTCCTGCTGTTCGAGCAGAATAACGGCCACTTCAAACCTATCCTCGACTGGTCGGACGAAGCGCTGGCAACCACCAGTACCCATGACCTGCCAACCCTGACCGGCTGGCTGAGCGAACTGGACATCGAATGGCATTCGCGTCTTGGCCATCTCGACGAACAGAGCGAGCGTCACTGGCGTGAAGAGCGAGCCCGTGAATACGATGGCCTGCGCCGCGCCCTGAGCCAGAACAATGACAACCTGCCTGCCGATACCGAGGACTTCACCCGCCTCATCGATGCCGGGATCCGTTATCTGGGTCATACCCGGGCACCGCTGGTGCTGTTGCCCATGGAAGATGCACTGGGCGTTCATGAACAGGCCAACCTGCCCGGCACCATCGACAGCCATCCAAACTGGCGGCGCCGCTTCAATGCAGAAAGCGCTACCCTACTCGACAATGAAGACGCTGCACGACGACTGGAATTGCTGTCCCAATCCCGGCTGCAAGCTGCGGAGCGTGACCGATGAGCATGCCCCTTCAACCCCTGCGCGCCACCCAGCGCCTGCAATTCCACAAAGACTTCACCCTCGACGACGCCGTGCCATTGGTGCCCTACTTTGCCAGCCTGGGCATCAGCCATATCTACGCCTCGCCACTGCTCAAGGCACGAGCCGATTCCATGCATGGCTACGACGTGGTCGACCCGACGATCATCAATCCGCAACTGGGCGGCGAACCGGCACTGCGCCGTCTGGTGGAGGCCCTGCGCGCCCACGGCATGGGCCTGATCCTCGATATCGTTTCCAACCACATGGCCGTCGGTGGCGCGGACAATCCCTGGTGGCTCGACCTGCTGGAATGGGGACGCGGCAGCCCTTACGCGAACTTCTTCGATATTCAGTGGAACTCTCCCGATCCGCTGCTGGAAGGTCAGTTGCTGCTGCCTTTCCTGAGCAGTGACTATGGCGCGGTGCTGCAGGCCGGCGAGATTCCGTTGCGTTTCGATGCGCAGCACGGCTCGTTTCACATCGAACACTATCAGCATCATTTTCCGGTGACGCCCACCACCTACGGTCCACTGCTGCATGCCAGCGGCCACCCGCAACTGACCGAACTGGGCCAGCGTTTCGGCGCACTGAATCAATACCCCCAGGCTTACGAGCGCGCCCGGCAGGCCAAGGCCGAGCTGGCGGAACTGGCCAGGGTGCCGGAGATCCGTCAAGCCATCGAACAAGGGATTGCCCGGTTCGATTCAAGAGAGCACGAAGGCTTCGAGCGTCTGCATCACTTGCTGGAGCGTCAGCATTACCGGCTGGCAAGCTGGCGCACCGCTGCCGATGACATCAACTGGCGGCGCTTTTTCGACATCAATGAACTGGGCGGTCTGCGGGTCGAGCGGCCCATGGTTTTCGAGGCCACCCACGGCAAGATTTTCCAGTTGATCGAAGAAGGTCTGGTGGACGGCCTGCGTATCGACCATATCGACGGGCTCGCCGACCCTCGCGGCTATGGCCGAAAACTCCATCGCCGGGTGCAAGGGCTGCTCAAGCAACGCCCTGCTCATGCGCAGATGGAACACCTGCCGATTTTCGTCGAGAAAATCCTCGGCCCCGATGAGCCACTGCGCGACGACTGGAGCGTGGACGGCACCACCGGTTACGAGTTCATGAATCAGGTGTCTCTGCTGCAGCACGATCCCAAAGGTCAGGCCCCTCTGGCCGAACTCTGGAACCGGCTGACGGAGCGCACGGCCGACTTCGATCAGGAAGTCCTGGTGGCCCGTGATCTTGTGCTGCATGGCACCCTTGCCGGAGACTTCGAGAATCTTGCACAAGCGCTGCTACAGGTGGCGCGCAGCGACCTGATGAGTCGTGACCTGACGCTGGGAGCCATTCGCCGTGCGCTGCTGGCGCTGGTAGTGAACTTCCCGATCTACCGGACCTACATCAGCGCCTGCGGGCGCTCGGCAGAAGACGATCGCTTCTTCGAGCAAGCCATGCAGGGCGCACGCACCAGCCTCAACGAAGGCGACTGGCCGGTGCTGGATTACCTGCAACGCTGGCTGGGTGGCGAGCCCTGGCGCAAGCTGCCACGCGGACGCCTGCGCGATCTGCACCGCAAGGCCTGCGTACGCTTTCAGCAACTCACCTCCCCCGTGGCTGCCAAGTCCGTGGAGGACACCGCGTTCTATCGCTCGGCAGTGCTGCTGTCGCGTAACGACGTGGGCTTTCATCCCCAGCACTTCAGTGCCCCGGTGGAAGCTTTCCATCAGGCCTGCCAGCAGCGTCATGAGAAGTTCGCCAACAACCTGCTGGCGACCGCGACCCACGACCATAAACGTGGGGAAGATACCCGCACACGACTGGCCGTGCTCAGTGAGTGTGCAGGCTGGTATGCCGAACAGGTGGAGCGCTGGCGGCAATTGGCGGTGCCGCTCAAGGGTGAAGAGCCGACCATCAGCGCGGGCGACGAGCTGATGCTCTATCAAGCCCTGCTGGGCAGTTGGCCGCTGGAGCTGGAAGGCGAACAAGCTCACGAAGCGTATGCCCGGCGCATGGTTCAGTGGCAGGAAAAAGCCCTGCGCGAAGCCAAGCTGCAAAGCAGTTGGGGAGCGCCCAATCAGGCCTACGAAAGTGCCTGCCGGGAATTCCTGCAACGCCTGCTGCTGGCACCCGAAGCCCTGGCGCTGCGCCAGTCTCTGGGCGCCACTGCCAACCGTATTGCAGCCGCCGGCGCGCTTAACAGCCTGGCGCAGACCTTGCTGCGCATGACCGTGCCTGGCGTGCCGGATCTGTATCAGGGCACCGAGTTCTGGGATTTCAGCCTCGTGGACCCGGACAACCGTCGTCCGGTGGACTACAAGGCCCGCGAACAGGCACTGGCCGAGTCTGCAAAAGCCAGCGAGCTGCTGAGCGACTGGCAGGACGGCAGGGTCAAGCAGGCATTGATCGCGCAGGTGCTGAATCTGCGCGCCGCACATTCAGAGCTGTTCAGTCACGGGGAGTATCTGCCCCTGGAAGTAACGGGCAGTCATGCAGAGCATGTAGTGGCTTTCGCTCGTGTATGGGAGGGCGAGCGCGCCATCGTTGTTGTTCCACGCACAAGCAGTGAACTATTGGGTACTGCGCAAACTCCATTCATTAATGCTGCCAATTGGGGCGATACACGAATCATTCTGCCATTCGCTGATTCACATCCAGACTGGAAGGGCCTCTTTTCTGACGTCATAGCCATAAATGACAGGGAAATACAGCTCAGTGCAGCGCTCAAGGAATTTTCTGTAAACCTGCTTATTCAAACTATGTGATACCTGGGAGTGTCGAGATGAGTGCCGACGAAAAAAGAATCCGCGAATTTGCATATCAGATATGGGAATCGGAAGGGAAGCCTGTTGGGCATGAACAACGCCATTGGGAAATGGCACGCAAACTGGCAGAAGCCGAAGCACTGGCTCCGGATAAAACCAGTGCCAGCAAAGCCAACAAGCCCAAGCTGCCCAAGGTAGACACAGCGCCCAAGACTGCGCCTTCCAAACCGGCCGCCAAGGCAGCACCGGCAACCAAGCCGGCAGCAGCACCCAAGGCAAAACCCGCTGCAAAACCCAAATCCACCCCTGCCCAGGCAGAGCAACCGCCAAAGCCTGCGGCGAAGAAACCCCGCAAGCCACCGACAACCTGAAACCCTACAGGTCCAGTACCAGCCCACTGCCGCAGATGTCGCGCCAGATCGAGACGTGACCTGCGGCAACCCCGACATCTCTCTTCAGCAGTATTGAAGCTGTCAGGTTTCGATAGCGGTTTCGGCTGCCCGCAAAGTCATCATCGAGTCAGGAAGGAATCATGAATACAAAGTCCAAAACCGTGAAAAGCGATACTTCGACGACTCACGAAACACCAGCCGGCTCGACCTCACGCATTCGTGAAGGGCTGCCCTTCCCCCTCGGCGCCAGTTGGGACGGTCTAGGGGTCAACTTTGCGTTGTTCTCCGCCAACGCGACCAAGGTAGAACTGTGCCTGTTCGACTCCAGCGGCGAGGTGGAGCTGGAGCGTATCGAGCTGCCGGAGTACACCGATGAAATCTTTCACGGCTACCTTCCCGACGCGCATCCCGGCCTGATCTACGGCTACAGGGTCTATGGCCCTTACGACCCGAAGAATGGCCATCGCTTCAACCACAACAAACTGCTCATCGACCCCTATGCCAAACAACTGGTCGGCGAATTGAAATGGTCGGAAGCCTTGTTCGGCTACACCATCGGCCACCCGGATGGCGACCTGAGTTTCGATGAGCGTGACAGTGCGCCTTTCGTGCCCAAGAGCAAAGTCATCGACCCGGCCTACACCTGGGGCCGCGACCAACGGGTCGGTACGCCGTGGGACAAGACCATTCTCTATGAAACCCACGTACGCGGTTTCACCATGCGCCACCCTGCCGTACCGGAAGAATTGCGCGGCACCTTCTCCGGGCTGATGGTCGAGGAAGTCATCGATCACGTGCGCAAGCTGGGTGTGACTGCGGTCGAGCTTCTGCCGGTGCATGCCTTCGTCAATGACCAGCACCTGCTGCACAAAGGCATGACCAACTACTGGGGCTACAACAGCATCGCCTTCTTCGCCCCGGACCCGCGATACTTGGCACACGGCAAGATCGCCGAGTTCAAGGAAATGATCGCCCACATGCACCATGCAGGGCTGGAGGTGATTCTCGATGTGGTCTACAACCACACCGCAGAAGGCAATGAGCTGGGGCCGACCCTGTCCATGCGCGGCATCGACAACGCCTCGTATTACCGATTGATGCCGGACGACAAGCGTTTCTACATCAACGATTCAGGCACGGGCAACACTCTGGACCTGAGCCATCCTTGCGTCTTGCAGATGGTCACCGACTCCTTGCGCTACTGGGCGTCGGAGATGCATGTCGACGGTTTCCGCTTCGACCTGGCGACCATTCTGGGCCGCTACCACGACGGTTTCGATGAGCGCCACAGCTTCCTGGTCGCCTGTCGCCAGGACCCGGTCCTGCGTCAGGTCAAACTCATAGCCGAGCCCTGGGACTGTGGCCCCGGCGGTTATCAGGTGGGTGGCTTCCCGCCGGGCTGGATGGAGTGGAACGACAAATTCCGCGATACCGTGCGGGCCTTCTGGAAAGGCGACGACAATCAACTTGCCGACTTCGCCGGGCGCATGACCGCCTCGGGAAATATGTTCAATCAGCGCGGACGTCGCCCTCAGGCCTCGGTGAATTTCATCACCGCCCACGACGGCTTCACCCTGCATGACCTGGTGTCCTACAACGACAAGCACAACGAAGCCAACGACGAGAACAATCAGGACGGCAGCAATAACAACCTGTCCTGGAACCACGGCGTTGAAGGCCCGACGGACAACCCTGAAATCAACCAGTTGCGCCTGCGCCAGATGCGCAACTTCTTCGCCACTCTGCTGCTGGCCCAGGGCACGCCGATGATGGTCGCCGGCGACGAGTTCGCCCGCACCCAGCACGGCAACAACAATGCCTACTGCCAGGACAGCGAGATCGGCTGGGTCAACTGGGACCTGGATTCCGATGGCAAGGCCCTGCTCAAGTTCGTCAAG
The DNA here is from genome assembly GCF_900187465.1 of Pseudomonas sp. Irchel 3A18. Taxonomy (NCBI): domain Bacteria; kingdom Pseudomonadati; phylum Pseudomonadota; class Gammaproteobacteria; order Pseudomonadales; family Pseudomonadaceae; genus Pseudomonas; species Pseudomonas sp. Irchel 3A18. The sequence continues at coordinate 87,799 of NZ_FYDI01000005.1, forward strand.
CGTGTGATCAAGCTGCGCCAGAGCTATCCGATCCTGCGCCGCAGCCGCTTCCTGGTGGGTGACTACAACGAGGAAATCGGGGTCAAGGATGTCACCTGGCTGGCGCCGGACGGCAATGAAATGAGCGTCGAACAATGGCATGACAGCAACGCCCGCTGCCTGGGCATGCTGATGGATGGCCGCGCCCAGGAAACCGGCATTCGTCGCCCAGGTGCCGATGCCACCCTGCTGCTGGTGGTCAACGCTCACCATGAAGGTGTGGACTTCACCTTCCCGCAGGTCCCCGAAGGCACGCACTTCACCTGCCTGATCGATACCAATCAGGAGGACTTGCGCAGCAAGGAGCAGTTCGACTTCGGCTCCCACTACACCGTAACGCCACGCTCACTGCTGCTGTTCGAGCTGCAACGTGAAGATCAGTCATGACCCAGGCACTCAAGGAGTTTCTCGACTGGCGCAGGCACGGCTATGCCGATACGCAGGCGCTGGGCGAGTGCCTGCGGGCATTGGTGAACGAAGGTCTCGATCGTCTGCCGATGCCCGCCAGTGGCAGGACCCTGGAGCGCTGGCATGCGCTGGCGGGTGTAGCCGCTCATGATCTGGGGTTGTGCAAACTCTACGAAGGCCATACCGATGCCCTGGCGATCATGCAAGAACTGGGTGCCGAGCCGCCCGGGCCCGGAACGACCTGGGGCATGTGGGCTGCCGAGCCGCCCAACGCCAGGGTCAACCTCAGCGGCAAGGCCGATTCGCTGCGCCTTGATGGACGCAAGGCCTGGTGTTCGGGCGCTGCGGTATTGAGCCACGCCCTGATCACCGCCTGGGATGAGGACAATCGTCAGCAACTGGTTGCCGTTGCTCTCGATCAACCCGGCATTCATATCGCGGCCGCCGGATGGCGCGCCGTCGGCATGGGGGCAACGGGCAGTATCGACGTTCAATTCGAGCATGCCAGGGTATCGCTGGTCGGCACGCCCGGTGAGTACCTGTCACGTCCAGGCTTCTGGCAGGGAGGCATCGGCATTGCGGCTTGCTGGTATGGCGCTTCGGGCGCACTGGCGCAGCGGCTTTTATCACAGGCCGGCAAGGAAGAACCCCATGCCCTCGCCCATCTGGGTGCGGTGGATGTGGCGTTGTACAGTGCCGCTCAGCTCCTTGAGGCAGCAGCTGCAAGCCTGGATCGGGCACCTGCCGAGCATGCCGAACAACTGGCCCGACGTTGTCGTGCCCATGTCGAAAACACCGCCGAACAGGTCATCCATCATGTAGGGCGGGCGCTGGGGGCAACGCCCTACTGCAAGGACGCCCATTTCGCCCGCCTGATGGCCGACCTTCCGGTCTTCCTGCGCCAGAGCCACGCCGAGAAAGACCTGGCAGTGCTGGGGCAACTGGCAGGCAAGACATTGAACAGCCCATGGGGTGCAGCCTGGTAGCCATGAAGAAAAAACTGATTGCCGGTCGCGGCACCAGCCTCAAAGCCTGGAATGCCTCACAGAAACTGGCCGCAGTACCCGTCATCAGTGCCGATCTGCTGGTACCGCCCCACTCACGGGCCGTCATTGTCGCGCCTCACCCGGATGATGAAGTCCTGGGCTGCGGTGGCCTGATGTGCCAACTGGCGCAACTGGAGCGGAGCCTGAAACTGCTGTCGGTCACCGACGGCAGTGCCAGCCATCCCGGCTCGCAACTGTGGCCCACAGAGCGCCTGAGCGTGATCCGCCCTCAGGAAAGCGCCGAAGCCTTGCGCCGTCTCGACTTGCCACTGCATCGCCTGCAATGGATTCGTGGCGGCTTCCCTGACGGTGCTGTCGCCATTCAGGAGGAGAAACTGGAGAAGTTCATCGAGCGCTATCTGTTGCCCACCGATGTGGTGTTCACCACCTGGGCCGAAGATGGTCACCCTGATCATGAGGCGGTCGGTCGGGCCTGCGCACGGGCCTGCGCCACGGTCGGCGCCAGACTCAATGAAGTACCAGTCTGGGCCTGGCACTGGGCAAGTCCAGAGGATGACCGCCTGCCCTGGGAGCGTGCCCGCAAGGTCTTGCTGGACCCCATGACCATAGCCCGCAAGCGCCATGCGGCCCATGCCTTTGCCAGCCAGTTGCAGGGAGATCCGGACATCGGTCTTTCGCCGATATTGCCTGCCGGGATTCTTGAACGATTGCTGCAACCTTTCGAGGTGGTTTTCATATGAGTGTCACGGAGCAGTATTTCGATGAGATTTTCAGGGACAACAACGACCCCTGGGCTTTCAAACAGCGCTGGTATGAGCGCCGCAAGCGCGCCCTGACCCTGGCCGCCCTGCCCCGCGAGCGATATGCCGCGATTTTCGAGCCCGGTTGCGCCAATGGCGAACTGAGCGCCGGACTGGCCGAGCGTTGCGACCATTTACTGTGTTGCGATACCTCGGCCCTGGCCGTGGACCTTGCCCGTGAACGCCTTGCACCTTTCAAGCACGCTCGCGTGCTGCACGCCCGGCTTCCGCAACAATGGCCAGAGGGGCAGTTCGACCTGATCGTATTCAGCGAACTGGGCTACTACCTGGATCTCGAAGACCTGCAGCGCTGGATCGACTGTGCGCTGGCTTCCCTCAAACCCGACGGCCAGCTACTGGCCTGCCACTGGCGACCCGAAATCAAGGACTGCCCTCTGGATGCCAAGCGGGTTCATGAGGTGCTGGACGAGCGCTTGAAGATGCCTCGCTTGCTCAGTCATCACGAAGATGACTTTCTGCTGGATCTCTGGAGTCACGATCCAGCTTCAGTGGCCACTCGGGAAAATCTCCGTTGATTGGTATTCTGATCCCGGTGCACAACGAAGAGAAACTGCTCGGAGCCTGCCTTGAGAGCCTGCTCCAGGCCAGCAGGCACCCGGGCCTGAATGGTGAGCAGGTCACCATTCTGGTGGTACTGGACAGTTGCACCGATCACTCGGCCGATATCGCGCTGGAGTACGGCGTCATCACCCTGGATGTGGCTGCACGCAATGTCGGACAGGCACGCGCGGCAGGCGCAGGCTATCTGCTGGAAAAAGGTGCCCGCTGGCTGGCCAGCACCGATGGCGACAGCAACGTGGCCGCCGACTGGCTGGTGGAACAACTGGCCCTGGATGCCGACGCCGTCTGTGGCACCATCACACTCCCCATGCAGGAAAACGGCCTGTCAGCCGCCGTGCAGACGCTGTTTGAACAGCACTATCAACATCGCGACGGACATCGGCACATTCATGGCGCCAACCTGGGTGTGAGTGCTGCGGCCTATTTACGGGCCGGAGGATTCCCCTTGCTGACCTGCCATGAAGATGTTCACCTTGTACGGCAACTGGAACTCAGCGGCGCCCGCATCGCCTGGAGCTGCAGGCCAAGAGTCACCACCAGTACTCGCCTCGATCCACGGGCCAGCGGCGGTTTTGGCGACTACCTGAAGTCGTTGGCAGAAGGCAGCAGCGAGTCGGGCCATTGATGATGGGCTGTCTGCATACCGGAACGATCCTCGTCGGATGAGCCCAACGAGCTGCTGAAAAACCGTACGGCTTCGGCACTGAGGGTGCGATGGATATCTTCGCGATCCACGCCTTCACGGTCGGTGCACAGCAGCGGCATGGTTGCCCGCTGCTCATCGCTGCACGGGGCCATGAACACGAAGTGTCCTGCACCCGCCAGCAGTTTGTAATCCGAGACTTGCGGCAGTTTGCGCGCCAGCGCCTCGGCATTCTTGTCGATGGGCAGCAACTGGTCGTCATCCCCGGCATACATCAGCACCGGCACATGCACATCACTCAAGGTGTGACGGCCGAACATCAGGCTCAGTGGCGCCATGAGCATCAGCGCACCCACTCGCGGATCGGCCTGGGCATGCAGGTCATCCCGGTCAGCCACCAGTTCCCCCTGGGTCTTGCAGGCATCGCGATCGTCGGGACGCTCCACGCAGTACTGGCGCAGACGCTTGAGGTCGGGCTGGGCTCCGGCCAGTATCAACGCTGTTTCGCCACCGGCCGAATAACCGATCACACCGACCTGACGTGAGTTGAGATAAGGCGACAGCATGGGGTCAAGCAAAGCTGCGCTGATGGCTTCGGAAATCTGCAGCGGACGACCGTAAAGGTTGCTCAGGCTGCCAAGACGGCTGTGATCGCGATAGTTATCGCCGGGATGCATCACGGCCACCACCACAAAACCCTGACGGGCCAGAGACGTTGCCAGATCGTGCAGTGCCAGCGGATTACCGGTGTTGCCGTGGGACAACAGGAGCAAGGGGAAGCGCCCCATGGCAATCGGTGCATCTTCACCGGCTTCAACCCGGTAACCCTGCAGCACGCTCACCTGCTCCGAACCCGTGGACGGGTAGAAGGCAAAAGCCTGCATCAGTTGCGAGTCCAGAGGGTCGGGAAAGCTCAGCTCATGAAAGCCTGCGCTCCACTCCTCATCTGCCTGCGCCTGCACTGAAATCAGGCCATTGAGCAGAATAACCAGCATCGCTGCACAAAGACGTACCATTTGAAGACTCATCCTTTGTAGTCCCGAACATTCCATTTCTGCGCCGATATCGAGCTTCATGCCCCGGCCACCCGGCTCTCACAGAAAATGAGAGTCTTTAAACACTAAATAGTGCATAAGCCGGGCCAGACTATTTTATCGGACGTCTGCGTTCCGACTGAGGGCCATGTTACTGCCGGACAGGTCCGCTTACCTGTAAGGAAGCTGTCAAGGTTTCAGGTTGCGGCGTATAGACAGCAAAAACCCGACAGCCCGGCACACATCAATGCGCCGGGCTGTCGGGTTCAAAAGCAGAAGTCGTGGCGATCAGGCCGCTGCGAACAGGCTCTCTTCAATGTGCTGTTGTGCGGCACTCATGGCATTGGCGCGAGGCTCTTCGCCATAAGCCAGGCCATGGGCGCGTACGAATTGCAGATCGGTCACACCGATGAATGCGAACAGGGCCTTGAGCAGCTCTTCATGACCAACGCCCGTTGGCTGGCCGACATGCAAGCCACCGGAGGTGGAAACGACGATAACTTTCTTGCCGGCGCACAGGCCTTCGGGGCCGGCCTCGCTGTAGCGAAAAGTGCGACCGGCAACGGTGATCCGGTCGATCCAGGCCTTGAGTTGGCTGGGAATGGTGAAGTTGTACATCGGTGCGCCCAGAATCAACACATCCGCGGCCAGAAACTCCTGCAAGATCGCCTCGTTTGCATCCACTTCCTGCTGTTGTGCGGCATCACGGCTTTCAGCCGGAGTGCCTGCAGCAGCCAGAGTGCCAGCCGAGAAATGGCTCAGGGCATCGCTGGCCAGGTCGCGGTAGATCACCTGGCTATCGACATTGATGGCCTGATAAGCCTGGGCAACACTACGGCTGAGCTGACGTGAGGCAGAATGGTCGCCAAGAATGCTGGAATCGATGTGCAGAACGGTCATAACGGACTTCCCTAAATGAGAATCGCCATCAGGCGATCAATAGCGAGCATCCTATACACAATTCCAATCATCAATTAGTCGGCAAAAATATGATGCTTCGTTCCATTTTCAGAACAATGAACATCTGCCGGATCGGTCTCGAACGTCTTGAAAGTTTCACCCAGGGTGTCCAGCAACGCTCTGACTGCCGGGAGCAAGCCACGGCGCGAGGCGAATACGGCGTGCACGATGCCGCACTTGGGCGGGGACCCGGCGAACAGCTCCACCAGCCGAGCATCCTGCAAAGCCTCTCGTACAAGAATTTCCGGAAGTTGCGCAACACCCACTCCGTGTAACGCAGCCTGGCGAATGGTTGTGAGGTCGGAACAGATCAGTTTGGGCCTGTGCCGCACCTCGGCATACTCACCATCTCCGGTGCTCAGTACCCAGCGATGCTCGTGAGTCGATGACGGAAAATCAAGGCTGGGCATGGCCGACAGCTCTTCAAAAGTGGGCGTGGCGGACAACTGGCTGGCCAGTGCCGGATGCGCAACCAGCCGCTGGGCACTGTGCCCGAGAATCTTGACCACCAAGCCGTCATCCTCCAGAGGCGGAAAGCGCACGCGCAAGGCGATATCGATGTTTTCCGTCAAGGGATCGACACGCCGATTGGAGCTTTCGACATGCACCTGAACCTTCGGATGGGCCACCATGAAGCGGGCGATGGTTTCACTGACGCCCATGGCTGCCAGCCCCGGAGGGCAACTGATGGTCACTCGCCCTTGAGGCTCGGCCATGGAACGGGCAATAGCTTCTTCAGCGGCCTCGGCCTCGACCATCATCGCGACACAGTGGCCGTAGTAATCACGACCGCTTTCGGTGACGGCAAACTTGCGTGTGGAGCGCTGAATCAATCTGACCCCAAGGCGCTCTTCAAGCCCTGCCACCCGGCGACTGAGCTTGGATTTGGGAATACCCAGCTTGCGACTGGCCGCCGCAAACCCCTGGCACTCGACCACCTGAACGAAATAGAACAGATCATTGAGATCAAACACCGCGCCACCCTCGCATTCTGAGTGGCGATTATGGCAGCGCTACGGGGGGCGGGACAGCGTGAGTCATTCGCCAGTCAGAAATGCCAGCACGGGCTGCGTGAACAACTCCCCCGCTTCGACGTTCGACAGATGCGCCGCATGCAGCTCGATCATCTGCGCGCCCTGAATACGCTCGATCATGAAGCGCCCGTCCGCCGGTGTGGTCACGGCATCATGAGTGCCACACACCACGAGAACCGGCAGGTTGATGGAGGCAATCCGGTCACGGAAATCGGCATCGCGCACAGCGGCGCAGTTGGCAGCATAACCCTGGGGCGAGGTCTGCGCGAGCATGCCAACGATGCTTTCGACTTTTGCAGGCTCGGCCACAGCGAAATCAGGCGTGAACCAGCGCGCAATCGAGGCATCCCGCAGCGCGACCATGGCGTCCTTGCCATCGCGCAGTACGGTTTCGATGCGCGGGTTCCACACCTCCGGCGTACCGATCTTCGAGGCGGTGTTGCACAGTACCACCCGCTCAAGACGTTCGGGGGCATTGAGCGCCAGCCATTGGCCGATCAGGCCGCCCATGGACAGGCCGCAGAAATAAACCTTGTCGATGTGCAGCGCATCCAGCAGCGCCAGCACATCACGGCCATTGCGCTCGATACTGTAAGGGCCTTCGCTGACCAGCGAACGACCATGGCCGCGAGTGTCGTAGCGCAATACGCGAAAATGCCGGATAAATGCCGGAACCTGCGCATCCCACATGTGCAAGTCAGTGCCCAGAGAGTTGGACAACACCAGCACCGGCGCATCGGCCGGGCCTTCCAGCAGATAATTGAGCTCACCTTCAGCGAGTTGCACGGCAGACATTCCAGGCTCCTGATAGACAAAAGATGCACAGTAGACACAGACGCACGGTCAAACAATCCGCTCGGGGATTATTCGTGCGACTATCGAACAATTTAGAAAGGGAGGCTGCCGAAACCATGCAAAACGAAGAGATCGCCCGTTTCTGCCTGAGCTTGCCGGGCGCCCGTGAAGACTACAAATGGGGCGGCATGCACGTGTTTTCCGTTGCCGAGAAGAAGATGTTCGCGGTCATAAACCTTGCAGGCCAGGGCCTGTCGTTCAAGGTCAACCAGGATCTGTTCCTGGGCTATGTGGATCGTCCGGGGATTCGCCCGGCACCTTATCTGGCCAGGGCCTACTGGATCAGTGTCCAGCAACCCCATGCCTTGAGCGACGAAGAAATCAGGGACTTGCTGACCCGCTCCCATCAACTGGTGGTCAGTAAACTACCGAAGCGCCTGCAAGTAGCGCTCAAGCTGTGAAAACCAGGGTTTGAACCAGCCACTGTCGAGAAACAGCTGATCGATCCAGAACAACTGATGCCCCAGCACGATCAGCCAGAACACCAATTGGAACGACACCTTGCGCGTCTTGTGCCGGAACACCTGTTGGCCCAGCAAAGCACCGGGCCAGCCACCCAACAGTTCTGTCAGGTGCAGAACGTTCTCGGGAGTACGCCAGCCACCGTTACCGGCCTGACGCTTGTCATGCCGGTAAAGCAGAAATGCCAGCAGGCTGACGAGCACATAAGCCGCAAGCACCAGAGGCATGCCTGACTGGAACCAGGAAATGCCTGCGCCATAGGCAGGCATCACACACAACAGCGCAAGGATAAAGACCTTGAGATTCAGCCCCTGAACCGGCGCCCTGCCCCGGTTCGGTTTCTGAGTCGATGAACGCTGCCGTGGCAAGGTCATGCCTTGGCAGCAGCCCAGTCGATCCAGCCAAACTGCCATGTGGCAAGGATCAGCAGGCCAAAGACGATGCGATACCAGGCGAACACGGCATAGCTGTGGGTGGCGATGAACTTGAGCAGGCCGCGCACGGCGATCATGGCAAAGATGAACGAGACAACGAAACCTACCGCGAACACTGCAAAGTCTTCAGGGCGGAACAGCTCACGGTACTTGTAGCCCGAATACACGGCAGCACCGACCATGGTCGGCATGGCCAGGAAGAACGAGAACTCGGTCGCGGCCTTGCGCGAGAGACCGAACAGCAGGCCGCCGATAATGGTCGAGCCCGAGCGTGAAGTCCCTGGAATCATTGCCAGACACTGCGCGCAGCCCACTTTCAAGGCATCACGCCAGGTCATGTCGTCGACTGTTTCAGCACGTATCACATGCTGGCGACGCTCGGCCCAGAGCATGATCACACCGCCAATCACCAGAGCAGTCGCGACGGTGATGGGGTTGAACAGATAGTGGTGAATCAGGTCGGCAAAAATCACCCCCAACACCACGGCCGGCAGGAAAGCGATCAGCAGGTTGATGGTGAAACGCTGCGCCTGTTGCTGTTTGGGCAGGCCCACGACCACGTCGATGATCTTGCGCCGAAACTCCCAGACCACGGCCAGAATGGCACCGAGCTGGATGATGATATTGAACGCCATGGCCCGTTCGCCACCAAAGCCGATCAAGTCGGCGACGATGATCTGATGCCCCGTACTGGAAATCGGCAGAAACTCCGTCAGCCCCTCGACAATACCCAATATCAACGCCTGAGTGGCGGTCCAAAGATCCATCATTCCCCCATAAAGCGCTGCCAGTGGCTCGCTCATTCGTGTTGTTTTGCAAAAAGGTTGTAACTATGGGCACCCGAACCTGAACAATTCTTGAAGAGGATGCGTAAAAGCGCCGAGATGCTAGCAGACCTGCGCAGGTAAAGCCTCACGCGACTTGTCGATGAGGCTCCCTGTCTTGCACAGAAGCGCTTACAATCGCGCGCCCACTCATCTCGACCACTCTCAGGGAGCCGCCATGTCCGGACTTGAACTCTTCGCTGCCGCCCTCGGCGTGATAGCAGTCTGGCTTACAGTGAAGCAGAACCCCTGGTGCTGGCCAATCGGCCTAGTGATGGTGGTGATCTATATCTGGATCTTCTTCGACGTAAAGCTCTACTCGGACATGCTGCTGCAAGTGATCTACGCCGGCCTGCAGGTGTATGGCTGGCTGCAATGGACCCGCCACGGCAATGGCCTGCCGGTACGGGCGGTCACGGTTCTGCCGGGCGCTCCGGTCTTGAGTGGCCTGGCAATCGGCGCTGTGATCAGCCTGGTGCTCGGCGCTTTCATGGCTCACCTGACTGATGCTGCGCAGCCCTGGCTCGATGCGGCACTCACCGGCTTCAGCCTCGTGGCTCAGGTGTGGATGGCGCAAAAGCGGCTCCAGTGCTGGCCCTTGTGGATCGTGCTGGACATCATCTTCGTCGGCCTTTTCGTTTACAAAGGGTTGTACCTGACCGCGGCGCTGTATGGGCTCTTTACCCTGCTGGCCGTGCAAGGCTGGCGTGAATGGCGCAACGATCTGGCGCTGGCGCGATGAAAATCCTGGTCCTGGCAGGTCCCGAATCCAGCGGCAAAAGCTGGTTGTCCGGCGAAATACACAAACGCTTCGGCGGTCTGGTGGTGGGCGAGTACGTGCGCCATTTCATCGAGCAGCAAGGTCGCGACACTGTCTACAGCGATATTCCCGACATTGCCCAAGGCCAACTGGCCTGGGAGGACACGGCCCGCGCTACCGCCCCACCGCTGCTGATTCTCGACACCCATCTGCTGAGCAATATGCTCTGGAGCAAGACCTTGTTCGGTGATTGCCCGCTGTGGATCGAGCAGCAATTGCTCAGCAGGCACTATGACCTGCATCTGCTGCTTTCCCCTGAAGGTGTCGACTGGATCAGTGACGGACAGCGCTGCCAGCCGCAACTGAGCGAGCGTCAGGCATTCTTCGAGGACAGTCGACAATGGCTGGAACACCATGGACAGAACTATCAGGTTATCGGAGGTAACTGGGAGGCACGCCGCGAGCAGGCACTGGAGGCCGTCACGCAGCTACTGATGACTCAGCGGATTTGATGCTTGTGCAGCAGCCGGTAGAAAGTCGGCCGCGAAATACCTAAAACCTTGGCCGCAACGCTGAGGTTGTCACTGTGGCGAGTCAATACATCGCACAACGCCTGACGCTCGGCCCGTGACTTGTAGTCATCCAGCGTCCCCATGCTGCTGGCAATGTCTTCTTCACCGAGCAGCCCCAGATCCGCCGCTTCGATCTGCCGCCCTTCGGCCAGCACCAAACCGCGCCGCACCCGGTTGGCCAGTTCCCGCACATTGCCGGGCCAGTCATGCTTGCCCATGGCGATCAGCGCGTCCTGACTGAAGTTGCGGGCGCGTCGACCGGTTTCCTGACTGTAGAAATGCGCAAAATGATTGGCCAGCATGGCCAGATCACCATGGCGTTCACGCAGAGGCGCAGTGCCAACCTGCAAGACATTCAGGCGGTAGTACAAATCTTCACGGAAGCGCTTTTTACGGATGGCGGTTTCAAGGTCCACATGGGTCGCGGCCAGCACCCGCACATCCACGGGAATCGCTTCGCTGCCACCGAACCGCTCGATATGCCGGTCCTGCAACAGGCGTAGCAGATGGGCCTGGGTTTCCATGGGCAGATCACCAATATCGTCCAGAAACAGCGTCCCGCCATTCGCAGCTTCGATGCGGCCGATCTTGCGCTCGAGAGCACCATTGAACGCACCTTTCTCATAGCCGAACAGCTCGGTGTGCAACAGATGCTCGGCAATGGCTCCGCAATTGACCGCAACGAACGGTTTGTTCCGGCGCTGCGACTGCATGTGCAGGGTACGCGCCACCAGTTCTTTGCCTGTGCCACGTTCGCCGCGGATCAATACCGGCGATTCGGTAGGTGCCAGCTTGCCCAGCAGCCGACGCAGCTCCCGGATAGGACGACTCTCGCCCAGCATCTCGTGATCGCCGCTGGACACTTGGTTAGCACCCTGCGCACGCAGACGCGCCATGCCATAAGCCCGCCCGAGAGTGACCTGCATGCGAGCCACATCGAAAGGCAAGGTATGAAAATCGAAGAACCATTCGCAGACAAAATCGCCGATTTTCTCGCGCCGCAAATCATTGGGTGCAAGCACGGCGATCCATTGTGTGTTGCTGCGGGTAATCAGTTCCTTGACCACTTCGGGGTGCTCGAAATGCTCAGGCATGAGACGAATCAGACCAACATCGCAACGCTGGTTGAGCGCCGCTTCCAGCGTATTACTGTCCACCGCCCAGCCGGCAGCCTGCAAGACAGGGATCAACTGATGACAATCATCACTGGGGTCAACAATCAATAAACGTCGTGTTTGGGCCGCTTCATGCATAGTAGATTCCCTTGGCGCCCGACATGGAGTGGAGTTATTAAAATCTTTTTATAAACAGTAAGTTGACGAGCCCGAATGTTACGTTAGCAAATATTTGACACACCCTTGTACCGTTTAAATATATCGCTCATAACGAAAAGTAATTAAACAGGTTGTAACGTTTTGAGAGTCAGAAAATTCTGCCGGTCATTGAACCGAACACCGTAAAAGTTGCCTCAGATCAAGCCGAATACGGCACGGATGTAAAAAAATTTAAAATATCCGGCAAGCGGTGTGACTCACCCCACCCTGTTCGGCATCAACACAGGTAACCAGCCGAACGGTAAAGCCCGCCGACGTGCCTGGACTGATATGGGCATTTTGAGGAATTGAAAATGAACGCCCCACTGCGCTTCAACGATGCACTTCTGATCGCTGGAAACGCTTTTGCACCTTTCCAGTGTGTTGCCTGGGCAGCCCAGGCCGGAAGCGGAGAACTGAGCCTTACAGTGATCGACCGCACCTGCGCACGTATCGGTCATAAACAAATCCCGAGCAGCGCTTACTCCGACCCAGCGCAACTTGCCAGTGTTCTGAAAGAAGCTCGCGAAGAAATCAGCAATGAAGGTTACAGCCTTCAGCCGTGGACCATGCCGGCCTGATAGGGTGATCCTTATCGCGAATGAATGCGCTCCGGAGCGCATTCATTCGCGAAGCTCTTCAAGATGCCGGTAACCGGCTCCCAGCCTTAGCGCCAGTTCCCGCGCCCGGCCCAGCCGGATAGGCCCTTTCTCGATATCGATCAGCAGACTCTCGCAGTCGAACCCTGAACACGGCGGCATATCCTTGACCCGGCCATCGGTGAGGATCAGCACACGCAAATGTTCAGCGGGATAACGCTGGTGTCGCATTTTCAACCAGTCTTTTGCCTGCTCGATGGCTGCGAACAACGGCGTTCCTCCGCCCGCCCCCAACGCATCCAGCCATGGCCGTAATGCCGCCGAAGCCTTGAGGCCTTGATGTTTCCACTGGGGAACATTGCCGCTGGCAGTCAGCAGCGCCAGTCTGGCACGACGGCGATAGGCCTCGTCGAAGATCTGAGCCAGCACGCCCTTGGCCTGACTGAGCGCCTGATGACGACGTGTCGAGGCCGAGGCATCAACAATGACCAGCAACAACTCGGTCGACCGACGGCTGCGAGGCTGGCGTACCAGATCGTGGCGGCTTTGTGGACGACCACGCAACAGCGTCGGCAGCCAGGCAATCGCACCATCGATGCCTGAACGCGCTGCACCATGACGCCCGGAAGTCAGGCTGCCAGGACGGGGACTGGCATCCGCCCCCTTTGCCGAACGAGGGCGGATGCCTAGGGCTTTTTTGGCCAGCTCGGCACTTCGCGGCGCGCACCGGTGGGCACAGGCCGGGCAGGCAATTCCCCCCAGTTGCCCTGCCCGTTCTGAGGCTGAGGTTCCTGAGGTGTGCCCTGGCTGGGCGCTGGCGGTTCGGGATTCTGTGCCGAGGGCGCAGGATCGCGACGCCGATGACGCAAGGCAAACTCGGCCACCGCGTCGATATCCTGCTCTTCGATCTCACTGGCACCACGCCATGCAGCATGGGCTCGCGCAGCACGCAGCCAGACCAGATCAGCGCGCATGCCATCGACACCTGCCGCAAAACAGCGCTCCGTCACAAGCCCCAGCGAACGATCATCAAGCTCGATGGCAGACAACAGCGCACGGGCCTGCTCGCAACGTTGCTGCAAAGCCTGCTGCTGACCTTGCCACGCCAGACAAAAAGCCTGGGGGTCGGCATCGAAATCCAGACGACGGCGGATGATCTGGCTGCGCTCGGTCGGCAACGTCTGCCCACTCAGGGCCACATTCAAACCGAAACGGTCCAGCAGTTGCGGACGCAACTCGCCCTCTTCAGGATTCATGGTGCCGATCAGCACGAAGCGCGCCGCATGACGGTGGGAAATGCCATCGCGCTCCACCAGATTGGTGCCACTGGCAGCAACATCCAGCAGCAGATCTACCAGATGATCGGCCAGCAGGTTGACCTCATCCACATACAGCACGCCACCGTCTGCCTTGGCCAGTACGCCGGGGGAAAACTGCGCACGACCTTCGGACAGCGCCGCATCCAGATCCAGGGTGCCGACCAGCCGCTCTTCGGTAGCGCCCAACGGCAAGGTGACAAACTGACCGCTGGCCAGCAAGTCCGCCAGCCCACGGGCCAGGGTCGACTTGGCCATGCCACGCGGCCCTTCGATCAGTACACCGCCGATTTTCGGGTCGATGGCCGTCAGGCACAGCGCCAGCTTCAAGTCCTCGGCGCCGACCACTGCTGCCAGGGGAAAATGCGGGGTATCGGTCATGCTTGTCATCAGCTCTCTTCTATGTCCAGCAACAGGTCTTCCAGCGCTTCACGATAGTCACCCGGCTCCTGCCAGAGGCCGCGCTGCTGGGCTTCGAGCATACGCTCGGTCATGTCGCGCAGGGCATCGGGGTTGTGCTCGCGGATGAAGTCGCGGGTCGACGGATCAAGCAGGTAGGCATCGGCCAGCAGTGCATATTGGTGGTCGTCGATCAGTTCAGTGGTGGCATCGAACGCAAACAGAAAGTCCACGGTCGCAGCCATTTCGAACGCACCTTTATAGCCATGACGCTTGACGCCTTCGATCCACTTCGGATTGGCCGCACGACTGCGGACCACCCGGTTCAGTTCTTCCTTGAGGGTGCGAATCCTGGGTAGATCCGGCTGGCTGTTGTCGCCATGGTAACTGGCGGTTTTCTGGCCGCTCAGGCTTTCGGCGGCCGCCAGCATGCCACCCTGAAACTGGTAGTAATCGTTGGAATCCAGCAGGTCATGCTCGCGGTTATCCTGATTCTGCAACACCGCCTGAACCTGCGTCAGCCGATGCGCGAACTGCTGGCGAGCCGGCGTGCCTTCATCAGCCGCGCCGTAGGCATAGCCGCCCCAGTTCAGATAGACCTCGGCCAGATCGTCGCGGCTCTGCCACAGACGTCCGTCGATGGCACCCTGCACACCCGCGCCATAGGCGCCGGGCTTGGCGCCGAAAATGCGCCAACCCGCCTGACGCGCCGCTTCGTCTTCGCTCAGCCCGGACTCCTGAAAGCTGCGGCGCTCTTCACGGACACGGGCCGCCAGCGGATTCTGATCGTCCGGCTCATCCAGAGCAGCAACGGCCTGCACAGCGGCATCAAACAGGCGGATCAGGTTGGCAAAGGCATCACGGAAGAACCCGGATACTCGCAAGGTCACATCCACACGAGGCCGGTCCAGCAGGCTCAGGGGCAGAATCTCGAAATCATCGACCCGCTGGCTACCCGTCGCCCAGACCGGACGCACGCCCATCAGGGCCATGGCCTGGGCAATATCGTCGCCACCGGTGCGCATGGTGGCCGTGCCCCAGACCGACAGGCCGAGCTGGCGCAAGTGGTCGCCATGATCCTGAAGATGGCGCTCCAGCAACAGGTTGGCCGATTGAAAACCGATTCGCCAGGCCGTGGTAGTCGGCAGGTTGCGCACATCCACGGTAAAGAAGTTGCGGCCCGTGGGCAGCACGTCCAGCCGCCCGCGACTCGGCGCACCGCTCGGGCCGGCTGGCACGAATCGGCCACTCAGGGCATCCAGCAGACCGCGCATCTCTTCGGGACCGCAGGCATCCAGACGCGGGGCGACCACATTGCGAAGGCTTTCGAGAACCAGTGTCAGTTCAGGATGATCCGGCAGATCGTCAATCGCCTCTTCGTTCACGATGCGTTCGATCAGAATCGCGGCATACAGCTCAAGCCGCTCCCGGGTATCGCCCGTGGTGCGCCATGGGTCGTCACTCACTACCAGCAAGACGGACGGACGCGGACCGTTCCAGGGCTCGGCCAGCTCGCAATCCAGCGGGTCGAAATCCAGCGCCAGAGCCTTGGCCAGCACCCGCAGCACACTCGACTGCGCACCACGGCCATCGCCACGGGGAATGCGCAGCAGTGCCAGCAGCGTGTCGATACGCAGACGGCCTTGGGGGGATTGACCGAAAACATGCAGGCCATCGCGGATCTGCGACTCCTTCAAGTCACACAGATAGGTGTCCAGACGCGGCAGCCAGATTGCGGCGTCGGCGTCGCTGTCGATGGCGTCGTCCAGCGCCAGTTCACGGTCAATACGGGTTTCACGCACCAGCTTGAGAATGTCCCGTTGCAGTTCCTGCGCCCGGCGCGGGTCGAGCAGTTGCGCCTCGTAGTATTCGTCAGCCAGCCGCTCAAGATTGCGCAGCGGGCCGTAGGTTTCGGCACGGGTCAGGGGCGGCATCAGGTGGTCGATGATGACCGCCTGGGTACGGCGCTTGGCCTGGGCACCCTCGCCTGGATCGTTGACGATAAACGGGTAGATATTCGGCATCGCGCCCAGCACTGCATCAGGCCAGCAGTCTTGAGACAGACCGACGCCCTTGCCCGGCAGCCACTCCAGGTTGCCATGCTTGCCCACATGCAGCACCGCAT
Organism: Pseudomonas sp. Irchel 3A18; assembly: GCF_900187465.1. Taxonomy (NCBI): domain Bacteria; kingdom Pseudomonadati; phylum Pseudomonadota; class Gammaproteobacteria; order Pseudomonadales; family Pseudomonadaceae; genus Pseudomonas; species Pseudomonas sp. Irchel 3A18. Next base: position 103,965 of record NZ_FYDI01000005.1, read on the forward strand.
GAGCGCCATACGCCTTGCGCAGCCAGAAGTAGAACGCGAGATAACCGTGAGGCGGCACCAGATCGGGGTCGTGATAGACCGCACTGGGGTCCACCTGATAACCACGGGCAGGCTGAATGCCGACAAAGGTCAGGCTAAAGCGGATACCGGCAATCATCATCCGCCCGCTGCGGAACATCGGGTCGTTCTGTGGCGCGCCCCAGCGTGCATTTACCGCATCGCGACTGGCCTGGGGCAAGTCATCGAAGGCATCAAGGTACTCGTCCAGCGCCATGCTTTGCTGGCAAGGACGCAGGTCGATGCTGTCCAGATCGTTGGTGACGCCACCCAGCAATTGCTGAATCAGCGCGGTGCCGCTTTCGGGCAACGGTGCCAGCGGATAGCCCTCGTCCTGCATGGCGCGCAGTATATTCAGCGCCGCTGCAGGTGTGTCGAGCCCTACCCCGTTGCCGATCCGGCCATCGCGGGTCGGGTAGTTGGCCAGGATCAGCGCTACCCGCTTGCTGGCATTGGGCAGTAGCGCCAGTTCGATCCAGCGTCGTGCCAGTTGCGCGACGAAGTCCATGCGCTCGGGATGGGCGCGATAGCACACCACGTCCGACTGGCTGCGCTCGCTGCGCCAAGCCAGATCCTTGAAGCTGATGGGCCGGCTGATGATCCGCCCGTCCAGTTCCGGCAAGGCAATGTGCATCGCCAGATCCCGCGCCCCAAGACCTTGCTCGCTGGCCTGCCAGGCGGGCTGGTTGTCCTGAGCGCAGATGGCCTGGATCACGGGCACATTGCGGCGAAACGGTCGCAGATGCGGCGCTTCCGGGCTGGACTGGGCAAAGCCCGTGGTATTGAGGATCAGCCCGGCTTCGACTTCATCCAGCCAGTCCTCGACCATGGTCAGGCAACCCGGCTCCTTGAGACTGGCCAGCGCAATCGGCAAGGGATTGAGCCCTTGAGCCTGCAAGCGCTCGCAGAACACATCGATGAAACCGGTATTGGCCGCCTGCAAGTGGGAGCGGTAGAACAGCAGCGCAACCACCGGATGCCCCGGTATCCAGTCTGCCTGCCAGTCCGGCAGCGTGGCCGTCGCTTTGCGCGGATGATAGATGGCCGTGCGTGGCAGTGGCTGAGGCTCGGCCCATGGGTAATCGCGCTCAAGCCAGCTGCTGGCCATGCAACGATAAAGATCCAGCGCATTCTGCAAGCCGCCCTGGCGCAAGAACTGCCATAGCCGGTCACGCTCCTCGGCAGGCACAGTGCTCAGATCGCTCAGCTCTGGATCGGGACGATCATCCCCCGGCACCAGAATCACCTGCACACCACGAGCTGCCAGCTCCATCAAGCGCTCGACACCGTAGCGCCAGTAGCCAATGCCGCCATGCAGGGAAATCAGAATGACCCTGGCGTGGCGCAACACCTCATCGACGTACAAGTCCACCGAGGCGTGATTCTGCACCTGCATCGGATTGGCCAGACGCAGGCTCGGGTAGTCGTCGGGCAGTTGCTGAGCGGCTTCGGCCAGTAACGCCAGGCTCGAATCGCCGCTGCAGAGAATCACCAGCTCGGCCGGCGTCTGTCCCAGGTCGGCAATGCTGTCGTCGGGTACGAAACCGCCCGGCTGGGTTCTCAGTAAATGCATGGATCAGCCAGCAATCGCAGCATTGAGTTGCGCTTCCAGCGCCACGGCATCCAGCTCCTGGCCGATCAGCACCAGATTGGTGATGCGCTCCTCATCGGCACGCCAGGCGCGGTCGAAATGCTTGTCGAAGCGTGTGCCCACGCCCTGGATCAGCAGGCGCATCGGCTTGCCTGGAATCGCGGCGAAACCTTTGACCCGCAGAATGCCGTGCTTGACCACCAGTTGCGTCAGGGCATCGAGCAGCACGCTTTCGTCGGCCTGTGGCAGTTTGATGGAAATCGAATCGAAAGCATCGTGATCGTGGTCGTCATGATCTTCATCGTCGTGATGGTCATGGTGAGTCTTGCGACCATCGATGTGCAGTTCCGACTCGGCACCGATGCCCAGCAACACGTTGATTGGCAGACGGCCACTGCTGGCTTCGATGACCTTGACCGCTGGCGGCAGTTCTTCGGCGACTTCGGCACGTACCGCCGCCAGGCCTTCGGCGTCGATCATGTCGGCCTTGTTGAGGATCACCAGATCAGCGCTGGCCAGCTGGTCAGCGAACAGTTCATGTAGCGGGGATTCGTGGTCAAGGTTCGGGTCGAGCTTGCGCTGGGCGTCCACTTGATCCGGGAAAGCCGCGAAAGTACCTGCTGCAACGGCCGGGCTGTCGACCACTGTTATGACCGCATCGACGGTGCAGGCGTTGCGGATTTCCGGCCACTGGAAAGCCTGGACCAGCGGTTTTGGCAACGCCAGACCCGAGGTTTCGATAAGGATGTGGTCCAGGTCGGCGCGACGCGACACCAGTTCGCGCATCACCGGGAAGAACTCTTCCTGCACCGTGCAGCACAGGCAACCGTTGGCCAGCTCATACACCCGGCCAACAGCTTCCTCTTCGCTGCAACCGATGGTGCATTGCTTGAGGATTTCGCCGTCGATGCCCAGCTCGCCGAACTCGTTGACGATCACCGCGATACGACGCCCTTCGGCGTTATCGAGCATGTGCCGCAACAAGGTGGTTTTACCCGAGCCCAGGAAGCCGGTAACGATGGTGACGGGAAGTTTGGCCAGTGTTTTCATCGGATGCCCTTTGGCAATACGGCGGGCAAGCAGGACGAGATCCGTGCACTGCGCACGGATCGATTCGCCACCGGATCACCCCGCCCGGTTGTAGTGAGAATTCGTGGGCCTGTGGCCCGGTTCGAGGCAGGTCTCCTGGCTTACGGCGGCGTGTCGGCAGGACAGGCATTCATCGCGCCTTCCCGCTCGCGCAGTGGCCATGCAATGAAATCACCGTTTACAGTTGCGGGGGCAGCTGCGGCTTGAACCGCATTCCCGTCTTAGCCCGACCTTTTGCACAAGGTCGAGAACCTCAAGTGCGCAAGGCTACGCAGAGGTCGAAGGCAGGTCAATCGTTCAGATTGACGTTCACGGGCCGCCATGCTCTCCTACACAACTTGTTACGGGTGCCCCTCACGGGGTGAAACGGGAAACCGGTGCGCTCATTTGTCCATGAGTCAGTCCGGTGCTGCCCCCGCAACGGTAAGCGAGAGAGGATCAGAACCACTGTGCCACGGCATGGGAAGGTGATCCTGAAGGCGTCGAGGCTGAATATCGACACCCCTCGCGAGCCCGGAGACCGGCCCGATACTGACTCAATGACACACCCGCGGTGGGCGGGCGCAGTTGAAGCCTTCTGACCTCCGTCAGCAGGTTCCTGTGCGCATGCCCGCCTGTCGAAACCAGAGGGAAGCGCCATGTCCACCATCAGCAGCAGCCAGTCGAGCACCACCACGTCCACCCAGGCCCAACGCCTGACCGCCGCCATCAGCGCTGCGATTCTGGGCGCCTGCCTGGTGTACTTCGCCGGTTTCTCGCACATTGCCGCCGTTCACAACGCGGCCCACGACACCCGCCACAGCGCCGCCTTCCCTTGCCATTGAGACCTGACGCCATGTTCAAGCGAATCATTCAGACGGCAGGTTTCAGCGGTCTGCTGGCGGCATTGCTGCTGACCCTGCTGCAAAGCTTTTGGGTTTCGCCCCTGATTCTTCAGGCCGAAACCTTTGAAAAGGCACCCGCCGAACACGTGCATGAACATGACCACGCCGATGCTTCCGCCGCAGGGCACAGCCACGACGAAGAAGCCTGGGAGCCGGAAGACGGCTGGCAGCGTATTCTCTCCACGACCGGCGGCAATCTGGTGGTCGCGGTAGGTTTTGCCTTGATGCTGGTGGCGCTCTACACGCTACGCGCACCGGGTCGCACCTCTCAGGGCGCATTGTGGGGGCTGGCCGGTTTTGCGGTCTTCGTCCTGGCGCCGACACTGGGCCTGCCACCGGAATTGCCGGGGACAGCGGCTGCCGACCTGAACCTGCGCCAGTACTGGTGGATCGGGACTGCGGCCTCAACGGCGGCGGGTCTGGCCTTGATCGCTTTCGGCCAGAACTGGCTGCTCAAGGTGCTGGGCGCGGCTATTTTGGTTGTGCCGCATCTGATTGGCGCGCCACAGCCATTGACTCATGAGAGCCTGGCTCCCGAAGCTCTGGAATCGCAGTTCATCCTGGCTTCGTTGCTGACCAACGCATTGTTCTGGGTCGCTCTGGGCCTGATCAGCGCCTGGCTGTTCCGTCGCAACAATGCCGACCTGCACGCCTGATCACGGCACCGGGCAATCCGGCCCTGCCCTTGTGGCAGGCCTGGGTTGCCAGCGCTGCTGCCCGGCAGCGAGCCTGCTGGAACTGATCGAAAGCAGCCTGAAAGCCCACGACCTGGAAATCGGGGCCATCACTGCCCTCGCCTCCATCGACCTCAAGCAGGACGAACCGGGCTTGCTGGAATTGGCCAAACAGCTGTCCGTTCCGCTGATATTCTTCAGCGCGTCACAACTGGCAGAATACGAACCGCAACTGACCCACCGCTCGCCAAAGGCGTTCCAGCACACGGGCTGTCACGGGGTTGCCGAAAGCGCAGCGCTGGCACTGGCCAGCCAATTGGGCAAAAGCCCGGTAACACTGGTGATCCAACGCCAGAAAAACGCCCGGGCAACCTTTGCCCTGGCAAGCAGTGTCGATAATACGCCGCTCATTAATACCGCTTGACTCAGGAGATTCCATTGACCGTCTTTTTCATCGGCGCAGGCCCTGGCGATCCGGACCTGATCACCGTCAAGGGGCAGCGACTGATCCATAGCTGTCCGGTCATCATTTATGCCGGTTCACTGGTGCCGGTGGCCGTACTGGATGGCAATCGTGCCGTTCAGGTGGTCAACAGTGCCGAGTTGCATCTGGAACAGATCATCTCCTTGATGAAATCCGCTCATGAACAGGGCCGGGATGTGGCCAGGGTGCACTCAGGCGACCCGAGCCTGTATGGCGCCATTGGCGAACAGATTCGCCGCCTGCGTGAGCTGGGCATTCCCTTTGAAATCATTCCCGGTGTAACGGCCACGGCTGCCTGCGCAGCCTTGCTGGGTACCGAACTGACGTTGCCGGACATTTCCCAAAGCGTGATCCTGACCCGCTACGCCGACAAGACGTCGATGCCGGCAGGCGAAGAACTGGCAAGCCTGGCCCAGCATCGGGCCACCATGGCCATTCACCTGGGGGTCAACAATCTGCAGAAAATCGTGGAAGAACTGACACCGCATTACGGGGCGGACTGCCCGATAGCCGTGGTCCATCGCGCAAGCTGGCCGGATCAGGACTGGGTGTTGGGCACCCTGGCCGACATTCACGACAAGGTGCAGGAGAAGGGATTCAAGCGTACGGCGCTGATTCTGGTCGGGCGTGTACTGGCTGACGATACGTTTGGCGAGTCATCGCTGTATCGCGCCGGGCATGCACATTTGTTCAGGCCTTGATGATGTTCGCGAATAAATTCGCTCCCACAGGGGGGGTGGGAGCGAATTTATTCGCGAAGAAAACAACTCAATAGTAAGCGTTTTCTTTCTGGGTATGGTCGGTCACATCACGCACACCCGACAGCTCAGGAATACGCTCCAGCAAGGTACGCTCGATACCTTCCTTCAAGGTGACATCGGCCTGACCGCAACCCTGGCAACCACCGCCGAACTGCAGGACGGCGATATTGCGCTCTTCTTCCTCGATCACGTCGATCAGGGTCACCTGACCGCCGTGGCTGGCGAGCCCCGGGTTGATCTCGGTTTGCAGGTAGTAGTTGATGCGCTCGTTGATCGGGCTGTCGGCATTGACCATCGGCACCTTGGCGTTTGGTGCCTTGATGGTCAACTGGCCACCCATGCGATCGGTGGCGTAATCGACCACGGCGTCATCCAGAAAGGCTTCGCTGAAACCATCGATCCAGGCCGTGAAGCTCTTGAGGCCAATGGCCTTGTCTTCAGGTTTTTCTTCGCCCGGCTTGCAGTAGGCAATGCAGGTTTCAGCGTACTGAGTGCCAGGCTGGGTGATAAACACGCGGATGCCGATACCTGGAGTGTTCTGCTTTTCCAGCAGATCGGCCAGATAATCGTGGGCAGCATCGGTAATAGTGATAGCGGTCATGAACGTTCCTCGCAGACTTGCCGGCAGTTTACGCCAATCGGATGCGCATACAAAGTCCTAGTATTTTTGTCAGGAAAGCGCAGCGGCGCCTCTTCCTTCCTGACGAGCATCCAGGCTGCGACGCATCCGCTGATACAAGCCCTTCTCGATCCACTCGTAACTGCACCATGCTCCGATGGCTATGATCGGCACGCAGAAGGCAAAGACCAGATACGGGTTCAAGGCAAAGCGCTGGGCCATGAGCAGGCCGCCGTAAAGCACCAGCACATGAAGCAGATAGACCGAATAGGAACAATCGCCCATGGTCTTGAGCAAACGGTTGCCGCGCAGGTAGGGTTCAAGGGAGATGGCGCAGAACACGATCAGTGCGCTTGGCAGCCCCCAGTTCAGCAGGCGCTGCTCGTTGGTCAGATGATGAATCACCAGCATGGCAGCCACTATCCCCGCCAATGGCATCCATAACCCTTCCTTGATCCAGCCACGGCGATAGAGCATGCCGATGCCGATCCCCAACAGGAACTCGTAGACAATGTCATTACCGTAGAACCGGCTGATCAGGCCGCTGCGAGCCAGAATTTCGGTCACGGCGAAAAGTGCTGCCGCGATGATCAAGGGCCGATGGCGCTGCTCGAACAGAAATACCATGGAGAAAAGCACGTAAAACAGCATCTCGTAGTTCAGGGTCCAGCCGACATTCAGCGTGGGATACAGGCCGTAACCGCCGGGGTTTTCCGAAGGAATGAAGAACAGCGAAAGCAGGAAGTTCTGCCAGCCAATCACCTGATGAGGCAACCAGGGAGCCGCAACCAGCAGCAACAACCCCATGGCGGCGGTGTACAGCCAGTAGGCAGGAACGATACGGATCAGACGGTGCAGGATGAAACGCCCGGCGGGCATGTCGCTGTTATGGGTCGAGAGGTAGATCACCAGCCCGCTGATGACAAAAAAGATATCGACGCCCACTGCGCCCTTTGAAACAAAGAATTCGCCAACGGGACCGCTGGCCTTGAAATCGAAAAAAATCTGCATGAAGTGATGACACACAACAACCCACGCGGCGAAAGCCCGTAAAGCCTGAACCGAAATCAACATCCACAAAACCTCTTGTCACCTGCCTTTTCAACCAAGCCCGACACTCGAAGGGAGCCGGACGCGCATGGGGTCGGACAGTGAGATGACAAAAAAGATCAGGAAAATCCTGCTTCGTTCAGGAAACAGTAGTGGCCGCAGGCCACGATTTACGTGACCTGCAACGACTCCTAGAGGTTTTCGTAGCGGTTCATATCCAGCACACCACCCTCTCGCGGCTCGGTCTCCTGAATATAGCGATTGATGTCGTGGAAGTAGGTCCAGAACAACGGATGAGTACGCCTGACGCCCCAGCGCTCCACGATTTTCTCAAACCCGGCCTGATCCTTGACCTGTTGCATGGCATCGACGAAAGCGGGTACTTCGCCAGCCGGTATGTTGAATATGAAGTTCGGATAGCTGCTGAGCACGCCCGGGTAAATGGTCAGGGTGTCCAGACCCGGTTGATAGCGATAGGACTCACCCAACAGGAAGGCCACGTTACTGTGGGCACGGTTGCGCAGCATGCTGTACATCATGCGTTTGCCACTGGCGTCTTCCACGCGCAACATGGTCGCTTCGGGCAACTGATCGATAACCTTGAGGCCCGCAGCAGGCCGTGAAACCAGTCGACTGAGGGATTGCTCTGCCTGAGCAAAAGCCGGACTGATGCCAGGCCGAGAGCAATAGGCGCCCTGGCAGCGGTTGATCGGATCCGGCGCGGCATTGAGCGTACCGGAGCGCTGAATCAACTGCCGGGCGAAGTCCTGACGAGGATGATGCCCGTCGAGCTTCAGGCCGCTGGCCGTATCGTCATCGATACGCTGGTAGTCCAGCCACATCTTGAACTTGCCGGAGTCCTGATACAGGTCGCCCAGCATCTTCTCGCGCTTGTCGGCCGGCATCAGGCGCAGGAAGTTGATTTCCGCACCATTGCGAATCAGGTCGAAATAAAGCCGGGTCTGGGCCTGATGGGAAATGTTGCCGTAAACGTCGAAGTTCACCGCGAGCTGGTAATAGGTGCGTTCCAGCAGCGGATAGTCAAATAACCACAGCGAATGCGGCACATCACCAATCAGCCCTTTGGTCACCGAGGCGCTGTCAAAATGGCGGAACACCGTCAGCAGCGAATTATCGTTGCCGGCCCACAGCGTCGACCAGCTCGGTGGCGTCATGCTGGCGTAGCTGTCACGGCGCAGGTCTTCATAGGCGTTGCGGCGGTCCCTGTAAGAAAGCCACAAGCTCAGAATACTGCCGACCTGATCGTTCTGGCCAGGCATTGCCAGCAGCGGCGTTGCCTGCCCGCGATACTGGGCATCGGTGATGTAGCGATCATGGCCCGGCTCCTGGAACAGCACCCAGAAATGATCACGGATCACGTCGGTCGCAATCTGGCCACGGCATACCGGCCCACGGATGAAGGTGCGCACAAAGTATTCAGCGTTATCGAGCATGAACTGATAACGCGCCTGTGCCGGAATCGCCTCGAAGGTCAGAAACGGATTGGCACGATGCCCCGGGCCGTAGCCCGGCATTGCATTCACGCTCCAGTTGGAGCTGTAAAACAGGTCCTTGACCCGTTTGAGCTTCTGCGGGCTCATCGGGTAAGTGATATGGGTCTTGTGAACGATGACGCCCTGTACAGGAATCAACCGGTAATAGAAGTCATTGCCCGGATCGTCGTTGGGACGCCGGGTAGCAATCAGATCCACAGGCTTGCCGCTTGGGGTGCGCGAGCGTACCCACTGAAAGAAGTGCCCGGTATCGCCGCCTTCAAAATAGACGTGGGCCAGAAACAGGTGTTCATAAAGCCAGCGACCCACCAGCGCTTCTCTGGAGCCCCGACGATTGAGCAAGGCTTCCCATTCGGCAATCTGCGCCGCTTCGGCGACATTGGGCATGATGGGCTGTTGCTCCACCGGCGCACCAGCAGCCAGCCAGCGTTGCAGGGTCTGATACTCGGCATCGCTCAGCCCGGCCACTGCCAGCGGCATGCCACCGGTGGGATGCGCCTGGGCATAGGCCGGGAACTCGCCCGGCAGCGGGCAGAGGTTTTCCCGGTTCAAACCCAGCACGATATCGTCGGGGATCTTGCTGTTGGGAGGCAATGGCGCACTGTGGCCCAACTCCAGCATGCGTGCCATCAGGGAAGCCTGGCTGCCTTGGGCATCGAGCACCGAATAGAAGTCCTTGCGCCGCCAGGCATCAGTGCCGCTGGCGTCGTAAAACAAACGGGTTGGCGTCATCGCAGCGCTGCGCTCGCCCTGATAGACCGGCGTCTTGTTGGCCCCGCGACTCATGCCTTCGCCGCTGCCCAGGTTCAACTGACAAGGGGCGTCGTTACAGGCATGGCAGGCCACGCACTTCTGGGTCAGGATCGGCTGGATATCCCGCACATAGGAAATATTCGGCACAGGTGATGCAGGCACCCCCTGAGCCTGGACAGCGCAGCACCACAACAGCAACACGAGACTTGGCAACGAGCGGTACGGCATATCCGGGGCCTTGAAAGGAAAAAACGCGCAATTCTACAGCGGATAGCGGGCGCCAACATGAGCTATTTTCATGCAAAGCCGCCACCAACACCAAAAGCGCTCCGGTTTGGTATTATCTCGACCTTTCTGTATCGACCTTTCCAAGGTAATCCCATGTCTGACCGCAGCGCCCGCCATCAAGCCTTTCTCAACGCTCTGAAACAGAGGATCCTGATCCTCGATGGCGGCATGGGCACCATGATCCAGAGCTACAGGCTCGAGGAAGAGGATTACCGTGGCAAACGCTTCGCCGACTGGCCAAGCGATGTCAAAGGCAACAACGATCTGCTGGTCCTGACACGTCCCGATGTCATCGGTGCCATCGAGAAGGCTTATCTGGATGCTGGCGCAGACATCCTGGAAACCAACACCTTCAACGCCACCCAGGTTTCCCAGGCCGATTACGGCATGGAAGCGCTGGTCTACGAGCTGAACGTAGAAGGTGCACGTCTGGCGCGCAAGGTCGCCGACGCAAAAACCCTCGAAACCCCGGACAGGCCACGCTTTGTCGCTGGCGTGCTCGGCCCGACCAGCCGCACCTGCTCGCTGTCGCCGGACGTGAACAACCCCGGCTACCGCAACGTGACCTTCGACGAACTGGTCGAAAACTACACCGAAGCCACTCGCGGCCTGATCGAAGGCGGCGCCGACCTGATCCTGATCGAAACCATCTTCGACACCCTCAACGCCAAGGCAGCGATCTTTGCCGTGCAAGGCGTCTTCGAGGAAATAGGCTTCGAGCTGCCGATCATGATTTCCGGCACCATCACCGATGCGTCGGGTCGCACCCTGTCGGGCCAGACCACCGAAGCCTTCTGGAACTCGATCAGCCACGCCAAGCCGATTTCCGTCGGCCTGAACTGCGCTCTGGGTGCCAGCGACCTGCGTCCTTATCTGCAGGAACTGTCCACCAAGGCCAACACCCACGTTTCCGCGCACCCGAACGCCGGACTGCCCAACGCCTTCGGCGAATACGACGAACTGCCCAGCCAGACAGCAAAAATCATCGAGGAATTCGCCCAGAGCGGCTTCCTGAACATCGTCGGCGGCTGCTGCGGCACCACGCCTGCGCACATCAAGGCAATTGCCGAAGCCGTATCGGGCTACGCGCCGCGCCAGATCCCGGATATTCCGAAGGCCTGCCGCCTGTCGGGCCTTGAGCCGTTCACCATCGATCGTCAGTCGCTGTTCGTCAACGTCGGCGAGCGCACTAACATCACCGGCTCCGCCCGCTTCGCCCGCCTGATCCGTGAAGACAACTACACCGAAGCCCTGGAAGTCGCCCTGCAGCAGGTCGAAGCCGGCGCTCAGGTGATCGACATCAACATGGACGAAGGGATGCTGGACTCGAAGAAGGCCATGGTGACCTTCCTCAACCTGATCGCAGGCGAGCCGGACATCTCCCGTGTGCCGATCATGATCGACTCCTCCAAGTGGGACGTGATCGAAGCCGGCCTCAAATGCATCCAGGGCAAGGGCATCGTCAACTCCATCAGCATGAAGGAAGGCGTCGAGCAGTTCATCCACCATGCAAAACTCTGCAAGCGCTATGGCGCGGCAGTGGTAGTCATGGCGTTCGACGAGGCCGGTCAGGCCGACACCGAAGCGCGCAAGAAGGAAATCTGCAAGCGCTCTTACGACATCCTGGTCAACGAAGTGGGCTTCCCGCCGGAAGACATCATCTTCGACCCGAACATCTTCGCCATCGCCACCGGCATCGAAGAACACAACAACTACGCCGTAGACTTCATCAACGCCTGTGCCTATATCCGTGACGAACTGCCCTACGCTCTGACGTCCGGCGGTGTTTCCAACGTATCGTTCTCGTTCCGCGGCAACAACCCGGTGCGCGAAGCGATTCACTCGGTGTTCCTGCTGCATGCGATCCGCAACGGCCTGAGCATGGGTATCGTCAACGCCGGCCAGCTGGAAATCTACGACCAGATCCCCACCGAGTTGCGCGACCGGGTCGAAGACGTGGTGCTCAATCGCACCCCCGAAGGCACCGATGCACTGCTGGCCATTGCCGACAGCTTCAAGGGCGACGGCAGCGTAAAAGAAGCCGAAACCGAAGAGTGGCGCACCTGGCCGGTGAACCAGCGCCTGGAACATGCGCTGGTCAAGGGCATCACGACCCATATCGTCGAAGACACCGAAGAGTCACGCCAGTCCTTCTCGCGCCCGATCGAAGTGATCGAAGGCCCGCTGATGTCCGGCATGAACGTGGTGGGCGATCTGTTCGGCTCCGGGAAAATGTTCCTGCCCCAGGTGGTGAAATCCGCCCGCGTGATGAAACAGGCCGTAGCGCACCTGATCCCGTTCATCGAACTGGAAAAAGGCGACAAGCCCGAAGCCAAGGGCAAGATCCTGATGGCCACGGTCAAGGGCGACGTGCACGACATCGGAAAGAACATCGTCGGCGTGGTACTGGGCTGCAACGGCTATGACATCGTTGACCTGGGCGTCATGGTGCCTGCCGAGAAGATCCTGCAAGTAGCCCGCGACGAGAAGTGCGACATCATCGGCCTGTCCGGCCTGATTACCCCGTCGCTGGATGAAATGGTCCATGTTGCCCGGGAAATGCAGCGCCAGGATTTCCACCTGCCCCTGATGATCGGCGGCGCCACCACTTCCAAGGCCCACACCGCCGTCAAGATCGAGCCCAAGTACAGCAATGACGCCGTGATCTATGTCACGGACGCCTCACGTGCCGTGGGTGTTGCCACCCAGTTACTGTCCAAGGAACTGAAAGCCGGCTTTATCGAAAAGACTCGCCGCGAGTACGTTGAAGTCCGCGAACGCACCTCGGCCCGCAGCGCTCGCACCGAACGCCTGAGCTATGGCGCGGCCGTGGCGAAAAAGCCGCAGTTCGACTGGAGCAGCTACGAGCCGGCCAAACCAACCTTCACCGGCACCCGCATTCTTGAAGATATCGACCTGGACGTGCTGGCCGAATACATCGACTGGACGCCATTCTTCATATCCTGGGACCTGGCCGGCAAATACCCGCGCATCCTCACCGACGAAGTGGTGGGTGAGGCTGCGACCACGCTGTTTGCCGATGCCCAGCAGATGCTGCGCAAGCTCATCGACGAGAAACTCATCAGCGCCCGTGCGGTATTCGGTTTCTGGCCTGCCAACCAGGTCAATGACGATGACCTGGAAGTCTACGGCGAAGACGGTCAGCCACTGGCGAAACTGCATCACCTGCGCCAGCAGATCATCAAGACCGATGGCAAACCGAACTTCTCCCTGGCCGACTTCGTGGCGCCCAAGGACAGCGGCATCACCGACTATGTAGGTGGCTTCATCACCACCGCAGGCATTGGTGCCGAAGAAGTGGCCAAGGCCTATCAGGACAACGGCGACGACTACAACTCGATCATGGTCAAGGCTTTGGCCGACCGCCTGGCCGAAGCCTGCGCCGAATGGCTGCACCAGCAGGTGCGCAAGGAATATTGGGGTTACGCCAAGGACGAGCACCTGGACAACGAAGCGCTCATCAAAGAGCAATACGTGGGTATCCGGCCTGCTCCTGGATATCCGGCCTGCCCGGATCACACCGAGAAAAGCACCCTGTTCGCCCTGCTCGACCCGCTGCCTGAAGGCACGCCGATCCATACTCCAGGCAAAAGCGGCGTGTTCCTCACCGAGCACTACGCCATGTTCCCGGCAGCCGCCGTCAGTGGCTGGTACTTCGCACACCCGCAGGCGCAATACTTCGCCGTGGGCAAGATCGACAAGGATCAGGTCGAAAGCTACACCGCTCGCAAAGGTCAGGACCTCAGCGTGACCGAGCGCTGGCTGGCGCCCAACCTGGGTTACGACGAGTAATTCGTCGCCTGCCGCCTTTCCATGGACGCATCGTCGCTCATGGAAAGGCGACGCTGGCTATGCTGCAAGTGACCCGATCACTCGAATGCCGGTCAGCGAGGGCTTATGGGCGATCCATCCGATGACTCGCCAAAAGACCAGGGCAAACCGCCAACCTTCTGGCAAATGCTGCACAGCATCATGGCGGCAGCCTTTGGCGTGCAAAGCAACAGGAATCGCCAGCGCGACTTCACCCACGGCAAGCCGGCCCACTTCCTGCTGCTGGGCCTGCTGTTTACGGTTTTCTTCGCCCTGACCCTGTTCGGTATCGTGCAACTGGTGCTTTATTTCGCCTCGGGATGAACCAGCGGCAGCATGTTTTTCAGGGCAAACGGCGAATCATCGCCCAGCGGCTCACGACTGAATGCCTGTTTGTCCAGGTAGTAGCGCTCGACTTTCGCCGCCTCCAGAAAACGCATGGCATCATGTCGCTCGACCAGCTCCAGCACGCGGACACAACGGTCGCCGATTCGCTTGCGGGTCTTTGCGTCAGCCATCTCATAGTCATTCAACAGAAGCATCGCCCAGCCGCCAATGGTGAAATGCCCTGTCGCTACCACGCTCAGATGACCACTCAACTGTGCCTGCAATGAAATCTTCGTGCCGTTAATGGCACTGAAAAGGATGTCCTTGCCCGGCTCCCCGCCACGCTCGCGCAAGGCGTCGATGGCACCGAAAGCCATCTGCTCGTTGGCAGACCAGATCAGGCGAATATCCGGGTAACGCTTGAGCAATACACGCGCCTGTTCCTGCGCCCGGTCCCGACGCCAGCCACCCAGCACGATCTGGCGCAGATGAACCTGAGGAAACTCGGTAAGCGCACGGCGCATTCCGCGCTCTCGCTCCAGGGAAACCGGCGTGGAGTTGGTTCCGGAAAACGCCAGCATCTCGATGGGCTTACCCGTGTTGAGCCCGGGATAAAGGCTGATCAGCCGCTTTGCCGTCAGATAGCCGCCCTCCTCGTCATTACCGATCAGGCTGCCAAGGAAATTGGGGTATCGCGTAGGAAGATCACCGAGAATCCGGACCTGATCCTCGGTCAGCGTGTTGTTGACGGCCAGCAGCTTGACGCCACTGCCCTCGGAAAGACGCAACACCTGAGGTGCCACGTTCAGCTCATTGGAAAACACCAGATAGTCGGGACGTTCGCCATTGCCCTGCAGCGCTTCTCGCGCCATGGACAGCAATTTCCGGGTATCGCGATCGGTGTACAACACCTTGAGCGACATGCCGGTTCCTTCGGCAGCCGACTGCATGACACGGGCATAGCTTTGCCAGTAGCCATCGTCCGCAAAGCCCGGGCTTAGAAAAACGACTGAAGCGGCCAGAAGCGAACCGCTCCATGTGCTGGCAAGAATGATCAGGCAGCGACAGATAAAACCATTCATATTCACAAAGCCTTGGAGCAACCAAGCAATGAATGGTTATCGGCCGTCCTCTGCAAATACTGGAGAACTGCGCAATCGACCTTCCAGAAAGTCAGGCGGCGGCTATTGCCCGCTGACCCAGAAAACAGCAGCGCCTACTACCAATAGAATGATGAAAGAAATAGCCCAGGCATCCACATGACTATCGGACCGGGTGGTCTTCGGGTGCTTGCTCATCGCATCGCCTCTTGTCGGTTTTATAGGTGATTGCATATGAAAAAATCAGGTCGCGCCCTCATCAGGCATCGATAGGCACTGAGTAAAGTCGATAATTTCCCACACGGCAAGCAAGGTCATAGGGCCAGCGGATTTTGCTTATCGCTTTTAACGATTTGCATATATATAAACATCACTTTTACCGATATCAGCAAACTGTTATCTTCGCCGCGCTCCGTAGGGAGTGCGCGACCGTGCGCGCAGAATTGTCTAGGTGGCGCAAGGCTTGGCAGCGAAGGCTGACTGTGTTGACAACAGTCGTGTTTGACGCAGCAGCCCTTGCTTCATTACGAAGCCTGAGAACAGGACCTATATGTACGTATACGACGAGTACGATCAGCGGATCATCGAGGACCGCGTCAAGCAGTTCCGTGACCAGACCCGACGCTATCTGGCGGGCGAACTGAGCGAAGAAGAGTTTCGACCGTTGCGCCTGCAAAACGGTCTTTATGTCCAGCGTTTCGCGCCGATGCTGCGCGTTGCCGTGCCTTACGGCCAACTGACGTCGCGCCAGACGCGCATGATGGCCAAGATAGCCCGGGATTATGACAAGGGCTATGCGCATATCAGTACCCGCCAGAACGTACAGTTCAACTGGCCAGCCCTGGAAGACGTGCCGGATATTCTGGCCGAACTGGCTACCGTGCAGATGCACGCCATCCAGACCAGCGGCAACTGCCTGCGCAACGTGACCACCGACCAGTTCGCCGGCGTTGCCGCCGACGAAGTGATCGACCCGCGCCCATGGTGTGAAATCGTTCGCCAGTGGACCACCTTCCACCCGGAATTCGCCTACCTGCCGCGCAAGTTCAAGATTGCGATCAACGGCTCGAAAAGCGACCGCGCCGCCATTGAAGTGCACGATATCGGCCTGGAGCCGGTATACAACGCTGCTGGCGAGCTGGGTTTCCGCGTGCTTGTCGGCGGTGGCCTTGGTCGTACTCCGGTGGTGGGTGCCTTCATCAACGAATTCCTGCCATGGCAGGATCTGTTGAGCTACCTGGACGCCATCCTGCGGGTCTACAACCGCTACGGTCGTCGCGACAACAAGTACAAGGCCCGGATCAAGATTCTGGTCAAGGCTCTCACGCCTGAAGTCTTCGCCCAGAAGGTCGACGCCGAAATGGCTCACCTGCGTGGCGGCCAGACCACTCTGACCGAAGCCGAAGTGCAGCGCGTTGCCAAGCACTTCGTCGATCCGCAGTACAAGGCGCTCAGCGACCAGCACGACGAGTTGGCTGCCCTGGACGCTCAACACCCGGGCTTCGCCCGCTGGCGTACCCGCAATGTCCTGGCCCATAAAAAGCCGGGCTACGTTGCCGTGACCCTGTCGCTCAAGCCAACCGGCGTTGCTCCTGGCGACCTGACCGACAAACAGCTGGACGCCGTTGCCGACCTGGCTGACCGCTACAGCTTCGGCCAACTGCGCACCTCTCACGAGCAGAACATCATTCTGGCCGACGTCGAGCAATCGGAGTTGTTCACTCTCTGGAACGAACTGCGTGAAGGCGGCTTCGCCACACCGAACATCGGCCTGCTGACCGACATCATCTGCTGCCCTGGCGGTGATTTCTGCTCACTGGCCAACGCCAAGTCGATCCCGATCGCCGAATCCATCCAGCGCCGCTTCGATGACCTGGACTACCTGTTCGATATCGGCGAACTGGACCTGAACATTTCCGGCTGCATGAACGCCTGTGGCCACCACCACGTCGGTCATATCGGCATTCTGGGCGTGGACAAGAAAGGCGAAGAGTTCTATCAGGTTTCCCTCGGCGGCAGTGCCAGCCGTGATGCAAGCCTGGGCAAGATCCTCGGCCCGTCCTTCGCTCAGGACGTGATGCCGGACGTGATCGAGAAGCTGATTGACGTCTACGTCGAGAAACGCACCGAAGACGAACGCTTCATCGACACCTATCAGCGTATTGGCATTGACCCTTTCAAGGAGCGCGTCTATGCAGCGAATCATTAAGAACAACGAAGTCATCGACGAAACCTGGCACATGCTGCCCAAGGAAACGACCTTTGACAGCCTGTCCAACTGCGATGACCTGATCGTCCCGCTGGCGTTGTGGCGCGAACATGGCCATGCACTCAAGGCTCGCGATGGCGGCCTGGGCGTATGGCTGGACAGCGATGAAGAAGCAGAGGAAATCGGCGAGCACGTCGACCAGTTTCAGGTCATTGCCCTGAACTTCCCGGCGTTCACCGATGGCCGTAGCTACTCCAATGCACGCCTGCTGCGTGATCGCTATGGCTACAAGGGCGAATTGCGGGCAATTGGCGATGTATTGCGCGACCAGTTGTTCTACCTGCGTCGCTGCGGCTTCGATGCTTTCGCCGTCCGCGCCGATAAAGACCCTTACGATGCCCTCGAAGGTCTCAAGGACTTCTCGGTAACCTACCAGGCTGCAACCGACGAGCCTCTGCCGCTGTTCCGTCGTCGCTGACGGGCAGGTTTCGCGAATGAATTCGCTCCTCCCGTGGGAGCGCATTCATTCGCGAAGGCATCACCAGAACCGCTGCCGGGTCAACCGACTCCACCAGCCGGTCACCAGTCGATCCACCGATGACTCAGCCGCCAGCCCTACCCGCTCCTGCAGGCTTTTGCGCTGGGCGTAGTTCAGGTGAAAGACCTCAGCTTCCTTGGCCCGGTCGGCCAGATACTGATCACTGGTCTGCAGCTCATCGACCAGCTGTTTCTCAATAGCCGCCATGCCCAGCCAGACTTCACCGGTGGCCACTTCATCGATGGACAACTGCGGGCGATAGCTGGCGACGAAGCCTTTGAACAGATCATGGGTGATGTCCAGGTCCTGCTGAAACTTCTCGCGGCCCTTCTCGGTGTTTTCGCCAAACACGGTCAGAGTGCGCTTGTACTCGCCTGCGGTCAGCACTTCAAAATCGATATCGTGCTTTTTCAGCAGACGGTTGACGTTGGGCAACTGCGCCACGACGCCGATGGAACCGAGGATCGCGAACGGTGCGCTGATGATCTTGTTGCCGATGCAAGCCATCATGTAACCGCCGCTGGCCGCGACCTTGTCGATGCAGATGGTCAGTGGAATCCCCGCCTGACGGATACGCGCCAGTTGCGATGAAGCCAGGCCATAGCTGTGAACCATGCCGCCGCCGCTTTCCAGGCGCAGGACCACTTCGTCCTTTTCAGTGGCCATGGTCAGCAATGCGGTGATTTCATGACGCATGCTTTCGGTGGCAGAAGCCTTGATGTCGCCATCGAAATCCAGCACGTAGACCCGTGGCTTGACCTCGGGCTCGGCCTGTTTCTTCTCTTTCTTCAGAGCCTTGGCCTGCTCTTTGCGCAAGGCCTTGAGGCGATCCTTATCCAGCAACGATTGTTCCAGATGCTCGCGCAGACCTTTGTAGAACTCGTTGAGCCTGGTGACGTGAAGCTGTCCTGCCGACTTGCGACGGCCTTTTCCACGTACTGACGCAATAGCCACCAGCACGATGACGATGGCAATGACCAGCGTAACCGTCTTGGCCAGAAAACTTGCGTAATCAGCGACAAAATCCACAGATGCTCCTCACTTGCGTTGCGCCCTTTCCAGTCAAGGGCTGCGATGACTCCAGCATACCGACGAGCCAGGAGGTTCACCAGCGCGCTACATATTGCAAATAGTTAAAACAGCAATTTCAAACGAGCGTATGTTTTTTCGTTGACAGGCCCCGGCCATCCCCCATAACCTCGCCGGACCTTCAACGTACCGAGACGACACGGACGTGGGCAGCATTTATCTGATACGACATGGCCAGGCTTCATTCGGTGCAGACGATTACGACGTGCTGTCGCCTGTCGGCATTCGCCAGGCTCAGGTACTGGGCGCGCATCTGGCACAGATGGGCCTGCGCCTGGACCGTTGCCTGTCCGGCAGTCTGCGGCGCCAGAAAGACACCGCGCAAAATGCCCTGGCACAACTGGCCGAGGCCGGTCTTGAACCGCCCGCACTGGAAATCGACAGCGCTTTCAATGAATTCGATGCCGAAGGTGTCGTGCGTGCCCTGATACCCGAGATGCTGCCCGATGAACCCGACGCCCTGCACATCCTGCGCAATGCCGGTCATAACCCGGCCGAGTTCCAGCGACTGTTTGCGCAGATCGTCAGCCGCTGGCTGGGCGGCAAACACGACACACCGGGCATGCAAAGCTGGCTGGCATTCGTCTCTGGCGTAAAGGCTGGCCTGGACAGAATCATCGAAACTGCCGGCAAACGTGAGCGCATCGCCGTGTTCACTTCCGGCGGCACCATTACGGCCTTGCTGCACCTTGTTACCGGAATGCCCGCACAGCAGGCATTCGAGCTTAACTGGCATATCGTCAACACCTCGCTGAACCGGCTGGAATTCAGTGGCAGCAAGGTGACCCTGGCTTCCTTCAACAGTGACACACACCTGCAACTGCTGAAGGTGCCGGAACTCATCACTTACCGCTGAGTCCGGCCAACCGCGCCCTGACCGGCGCCAGAACCAACCATAAAAGGATAAAACCATGACCTCAGTAGCCGAAGCTGTCCAAACCATGAAAGCCAAGTTCAACCCAAGCGCCGCTGCGGGCCTGGACCTGGTTTTCGGCTTCAACATCACTGACGAAGGCAAGCACTACGCCCTGATCGTCAAGGACAGCACCTGCGAACTGCAGGAAGGCGAGAACCCTGACGCCAACGTGACCCTGATCATGGACAGCGAAACCCTCAAAGGCATCGTCAGCGGCGAAACCGATGGCATGCAGGCTTTCATGGGCGGCAAGCTGCGCGCCGAAGGCGATATGATGCTGGCCATGAAGCTGAGCGATTTATTCCCGGTCTGATCAGGGAGTTGATTCTTGCGACGCACAAAAAACCGAAGCTTCATGGCTTCGGTTTTTTTTCGCCTGAATCAAACCGGCTGATCGACGGGCAACACGCTAGCCTATAAGGCTCGCCCAAGGTTGTTCGCAGACACGCCGTTCATTAGATTAGCCAATGATCCTGGCAGACCATAATAAGCAGGAATAAGCATGGCGCTAACCGACCAGTCCACGGATATTCGTCCCGGTGAAGAGCTGGACGCACATCTCATCGATCCCTACCTCAAAACCCGGATTCCCGGTCTCAGCGGTTTGCCGCAGATCAGCCAGTTTCCGGGAGGTGCCTCGAACCTCACGTATCTGGTCCGCTACCCCGGACAGGAGTTCGTTCTGCGCCGCCCGCCATTCGGGCAAAAAGCCAGGTCGGCTCACGACATGGGCCGCGAGTACCGCATTCTCAACGGCCTCAAGGATGCGTTCCCCTACTGCCCGAAAGCCTATGCACACTGCACCGATGAAAGCCTGATCGGCTCCGACTTCTATGTCATGGAGCGGGTCAAGGGCATCATCCTGCGCTCGGACCTGCCGCCGGAATTGAACCTGGATGCCGGGCAGACCGAAGAATTGTGCAAAAGCTTCATCGACAAACTGGTGGAGCTGCATCAGGTCGACTATCAGGCCTGCGGCCTGGCGGACCTGGGCAAGCCGCAGGGTTATGTGAAACGGCAGATTCTGGGCTGGAGCGAGCGCTACGAGAAAGCCATGACTCCCGATGCTCCCGCCTGGGAAAAGGTCAGGAACTGGCTGGTAGCGAAAATGCCCGCCGACCATCCGAAACCGGCCATCGTGCACAACGATTACCGTTTCGACAACGTGATTCTCGACCCCGAAAACCCGATGCGCATCATCGGTGTGCTGGATTGGGAACTGACCACGCTGGGCGATCCGCTGATGGACCTGGGCAACACCCTGGCTTACTGGATTCAGGCCGACGACCCTGCGCCCGTGCAACTGATGCGTCGCCAGCCCAGCAATGCCCCGGGCATGCTGACTCGTCAGCAGTTTGTCGACTACTACGCCGAACGCTCAGGCATTTGTATCGATAATTTCGACTTCTATTACACCTATGGCCTGTTCCGTCTGGCGGGCATCGTGCAGCAGATCTACTACCGTTTCTTCCACGGCCAGACTCAGGACAAACGTTTCGCACAGTTCATCCAGATGAACCTGCTGCTGGAGCGCACGAGCCTGCAAGTGATCGAAAAATCCAGCCTTTGAGTGCAGTGACCCAAGGAAACCACCATGTCCAGAACCCAGTTATTCGACCTTGATGGCAAGATCGCCTTCGTTTCCGGCGCCAGTCGCGGCATTGGTGAAGCCATCGCCAGACTGCTGGCCCAGCAAGGCGCACACGTGATTGTTTCCAGCCGCAAGATCGAGGGCTGCCAGCAGGTTGCAGATGCCATTGTTGCCGAAGGTGGCAAGGCGACAGCCATCGCCTGTCATATCGGTGAAATGGAACAGATTCAAAACGTGTTCGAGCAGATTCGCCAACAGTTCGGACGTCTGGACGTGCTGGTCAACAACGCAGCCACCAACCCGCAGTTCTGCAATGTGCTGGATACGGACCTCGGGGCTTTTCAGAAGACCGTGGACGTGAACATTCGCGGGTATTTCTTCATGTCGGTGGAAGCCGGCAAGCTGATGCGCGACAACGGTGGCGGCAGCATCATCAATGTGGCCTCGATCAATGGCGTATCGCCAGGGCAATTCCAGGGCATCTATTCGGTAACCAAGGCGGCGGTCATCAATATGACCAAAGTGTTCGCCAAGGAATGTGCAGCGTTCGGTATCCGCTGCAATGCCCTGCTGCCGGGCCTCACCGACACCAAATTTGCCTCGGCGCTGGTCAAGAACGACGCCATCCTCAACATGGCACTGGCCCAGATCCCCCTCAAGCGCGTGGCTGCTCCCAGCGAAATGGCAGGCGCGGTGCTGTATCTGGCCAGTGAAGCGTCGAGCTACACGACCGGGGTCGCACTGAATGTGGATGGCGGGTTTCTTTCCTGATCCTTTCGCGAATGAATCCCCCACTCCCCGTGAGAGCGAATTCATTCGCGAAGAATGACCACACCAACAAAACAAGAATTAAATTTCCATAATTATAATTTGTGGAATATATTTTCCGAAAACAATAATCCATCACGGAGATTGTCATGCGGAAAAACCCCCTCCCCGCACCCTTGGGTATCGGCCTGATCGGCACCGGCTTCATGGGCCGCGCCCATGCCCTGGCGTTTCGCAATGTCAGTGCAGCCTTTGAACTTCCTGCCCCTATTCACCTCGCAGCCCTCGCCGATGCAGACAGTGCCCGCGCCGGGCAATGTGCTCAGGCATGGGGCTTTGAGCGCAGCCACAGTGACTGGCAACAACTGATCGACGATCCTCAGGTACAGATCGTCGCGATCACCACGCCCAATCATTTGCACTTCCCCATGGCCATGGCCGCCATCGCTGCAGGAAAAGCGGTGTATTGCGAAAAGCCTCTGGCAGTCAGCCTGGCCCAGGCGGATGAAATGCGCCGTAGTGCCGAGGCCGCAGGCGTCGTGACGCAAGTGGGTTACAACTATCAGCACAACCCGATGATCGACCTCGCAAGAGAAATGATCGACGCGGGAGAGCTGGGGGAAATCATCAGTTTCCAGGGAGAGTTCAGCGAAGACTTCATGGGCGACCCGGCATCGCCATGGTCCTGGCGCTGTGAAGCCGAGCATGCCGGTGGCGCACTGGCCGATCTTGGCAGCCATCTGCTGGCCATGGCCCGCTACCTGCTGGGCGATATCGAAGCGGTATGCGCCGATTCAAGCACCGTGCATCGCCAGCGCCCCGCCACCCGCGGCAGTAACGAGATGCGTTCGATTGCGGTGGACGATCAGACTCATGCCCTGCTGCGCTTTGCCAGTGGCGCACGCGGCACCTTCAGCAGCAGTTGGCTCAAGCACGGCTACAAGAACCATCTGAGCTTTGAAATCAGCGGCACCCGCGGCACTCTGACCTTCGATCAGGAGCGCTTGAACGAGCTGCGCATCTATCGCAGCGGCGCAACCGGACGCGATGGTTTCCAGCGGATACTCGCAGGTCCGGCCCAGGCAGGCTATGCCGCCTTCTGCCCGGCGCCCGGCCATCAACTGGGGTACAACGAGCTCAAGGCGCTGGAAGTGCATTCACTGATTCAGGCCGTGTGCGGTGTTGGCAAGCGAGGGCCTGACTTTGAAGAGGCCTGGCAGATCGAACGCCTGGCAGCAGCGATTCGTCTCGCAGCACGCGAACAGCGCTGGGTCGGACTGGGTGAAATCTGAAAAACGCCTTCGACCATTGTCTGACACAGGGCAAACAGGGGAGTAGAATGCGCGCCTTCGGGCAGCCATTCTGCCCCCTGCCCTATAAGCCGTACCGATCATGCCTTTTGAACTCAGTGTCGACCTTGCCACCCTCGCCATTCTGATCGTTGTTGCCTTCATTGCCGGATTCATCGATGCCATTGCCGGAGGCGGCGGGCTGTTGACCACCCCTGCCCTGATGACGGCCGGCCTGCCGCCGCATCTGGTGCTGGGCACCAACAAACTCAGCTCGACCTTCGGTTCTGCAACCGCCAGCTTCACCTACTACCGCCGCAAGCTTTTCCATCCCCGGCAATGGGCTCATGCCTTGGTAGGCACTGCCGTGGGCGCTGCAATCGGCGCGGTGATCGCCCATTACCTGCCTGCCGAATGGATCAATCAGATGCTGCCCGTGATTGTGTTCGGTTGCGGTCTGTACCTGCTGTTCGGCGGTACGCCCAAGGCGCCACTGGACAGCAACGCGCCGATCAGGAAGAAATGGCAACTGCCTCAGGGCCTGACACTGGGCTTCTATGACGGCGTGGCTGGCCCGGGCACCGGCGCTTTCTGGACCGTCAGCACGCTGATGATGTACCCGGTGGATCTGGTAAAGGCCAGCGGCGTGGCACGCAGCATGAACTTCGTCAGCAATGCCGTTGCCTTGTCGATATTCATCTTTTCGGGCCAGGTGGACTTCGTCATCGGCCTGAGCATGGGCCTGTCAGTGATGCTCGGCGCCTACTTCGGCGCAGGCACCGCCATCAAGGGCGGCGCCAAATTCATTCGTCCGGTATTCATCATCGTGGTACTCGGCCTGACCGTGCGCCTAGCCTGGCAACACTGGTTCGGGGGCGCCTGAACGACGGGCCAGGTAAGACTCGATCAGATAGCGCGCAATGGAACGGCTGGCCGGTAACGGCGGAAGGTCATCGACATGAAACCAGCGCGCATCTTCGATCTCATCGGCCTGAGGCACGATTTCACCGCTCTCATATTCGGCATGGAAACCCAGCATCATCGAATGCGGGAATGGCCAGCACTGGCTGCCCATGTAGGTGATGTTGCGGATGCGGATCTGCACCTCTTCCATCACCTCCCGACGCACGCAATCCTCGGCCGACTCGCCGGGCTCGGCAAAACCGGCCAGGGTGCTGTAGACACCGGTCACGAAACGCGGTGAACGAGCCAGCAGGATTTCATCGCCACGGGTAATCAGCACGATCATGCTCGGCGAGATGCGCGGGTAGAAACGCAGGTTGTCATGCTCGCAGTACATCGCCCGCTCACCGGGAATCTGCACCGTCGGGCGGCCACAGGCACCACAGAATCGATGCTCGCGAGCCCAGGTGCTGATCTGCGCCGCATAGCCGAGTTTCTGATAGATCGCAAAATCCCCCTGCAACATGAACTGGCGCAGCCCCTGCCAGGTACAGCCTTCGACCTCCACCGACCGATCGAGCACCAGCACATAGACCGGTTCGCCATCGAAGTGGCCGATGCCATGCTCGCTTTGCACCGGCAGGTCCTGGCGCTTTAGCCATTCCCTGGGAAACATGACGCCATTACCGTCAAGCAGAAAACCCTGATCACCATGAACCACGGCCCAGCCACCTGTTGCTGACGTATCCAGAACTGCAGTTGTCCAACGCGCCGGGCGTGTCATGACAAGAACTCCTTAATTGTCGAAAACCGGCTTCTGTTTGCTCATGTGCGCAGCCATTGCCACCCTGAGATCGACCGATTGCAGCATGGCAGAGTTCCAGATGGCAACGTGCTCAAGACCATCATCGATACGATGATCGCGCATGTAGGCGATCATCTGCTTGGTGCCTTCTATCGCAATTGGCGACTTGGCGGCTATTTCACGGGCGATGGCAAAGACAGCTTCCAGCAGGCTCGGCGCATCGGCAAAAGTGCTGTTGACCAGACCGATGCGCTGGGCTTCTTCGGCGCCGACCGTGCGCCCGGTATAGGCCAGCTCACGCATCATGCCATCGCCAATGATTCGTGGCAGGCGTTGCAGGGTGCCGACATCAGCTGCCATGCCCATGTCGATTTCGCGGATCGAGAACTGCGCATCAGCCGCTGCATAACGCATGTCACACGCGGAAACCAGATCGATGGCACCGCCCAGGCAGTAACCGTGAATCGCCGCGAGCACCGGCTTGCGGCAGTTGTCCACGGCAGTGAACGAAGCCTGCATCTGCTGGATTTTGCGCCGCAACAGACGCGCATTGCGCCCGACATCCTTGCCCATTTCACCGGCGATGGAGGCCAGCAACGCAAGATCGATCCCTGAGGAAAAGTGCTTGCCCGCACCACTCAGAACCACGACGCGAACCTCGTCGTTTTCCTCGACCCACTGGAATATCTCGATGATTTCGGTCCAGAAAGCGGCATTCATGGCATTGACCTTGTCCGGTCGATTAAGCTGCACATGAGCGATGTGGTCAGTCAGCTCGACGAGAAAGGTTTGGTAGTCGGACACGGCATTATCCTCAGGGTGGTTATTGTCTGTCTGAGGCGGACTATACCAAGCCCTTCACGGCTGTCGTAAGGCGACTTTTGTGACATTTCCCGGACCGCAAATCGGCCATGCTCCATGGCCTGCCATATAAAAAGTATGAACCGTCGAGGCCTCAAGGGGTCCAGATTCATTGCCTGCATTCGGAAACAAGAGGGCAATACTTGGAAAAGTCAAAAGCGGTAACCGGTATAGACGGTCTGGATGACATCCTGTCAGGAGGTCTTTCACGCAATCACGTTTTCCTTCTCGAAGGGGAACCCGGAACCGGCAAGACCACCGTCGCGCTGCAGTTTCTGCTGGCGGGTGCGCAAGCGGGTGAAGTCGGCCTGTACATCACACTATCGGAAACCGAACGAGAGCTGCGTGAGGGAGCGCGTTCCCATGGCTGGGAACTGGATGAACATATCGAGATTTTCGAGCTGACGCCTCCTGAAACCCTGCTCAATACCGAGCAGCATCAAAGCCTGCTGTACTCCTCTGACCTTGAGCTGGGGGAAGCAACACGGCAGATCTTTGACGTGGTGGAACGCATCAGACCAACTCGCGTAGTCATAGACAGCCTTTCGGAAATTCGCCTGCTGGCGCAGAGTTCGTTGCGCTACAGACGGCAGATTCTGGCCATCAAGCATTATTTTGCTCGCTATGACGCAACCGTCATTCTGCTCGACGACCTGACTACGGAGTCTCTGGACAAGACCGTACACAGCGTCGCCCACGGCGTCATCCGCCTGGAAGAACTGACACCCAACTATGGCGCAGAGCGGCGGCGCATCAAGATCGTCAAGTATCGCGGTCAGAAGTATCGCGGCGGCTTCCATGACTTCACCATCATGGAAGACGGAATCCATGTGTTCCCGCGCCTGGTCGCGGCCGAACACCGTAACGACTACATCCGCACGCAACTTGGCAGCGGCATCAAGGAACTCGACGACTTGCTCGGCGGGGGTACGGATGGCGGCTCAAGTACGCTGATCCTCGGCCCGGCCGGCACTGGCAAATCGTTGATCGCACTGGTGTTCGCCGCAGAAGCCGTCTCTCGTGGCGAACGGGTCGGCCTGTTTATCTTCGACGAAGAACTGGGCCTGCTGTTTGACCGGATGAAAAAGATAGGCATCGACCTCAAGGCCTTGCAGGCCACGGGCAACCTGATGATCGAACAGGTGGACGCTGCCGAATTGTCTCCGGGGGAGTTTTCCCATCGGGTCCGCCACTGCGTGGATGACAAGCAGATCAAGACCGTTGTCATCGACAGCATCAACGGCTATCAGGCGGCAATGCCGGAAGAGAATTCACTGGTTCTGCACGTACATGAACTTCTGCTTTATCTCAACCGACAAGGAGCCTCGACCTTCATGACCGTGGCTCAACACGGCTTGGTCGGCGATATGCAAACGCCAGTGGACATTACCTATCTGGCAGACACCGTCATCCTGTTGCGCTACTTTGAAGCGCTCGGCCAGATACGCAGGGCCATATCCATCATCAAGAAACGAACCGGCACTCACGAATCGACGATTCGCGAATACCGCATCGGCAGGAGCGGCCTGAGAATAGGCGAGCCGTTATCAGCCTTTCAGGGTGTCTTGCGAGGCGCTCCCGATTACGTTGGCGAAAGCAAGCCACTGCTCAAGGATGAAGACGAGTGAGTGTCAGCGGATTGCTATCGGAACGGGCTGTCATTCTGGCCCCCAGAGGACGTGACAGTCAGATTGCGGTAATGATCCTTGAGGAAGCGGGCTATCGGGCAACGATTGCCCGCGACCTCAACGAACTTGGCCAGGAGCTGGCTGCCGGAGCGGGACTCGCGATCATTGCCGATGAGGCACTGCACGGTGCGGATATCGATCCGCTGGTGAGCCTTCTGGCCAACCAGCCCGCCTGGTCCGACCTGCCTATCGTGTTGCTCACTCACCATGGCGGCCCGGACCAGAACCCTTCGGCACGGCTGGGCAGCCTGTTGGGCAACATCACGTTCCTGGAGCGCCCCTTCCACCCCATCACGCTGGTCAGCCTGGTGTCAACGGCCGTACGCGGCCGTCGACGCCAGTACGAGGCTCGGGCACGCATGGAGGATCTTGTGGAGGGTGAGAGGCGTTTGCAAAACGCCCTCAAGGCGGGTCGGCTCGGCTCGTGGCAACTGGAAGCCGGATTTCTGGTTCTGACCTGCTCGGCCATCAGCAAATCCCACTATGGCCGCGAAGAGCACGAAAACTTCACCTACGACGACTGGCTGGAAGCGGTTCACCCCGAAGATCAGCCACGCATGCAATCAGCCTTGCAGCGCAGCCTGGATACGGGCGTCGATTTCATTATTGAATACCGGGACATCTGGCCAGACGGCTCGGTCAACTGGGTCGATGTACGCGCACGGGCCATACGGGCCAAGAACGGCCAGGTCAGCGCATTGTCCGGAGTGACCTCCGATATCTCTGAGCGCAAGCAGGCCGAAGCCCAGCTCAGAAGCCTCAACGAAACCCTTGAACAGCAGGTCGAAGAGCGCACTTCACAACTGCGCCATAAAGAAGAGATCCTGCGCCAGTCACAAAAGATGGAGGCCGTCGGCCAATTGACTGGCGGCATCGCCCACGATTTCAACAACATGCTCACGGGCATCATCGGCAGTCTCGAAATGATCAGGCGCCGCCTGGAGCGAGGCCGACTCGACGACCTGGATAAACTGATCGATCTGGGCGTGACTTCCGCCAACCGGGCAGCCTCCCTCACCCATCGACTGCTGGCGTTTTCCAGACGCCAGTCGCTGGACTCCAAGCCTGTGGAGATGAACCAGTTGGTCAGCTCCATGGGGGAACTGATCCAGCGCAGCCTCAATGAAAGCATTCACCTGGACATGCGCCTGAACGCCGAGCTATGGACCGCCGAAGCCGATCCCAACCAACTGGAAAATGCCCTGCTCAATCTGGTGCTCAATGCCCGGGACGCCATGCCCGATGGGGGGCAGTTGCAGATCGAGACGTTCAATCAGCGGCTGGACAAGTCGTTCACCAACGCCCATGAAAACCTCTTGCCGGGCGATTATGTGGTCCTGAACGTCAGCGACAATGGTTGCGGCATGCCCGAAGCCATTGTCAGCCGTGCCTTCGACCCGTTCTTTACCACCAAACCCATCGGCCAGGGTACCGGCCTCGGGTTGTCGATGATCTATGGCTTCAGCAAGCAGTCTCACGGTCATGTCGCCATACAGAGCGAAGTCGGGCGCGGCACGACCGTGCAGTTGTTTCTGCCACGCTTCCAGGGCGATCAGCCCGAAAACGAACAGAGCTATCAGGGCAATACTATCTGCGCCAGAGAAGGCGAAACGATCCTGATAGTCGAAGACGATCCCTCCGTGCGGGCTCTGGTCAGCTCGGTACTCAGCGAATTGGGGTATGCCTATGTAGAGGCAGGCGACGCACGAGGTGCCGTGCCGGTCCTGGAGTCCGATCAGCGTATCGACCTGCTGATCAGCGACGTCGGCCTGCCCGGCATGAACGGTCGGCAACTGGCGGAAATAGCCCGGCAGCTAAGGCCTGAGCTGAAAGTGCTGTTTATCACCGGCTATGCCGAGCACGCAGCCGCTCGCTCGGGTTTTCTGGATACCGGCATGCAGATGATCACCAAGCCCTTTGCCTTCGATCACCTGACGTCCAAGGTGAGAGAGATGATCGAGGCCTGAACCGCCGAAGCCTCAGGCCAGCAGACGCTGGATCTGCGTGTGCAGGGTTTCCATGGTGAACGGCTTGGCCAGAATCGGCGCCTTGCGAGTGATCGGGCTGTCGCAATCGAGGATTTCCGCCGGGTAACCGCTGATAAAGATGACCTTCAGCTCAGGTCGCAGCTTGACCGCTGGCTCGGCAATCATCACACCGGAGAACCCGCCTGGCAGGCGATAGTCGGTGATCATCAGGTCCAGGTGGGGCTTGGTCGCCAGAATCTCGAACGCCTGCTCGCCGTTGGAGGCCTGCAAGACCCGATAGCCCTCGCCCGACAGATAATCAGCCAGCAGCATCAGGATCAAGGGTTCGTCTTCGACGATTAGTACGACGTTTTCTGCATCAGCGCTCATGGAACTGCCTTTTGTTCTGTAAATAGCTGCCAATACGACCACAGCGCTTGGTAGAGGTTGCGCAAATCTTTTTGAAACTTCGCACCACCCACGAATGAAAAAAATTAATGTTACAACGGCAGGCAGACCCGGAATGTCGAGCCCTTGCCCTCTTCGCTCTCCACGACAATCCGGCCGCCATGGGCCAGAACGATCTGTTCGGAGATGAACAACCCAAGCCCCAGGCCGGCCACGGCATGCTTGGCCGTTACCCGCTCGAACTGCTGGAAGATGCGCTTCTGGTTTTCCTCGGAAATCCCGATCCCCTGATCGATCACTTCGACCCGCGCCTCGCCGCTTTCACAATACACATGCACCTCGATCGGCTTGCGGGCACCGTAGCGCATTGCATTGGTCAACAGGTTGGCCACCACCTGCTCGATCCGGAACTCGTCCCATACCCCGATGACTGTCTCTTCGGCAAACAGGGTGACGGTGGATTCGGTCGCGGCAATCTGGGCCGCGAAGTTTTCCAGTAACTGGCCCACCAACTCGCTCAGGTCAAAGGCGTTTGGCCGGATCGACAGCTTGCCGGTGCGGATACGAGACACATCGAGCATGTCCTCGATCAGCCGGATCAGGCTCTGGATCTGACGCTCGTCGCGATCGACCATGCCCCGCAGCTTATCCAGGGTGAAAGCCGCTGTGTTGTCCTTGGCCAGATGCAACTTGCGCAACTGGGTTTCCAGGATCAGGCCATTGAGCGGTGTGCGCACTTCATGGGAGACGATGGACATGAAGTCGTCGCGCATGCGGATGGCATGTTCGAGCTCGCCCTGGGTCGCCTGCAGACGCTTGAGCAGTATTTCCTGTTCGTGGCGACTCTGCTCCAGCGCTTCGACCTGCATTTTCACCGCCTTGCGCTGGCGATACAGCTCGACGAAGACGTTGACCTTGCTCTTGACCGCATGGATATCCAGCGGCTTGTGCAGGAAGTCCACGGCTCCGCTTTCGTAGCCTTTGAAGGCATAGTTGAGTTCACGCCCGGCGGCACTGACAAACACGATAGGAATGTTCTTGGTCTTTTCGGTGCTGCGCATCATCTCGGCCAGCTCGAAACCGTTCATGCCGGGCATCTGCACGTCGAGAATGGCCAGGGCGAATTCATGCTGCAACAGCAGGGACAAGGCTTCGTCTGCCGACAAGGCCTTGTATACGGTGCGGTCATCACGCTTGATCAACGCTTCGAGGGCAAGCAGGTTTTCCGGCAAATCGTCGACTATGAGCAGTTTTGCCTGGATTTCATTTAGCATGTGATTCGTTCCAGCTTGACCAGCAGTTGGCCTATTTCATTCAAAGGCAGAAGGTAATCAGGCGAATGGAGCGCCAGGGCCGCCTCGGGCATGGTGCGCGCCAGGGCCTGATCCGGATCCTGAATCACGGTAAAACCACCGTATCTGTTTATTTGCGCCAACCCGAGTGCCCCATCGTTATTGGCGCCGGTCAGCAATACGCCTGCAAGGCGTGAGCCAAAGGCATCCGCAGCCGAATCGAACAAAATATCGATGCTGGGCCGCGAATGAAATACGCGCTCTTCCTGGCTCAACGAAAAGCTGTGATCGTTCTCCACCGACAGGTGATAACCGGCAGGCGCAAAATACAGCGTGCCGGGCACAATCGACTCCTTGTCGTCAGCTTCCTTGACCGGTATCGCCAGACGATTCTGGAATACATGAGCCAACTGGCTGCGCCGCGACTCCGGCAGATGCAGGACAGCAATGATCGGAAGAGGAAAGCCGGGCCTGAGCATGCCGAATATTTTCAGCAACGCTTCCACACCGCCCGCCGACGCACCGACGACAATGGCATCCACTGCCGGCAGAGTGCAATCGGCCGACTCGACACTGAAGGTCGTTTTCATTTTTTCCGGTAGATCCGTTCCGGTTTCACCAGTGTTTCAAAAACATTGCTGTACTCGGAAAAATCCAGAGTTTCCTTGCTGCCCAATGCGAGAAATCCGCGATGGCATAATGACTCATGGAACAACCCGAAGGTTCGGTTCTGAAGACTCTTGTTGAAATAGATCAACACGTTCCGGCATGAAATGAGCTGCGTCTCGGAGAAGACGCTGTCGGTGGCCAGGCTATGATCGGCGAACGTGACATTCTCGCGCAGGGTCTTGTCGAAGATCGCGTAATCATAGGCCGAGGTGTAGTAATCCGAGAGCTCGCGCTGACCACCGGCCTTGCGGTAGTTTTCGGCATAGGCCCGCACGCTTTCCATGGAGAAGATCCCCTGCTTGGCTTTTTCCAGGGAGCTTGGGTTGATATCGGTGGCGTAAATGATGGTGCGTTCAAGCAACCCCTCTTCGCGCAAGAGAATCGCCGTCGAATAGACTTCTTCCCCCGTGCTGCAACCGGCGATCCAGACCTTGATCGACGGATAGGTCCTGAGCAACGGCACCACTTCCTGGCGAATGGCCAGAAAATGCGAAGGATCGCGAAACATCTCGCTGACCGGAATCGTCAGCAATTGCAGCAACTGCATGAACGCGGCCGGATCGTGCAGCACACGCTCCTGCAAGGCAGAAATGGTGCTGCAATCGAACTGACGCAGGGCATGGTTCACCCGGCGCTTGATGGAAGCGCCGGAATAGTCCCGAAAGTCATAGCTGTATTTCAGATAAATCGCATCAATCAGCAGTTGCAGCTCGATATCAGCGCTTCGATCAAGTGCCATGGATAAACCTGAGAAAATAAATCGTTTGGGCCGCCATCACTCAAATACGTTCCATTTTCGGCAGCCAGACCCGAATCAAAGAGAACAGCCGGTCCAGATCGATGGGCTTGGCCAGATAGTCGTTGGAACCTGCCTGCAGGCAACGCTCCTGATCGTCCTTCATGGCCTTGGCGGTCACTGCAATGATCGGCAGTTTGCGCCAGCGAGGGTCCTTGCGGATTTCAACGGTCGCTTCGTAGCCGTCCATTTCCGGCATCATCACGTCCATCAGCACCAGATCGATATCTTCGACCTCATTGAGCTTTGCAATCGCCTCGATGCCGTTACGGGCGATCTCCACCACAGCGCCCTTGTGTTCCAGGGCACTGGTCAGGGCGAAGATATTGCGCACATCGTCATCGACCACCAGGATCTTGCGCGCCTCGAAGACCTTGTCACGGCTGCGGGCAGTCTTGAGCATTTTCTGACGCTCGTTGGAGAGCTGCGACTCGACCTTGTGCAGGAACAGGGTCACTTCATCCAGCAGGCGCTCCGGCGAGCGGGCGCCCTTGATGATGATCGAACGCGAGTACTTCATCAGTTCGGTTTCTTCGTCACGGGTCATGTTGCGCCCCGTGTAGACGATCACCGGCGGGAAGGAACGAATGTCTTCGGTGGACATGCGCTTGAGCAGTTCATTGCCCAGCATGTCCGGCAACTTCAGGTCGATGATCATGCAGTCATAGATGTTTTCGCGCAGCAGATCCAGCGCCTCCTGAGCGAAGCCAACAGCGGTAATTTCAATATCATCGTCGCCGATCAGGCGCGCAATGCTGTCGCGCTGCAAGGCATCGTCCTCGACCAGCAGGATGTGCTTGACCTTCTGGGTCAGCTTGGCTTCAAGCCTGGCGAATACATCCTTGAGTTCCTCACGGGTGGTCGGCTTGACCGCATAACCGATGGCTCCCATGTGCATGGCGGCCTCCTGACGATCCTCGACAGAAATCACGTGCACCGGAATGTGCCGGGTAGGCGCCAGCTCCTTGAGACGCTGCAACACGGTCAGACCCGAGTGGTCCGGCAGGCGCATGTCCAGCAGGATGGCGTCGGGGGTGAACTCCGCGGCCAGGTTGAAGCCTTCGTCGGCGGCGTGGGCGACCAGACAGCTGTAACCCAGCTCATGGGCCAGATCGAAAAGGATCTGCGCAAACCGCACTTCATCTTCGATGACCAGAATGCAGCGCCCGCTGAACGGTGCCTTGTGGCGATCATCGGCAAAGGCCGACTCCGGCATTGCCGGCTTGGGTTCGATAGCCGGCTGGCTTGCTACCGGCAACGTGACAACAGGCGACGAAATGATCACCGACCGTTCGCCGCCCTCCTCTTCGCGCTCCTGCTCGACGTACTGCTCTGGCAACACCAGAGAGAAAATGCTGCCTTGGCCCGGCGCACTGGTGACGCTGATGGAGCCTCCCAGCAAGGCTGCCAGATCCCGGGAAATCGACAGCCCCAGACCGGTGCCGCCGTAACGCCGGTTGGTGGTGCCATCGGCCTGACGGAAGGCCTCGAAAATGCTCTGCTGATGCTCCGGGGCGATACCGATACCCGAATCACGCACGGTAAACACAATGCCCGAACCCGGCTGACGAGAGACGATCATGCTCACGGTGCCGCTCTCGGTGAACTTGATGGCGTTGGACAAGAGGTTCTTGAGGATCTGCTCCAGACGCTGACGGTCGGTAAACAGCATGGTTGGCGTGCCAGGCTGCACTTCCACGACGAAGTCCAGATTCTTTTCGGTCGCCAATGGCTGGAACATGCCACGCAGGCCATCCACCAGACGCGACACGCTGCTGTTCTCGGGACGGACTTCCAGCTTGCCCGCCTCGACCTTGGAGATATCCAGAATGTCGTTGATCAGGTTCAACAGGTCATTGCCGGCCGAGTAGATCGATTCGGCAAACTTGACCTGCTCCTGAGTCAGGTTCTCGGTCGGGTTTTCCGCCAGCAGCTTGGCCAGGATCAACGAACTGTTGAGCGGCGTGCGCAACTCATGGGACATGTTGGCCAGGAATTCGGACTTGTACTTGCTGGAGCGCTGCAGCTCATCGGCACGGGCTTGCAACTCCACCTGAGCCAGGCTCAGCTCTTCGTTCTTGCTGTCCAGGATATCGCGCTGGTCTTCCAGGGCCTGGCTCTGTTCAGCCAACTGGGTATTGGTCTGCTCGAGCTCGGCCTGCTGGGTTTCCAGATGGGCCTGGGACTCCTTGAGGATCCGCGATTGCTCTTCGAGTTCTTCGTTGGCGGTGCGCAGCTCTTCCTGCTGGACCTGCAACTCTTCGTTGAGCTGCTGGGTTTCGGTCAGGACTTCCTGAAGACGCTGGCGATAACGCGCCGCTTCAATGGAGGTGCCGATATTTGCGGCCACCAGCTCTAGAAACTCGACGTCCTTTTCGGTGAGTGCGCGCATGAAGCCCAGTTCGATTACACCATTGACCTGATCGTCATTGCTGGTCGGCACGATGACCACACTGCTCGGCAAACCTTCGCCCAGGCCGGAGCTGTATTTGAAGTAATCGCCGGGCAACCCGTCCAGGGTGACGATGCGGTTCTGCTGTGCGGCCTGGCCAATGACGCCTTCGCCACTGAAGATTGTCTGCTCCTGCTGCTCATGCTCCCGGGAGAACCCGTAAGAAGCGACACGCAACAGGCCACCGTGCTCCTGACGGACATAGACAGCCGCCACCACCGCGCCCAGGTACTGGGCGAAGAACTGCAGGATATGCTGCCCGAGGGTATTGAGCGTCAACTGGCCAAGCACCTGCTCGGCCAGTTCGCTCTGGCCATTGCGCAGCCAGGCGACCTTCTGCAGACGCTCGGCGTTATCTTCAAGCTGGTTCAGGTTGGAGCTGTAAGTCGTGGACAGGGAAAGCAGGTCACGCCTTCCGAAATACGCCAGGATGCCGCTGACCGCCAGCACAAAGATCATGTACAGCACCACGCACGCAATGGTCGTGCGGGTCACGTCAGCGTTGCGGGCAAGTCGCAACTGCTGCTCCATGGAAATGACCTGATCGTACTCGGTACGGATTTCATCGGTAATGCGCTTGCCGCGCCCGGCACGAGTGGCGAGGACGAAATCACCGTTCTGACGGCGCATCTCGATCATTTCCTGAGCGAAATGTCCCCACTCTTCCTGCAAGGTGGACAACCGGCGGAAACGGTCCACTTGCGTCGGGTTATCGAACACCAGCTCTTCCAGGTTTTTCAACTCGGCCCTGAGCAAGGGTTTCGCGACTTCATAGGGGTCAAGAAAGTTTTCCTGCCCGGTCAGCAGGAAACCGCGCATGCCGGTTTCCATGTCAATGGAGAGCTTCATCGCACGGTTGGTGCTGTTGAGCACCCGATCCGTATGCTCGACCCACTGAATGACCGAGAGCAGATAGCCGATCAGGATGGCAAAGAAAAGCGCGCTTAAAACGCCAACGCCCAGCGGCAGACTGATGTTGCGGACCAGTAATTTGCGAAAGCGCTGCTCATCGACGACAGACGTCCGGTTCATGAAAAGTCCCTGGCGTTATATCAAAACGGTAGAGTTTGCCGTAACAGCAAGAAAAAGACTCACTTTTCTCGCATAGAGGATTGAAATTTCACACATAAATCGGCGATAAGCTCGCCACCTCCAGCAAGTAAAGCCTCCTGGCAAAGGATAGCTACCTACTAAAATCAGATGGAACTTCTGGTTGTGTTTTATTTACTGATGGATAGACACGGGCACAGAGTCGATTGTTATCGATCAGATTGGCCTGTTTTCAAGGCAACATGATCCAAATGCAGTGACTTTTCGTACAAAAGCCCGCAGGCTGCGCCAGGTGCATAGCCTTCACTACCATTCTTTAGGAATTTGCCATGCCTGAAACAGCCAACACCATTCTTGTAGTCGAAGATGACAGCATCGTGCGCATGCTGATCGTCGATGTGCTTGAAGAACTGGAGTATCAGGTGCTTGAAGCTGCGGATGCCCAGGAGGCGCTTGCCCACATCAAGGACGACGCCACCCACATCGACCTGTTGATGACGGATCAGGGCCTGCCTGACATGCGCGGCACGGAACTGGCCCGACAGACACGGCAACTGCGCCCGCAACTACCGATCCTGTTTGCCAGCGGCTATTCGGAAAACATCGAGGTCCCGGATGGCATGTACTCGATCGGAAAGCCGTTTTCCATCGATGACCTGCGTGACAAGGTAAAAAGCATCCTTGGCTAATAACGACCTTCACCCAGCCCAGACGCCGCTGCGAGCAAAAACCCGACTGTTGATCATTGGCTATGTATGGCCCGAGCCCCGTTCCTCGGCGGCCAGCGGCCATGTCATGCAACTGATCCAGTGTTTTCTCGAACAGGACTGGCACATCACCTTTGCCAGCCCGGCCACCGAGGGTGAACACCGGGCCGACCTGCAAAGCCTGGGCATCGACGAGGTCCACATCGAGCTCAACAACAGCAGCTTCGATACCTTCGTCAGCGAGCTTCAGCCTGATGTGGTGCTGTTCGACCAGTTCCTGATCGAGGAACAGTTTGGCTGGCGGGTAGAAAAGCATTGCCCCGATGCCTTGCGGATTCTGGAGACCTGCGACTTTCAGAGCCTGCGCCACACGCGCCATCAACTGCTTAAAGAGCACTTGAATGAATCTTCACAACCCGATGATTTAAATAGTTTTTTCGATATAGATAACTCGCAGCTCTTTGCCCGGATCGCCAGCAGCGATCTGGCGCAAAGGGAAGTGGCCTCGCTCTATCGCTGCGACCTGAACCTGATGGTTTCGGATGTCGAGATCGACTTGCTGAGCGACCAGTTTGGCGTGCCTAAGTCCCTGCTGCACTGGTGCCCGCTGATGCTCGATGGCGTACCGGAAAGCGTGGCACCGTTCGAGCAGCGGGCGCACTTTCTCAGCATCGGCAACTTTCGCCATGCGCCCAACTGGGACGCAGTCCTCTGGATGAAAAACGCCATCTGGCCGCTGATTCGCCAACAGTTGCCGACTGCGCAATTGCATATCTACGGCGCTTATACGCCGCCCAAGGCCACGGCACTGCATAATGCGGCGCAGGGTTTTCATGTCATGAACTGGGCTGAAGACGCCCTGCTGGTGATGTCCGGCGCGCGTATTTGTCTGGCACCGCTACGCTTCGGGGCGGGTATCAAGGGCAAGCTGATGGATGCCATGCTCAGCGGCACGCCTTCGGTGACAACGCCCGTGGGCGCCGAAGCCATGAGCGGCGACCTGCCATGGCCGGGGACCATCGCTCGCAGTGCCAGCGAAATCGCCAGCGCGGCGGTGCGCCTGTATCAGGATCAAACCTTATGGACCGAAGCCCAGGCGGCGGGCCGGACCATCCTGCAAACACGCTTTCAGCACAAGCAACACTGCGCGAGCCTGATCGAACGCATCGAAACACTGCGCCAGGATCTACCCCGCCATCGCCTCGCCAACTTCACCGGCGCGATGCTGCGCCATCACCACCACAAAAGTACCCAATATATGGCGCAGTGGATTGAGGCGAAGAATCGCAAGGATTGAATCAGCCCTTGCGCAACAGATAAGTATCCATGATCCAGCCCTTGCGGCTGCGCGCCTCATCGCGTAGCCGCCTGATCTGCCCACCGACCTGATCGAGCGGGCCGCACAGCAATATCTCGTCCGGCGTGCCCAGATAAGCGCCCCAATAGATGTCCAGCCCCTGCCCGACAAAGCGCTCGAACGTACAGTGCGCATCAAGCATCACCACCACATTGTCCACTTCATCTGCCGCCATACCCGCCAGTCGCCTGCCGGTGGTGATACGAATCTGCTCGCCAACCCGGTTCAACGGCACACGATGCTGCGCCACCAGCGCCTGGACACTGGTGATGCCGGGAATCACCTGATAGTCGAAAACTTCCCGGCCCCGGGCCAGCACCCGATCGAGAATCCTGAGGGTGCTGTCGTACAGTGACGGATCACCCCAGACCAGAAACGCACCTACCTCCCCCATTCTCAGCTCATCACCGATCAGCCGCTCGAACAGAACCGCCCGCTGCTCATGCCAATGTTCGATGCCGCGCTCATAGCCCTGAGGGTCATCTTCGCGCTGCGGGTCCCGGACCTGCACCAGTCGATAGTCGTCGTTCTGGATATAACGCTGACAGATGTCTTTTCTCAGGCGCAGCAGATCATCCTCGGCATAGCCCTTGTCCAGAAGAAAGAACACAGTGGCGCGGTTCAGGGCATTGATGGCCTGCACTGTAATTTGTTCGGGATCTCCGGCACCAATACCGATCAGAAGGATCTGTTTCATCAGGCAATGACTCCGGTTTCGATGCGGACAACATTAGACGACTGGGCATGAACAGAACAATTGAGGCACATTAGCAGACTGGCAACTTCTGAAGGCGGTCAGACCATGACAAGAACAGCAAGAATTACAGACCCTTCCTACGAATTGATGGACGACCACAATGGCCTGTCGATCATCTATCGCGAACACGGTTTTCCCTGCCCGCTGGTGCGCTGGCACTTCCACAAGGAGTACGAGCTGCACCTGATCGTCGCCAGCTCCGGCAAGGTATTCGTCGGCGACTATATCGGCAACTTCAATCCAGGCAGCCTGTTTCTCACCGGGCCTAACCTGCCGCACAACTGGATCAGCCAGATCCAGGAAGATGAAGTGGTGCCAAAGCGCGACATGCTGGTCAACTTCACCGATGAGCTGCTGGAAAGCGGCAATCAGGTGTTTACCGAACTCAAGAGCCTGACCCCCCTGCTGGAGCGCGCCCAGTACGGTATCGAGTTTCGCTGCAAACGCACGATCCGTCAGGCCATGAAGCTGATGCAGAAAATCGCCGACTCCAGCGGTATCACCCGGCTCGGGCACTTCCTGATTCTGCTGGAGCTGCTGGCGGCCAGCGACGATTTTCAACTGCTCTCGGGGACCACGGTGTCGCACATGGCCGACGAGCACAGCGTGGAGCGGACCAACCGGGCGGTGGACTATATCTTTGCCCATTACGGGCGCGAACTGCCTCTTGAAGAGGTCGCCGAGTACCTGGGGATGAAACCCACGTACTTTTCCAGGGTGTTCAAACAGGCCACCGGGCGCTGCTTCGTGGAGTTCGTCAATCGCCTGCGCATCAGCAAGTCGTGCGAGCTGCTGGCCGACGGCGACAAGCCGGTGACGGATATCTGTTTCGAGTCGGGTTTCAACAACATTTCCAACTTCAACCGCCGTTTCCAGCAACTCAAAGGCATGACGCCCTCCCATTACCGACGCCTTGCCGTCCAGCGCCTGACCGAGCAGAACCTGTACTGATTCACCCTGCCTGCGGCCATCTCGTCTACGCTGATTCTGCATTGCAGCCTGCCTTGGCGCGGCTGCAGTGGGTTTTCACACCCTTGCCGAATGCAAAAAAGTATCAGTTGAAGTGCGGCGCAGGATTTGTCATCGCGCCTCAAGGCCGGTGTAATCAGCTCACATCTTCCTTACCTCCGGAAGAGACAAAAACAATAACCGACCCTCCAGGCTCTCCGAGCATGGAAGAGGAGTGACCCATGAAGACCTCAGCAAAATTCCTGCTTGCCAGTTCAGTCCTCAGCGCCGGTTTCCTGTTCGGCGGCACCGCTGCTGCAGGAACCGTGACCATCGCCACGGTCAACAACAGCGACATGATCCGCATGCAACGCCTCTCCAAGACCTTTGAAGAACAGCATCCCGACATCAAGCTCAACTGGGTCGTGCTGGAAGAAAACGTCCTGCGCCAGCGCCTGACCACCGACATTGCCACCAAGGGCGGCCAGTTCGATGTGCTGACCATCGGCATGTACGAAGCCTCACTCTGGGGCGCCAAGGGCTGGCTGCAGGAAATGAAAGACCTGCCTGCCAGCTACCAGCTCGATGATGTATTCCCTTCCGTGCGCGACGGGCTGTCGGTGGATGGCAAGCTGTTCGCCCTGCCGTTCTATGCGGAAAGCTCGATCACCTACTACCGCAAGGATCTGTTCCAGAACGCCGGCCTGACCATGCCGGAGCGTCCGACCTGGACCCAGATTGCCGAGTTCGCGGGCAAGCTGACGGACAAATCCAAGGAGCAATACGGCATCTGCCTGCGCGGCAAGGCTGGCTGGGGCGAGAACATGGCGCTGATTACCACAGTGGCCAACGCCTACGGTGCACGCTGGTTCGATGAACAATGGAAACCCCAGTTCGATCAGCCGGAATGGAAAGACGCCCTCAACTTCTACGTCAACACCATGAAGCAATCCGGGCCACCGGGCGCATCGAGCAACGGTTTCAACGAAAACCTGGCGCTGTTCAACAGCGGCAAGTGCGCCATGTGGGTCGATGCCAGCGTGGCAGGCTCCTTTGTCACCGACAAGAGCCAGAGCAAGGTGGCAGACCATGTCGGCTTCACCTATGCACCTCATCAAGTGACGGAAAAAGGCTCGTCGTGGCTGTACTCCTGGTCGCTGGCGATTCCGACCAGCGCCAAGAACACCAAGGACGCACAGACCTTCACTCAGTGGGCAACGTCCAGGGAATATGCCGCGCTGGTTGCCGAGAAGGATGGCGTTTCCAACGTGCCACCAGGCACACGTGCATCGACCTACACCGATGAATACAAGAAAGCCGCACCGTTCGCCGATATCACCCTCAAGTCCCTGATGGCTGTGACACCCAAGACCCCGACCCTCAAGCCGGTGCCTTACGTGGGCATCCAGTTGGTGACCATTCCCGAGTTCCAGGCCATCGGCACCAGTGTCGGCCAGCAGTTCTCGGCAGCCCTGATCGGCCAGTCGACCGTGGAGAACGCCTTGAAAATGGCGCAGAACTCCACCGAGCGCGACATGAAAAGAGCCGGCTACCCGAAAAAGTAGACCGCGTGACTCAAGCCGGGGGGCGCCAGCCCCTCGACTCCCGCTGACAGGCAAATCCCGGTTCGGAGTTCCCCATGAAGACCTCAGCCACTCCTGCTCGTCCGGATTTATCCGGCGAGACCCCAAAGGCCAGAAACAGCCGGTTCAAACCCGGATGGTTTCTGGTCAGCCCTTCCGTGGCGCTCTTGCTGGTCTGGATGATCGTGCCACTGGGCATGACCATCTACTTCTCGCTGATTCGCTACAACCTGTTGAGCCCCGGTGAAAACGAATTCGTCGGGCTGGAAAACTTCACGTACTTCGTCACCGACAGCGGTTTTCTGCCCGGTGCCGGTAATACCTTGTTGCTGGTGGGCAGCGTACTGGCGATCAGCGTGATCCTCGGCGTATTGATTTCCGCCCTGCTGGAAGCCAGCGAGTTTTTCGGCCGCGGCATCGTACGGGTGCTGTTGATCTCGCCGTTCTTCATCATGCCCACCGTCAGCGCCCTGATCTGGAAGAACCTGATCTTTCACCCGGTGTCTGGTGTGCTGGCCGCCGTGTGGCGCTTCTTCGGTGCAGAACCCGTCGACTGGTTCGCCCATTACCCGATGCTGTCGATCATTATCATCGTCTCCTGGCAATGGCTGCCGTTCGCCATCCTGATCCTGATGACCGCCATGCAGTCGCTGGACCAGGAGCAGAAGGAAGCGGCGCGACTCGATGGCGCTGGCCCGATTGCGATTTTCTGGCACCTGACCCTGCCCCACCTGGCCCGGCCGATTGCCGTAGTGGTGATGATCGAGACGATTTTCCTGCTCTCAGTGTTTGCCGAAATC
This sequence comes from Pseudomonas sp. Irchel 3A18, assembly GCF_900187465.1. Taxonomy (NCBI): domain Bacteria; kingdom Pseudomonadati; phylum Pseudomonadota; class Gammaproteobacteria; order Pseudomonadales; family Pseudomonadaceae; genus Pseudomonas; species Pseudomonas sp. Irchel 3A18. Next base: position 146,430 of record NZ_FYDI01000005.1, read on the forward strand.
TTCACCACCACCAATGGTGGCCCGGGCTTCGCTTCGACCAACCTGGCGTACCTGATCTACATCCAGGCATTGCTGCAGTTCGATGTCGGCATGGCCTCGGCGGGCGGCCTGATCGCGGTCGTCATTGCCAATATCGCGGCGATCATCCTGATCCGGATGATCGGCAAAAACCTCACCGACAAGTCATGAGGGCCTTGCCATGATGACGCTCAAACAATCACGACGCCTGCAAAGCCTGCTGCTCGGGGCCTTGTCCTGGCTTATCGCCGCACTGATATTCTTCCCGATTTTCTGGATGGTGCTGACCAGCTTCAAGACCGAGATCGACGCCTTCGCAACGCCGCCGCAACTGTTCTTCACGCCGACGCTGGAAAACTACCTGCACATTCAGGAGCGCAGCGATTACTTCCACTTTGCCTGGAACTCGGTGCTGATCTCGTTCAGTGCCACGATCCTGTCCATGCTGGTGGCAATCCCGGCGGCCTACTCCATGGCCTTCTTTGAAACCAAGCGCACCAAGAGCACGCTGCTGTGGATGCTCTCCACCAAGATGTTGCCGCCGGTGGGCGTGCTGATGCCGATCTACCTGCTGGCCAAGACCTTCGGCCTGCTGGATTCGCGTCTGGCGCTGATCATCATCTACACGCTGATCAACCTGCCGATCGTGGTCTGGATGATTTACACCTACTTCAAGGACATTCCGGGAGAAATCCTCGAAGCCTCGCGTCTGGACGGTGCCAGCACGCGCCAGGAAATATTCCGGGTGCTGATGCCGATCTGCAAGGGCGGCCTGGCCTCGACGGCGCTGCTGTCCTTGATCCTGTGCTGGAACGAGGCCTTCTGGTCCCTGAACCTCACCTCGTCCAACGCCGCGCCGCTCACTGCACTCATCGCCTCGTACTCAAGCCCTGAAGGGTTGTTCTGGGCCAAGCTCTCGGCCGTCTCGACCCTGGCCTGCGCACCGATCCTGATTTTCGGCTGGATCAGCCAGAAACAACTGGTCCGCGGCCTGTCGTTCGGCGCAGTCAAATAGCCCGAATTCAAGAATAAAAACGGAGTCAAGCATGGCTAATCTCAGTATCAGAAATCTGCAAAAAGGCTTCGACGGCCATCAGATCATCAAAGGCATCGACCTCGATGTGAAGGACCGCGAGTTCGTGGTCTTTGTCGGCCCGTCGGGTTGCGGCAAGTCCACCCTGCTGCGCCTGATTGCCGGGCTTGAGGAAGTCACCTCGGGGAGCATCGAACTCGATGGCCGCGAGATCACCCAGGTCACACCGGCCAAGCGCGACCTGGCCATGGTGTTCCAGACCTACGCCCTATACCCGCACATGACCGTGGGCAAGAATCTGTCCTTTGCCCTGGACCTGGCGGGCGGTGATAAGGCCGAGATCAAGAAGAAAGTGGATGAAGCCGCACGCATCCTGGAGCTTGGGCCACTGCTGGAGCGTAAACCCAAGCAACTTTCAGGTGGCCAGCGCCAGCGGGTCGCCATTGGCCGGGCCATCGTGCGCAACCCGAAAATCTTCCTGTTCGACGAACCCCTCTCCAACCTCGACGCCGCCTTGCGGGTGCAGACCCGGCTGGAGCTGTCGCGCCTGCACAAGGAGCTGCAGGCCACGATGATTTACGTCACTCACGATCAGGTCGAGGCCATGACCCTGGCCGACAAGGTGGTGGTACTCAATGGCGGCAAGGTGGAACAGGTGGGCTCGCCACTGGAGCTGTATCACTACCCGGCCAACCTGTTTGTCGCAGGTTTTCTCGGCACGCCGAAAATGGGCTTCCTCAAGGGCCGGCTCAGCCAGGTCGACAGCCATGAGTGCGAAGTCGAACTGGATGCCGGTACACGCATCACCCTGCCGGTAAGCCGTGCCGGCTTGAGTGTCGGGGCTCCGGTCACGCTGGGTATCCGTCCCGAGCATCTGAACATTGCCCAGAGTGGCGAGTGTCAGTTGCAGGTCACCGCCGATGTCAGTGAACGCCTGGGCAGCGATACCTATTGCCATGTCCGTACCCGCTCGGGCGAAGCCCTGACCATGCGTATCCGTGGCGATCTGGCTAGCCAGTACGGCGAAACCCTGAACCTGCATCTCGATAGCGCCCATTGCCATCTGTTCGATGAACAGGGACTGGTGATTGCCAAGGCCGTAGCGGTCGCTGCTTAACGTATTGGAGAGCCTCTGACATGAAACTGAACAAACAGAACCTGTCACAACTGGGCGCCGATATTGCCCGCCCCGCCTACTCGGCCAGCGAAACCCGCCACGGCATCGCCCATATCGGCGTCGGTGGCTTTCACCGGGCGCATCAGGCGTTTTACACCGATGCGCTGATGAACAGCGGCGAAGGGCTGGACTGGAGCATCTGCGGCGTCGGCCTGCGTCCCGAAGACCGAAGCGTGCGCGATGCACTGGCCGGCCAGGACTATCTCTACACCCTGTATGAGCTGGGCGACACACCGGACACCGAAACCCGGATCATCGCGTCCATCAGCGGCATGCTGCTGGCCGAAGACGATCCCCAGGCCCTGATCGACAAACTGGCCAGCCCGGACATCCGCATCGTTTCGCTGACCATCACCGAAGGCGGCTACTGCATCGATGACAGCAACGGCCAGTTCATGGCGCACCTGCCGCAGATCCGCCACGACCTGACCCACCCCAATACTCCCGGCACAGTATTCGGCTTTCTGTGTGCTGCGCTGGCCCGTCGGCGTGCAGCCGGCATACCGGCCTTTACCCTGATGTCCTGCGACAACCTGCCCCACAACGGCGCCGTGACCCGCAAGGCGCTGCTGGCCTTTGCCGCCCTGCGCGACGCCGACCTGCATGACTGGATTGCCGAAAACGTCAGCTTCCCCAATGCCATGGTCGACCGCATCACGCCCATGACCAGCTCGGCCCATCGCCTGAAACTGGCCGATGAAAAACATATCGACGACGCCTGGCCAGTGGTGTGCGAGCCTTTCGTGCAATGGGTACTGGAAGACAAGTTCGTCAATGGTCGCCCGGCCTGGGAAAAGGTCGGCGTGCAGTTCACCGACGACGTGACCCCCTACGAAGAAATGAAGATCAAGCTGCTCAACGGCAGCCATCTGGCCCTGACCTATCTGGGCTTCCTGAAAGGCTATCGCTTCGTTCACGAAACCATGAACGATCCGCTGTTCGTGCGCTATATCCGCACCTACATGGACCTGGATGTCACCCCGCAACTGGCCTCGGTACCGGGTATCGATCTGGAGGGCTACAAGGACACCCTGATCGAGCGCTTCTCCAATCAGGCGATTGCCGACCAGCTGGAGCGGGTGTGTTCGGACGGCTCCTCGAAATTTCCCAAGTTCACGATTCCGACCATCAACCGGCTGATTCTCGACCAAGGCAATCTGGAGCGCGCTTCACTGGTGGTGGCTGCCTGGGCCTTGTACCTCAAGGGCGTGGACGAAAACGGCACCCCCTACCGGATTCCCGACCCACGGGCTGACTTCTGTCAGGCCCTGGTGGCCGACGATGCGTTGCTGACCCAGCGGTTGCTCGGCGTGGAAGAAATCTTTGGCCTGGCAATCCCGCGCTCTGCCGAATTCGTCGCTGCTTTCGAGCAGAACGTCAATAATCTGCGGGACCTGGGAGTCAGCGGTACACTGGAAAAAATCCTGGCCAACGGCCTTTGAGAGGCAACCATGTTTCTTGGAATCGATTGCGGGACCCAAGGTACAAAAGCGATCATTCTGGATGCTGATAGCGGTCAGGTACTGGGCGAAGGTTCTGCCCCTCACAGTCTGATCAGCAACGCCCATGGCCGACGCGAACAGGATGTGCAGCAGTGGCTGGACGCGCTGGCGCTGGCGACCCGCAGTGCGCTGGCCAAGGCTGGTATTTCAGGCCAGCAGATCAGGGGCATCGGCGTTTCCGGTCAGCAGCACGGCCTGGTGCTGCTGGACGCTCAGGGCCAGGTGCTGCGCCCGGCCAAATTATGGTGCGACACCGAAACCACACCCGAGAACCAGCGCCTGCTGGATTATCTGGGGGGCGAGCAAGGTTCGCTGCAACGTTTGGGGCTGGTCATTGCGCCGGGCTATACGGTTTCCAAGCTGTTGTGGACCAAGGAGCAGCACCCGGAACTGTTCGAGCGTATCGACAGGATCCTGCTGCCTCACGATTACCTCAATTACTGGCTGACCGGGCGTTGCTGCACGGACTATGGCGATGCGTCGGGGACCGGTTACTTCAATGTGCGCACCCGGGAATGGGACTTGCCATTGCTGGCGCATATCGATCCGACTGGTCGTCTGGGCAAGGCGCTTCCTGAGTTGCTGCCGGCACAGCACAAAGTCGGCACGATTCGAGGCGAAATCGCCAGCCTGCTGGGCCTGAACCCTGACGCGGTGGTGTCCAGCGGCGGTGGCGACAACATGATGGGGGCCATCGGCACCGGCAATATCAAGCCCGGCCTGATCACCATGAGCCTTGGGTCATCAGGCACCGTGTATGCCTTTGCCGATCAGCCCTTTGTCAGCGAGCAAGCGTCGGTGGCAACCTTCTGTTCTTCGTCCGATGGCTGGCTGCCGCTGATCTGCACCATGAACCTGACCAACGCCACTAGTGCCATTCGCGAGTTGTTCACGCTGGATATCGACGGTTTCAATCAGGCCGTCACCCAATCACCCATCGGAGCGGAAGGTGTGCTCATGCTGCCGTTTCTCAACGGCGAACGAGTCCCCGCCCTGCCCGATGCCACCGGCAGCATTCTGGGCCTCAACAGCACCAACCTGACCCAGGCCAATCTGTGCCGGGCCGTGGTTGAAGGAACCAGCCTCGGATTACGCTACGGGCTGGACCTGCTGAGGGCCAGCGGTATCAAGAGCCAGACCATCCGCCTGATCGGTGGCGGCTCGAAAAGCGCCATCTGGCGGCAGATGATTGCCGACATCATGGATACTCCAGTCATTTGCACCGAGTACGCCGAAGCGGCGGCCCTGGGCGCTGCTATTCAGGCGGCCTGGTGCAGTTCTGGCGAGAATGGGCAAGCAACGGATCTGCACACACTTTGCGAACGCTGCGTCAGGCTCGACCCCGACAGCGAAACCTACCCTGTCGCAGAAAATGTGGCCGCTTACGAGCGCGTCTACGCACGTTATCAGGATCAATTGCGGGCAGTCTGATCCCTGCCATTTCACGGAGCACTTATGTTTCTTGTCTGCGGCGAAGCTCTTTTCGATATTTTCACCCGAGCGGACGACAACGGTTCGCTCAACAGGCTGGGCCTTGAAGCCGTTGCCGGGGGTTCACCTTTCAACGTGGCGATCGGTTTGCGCCGCCTCGGGGTCGAGGCCGCTTTTTTCGCCGGGCTGTCCACCGACTACCTGGGTCGCCGCTTGCGTGCCGTACTTGATCAGGAAGCGGTCAGCCCCGCTTACCTGATCGACGTTGAAGCGCCTACGACACTGGCCATGGTGGCGGTCGGTGCCGATGGCTCGCCCACCTACAGTTTTCGTGGCGAGGGTTGTGCCGACCGGCAGTTGCGGCTGGAGCACCTGCCCGTTCTGGATGAGAAAGTGCGCGGCATTCATGTCGGCTCGTTTTCGCTGGTTGTGCAGCCGATTGCCGATACCGTGCTGGCGCTGGTCGCCCGGGAGAGCAACAACCGGCTTATCAGCCTGGACCCCAACGTGCGGCTCAACCCGGAGCCGGACATAGAACGCTGGCGCGCTCAGATCCGCGCCTTTGCCGAACACGCGCATATCATCAAGGTCAGCGATGAAGACCTGCACCTGCTCTACCCGGACAGCGATCCGCAAAGCATTGCGCAAGAATGGCTGAGCAAACGCTGCCAGTTGGTGGTTCTGACCCGGGGTTCGGAAGGTGCCAGCATTTTTACCCGGCAACACGGGAGCTGGTCGGTGGCGGCGCAAAGCGTCAAGACCGTGGACACGGTGGGCGCAGGCGATACGTTCCAGGCGGCCTTGCTGACCTTTCTCAGCGAGCGCCAGCTGGATACGCCGCAAAGTCTTGAATCACTGACACGGGAAGCCCTGGATGAAATGCTCGGCTTTGCCGTCAGGGCGGCGGCGCTGACCTGCACCAGGGTGGGACCGGATCTGCCGTATCGGCATCAGCTGGCGTGATTTTCGCGACTGAAGTCGCTCCTACGCGGGTTGAAGGAGCGAATTCATTCGCGAAAGAGCGCTACGCAAGCATCCCGGCCTTGATGCCATTGATTCTCGCATTGATGTCATCAACAGCCGCAGTCTGATGCCCCTTGAGGGCTTCCTGGACTTTCTTGTCCACGGCCAGCTTCTCTTCAGGGCTCATGGCCTCATATTCAGCCTTGCTGACACCCGTGAGTTTTTCACGCATTTTCTCTTCGGCAGTCTGCTTCATGTAATCCATGAATTCCTGCTGAATCGAGCTGGTCGAACTACCGGTGCTGGTCGTGCTGCCCGCCCCGTTCGATGCGATCACACCATTGTCGCTGTCGGCGGTTTTCTCGGACAGGGTTTTCTCGGCCAGGGTCTTGATGTTGAACATCATCCGGGCAAAGGATTCGTCATAGCCATTGTTGCTCTTGGTACTGTCCTGGGACGCGGAACTGTCAGCCCTGGCGGTCACCGGATTAACAGCCGGAACCAGACTCTCAGCAGCCGCAACAGTACTGAATGAGTTCTGGGAAACTTCATCCACTGTCTTGCGCCCGACGAATCTGGAAACCAGACCTTCGAGCGTGCCGTTGTTGATAATCATCTTTCACCTCCTGCGGTGGGTGCGACCCTTACGCAGCAAAACCAGTGCCAGCCGTATCAAAAACCTTCAACCCACTGTTTTCAAAAGGCTTTAAAAAGGAACCACGAACAACGACCGGAAGAAAACGGAGAAACACTGCCGATCATGGCAAGTCATTGCCGGCCTGGGTCCAGTGCAGGCCCAACTCGATATCTTTGCTCAGATCGAGCTGTTCAAGGGGTAACGGCATTGCGAAATAATAGCCCTGAGCCTGGCCCGCCCCCATGCCCCGCAGCAATTCCAGAGTCGCATGATCCTCAACGCCTTCCGCTACCACGGTCAGATCAAGAGACTCGGCCATCCGCACGATGGCACGCACAATCGCCCGGCTTCTGGCGCTGGTCGTCAGTTCCAGAACAAAGGACTTGTCGATCTTCAGGCCGCTGAAGTGATACTGATGCACATAGCTGAGCGACGAGAAACCTGCACCGAAGTCGTCGAGCACCACCGACATGCCCTTGTCGGCCAACTGCTTCATGGACTCACGCGCCTGCGCCGGATCGGCCACCAGCGCCCCCTCGGTGAGTTCAAGGCACAGGCGCGAAGGCGCAACACCATATTCCGTCAGCAGGTTCAGCACCTCTGCGGCAAATTCAGGGCGAGTGATGCTGTAACTGGAGCAGTTCACATGCACCGGCGGCCAGTGGGCATTGGCCGGATCGGCCAGAATGGCAATGACGCGCTGCAACATGTAAATGTCCAGGCGACCGATAAGGCGCAAACCTTCCAGAGCCGGTAGAAAACTGCCGGGAGCGATGACCCGGCCATCGGGCTGACGCCAGCGAATCAGGGCTTCAAGGGCAAACAGCTTGCCAGTATTGACGCAGATAATCGGCTGAAAATACGGAATCAGCTCATTGGTGTGCTTGAGCGCCTTGCGCAGTGCGCCCTCACGCTCGACCTGATCGGAAACCTCACGGCGCAACTCCTGATTGAACACCACAAAGCTGTCACGACCGCCATTCTTGGCCCGGTACATGGCCGTGTCGGCATCGCGCAGCAACTCGGCTGGCTCCTGATGAAACTGACGATCAGCCCCGACCACACCGATGCTGCACGAAGAAAAGACCGAATGGCCGCTGATAAAGAACGGCAGGTCGAACGCTTCAAGAATGCGCTCGGCAATCCCGACCCCGACAGCCAGCGGCGCACCGATCCCCAGCACAGCAAACTCATCGCCCCCCAGACGCGCAAGCAGATCGCAATCGCGGATACAACTGCGCAACCGCGCAGCCGCCTGGACCAACAGGATATCGCCAAAGTGATGACCCAGGCTGTCGTTGACGACCTTGAACCGGTCCAGGTCAATAAACATGACCACCAATTGCTGGTCATGTTGATTGAAAGCCTGCCAGGCCTCTTTCAGACGCTGCTGCAACTGGCTGCGATTGGGCAGGCTGGTGAGCGAGTCATGGGAGTTTTCATGCTGAAGCCGGGCATTGGCCAGATCCAGCTCACGGGTACGGTCCTGAACCCGCGCCTCCAGCCGAAGATTGGCGGTATGGATCGCTTCGGCGGCGCTTCGCCGGGACAGAGCCGTGTCGATGTGCCGGGAGACGAAGGTCAACAGTTCCTGATCCCGCAGGGTGTAACTCACATTCTGCGAATAGCTCTGCACCGCCAGCACGCCCCGGACATCATCCCCCTCGAACAAAGGTATGCCCAGCCAGGATGAGGACCGATTGGAGTCATTCTGGGTCTCGATCTCGCCTTCCCTTTCCAGCCTGTAAGCATCTTCACGATCAATCAGGCAAGGACGGCGCTGGCGGATGACATACTCGGTAAAGCCACGCTGACCACGCCGTGACCTGGGCGGCGTGGCCAGTCGTTCATCGCTGTAATAGGGGAACGTCACTTCTTCGGTGGAGCCGTCATAAAGGGCGATATAGAAGTTGTAGGCCACCAGCAACTCGCCGACGATCATGTGCAGGCTATGGAACAGTTCCGCCATGTCACCCGGCTGGCTGGACAGCTCGGTAATCTGGAACAGCGCACTCTGCAGGTGCTCCGCCCGTTCGCGATCGGCCACCTCTTGCCTCAGGGCGTCGTTGGCAGCAGACAACTGCTGGGTGCGCAGCAGCACGGTATGCTCAAGGTCGGCCCGGTGCAGAATCCGGTCCAGCGCCATCGCCACATGCCGGGCAACCACCAGAAACAGCGCGCGGTCTTCGACGCTATAGATGCGCGAGACGTCGTATACCTGCATGGCCAGCATGCCGAAGACTTCGTCGGATGATTTCTTCAGCGGTGCGCCCATCCAGAACTCGGAAGGACGGCCCTCACAGAAGAACAGCCCCTGAGCCTGAGCCTGCTTTATAGCCGTGGCATCGACGAACAACGGCTGGCCCGTGGTCAGCACATAGCCCGTCATGCTCAGCCGCGAGCGGTCGAGGTACTCGAAGCTTTCCGGCTCCATCGCCTCGTGATCGGCTACGTCGATGTAATAGGGATAAGTGATCTTTTCTCTCTGATCGTCATAAAGCGCCAGATAGAAGTTCTCGGCATCGATCAGCGTCGCCAGTTGCTTGTGGATGCCCTTGAGGAAGGTGCTGCGATCCCGTGTCGAGCTGGCCAGATGACTGATTTCATAGAGCACCCGCTGAGTATTCTGCGCTCTTACCAGTGCGACACTTTGCAACAGATAGCCCAGTCGCAAGGCCAGGTCGGCCAGGGCCGGATTGGCTGATTCGGCCTTGGGTGCCAGCAGCCAGCCCAGCGGGGTTTCGCCCATGCCCACGACCCAGCGATGCAACTGGCGCTTGTTGCAGAAGTCATCGAAACCGTCACAGGGAATCTCGCCCAGCCAATCGGCCTGTGCAGATCCACTCCCCAGCAGGCGCTTGTGCGTACCGGCACCGTAAGCCGCCCAGACCACATCGGGCATGCTGATGCGCGCCTCGCGCAGCAAGGTTTCCATGAGCGCTTCACTGGAAAGCGCAGGCGATGCAGCGCAATCATCGGTGGATTGGTTCAAGGCCGGGGAAAAAGGAGGAACCTGCATGAAAAACACCAAATCCTGTAACTGGCTGCGGCTATCTTCGGCGGCAGCGCCCGAGGGTGGCAAGCAGGATATGTGATTGAAGGCAAGAAAGTGTGTATTACGAAGTGCATCAAGCACTCCTTACGACAGAAAAGCTGACACTCAGTCGGCACTATCCGGTTCTTGAGCAGGTCGAATCGGGTCACGTTGTAATAATCGAAGCCTGTTCAACCGCTATGCTGGCTTACGACTTCTTTCAACCCTTCGCAAAAGGTGATCGCAATGGTCAAGACTTACAGTTACGCCGCCCAGAAACCGACCGACACCCTGAAACCTTATCGTTTTGAACGCCGCACTCCCGGTGCCGACGATGTACAGATAGACATTCTGTACTGCGGCGTCTGCCACTCGGACCTGCACACCGCCCGTAACGAATGGCACAACACGCTCTACCCTTCGGTACCGGGCCATGAAATCGTCGGCCGGGTCACCGCTGTGGGCGCCGACGTCAAGCACTTCAAGGTGGGAGACCTGGCAGGCGTCGGCTGCATGGTCGACAGTTGCCAACACTGCGCCTCCTGCGCCGAAGGTGAAGAGCAATACTGTGAGAACGGTTTTACCGGCACCTATAACGGCCCGGTCTTTGGTGGCGAAAACACCTTTGGCGGTTACTCCGACAATATCGTAGTCAAGGAGAAATTCGTCCTGCGCATCTCCCACAGCGACAATCTGGCTGCTGTCGCTCCGTTGCTCTGTGCAGGCATTACCACCTACTCACCGCTGCGCCACTGGAAAGTCGGGCCAGGAAAACGGGTCGGTGTCGTCGGCCTTGGCGGGCTGGGTCATATGGCCGTGAAGATTGCCCACGCCATGGGCGCGCATGTGGTGCTGTTCACCACCTCGCCCAACAAGCGTGAAGATGGCCTGCGCCTGGGCGCTGATGAAGTCGTGGTTTCCAAAGACCCTGCCGAAATGGCAGCACAGGCCAACAGCCTGGACTTCATCCTCAATACAGTCGCCGCGCCCCACGACCTCGATGCCTTCCTGGGATTGCTCAAGCGTGACGGCACCATGACGCTGGTTGGCGCACCTGCCGAGCCTCACCCATCACCGGCCGTGTTCGGGCTGATCTTCAAGCGTCGCAGCCTGGCCGGTTCATTGATAGGCGGCATCCAGGAAACCCAGGAGATGCTGGATTTCTGTGCCGAACACGGCATTGTTTCGGATATCGAAATCATCGCGATGCGAGATATCAACGAGGCCTACGAGCGCATGCTCAAGGGTGACGTGAAATATCGCTTCGTGATTGATATGGCCACGCTGAAACAGGAGGCTTCTGCGGCCTGATAGCGAACATTCAGGCTGTCCGGCAGGATCGGGCAGCCTGTTTTATCGTCAGGGCCATATGACAAAAAGTCTCGATTCAGCGCCTTTAAACAACAAACCTCATCATTGAAATATCTTGCCGCAAATAACTGCACGCTTTGTCAAACCATTCGTCATAAAGCCCTTATCCGCCCCTCCAGCCTGTTGACACGCCCTGTAATGGGGCGCGCAATGGGTATTGGATGAAACGATGGGGAAATGCACATGGCTAAGATCAATGTTTTAGCGGGTGATTTTCTTCAAGGTAATGGGGAATACCGTGCTGGCACCATTACTCTTGTAACCCCCCTCTTTCCATGGCCTGGAATCTGTTTCAAACAGGACGAAATCAAGTCAATGGAAATTGCCAGCAAAGCATCAAACAGGAAAATGGATGACACTATCGGGTTCGGTCTTGCAGGTGCATTGATGTTAGGCCCCGTGGGAGCTGCCGCCGGCATGTTCCTGGCGAGCGAAGAGAAAGAGATAACCTTTGTAGCAACGCTCAAGGACGGCAGGAGCCTGCTCGCCGCCACCGATGAAAACACCTACCGAAAAATGGCGCAGGATATCCCTGTGTCCGACTTCATGTAACAGCCCCCACTGCGTGACAAGAACCCGGCCCTGCGCCGGGCTCTTTCGTTATGGCCCGGCTATCCTTTTTCAACAAGCGTTCTGGCACCGATTGTGCTTGGTGAAAGATTAACTTTTTATTACATTTTTATGACATTGATATCTGTTATCTCAACAGATTCAAGTTTCAGGGCAAGCGTGCAGATATCAAGAATGACTGGACGTTAACAGGTGGAAAGATGAAAGAACGAGCAACAGTCATCTGCAAGCGTGACGACCAGATCCTCTACGTTCGCAAACCAAAATCGAAATGGGCATTGCCCGGCGGCAGGATCGAAGCGGGAGAAACGCCAGCCCAGGCAGCCGTGCGCGAACTGAGTGAGGAAACGGGCCTTGAAAACCTGGACCTCATGTATGTGGATGAATACGAAAAGGATCGGGTCATTCACCACATATTCACAGCCGTGATCCCCTCCTCCAGCGAGCCCTCGCCACGGAACGAGATTGCCGCCTGCAAATGGCTCGCGACTGGAAACATCAGCGACCTCAAGGCAAGCACAGCGACCAAATCCATCGTCAAATCGTTTGCCCGGCCCAAATAGGGTCGGGTTTCAATCTGCGCAAACGAAAAAAGGGCGACCCTTTCGGATCGCCCTTCTTCACCGCCCAGCAGAGCGGATTTTGTTTGGTAGGCGCGATTGGACTCGAACCAACGACCCCCACCATGTCAAGGTGGTGCTCTAACCAACTGAGCTACGTGCCTGCTGTGGGAGCGCATTCTACGGATATTGAAAAAGGTGTCAACGGATTTTTGCAGTAACCCACTGATATATTCAAATTTTTAGCTCTGAATTCAGTACATGCCATCAGACGCAAGCTCCGGCAAGGGCATCAAGCCAACTGTCTGAAAGCGCACGGCGCTGACAGTTCTGTCAGTTCCCGTCATTTCCCCCCACTTTTAATCTGTACGCACGCGCGCAAGCGAATGTAGCTATCTGCACGAACACGTTCAAGGCACTCCTGTTCGCGTCTCCTATGCCATTCACGCCAGGTGACGAAATGATTATTTATGCAAAGAAATTGACCGGAGAACTCTGGGAACTGGATGTTGAACCCTCAGATACGATCAGTAACGTGAAATGCAAGATTCAGGATAAATCTGGCATTTCCCCCGAAGCACAGAGGCTTATCTTTGCCGGGAAACAGCTTGAAGATCAGAGAAGCCTGAGCGATTACAACATTCAGAAGGAGAGCACCATATATGTTGTAATCCGACTCTAGACATAAAGCTCTGGCGCAATACCCATAGACAACCGGCATCATGCACTTCACGGTCGAACGAAAAAAGGGCGACCCTTTCGGATCGCCCTTCTTCACCGCCCAGCAGAGCGGATTTGTCTGGTAGGCGCGATTGGACTCGAACCAACGACCCCCACCATGTCAAGGTGGTGCTCTAACCAACTGAGCTACGTGCCTGCTGTGGGTGCGCATTCTACGGACATTGGCTGGCCTGTCAATCTCTTTTTCAGCTAAGCCTATGAATTCGCAACGCTTTTAGGTGCTGCGCAGGTAAATATGTTTTATCCCGTGGCTGGCAGAGGTTTTTTAACTGGGGTAGGATCACGGCACTCGTCAAGAATTTTAAACGGAGCTTCAGGATGGCGAACACGCTCTATCCGCAGTCCTACTACGCCGCATCAGCCAATCCGGTCCCGGAACGTCCTGCCTTGCAGGGTGAAGTGGAGACGGACGTATGCGTCATCGGCGCAGGCTATACAGGGTTGTCCAGCGCCCTCTTCCTGCTTGAGCATGGCTTCAGAGTCACCGTGCTGGAGGCCGCGAAGGTCGGCTTTGGCGCCTCGGGCCGTAACGGCGGGCAGATCGTCAACAGCTATAGCCGCGATATCGATGTCATCGAGCGCAGCGTAGGCCCCAAACAGGCGCAACTGCTGGGGCAGATGGCATTCGAGGGCGCGGCGATCATTCGAGATCGTGTTTCCCGTTACGGTATTCAATGCGACCTGAAGGACGGCGGCGTATTCGCAGCCCTGACCAACAAGCAGATGGCGCATCTGGAAGCTCAGAAGCGTTTGTGGGAACGCTATGGGCATTCGCATCTGGAGCTGATGGATAAAAACCGCATCCGCGAAGTCGTTGCCTGCGAGCAATATATCGGCGGCATGCTGGACATGACCGGCGGCCATATCCATCCACTGAACCTGGCGCTGGGCGAAGCGACTGCCGTGGAATCGCTGGGCGGTGTCATCCATGAACAATCGGCGGCGATCCGTATCGAACGTGGCGCCAACCCGGTCGTGCATACGGCACAAGGGAAAGTCCGGGCCAGATTCATCATCGTGGCCGGCAATGCCTATCTGGGCAATCTGGTGCCGGAACTGGCGGCCAAGTCGATGCCATGCGGCACTCAGGTGATCACCACCGAACCGCTGACCGAAGAGCTGGCCAAATCCCTGCTGCCTCAGGATTACTGCGTCGAGGACTGTAATTACCTGCTGGACTACTACCGCCTCAGCGCCGACAAGCGCCTGATCTTTGGTGGTGGCGTGGTCTATGGCGCCCGCGACCCGGCCAATATCGAAGCCATCATTCGTCCCAAGATGCTCAAGGCCTTCCCGCAACTCAAGGATGTGAAGATCGATTACGCCTGGACCGGCAATTTCCTGCTGACCCTGTCACGACTTCCGCAGGTCGGGCGCCTGGGCGACAACATCTATTACTCTCAGGGTTGCAGCGGGCATGGCGTGACCTATACCCATCTGGCAGGCAAGGTGCTTTGCGAAGCCTTGCGTGGCCAGGCCGAGCGTTTCGATGCATTCGCCGACCTGCCCCACTACCCATTCCCTGGCGGCCAGTTGCTGCGCACGCCGCTTACAGCACTGGGCGCCTGGTATTACAGCCTGCGCGACAGACTGGGCTTTTGATGGATAGCGTGAAAACCCTGTAGATCGGGGTTTTCACTGCTTCAGACCAAACTTATTTAACACCCTGACGGGCCAATGCCTTCACTGCTTCACCGGCAGCCTGCTCCTGTCCGGCCTGAGACAGTTCATTGGCAGCTTTCAGCCAGCGCTGCTGATCCACATTGGCAGGCAGTTGCCGTGGCCCCTGAATCAGGACCGCCCAACTGCCTGCATCCTTCCAGGCAGAGCTGAAGCTGCCAAAGCTCATCATCTGCCGACGATTCATGCCCACCTGCAGCAGAACGGTCTGCTTGATGCGGTTATAGCCCACCAGCACGCCATAACGAGGCCCTTTCCACCAGGCCGAGCCTTCGGACAGCCGCAGCATCACCGGATAACCCGCCGAAACCTGCTCCAGCAAAGCGTGCAGTTCGCCATCGAGTGGGTAAACCATGAAACCGTATTGGCGCGCCGCATTCTGCATATTGCTTTCAAGCTTCCCCTCGCCGCCCGGCAATTGCAGGGGCTTATCGAGGAGCCCGGGTGTAATCAGCACCTGACGGTTGGCCAGCATGCCCGCCAATGCGCCAGGTCCGCTTTGATACGCGTTGCCACGGAAGAACGGCACAGAGTTGAGTTCAACCCGGTCCGGCAAGCGCTGAATTTCTGGCGTAACCATAGAAGCGCAGGCGGTCAGGCTCAAGGCCAGGACCATCACCCACCACGGCCGCCGGGTCCTGGCGGCGTTGAACAAGAAAGATACCGGCAGCATTTTCACTCACTTCAACGGGTGTCAGGCAACACACGACCTGACTCGGACACCGATCATAGAGCCGCACAGCGCCTGGGTATAGCCTTCTGACACAGTCAGAGTGACTGGATAGATCAAATTGGTCATAGCCGTCAATTAATCGAAACATGTGAGGGACTAGACTGTCACTTATTCAGACAGCAAGAAGATGCGGTAAATACGGAGGCACTTATGAGCCTGGAAATGACAATCGTGATGCTGATCGTGGCATGGCTGATGGTTGCAGGCGCCATGCTTTGGGGAGTACTGAGAGTTTCCCGTCGTCACCAACCGCGCGTCGTACGACCGACCCCAGTGGTCCGGCTGGAAAAAAGACAGCCTGCAGTCGCTCACTGATCAGCGCTCATGAAATGCAAAATGGTCGGCCCCATTACAGGGCCGACCATTTTTTTGCTTCACTGATCGAGAGATCAGGCTTTGGCAGCTTCAGCAGCAGTCTTTTTACGCTTGGCCTTGCGAGCCAGGATGTTGAGGATCTCAACCGCTGCCGAGAACGTCATGGCGGCGTAGATGTAGCCTTTAGGTACATGGGCACCAAAACCTTCAGCGATCAGTGTCATACCGATCATGATCAGGAAGCCCAGCGCCAGCATCACCACCGTCGGGTTGTCATTGATGAACTTGGCCAGCGGGTTGGCAGCCACCATCATCACGATCACAGCAGACACTACCGCGATAATCATGATCGGCAAGTGCTCGGTCATGCCCACCGCAGTGATGATACTGTCGATGGAGAACACCAGGTCCAGCAGCAGGATCTGGAAGATTGCCGCGCCCATGCTCAGCGTCACAGCGGACCCGATGGTCTTTTCCTGCTCAGCCTTGCTGTCCATGCTGTGATGGATTTCCGTGGTCGCCTTCCAGACCAGGAACAAGCCACCCGCGATCAGGATCATGTCTTTCCAGGAGAACGCCTGGCCGAACACGTCGAGCACAGGTTCGGTCAACTGGACGATGAAAGCCACGGTGCTGAGCAGGCCCAGACGCATGATCAAGGCCGCACTGATACCCAGACGACGGGCCTTGGCACGCTGATGCTCCGGCAACTTGTTGGTCAGAATGGAAATGAAGATCAGGTTATCGATACCCAACACGACTTCCATAACCACCAGCGTGGCCAAGGCAATCCAGGCGGCGGGACTTGTAGCGAGTTCCAAAAGGTATTCCATAGATCGTGTCCTGCTTGAGCCAATGTTGAGCGTTAGATTTCTTTACCAGACTTCTCTTCGGGAGACTCGGGCTGTTTTTTGGGTTCAAGTACCGAAAGATCCTTGCGGGTATCTTCCAGCGCCTTGGTTGCAGCTTCATGGGTATCGTCAATCGCCTGTTTGGCTGTATTGGCAGCCGTGTCCAGGATTTGCTTGGTCGATGTTTCTACCTGGTCACAGCCAGCCATTACAACCAGCGAACATGCCAGCAATGCGGCGTAAACGGGTTTGATCATGTTTCCCTCGATATGCAAGGCCGGACATCACCTTTGGTCCGGCGTCAGCGAAGCATTCTAGAGACATGGAAACATCAGAAAAATTCGCTTTTTCAAGGTGTATACTTCGGTTTTACCGAATCGACAATCTTTATGCTCAATTATCGTCAACTCCACTATTTCTGGGTCGTGGCCAAAACCGGCAGCATTGTACGCGCCTGCGAACAATTGAACCTCACCCCCCAGACCATCAGCGGCCAGATCAGCCTGTTCGAGGAAACCCTGGGCGTCGATCTCTTCCGCCGTGTAGGCCGGCAACTGGAGCTGACTGAAGCCGGTCGCCTGGCACTGCCCTATGCCGAACAGATGTTCCAGTTGGGCAATGAGCTGGAAACCATGCTGCGCTCACAGCCCGACGAACAACAGCTCCTGTTTCGCATCGGTGTGGCCGATGTCGTGCCCAAATCCATCGTCTATCGACTGATCGCGCCCACCATGGAGCTCGATGAATCGATCCGTATCACCTGCCGCGAAGACAAGCTCGAACGCCTGCTGGCCGACCTGGCAATCCAGAGACTGGACATGGTGATATCTGACAGCCCTATGCCACCACATTTGGACATTAAAGGCTACAACCAGAAACTGGGAGAGTGTGGCGTCAGCTTCTTCGCGACCCAGGGCGTGGCTGAAAGTCTGTGGGGTGACTTTCCGCAGTGCATGCATGGAGCACCACTATTGATTCCCGGGCAGGACACCGTGGTTCGTGGCAGGTTGATGCGCTGGTTCGCCGAACAGAAAATCCAGCCGCGGATTATCGGGGAGTTCGATGACAGCGCCCTGATGAAAGCTTTTGGCAAATCCGGCAGCGGCGTATTCGTCGCGCCCAGCGTGATCGCCGATGAAGTACAGAGCCAATATGACGTGAAAATCATCGGCCAGACCGAATCGGTGACCGAATCGTTCTATGCCATTACCGTCGAACGAAAGGTCAGGCACCCCGGTATTGTCGCCATTACCGAGAGTGCCCGAAACAAGCTGTTTACCGACTGAGCTTAGAACTTGCCCATGTAATCGCGCTTGCCGATTTCCACGCCATTGTGACGCAGCAGGTCATAGGCTGTGGTGACATGGAAAAAGAACTGCGGCAAGGCATAGCTGAGCAGGTAAGCCTGGCCGTTGAGGCGTTTCTCCTTGTCGGTGCCAGGACGCAGAACGATCTCGATGCCTTCCTTGCCGTCGACATCTTCCGGCTTGATGCTGGCGATGAAGGCCAGAGTCTTGGCGATCAGGGCTTGCAGATCGGCAAAGGTGGTTTCGGTGTCTTCGTACTTTGGAATCTCGACGCCTGCCAGACGGGCCGAAGCGCCTTTGGCGAAATCCACGGCAATCTGAATCTGACGAGTGAAAGGCAGCATGTCCGGGAACAGGCGCGCCTGCAACAGGGCTTCAGGCTGGATTTTCTTCTCGGTCGCGTGGGCCTCGGCCTTGACCAGAACGTCATTCAGCGCGTTGAGCATTTGCTGGAATACAGGAACGGAAGCGGCGTACAGGGAAATAGACATGACAAATCCTGAAAGTGAAAGTCAGGAATTATAGACATGCTCTTCAGGAAAGATGGCGAGTCTTTTCTCCATACCATGACGCGAATCATCGGCGCACTGGCAATAATTCAGCGCAGCCCCTAGGCTGACACCCCGCCATCGCTCAGGGAAAGCGTAATGGAACATTCTTCAACCGAATCGGCCGATGACACCGAATCGTTGCAACTCAACAGCACCGAAGTGCGCATTCTCGGCTGCCTGATCGAAAAACAGGCCACCAGCCCGGAAACCTACCCTCTGACACTCAATGCACTGGTCATTGCCTGTAACCAGAAAACCAGCCGCGACCCGGTGATGAATCTGACTCAGGGCCAGGTTGGCCAAAGCCTGCGCGCCCTGGAAAATCGGGGCCTCGCCCGCCTGGTCATGGGCAGCCGCGCCGACCGCTGGGAACACAAGGTCGACAAGCACCTGGAGCTGGTGCCAGCCCAGATGATCCTGACCGGCCTGCTACTGCTGCGCGGCCCGCAAACCAGCAACGAACTGCTGACCCGCAGCAACCGCATGCACGATTTTGAAGACAGCGAACAAGTCGTCCACCAATTGGACCGCCTCATCGCCCGAGGCCTGGCAACCCTGCTGCCACGCCAGCCCGGTCAGCGCGAAGATCGCTACATGCATTCGCTGGGCGACCCGGCAGACCTGCAAGACCTCCTTGCAGCCCGGCAAAACCAGCCGGAGCGGCAGTCGGCATCCGCATCGAGCGAGAGAATTGATGAGCTGGAAGCAAGGATTGCGGCGCTTGAAGAGCGGCTGGCGAGGCTGGAGTGAGTTTGCGTATGACTCAACTCCCCCTGCTCGCTCAGCGTCGCCAAGGCGCGCGTGCCCCCCTGCACAGATCGACACCTGGCTAATGACAACACGCCAGTCTGGGTCGTAAGCTTTCTTCAGGACTCGCCCTTGCTTTCTTTGGTTTTATACCACTGTGGCGCTTTAGACGCCTTGGCTTGGGCAAGTTCTTTTAATCCTTCAGTCTTGCACTTCATCTACACCTTTCCTACCAAACGGTATTGGATTAACCCCTCGGAGCAAGCGTAAAATCTGCTCCGAGCCCAAACGATGAACAGGCGGCACAAACATCGCCGGCCCCCTTACACAAAATTTACCTAACGGCTTCGCCGTTTTCTCAAATTACGATGTCTTAGAGTTATCCCGTGGCAGTGCTTGAGCGTAATGCAGGCCCGCGACAACGGGTTGAGAGCGAGGAACAGTCATGATTCGTCATATCCCCAAAATTGCCTTGTTTATAGGTGCCTTGGCATTGGCAGGCCAGGCCAACGCTGATCGTGGCTGGGGTGGGCCAGCCGTACTGGGTGCAATCGTCGGCGCTGCCGTGGTTGGAGCCGCAGTTTCGTCCAGCCGTGACAGGACAGTGTATGTAGAACGCCAGCCGGTCTATGTTCAACCGCAGCCGGTCTACTACGCGCCGCCTCCTCCACCAGTGGTTTACTACCAGCCGGCGCCGGCTTATGAGGTTGTGGAACGTTACCCGGCTCCGCCACCGGTCTACTACCGTCGTTATGCGCCGCCACCCGCCTACTATGGCCCGCCACGCGGCCACTGGTAACCGACAAAAGCCCCGCCTGGTGCGGGGCTTTTCGTTGCTTTGCTATCAAACGGAGGTTGCCCGTCAAGACGCACAACCCTCGTGATTATCAATGACCACTATCGAGAACGATGATTTCTGCCAGAGACGATGGCTGAGTAAAGTAGCGCCATCGATTGATGGAGACAGCCATGAACAAGGTTCAGATCATGTCAGTAGTTGGCAGCGCCGTTCCGGCCACACTCAGAGAACGCGGTTTTCTGGCTTGCTGGTATCTGATGCACAACGGCGAGCCCGTCAGCGGCCCTTTCGCTTCATTGCCAGCAGCACAGGCCAGCTCCGACAAGCTGGAAAGCCACAAGCTCAACGGCTGAGTGCAGTGCCCGGTTTCACAGTCTTCGTGCGTTTGCTCCGCACATCCCCTTGCCCACATCCTTTGATGTGGGCTTTTTTATGGGCTCGAAAAAGTCTCAGACGCGCTCGGCCATTGCCGCATTGACCTGGCAGCGATGAGCCAGTTTTTGCAGGCGCTTTTCCAGAGCGAGGAACACGACACGATCGGTACGACCGCTGTCCAGTTCATCGATCAGGTCGTTGGCCACCTGACGCAGTTCATAAGCCAGAACTACACGATCATCATTCAAATCCTGTTTATGGGACTCGAACAAGCGGTGCAGATAATCCTGCAGCGTATATTTCAGGCGATGCCGGTCGCTGGCGCGCAAATGGGTAAGATTCAGACTGGTTCTGGCCTGCAGCTCGGTCAACTCGCCGCACAGGTATTGAATACGGCGGGCATAACCGGTTTCGCGTTCACGCAGTTGCTTGTGGGCCACTGCCGCTTCCTGCTTGCGCTGGATACCCGGAACCCCCACAGCGACCATCATGCCGACGATCAGCCCGGTGGCCTGAACCCAGCCGGCCCAGTCGGCAGGCCGTGAAAAAAAACCGCTGACAAGCAGTACGACCGCGACCAGAGATGCAGCGATCACCAGAACAACGTAATCCTTGCTGATAAACCCCTTGAGCATTGAACGCTTCCTTAAATCGATGAGCCTTGATGGCGTGAATGCTAATCGGTGCGAGCCGTGGACACCACGAATATTGAAAACACACCCCCCATTCGTGGCTTTCCTACTTAACAGCAACTTAATAAAACCACGATTCCTGAATTAATTGACGAATCGCCCTGCTCACCCCATCGACTTTGGGCAAAGTCCGCTCCTAAAATGCAGCGTTTTTCCTATATCCACGTGCAAAACTGCACATTTATCGAGTGAGCCCTGTTCTTGAAAATTCGTCTGCCACTTCTGGGTCTTTTATTTGCACTTACGGGCCCTGTAGTTTCCATCAACGCCACTGCAAACGAAATCGCGGCCCTGAACCGGGACCCATCAAAACTTCATCTGGCTTCCGGCAGCACACTGGTCATTGATGTGCAAACCGACAAGGTCCTGTATTCACACAACCCTGACGTTATCGTCCCCATCGCTTCGGTCACCAAACTCATGACCGCCATGGTCGTGCTGGACGCCAAACAGTCGATGGACGAAGTCATTCCAGTCAACATTTCCCAGACCCCGGAAATGAAAGGCGTGTTCTCCCGCGTCAAGCTGGGCAGCGAAATGAATCGCAAGGACATGCTGCTGATCACGCTGATGTCTTCGGAAAACCGTGCCGCCGCGAGCCTGGCCCACAGTTACCCGGGCGGCTATCCGGCCTTCATCCTGGCCATGAATGCAAAGGCCAAGGCGCTGGGCATGAAGCATACGGCCTATGTCGAGCCTACCGGGCTGTCGGTCTATAACGTTTCCACGGCTCGCGACCTCACCAAGCTGATCATGGCTGCTCGCAAATACCCGATGATCACTGAGCTGAGCACCACTGCGGAAAAGACCGTGACCTTCCGCAAGCCCACTTACAACCTGGGCTTCAGCAACACGGATCACCTGGTGCGCAAGGACAACTGGGACATCAAGCTGACCAAGACCGGTTTCACCAATCAGGCAGGTCACTGCCTGGTGCTGCTGACCACCATGGCTAACCGTCAGGTTTCCGTGGTGATTCTCGACGCCTTCGGCAAATACACCCACTTCGCCGATGCCAGCCGCCTGCGCCGCTGGATGGAAACCGGCGAGAGCGGTCCTGCGCCGGAAGTCGCCTTGCAGTACAAGAAGGAAAAGAATCTGGTGATGAAGCAGAACGGTATTCAGCAGGCGCGGGAATAACCCCCCATCTGCGCAGGAGCGGATTTATCCGCGAAAAGGCCCTTATGGGCTTCCTTCGCGAATGAATTCGCTCCTACCGGGGCAGGTTTAGTTGAACTGCGTCACCAGCTTGGTATTGAGGTAGGCCTCGATGGCTTCGGTGCCGCCTTCGGAGCCGTAGCCTGAGTCCTTGATCCCGCCAAACGGAATCTCAGGCAGGCCAATACCCTGATGGTTGATCGACAGCATACCTGCCTCGATACCATTGCTCAGCGCCTGGGCAGTCTTCATCGAAGTGGTGAAGGCATAGGACGCCAGACCAAACGGCACACGGTTGGACTCGGCGATAACCTCTTCCAGCGTGTCGAACGGCACCAACAACGCAACAGGACCGAAAGGCTCTTCGTTCATGATGCGCATTTCACGGGTCAGACCGCTCAATACGGTTGGCTCGAAGAAATAGCCTGCCCCTTCAACGGCCTTGCCGCCCGTTTCCAGCTTCGCACCGGCACCCACTGCATCTTCGATCAGATCCGTCAGCGCCGGAATGCGGCGTTCATTGGCCACCGGCCCCATGGTCGTGCCCGCTTCCAGGCCATTGCCAACCTTGACTTCCCGGGTCAGCCCCACGAATTTCTCGGTGAAAGCCTCGAATACCTTGCGCTGTACCAGAATCCGCGTCGGTGAAACACAGACCTGACCGGCATTGCGGAACTTGGCGGTGGACAGCACTCGCGCAGCCAGATCCAGATCGGCGTCGTCGAAGACCAGTGCAGGCGCATGGCCGCCCAGCTCCATGGTGGCGCGCTTCATGTGCTGGCCAGCCAAGGCCGCCAGTTGCTTGCCTACTGGAGTGGAGCCGGTGAAGGTCACTTTGCGGATCACCGGATGCGGGATCAGGTAATTGGAGATCTCGGCAGGCACGCCGTATACCAGCCCAATCACGCCAGCCGGCACACCGGCATCGGCAAAGGCACGGACCAGTTCAGCAGGCGATGCCGGAGTTTCTTCCGGGGCCTTGATGATGATCGAGCAACCGGCCGCCAGTGCCGACGACAGCTTGCGCACCACCTGGTTGATCGGGAAGTTCCAGGGCGTGAACGCGGCAACGGGACCGACCGGCTCCTTGATCACCTTCTGCTCGATGGAAGGATTGCGCGACGGCACGAGACGGCCATAGCTGCGACGCCCCTCCTCGGCCAGCCAGTCGATGATATCGGCAGCGGACTGGGTTTCCATACGCGCTTCGGCCAGCGGCTTGCCCTGTTCCTGAGTCATGATGCGGGCAATGCTGTCGGCGCGCTCGCGCAGCAATTGCGCAGCCTTTTGCATGATCTTGTAGCGATCATAGGCCGAAGTGGCGCGCCAGGTTGCAAAACCACGTTCAGCTGCCGCCAGGGCTTCGTCCAGATCGGGAATGCTGGCATGGGCCACCGTTCCCAGCGACTGGCCGGTGGCAGGATCGATGACCGACAAGGTGCGGCCATCGCGGCTTGCACGCCATTGGCCATCGATATAGAGCTGAACATCGGGATACATGGCATTTCTCCTGAAGTTGATGCATGACTGAGTCGACCAACTTACGGGGATATACCCGTAAGAGTCAAGGCACAGTCAAGAATGAATGACAGATGCAAACAGTAACGACCTGCCAGCACCTCATCGACAGGCCGTCACTGTATGGGAGTGCAGCCAAAGCAGAATGTTCGCTACAAAATCGGCTTGCCGCCCGTCACGCTATAGAGCGCACCGGAGGTATAGCTGGACTGGTCTGAAGCCAGCAGCACATAAATCGGTGCCACCTCAACAGGCTGGCCCGGACGCCCCAGCGGCGTCTGGCTGCCGAAGTTGCGGACTTCTTCGTCCGTCATGGTCGACACGATCAAGGGTGTCCAGATCGGGCCCGGAGCGACACTGTTGACCCGGATTCCACGTTCGCCCAGCAGTTGCGCCAGGCCGCCGGAAAAATTGGCAATGGCGCCTTTGGTGGAGGCATAAGGCAGCAGGGTCGGCTTGGGCATGTCGGCGTTCACCGAACTGGTGTTGATGATCGAACTGCCTGCAGCCATGTGTGGCACTGCCGCCTGACAGATGCGGAATATCGCCGTGATATTGATATCGAAGGTCCTCACCCATTCTTCATCGGGGATTTCTTCAAAGGTTTCGTGAGTCATCTGGAAGGCTGCGTTGTTGACCAGCACATCGATACGGCCAAAGCGCCCGACGGTTTCTTCCACAATGTGGCGGCACTGCTCTTTCTGAGCAAGATCGCCCGGCAGCAACAAACACTGCCTGCCAGCCTGCTCGACCCAGCGAGCGGTTTCCTGAGCATCCTCATGCTCATCGAGATAAGAGAGCGCGACATCAGCACCCTCTCGCGCAAAGGCAATGGCCACTGCGCGGCCAATGCCGCTGTCCCCGCCGGTGATCAGGGCAATTCTGTCTTGCAGTCGCTCAGAGCCACGGTAGCTCTGCTCGCCGCAATCGGGATAGGGCTCCATCTTCGCTTGCGAACCAGGCACCGACTGCGCCTGTTGCGGGAAAGGAGGTCTTGGGTAGTCAGTCATTTCTTTCTCCTGTAGTGGGCTGGAGGAAACGAAAACCGTCCATGGCCCATGAAATATCTGGCCTGCCAGCGCCGGACAACGTTCAAAGAACCACAGGACACCACTGACGAATGGTCGTCGAGGAAGGTTTTTGCAACCCGCTCGAATAAAGCACTTGCACACACAATCTTATGGTATACCATCATACGAAATACAACAGTGCTCGATCCGGGAGTCCTACATGAGCTTTGAAATTCGCAAGATCGTCAATTACACCGAAGAGACCTTCATCGAAGGCGGCAAGGCGACCGACAAACCGGTGACCATGGTCGGCCTGGCTGTCGTGATCAAGAACCCTTGGCTCGGTCGTGGTTTTGTCGAAGACCTCAAGCCTGAAATCCGCGCAAACTGCTCCGAGCTGGGCGAACTGATGGTCAAGCGCCTGACGGCCGCCATCGGTGGTGCAGACAAGATCGAAGCCTACGGCAAGGCCGCAGTGGTCGGCGCCGAAGGCGAGATCGAACACGCTTCAGCGGTGATTCACACCCTGCGCTTCGGCAACCACTACCGTGAAGCGGTCAAGGCCAAGAGCTACCTGAGCTTCACCAACAAGCGCGGCGGCCCGGGCACTTCCATCCAGATCCCGATGATGCACAAGGATGACGAAGGCCTGCGCTCGCACTACATCACCCTGGAAATGCAGATCGAAGACGCACCACGCGCCGACGAAATCATCGTCGTGCTGGGCGCTGCCAACGGTGGCCGTCTGCACCCGCGCATCGGCAACCGTTATATCGACCTGGAAGAGCTGGCTGCCGAAAAGGCTCAGTAATCCCCTCCCAACAATAATGAATGCCTGCGCAGGAGCGATCCATGATTCAGCTCACCGCTGAACGCACCCCGGCCGGAACCAGTTATCTGGCCACCGGCCAGGGCCACCCTGTGGTGTTGATTCACGGGGTGGGTCTGAACAAAGAAATGTGGGGCGGCCAGATTGTCGGCCTGGCCCCGCATTACCGAGTCATTGCCTACGACATGCTGGGTCATGGTTCGAGTCCGCGCCCGGACCCGGATACCGGCCTGCCCGGTTATGCAGAACAACTGCGAGAATTGCTCGACCATCTGGGCCTGCCTCAGGCCACGATCATCGGCTTCTCCATGGGTGGGCTGGTTGCGCGGGCCTTTGCCCTGCACTTCCCGCAGCACCTGTCCGGCATGGTCATCCTCAACAGCGTGTTCAATCGCACGCCCGAGCAACGTGCCGGTGTCATCGCACGCACCAGCCAGGCCGCCGAACA
This sequence comes from Pseudomonas sp. Irchel 3A18, assembly GCF_900187465.1. Taxonomy (NCBI): domain Bacteria; kingdom Pseudomonadati; phylum Pseudomonadota; class Gammaproteobacteria; order Pseudomonadales; family Pseudomonadaceae; genus Pseudomonas; species Pseudomonas sp. Irchel 3A18. The sequence continues at coordinate 172,480 of NZ_FYDI01000005.1, forward strand.
CGGGCCGGACGCCAATGCCGCAGAGGCCTTGTCGCGCTGGTTCAGCAGGGAATACCAGGCGGCCAACCCTGCACAGATCGCAGCCATCCGGCAGAACCTGGCCAGCAACGATCCACAGGGCTACCTGACCACTTACAAGCTGTTTGCCACACAGGATATGTACCGCGCCGAAGATCTGGGCGATATTCGCGCACCGACGCTGATTGCCACCGGCGAGCTGGACCCCGGTTCGACACCGGACATGGCCCGTCAACTGGCGATGCGTATCCATGGTGCAGAGGTTGCGATACTGCCCGAGCAGCGGCACATGATGCCGGTGGAATCGCCGCGTCTGGTCAATCAGGTGTTGCTGGACTTTCTCGACAAGTCGGCAGCTCTACATAATCCGGCAAAGGGAATCGTTGCATGACTCTCACGCGCTTTCAGATGTGCATAGACGGCCAATGGGTCGACGCACTTTCCGGCAAGACCTTCGACAGTCTCAACCCTGCATTGGCCGAACCTTGGGCGCAGTTGCCCGACGCCGATGAGGCGGACGTGGAGCGCGCCGTCCAGGCCGCACAAAAGGCCTTTGAAGACAAATCCTGGCGCGGGCTGACAGCCACGGCACGAGGCAAGCTGCTGCGCAGGCTGGGCGACCTGATCGCCGAGAACAAGGAACAACTGGCCCAACTGGAAAGCCGCGACAACGGCAAGCTGATCCGCGAAACCCGTGGTCAGGTGAGCTATCTGCCGGAATTTTTCCACTACACGGCCGGCCTTGCGGACAAACTCGAAGGCGGCACCCTGCCCCTCGACAAGCCCGATCTGTTTGCCTACACGGTCCATGAACCCATGGGCGTGGTCGCCGGGATCATTCCCTGGAACAGCCCGCTGTACCTGACAGCCATCAAACTGGCTCCGGCACTGGCAGCGGGCAACACCATTGTACTCAAGCCTTCCGAACACGCCTCGGCCACCATTCTGGAACTGGCGCGTCTGGCGCTGGAAGCCGGTATTCCGCCGGGCGTGGTCAATGTCGTGACCGGGTACGGCCCGAGTACCGGCGCCGCCCTGACCCGTCATCCGCTGGTGCGCAAGATCGCCTTTACCGGCGGCGCCGCGACTGCACGCCATGTGGTGCGCAGCAGCGCCGAAAACTTCGCCAAGCTGTCCCTGGAACTGGGAGGCAAATCTCCCAACATCATCTTTGCCGACGCCGATCTGGACAGCGCCATCAATGGCGCGGTCGCTGGTATCTATGCCGCTTCAGGGCAAAGCTGTGTGTCGGGCTCGCGACTGCTGGTCCAGGACGAGATCTACGACGAATTCGTCGAGCGCCTGGCCGAACGCGCCAGCCGTATCCGCATCGGCAATCCTCAGGACGAAACCACTGAAATGGGCCCCATGGCCACTGCCCAGCAACTGGCCGTGGTCGAAGGTCTGGTGGCTGATGCACTGGCCGAAGGCGCACGCCTGCGACTGGGTGGCAAGCGGCCCGAAATGGCCAGCGAAGGCTGGTTCTACGAGCCGACCCTGTTCGAGTGCGACCGCAACTCCATGAAGATCATGCAGGAAGAGGTCTTCGGTCCTGTCGCGTCGGTGATCCGTTTCAAGGATGAAGCCGAAGCCCTGGCGATTGCCAACGACTCGCAGTTCGGCCTTGCAGCAGGAATCTGGACCCGGGATCTTGGCCGCGCACACCGTCTGGCACGGGACATCCGTTCAGGTATCATCTGGGTCAACACCTATCGAGCCGTATCTGCCATGGCCCCCATCGGCGGGTTCAAGAACAGCGGCTATGGCCGTGAGAGCGGCATTGACTCGGTCCTGGCCTATACCGAACTGAAAACGGTATGGATCAATCTATCGCAGGCCCCCATGCCTGATCCTTTTGTAATGCGTTGAGTGAGGCGGCGGCAATGATAGAACCCGGCATTTATAAAGAAGTCATGGCGTCCTTTCCTTCGGGCGTGACCATCGTCACCACACTGGACGCCGAAGGCGGTCTGGTAGGCATCACCGCCAGCGCTTTCAGCGCGCTGTCCATCGACCCGGCACTGGTGCTGTTCTGCCCGAACTACGCCAGCGACACTTACCCTGTGCTGCGCGACAGTAAAAAGTTCGCGATCCATTTGCTCTCTGCCGAGCAGCAGGCTGAAGCCTATGCGTTCGCCAGCAAGGGCAAGGACAAGACCAAGGGTATCGAATGGCACCTGAGCGAGCTCGGCAACCCGTTGCTGAGCAAGGCGACGGCGATCATCGAGTGCGAACTGTGGCGCGAATATGACGGCGGCGATCACGCCATCATCGTCGGCGCGGTGAAAAACCTGATCCTGCCGGAAACACCTGCTACACCGATGCTCTACTACCGCGGCAAACTGGGGGCTCTGCCACCTTTTGCATGAGACGGGGTTCTTGGTAGTCAAGAGCAACGGCGTGATAAACTCGGCGTCTATCCGGGCGATGCAGGCCCGGTCATGCGTCAGCCAGGCCGGTTTTCAGGCTGACGCCATGAACGCGACCGCCTTGTTCTGGCCGTGTTTTTCACATAGACAGCCCCACTCCGAGCACACCCGATGAAACGCCTGCCACTCGACGACAACTTCAAGGTCAATCGCAATCCCGTTACCCTGCGCGAAATCGTGCTGGACAAACTGCGCAGCGCAATCATGAACTTCCAGCTTCTGCCGGGTGATCGTCTGGTCGAGCGAGATCTGTGTGATCGTCTCGGGGTCAGCCGGACCTCGGTGCGTGAAGCCTTGCGCCATCTGGAGTCCGAAGGTCTGGTGGAGTTCGCCGACGCCAAGGGGCCGCGGGTCGCGATCATCACGCTGGAAGATGCCTGCGATATCTATGAGCTGCGTTGCGTGCTCGAAGGGCTGATCGTGCAGCTTTTCACCCTGCGAGCCAAGGCGAAAGATATCCGTGCCCTGGAAAAGGCCCTCGAAGAGAACCGCAAGGCCCTCGACGATGGCGAGTTGCAACAGGTCATCGATTCGGTACAAAGTTTCTACGATGTACTGCTCGAAGGGTCTGGCAATCACATCGCCGCCACCCAGTTGCGTCAGTTGCAGGCTCGCATCAGCTACCTGCGGGCCACCTCGGTGTCACAGATCAACCGCCGCGGTGCCAGCAGCAAGGAAATGGAACACATCGTCGAAGCCATCAAGAGCGGCGACCCGCTGGCGGCCCACAAGGCTTCCGTCGATCACGTGCGCAACGCTGCCGCTGTGGCGCTGGAATACCTGAAATCCAAGCAGGACGATGACGCCAAGGTCCGCGACATCATTGCTCCGATTGCCATCAAAGAACCCCGAATAGGACGCTGACATGCCCGCACCGCGCTTTTGTCCGCAATGTGGCAGTGCCGATCTCGATCAGCGCATCCCACCGGGCGATACCCATGCGCGGCTGATGTGCGGCAGTTGCAATTACATTCATTACGTCAATCCGAAGATCATTGCCGGCTGCATCATCGAGCAGGAAGGCAAATACCTGCTGTGCCAGCGGGCAATCGCGCCACGCCCCGGCACCTGGACGCTACCGGCCGGTTTCATGGAGAGTGGCGAAACCACCGAACAGGCCGCCCTGCGGGAAGTCTGGGAAGAAAGCGGCGTACGCGCAGAAATCATCTCGCCCTACTCCATCTTCAGCGTGCCGAAGATCAGCGAGGTGTATATCGTCTTCCGCGCCATAGCCCTGGAAATCACCGGCCAGTTCGGGCCGGAGACCCTGGATTACAAATTCTTCGCCCCCGAAGACATCCCGTGGGACAGCATCTACTACCCTGCCATCCGGCAAATCCTCGAACGTTATATCGCCGAGCGTCAGGCCGGGGTGTATGGCCTGTACATGGGCAATGACGACACCGGCAAGGTGCATTTCATTCGGTGAATTGCCTCTGAGTGAGCGAATTTATTCGCGAAACGGCTCTTTGCGAATAAATTCGCCCCCCACACAAGTCACAACATCAAACCCCTTCGACAATCACGATCTCGGCCTTCGCCACACCCAGGCGATGCCTCATCGCTTCCTGATACTCGGCCGAGCGATAACAGGCCAAAGCCTGCTCATACGATTCAAACTCAATCACAACCGTGCGTTGCGGCGTGTCGCGGCCTTCGACGGCTTCGGAACGCCCACCACGAGCCATGAATTTGCCACCAAATAATTCAAATGCCGCTGGCGCTCGCTGGGTATATTCGCTGTACTGCTTAGGGTCGGTTACGTCCACGTTTGCAATCCAATAAGCCTTCATCGCGATCTCACTGTTTCAATGATAGGGAATCTGTGAAATATTCTGTCTTATGGTATACCACGATTTTTCATCCATAACACCGAGATCCTGAGTATGGCGTTCGATCGCATCGAAGACATCATTGAAGACTACCGTCAGGGCAAGATGGTCCTGCTGGTGGACGACGAAGACCGGGAAAACGAAGGTGACCTGCTGCTTGCTGCCGACCTCTGCACACCTCAGGCCATCAGCTTCATGGCCCGCGAAGCACGCGGCCTGATCTGCCTTACCCTGACCGACGAACATTGTCAGCGCCTGGGGCTGGAGCAGATGGTGCCCAGCAATGGCAGCGTATTCGCCACGGCGTTCACGGTTTCCATCGAAGCCGCAACAGGCGTCAGCACCGGTATTTCTGCCGCCGACCGAGCCCGCACCGTCCAGGCTGCCGTCAACCCAGAAGCCTGTGCCGACGACCTGGTACAGCCCGGCCATATTTTCCCGCTGCGCGCCCGCGAAGGCGGCGTGCTGACCCGCGCCGGTCACACCGAAGCCGGCTGTGACCTGGCCCGTCTGGCAGGCCTGACGCCTGCGTCAGTGATCGTGGAAGTCATGAACGATGACGGCACCATGGCCCGCCGCCCCGATCTGGAACTGTTCGCCGAAAAACATGGTATCCGCATCGGCACCATTGCCGACCTGATCCATTACCGCCTGAGCACCGAACACACTGTGGTACGCATCGGCGAACGCGAGTTGCCCACGGTTCATGGAACCTTCCGCCTGTTCAGCTACGAGGACCGGATCGAAGGTGGTGTACACATGGCCATGGTCATGGGCGACATCCAGCGCGATTACCCGACCTTGGTGCGAGTACACGTGGTTGATCCACTGCGCGACCTGGTAGGTGCCGAGTACACGGGCCCAGCGAACTGGACCCTGTGGGCCGCCCTGCAGAAAGTCGCCGAAGAAGGTCGCGGCGTGGTCGTGGTACTGGCCAATCACGAGTCCTCCCAGGCACTGCTGGAGCGTATCCCGCAACTTACCCAGCCGCCGCGTCAGTACACCCGTTCCCAGTCGCGCATTTATTCTGAAGTCGGCACTGGCGCACAGATTCTGCAAGACCTTGGCGTGGGCAAACTACGCCATCTGGGCCCTCCTCTCAAATACGCAGGACTGACCGGATACGATCTGGAAGTGGTTGAAAGTATTCCCTTTACTGGCTGATTTCAGTGCTGAAAGGAGGCAGGCAACAACGCTGAAGAAGAGACGTTCACCCCCGTAAAACAAGGTTTTCACCGGTAAAAAAAGCAAAATGAACAGGTTCCGACAGGGCAAAATACTTGCACAAAGTTTGGAATACCATAATATGACATTCCGTAGACCGAAGGTTTTGTCAGGTGCCCCCGCCAAGGGATAAGGCTAACAACAGTGCCCGACACGGTCGCCAGTTTCTCCGGTCCTCTGGACCTACTGCTCCCGAATACGCGGGCAAAAAAAGCCCGCTCAAAACACAACAAATGAGGGCGTGAAAATGGTGTTGAACAAACGAGCAACTGCAGCTCTTGCTGCCGGCATTTTGGCTATCTCGAGTCTCACAGCCATGGCCGCTGAAAGCGTCAACTTCGTCAGTTGGGGTGGTTCTACCCAGGACGCACAGAAGCAGGCCTGGGCAACGCCTTTCACCAAAGCCAGCGGTATCAACGTTGTGCTGGATGGCCCTACCGACTACGGCAAACTGAAGGCCATGGTTGAAAGCGGCAACGTGCAATGGGATGTCGTGGATGTGGAAGCCGACTTCGCCCTGCGTGCCGCCAGCGAAGGCCTGCTTGAACCCCTCGATTTCACCACCATCAAGCGTGACCGGATCGACCCTCGCTTTGTGTCTGACCACGGCGCCGGCTCGTTCTTCTTCTCCTTCGTACTGGGCTACAACGAAAGCAAGGTAGGCGCCAAAACCCCGCAAGACTGGTCTGCCATGTTCGACACCAAGACCTACCCCGGCAAACGCGCCCTGTACAAATGGCCGAGCCCCGGCGTACTTGAGCTGGCACTGCTGGCCGATGGCGTAGCCCCTGACAAGCTCTACCCGCTGGATCTGGACCGCGCCTTCAAGAAACTCGACACCATCAAGAAAGACATCGTCTGGTGGGGCGGCGGCGCTCAATCCCAGCAACTGCTGGCTTCGGGTGAAGCGTCCATGGGCCAGATGTGGAACGGTCGCGTCTACGCCCTGCAACAGGATGGCGCTCCAGTGGGTGTGAGCTGGAAGCAGAACCTGGTCATGGCTGATTTCCTGGTCGTCCCCAAAGGCGCCAAGAACAAGGAAGCTGCCATGAAGTTCATCGCCGAAGCGACCAGCCCCAAAGGCCAGGCCGACTTCTCGAACCTGAGCGCCTATGCACCGGTCAACCTGGACAGCATACCGCGCCTGGATTCGACGCTGGCGCCGAACCTGCCGACCGCCTATGCATCAGACCAGATCACTCTCGACTTCGCATACTGGGCCAAGAACGGCTCTGACATTGCGACACGGTGGAACGAATGGCTGGTCAAGTAAAAATGACGGCTATTGCTTCCCGTCAACCCAACCCGGCCGGTGGTGCGTCAAGCACCGCTGGCGCGGCTTGCACCAAGGCAGTGAAGATGCAGCCAAAAACGTCTTTGTCACAACGCTGGCGCGGCAGTCGCAACCTGCTCCCGGCACTGCTCTTTCTGGGGCTTTTTTTCTTCGCACCACTGATAGGCCTGTTGCTTCGCGGTGTGCTGGAACCCACTCCGGGCCTGGGCAACTACGAACAACTGTTCGCCAACTCCGCCTACGCCAGGGTGTTGTTCAACACGTTCTCGGTGGCGGGTCTGGTCACCCTGTTCAGTGTGCTGCTGGGTTTCCCGCTGGCCTGGGCGATCACCCTTGTGCCACGCGGCTGGGGCCGCTGGATTCTCAATATCGTGCTGCTGTCGATGTGGACCAGCCTGCTGGCCCGCACCTACTCCTGGCTGGTATTGCTCCAGGCTTCAGGGGTCATCAACAAGACACTGATGGCCATGGGCATCATCGATCAGCCGCTGGAGATGGTGCATAACCTCACAGGCGTGGTGATCGGCATGAGCTACATCATGATTCCGTTCATCGTGCTGCCGTTGCAGGCGACCATGCAGGCCATTGACCCGATGGTGTTGCAGGCCGGCTCCATCTGCGGTGCAAGCCCGTGGACCAACTTCTTCAGGGTGTTCCTGCCACTGTGCCGCTCGGGGCTGTTTTCCGGTGGTCTGATGGTGTTTGTGATGTCCCTGGGTTACTACGTCACCCCCGCTCTGCTGGGTGGCGCACAGAACATGATGCTGCCCGAGTTCATCGTCCAGCAGGTGCAGTCCTTCCTGAACTGGGGACTGGCCAGTGCCGCAGCCGCACTGCTGATCCTGATTACTCTGGTGCTGTTCTACTTCTATCTCAAGCTCCAGCCGGAATCCCCGGTCGGCGCCAGCAATGCGAGGTAAGCCATGCTCCTGACTCCCAATGCCATGAGCACGCGCCTGCGGGTCGGTCTGTACCTGACCACCGGGGTGATCGCGCTGTTTCTGTTGCTGCCGATCCTGTTCATCGTGCTGCTTTCGTTCGGCTCATCCCAGTGGCTGGTCTTCCCGCCACCGGGCTGGACCCTGAAGTGGTATCAGCAGTTCTTCTCCAATCCGGAATGGATGCAGGCGGCGATGTCAAGCTTCAAGGTCGCCGTACTGACCACCATCAGCGCCGTCGCTCTGGGCCTGCCCACAGCCTTTGCGCTGGTGCGTGGACGTTTTCCGGGCCGTGACATGCTGTACGGCATCTTTACCCTGCCGATGATCGTGCCGCTGGTGATCATTGCCGTGGCCGTGTATGCGCTGTTTCTCAAGCTTGGCTACACCGGCACGCTGTTTTCCTTCGTGGTCAGCCATGTGATCGTGGCGCTGCCATTTACCATCATCTCGATCATCAACTCGCTGAAACTGTTTGACCAGTCCATCGAGGATGCCGCCGTGATCTGCGGCGCATCGCGAATCCAGGCAGTGATCAAGGTCACCTTTCCGGCCATTCGTCCCGGCATGATCGCCGGCGCGTTGTTCGCGTTCCTGGTGTCGTGGGACGAGGTGGTCCTGAGCGTGATGATGGCCAGCCCGACCCTGCAAACCCTACCCGTCAAAATGTGGACCACTTTGCGTCAGGATCTGACCCCGGTCATTGCAGTCGCTTCGACGCTGCTGATCGCCCTGTCGGTGCTGGTCATGTTCATCGCCGCGACCCTGCGTCGCCGCAACGAAGCCAGGAGTACCTCATGAGTGCAGTGATCAAAGACAGCGCACAACACGACCCGAAAACCCTGGTCAGCCTGTGCAACCTGAACAAGCATTACGGCGATTTCGCTGCAGTGGACAATATCGACCTGGATATCCAGGACGGCGAGTTCCTGACCTTCCTGGGCTCCAGCGGCTCGGGCAAGAGCACCACACTGTCGATGCTGGCAGGGTTTGAAACACCCAGCTCGGGAGAAATCCTGGTAGGTGGCAAATCCCTGGTGAACGTGCCGCCCCACAAGCGGGATATCGGCATGGTGTTCCAGCGCTATTCGCTGTTTCCGCACCTGTCGGTACGCGACAACATCGCCTTCCCGCTGGCCATCCGCAAACTGCCGGCGGCCGAGCGCGACAAGCGTGTGGACGCCATGCTCAAGCTGGTGCAACTGGAACAATTCGCCCATCGCCGCCCTTCGCAACTGTCCGGCGGCCAGCAGCAACGTGTGGCCATTGCCCGGGCGCTGGTTTACGAACCACGCATTCTGCTGATGGACGAACCTCTGGGCGCTCTGGACAAGAAACTGCGTGAAGACCTGCAGGATGAACTGCGGCAACTGCATCGTCGCCTGGGCATCACCATTGTCTACGTGACCCACGACCAGGAAGAAGCCATGCGCCTGTCTCAGCGCATCGCGATCTTCAGCCATGGCAAGATCGTCGGCCTGGGCACCGGCTATGACCTTTATCAGAACCCGCCCAATGCCTTTGTCGCCTCGTTCCTGGGCAACTCGAACTTCCTGAAGCTCAAGGCACAGGGCAATGCGGTGGCGACGTTTGAAGGCAATCCCCTGTCGATCCGTCTGACTTCAGGCCTGAAAACCGATCAGGACGTGTTGCTGATGATACGTCCGGAGAAAGCTCAGGCCCTGAGCACTCAACAGGCCGAAGCCACCCCACTGGAGCATGGCTGGAACGAAGTCACGGCAAAGGTGACGGAAGTCTTGTTCCTGGGCGAAAGCCAGACCTGTGCGGTCGTCACTTCAGGCGGTACCGCCATGACCGTCAAGGCGCTTTCAGCCACCGGCTTGCAACTGAAAGCCGGTGATACCGTCCGCGTCCGCTGGGCCACAGCCGATGCCTGTATCTACACCCAATGGGCAGAAAGCGACCTGAACAAGGCGGCTGGGGCTCATTGAGTCCTACCCCTTTCGCGAATGAATTCGCGCCGTGCGGGAGCGAATTCATTCGCGAAAGACCATTGAATACCACACAAAAAAAAGGCCGTACCTACCTGAGGGTACGACCTTAAAGGCTTCACTGTCTTGAAGGGTATTGCTCTATTTGGCAGTAATCACCGACAACTTGGTGATGCCTGCACGTTCGATCGAGGCCATGGCGCGGGCTACTTCGCCGTAGTTCACGCCGTTGTCTGCCTGAAGTTGCACACGAACCTGCGCATCCTTGGCCTTGGCGGCCTGAAGGTTGGTTTCCAGCAGGTCTGCCTGAATCTCGTCCTTGTTGATGAACACCTTGCCTTGTCCGTCAATGCTCACTACCAGCGGGTCCTTCTGCTCTGCCGGAGCGACCGCTTCGGTCTTGGGCAGGTTGATCGGGATCGAGTTGGTCAGCAGCGGCGCGGTTACGATGAACACCACCAGCAGTACCAGCATCACGTCCACCAGAGGCGTTACGTTGATTTCGCTGAGCACTTCATCATTGTCTTGAGTGGAGAAGGCCATATCAGGACGCCTCCTTCACTTTCTGGCCGGCACCGGCGCCATTCTTGGTCAGAACCGGGTGCAGCAGGACACGGAAAGAGTTTTTCTGCGCCAGGCTGTAGAAGTCATGGGCAAAGTCGTCCAGGTCGGCGGCAGTCAGTTTCAGGCGACGCAGGAAGTAGTTGTAAACCAGTACCGCAGGTACCGCGACCGCGATACCGACACCGGTAGCGACCAGTGCAGCACCGATAGGACCGGCCACCGTTTCCAGGCTGGCGGAACCCGCTGCGCTGATGCCCTGAAGTGCAGTCATGATGCCCCACACCGTACCGAACAGGCCGATGAAGGGCGAGGTGCTGCCGATACTGGCCAGAACAGCCAGGCCGGTTTCCAGCGAGCGACGTTCACGCACGATCTGCTGGCGCAAGGCGCGCTCCAGGCGATCCTGATGATTGATCGACTGGCTCAGGTCGGTCTGCTGACCGCCTTCATGAACCTGGATGGCGGCATAACCGGCCTGGGCAACACGAGCGGCAGCACCAGGCTGTTGCTGAGCCAGTTCAGCGGCCGAATCCAGGCTGGAGGCCGCCCAGAACTGCTTGTGGAACTTGCGATCCTGGGATTTCAGACGTGAAAACTGTACGCCCTTGAGCAAGGCCAGGCCCCAGGTCGCGACGGAAAAGACCACCAGCAGCCAGATGACGGCGTGTTCGATGGATTCAAAAGGGGATGCCAGTAGATTCATGATCTGTACTCTCGTGCTGTGCTGATACGTCAGGTTCTGGTGTTGCGATGCTCCTTTTGTCAGGTGGCTCGCATTGAAGCGTTGAAACCGTTATTTATTTGATCTTGAAGTCGATGGGCACGCTGACCCAGCCATCCTGGGCGACATCGCCCTGCTTGGCGGGAACGAAGCTCCAGCGCTTGACTGCCGTTACTGCGGCTTCGTCGAGCGAATCACGACCGCTGCTTTTCTGAATCTGGATCTCGCCCGGTTTGCCGCTGGCCAGTACATGCACTCGCAACAGGACCGTCCCTTCCCAACCGCGGCGCATGGCCAGCGATGGGTATTCCGGAGCCGGATTGCGCAGGTAACCGGCGCTGGCCGAAGCCGGCGTCACGGGTGCTGGCGCAGGCGGTGCCGGTGGCGCAGGCGCTGCAACCGGTTGTGGCGGTGCAGGTGGTGCGGGCGGCTGCTCAACGGGCTTGGCAACAGGCTTTGGAGTCGGCGGTTTGACGACCGGCTTGGGTTTTGGCTTGGGCGGTGGCTTGACGGCCAGCTCATCCTCAACGGGAGGCGGCGGCTCGACCACAGGTTGAACGATTGGCTCGGGCGGCGGTGGCGGCGTTTCAACCACGGGCGGCGCGGGCTGGGAAAATTCGATGGTCATCGGCGGAATTTCCGGCGGGACGATCGGCAGAACAGGGGTTGGAGTCTGGCTCAGCCAGTAAATCACTGCACCATGCAGCACCAAGGCAAATGCACCCAGCAGAATGCCTTCCCGACGTCCCAGAACAGGCTTGGGCGTGCGCTGCAACCGCGACTGCGCCAAGGGTCCCCGAAAAGGACGCCCCAGATCGACCAATTCGCCGCTCGGCGTTTGGCGCCAAGGCACTTCATGTGCACTGGCTGCGGTCTGGACATTGCCCATTGATACACTCCTGCATTTTTTCAGTAAAAATCCAGGTTCTGTTGGTATCAGTCACCTTTCCAATTTGGTAGCGCCGGGCAATCATCCATGATCGCGCTTGTTCCTGAAAAGAATATTTAGTTCTCCTGTTATTCATAAATTGAATATAAAACCTCACCCATCAAAAAGCCCCGGCATGCACGAACATGGCGGGGCCTGGAGCAGACTGGGGTAAACCTCAATCAATGACCGCTATGATCGCCATGGCCGGAATGCCCCTGAGCCGTCAGGGCCCTGACAGGCGCGCTGACCTTGATCGACTCCTTGACGCCCTTTTCGTCCTCGACGGTCAGGGTCAGCGGCACCTGATCACCCTCCTTCACCTGAGCCACCAGGCCCATGAGCATCACGTGATAGCCGTTGGAGTCCAGCACAACCGTCTTGCCAGCCGGCAGGTCGATGGATTTGACCTGCTGCATGTTCATCACATCGTTCTTCATGCTCATCTGATGGATCTGCACGTCTTTCGCAGCAGGCGAACTGACCTCAACCAGCTTGCCGCCCGTGCTCGACGTGATGTTCATGAAAGCGCCGGTCGCTGGCTGCCCGGCAACCGTGGCACGCACCCAGGCATCGTCCACGGTGGTCTGCGCATGGGCCTGAAGGCTGACACCCAGCATGGACAGAGCCAGCAGCAGGCTTTTGCACGGGGTAGCGATCAGGGCATTACGGATCAGAGTAGTCATCAGCATACTTCCATCAAAGTGAGCAAATCTTCTGCGCATTGCTGCGCGGACAGCGAGTGAGACAGGCCAAGGCGCAACACGCCACGGGTATCGAACACATAGCTGGTGGAGGTGTGGGAAATCGTATAAGTGTCGCCCAGCGGCACCTTCTCGTAGAACACGCCGAATTCCTTGGCCGTGGCCGCGGTTTCTTCCAGGGTGCCGGACAGTGCCACAAAGCTTGGATCGAAAGCCTTTACATAGGATTCGATGACTTGCGGCGTGTCACGCTCCGGGTCCAGGGTGATGAACACCACCTGGAAGGTATCGGCATCGGCGCCCATCAGCTTCTTGATCTGCGCGGCACGGGCCAGCGCAGTCGGGCAGACCGCCGGACATTGGGTGAAGCCGAAGAACACCATCGGCATGTAACCCCGGAAATTCGACAGGGTCAGCACGTCGCCATGAGTGTTGCGCAGCCTGAAGTTGCGCCCGATGATCTTGTTGCTCAGATCCTTGCCGTACTTGAACGGCAAGGCATTGGAGTTATTGCAACCGGTCAGAACGCCAAGGCTCAGCAAGGAGAGGCCCGCGACCACTTCGCGACGGGTCAGGTATTGAGTCATGCATTACGGTCCTTTGAAGGAAAACAGGCAAGGCATGCAGCACGTCACATAACGGATGCGCTGCAGACAACCAGTGAACGCAAGACGGGGTTTCAGGGCGCCTGCGGCACCAGCCCCGGCGAAGTGTGACGGGAGGACTCGCGCATCAGGCCCGGCGGGATACGCAGCCTGACATTGCGCGAGCGCAGCAGCCAGCCCAGTCCGATGAAGAACGCCACGAAACCGGTCAGCTTGCCGGCAAAAGTGCAGTCCAGCATGGCCAGTTGCATGACCAGTGAATGCCTGGCCTCGTCCGGGCCTTCCATCGACATGGAAGTGTCCGGGTTATCGCCACAGATATCGGCGGCTGCTACAGAGGAAAACGTCCCCAGCATCTGCCCATGGCTGATGCTGCACATGAACCCATTGAACAGGATGAAGCCATACAGCATCCAGGCAATGAGCGAGCGGTGAGTTCGGACGAATTTCATGGCGGCGAATCTACCACTCTCACGCTCTGTCGAACACCGCGAATCCACGGACGGCATGCAGGCAAAGGCATGAAGCGTGCGGTTACGGGCCACAACCCGAGGTGCGACAAAGTGGCGCAGGCAGCACAACAGGGATGCCAGGACCGCTCGAGAACGGTTCATTCCCCTCGAACAAAATGCAATTTATTTATCTATAAACAATATTTAAATTCAAATAATTCATAATTAGCTTATACCGAAAAGAACTTTCACAGGACTGTTTCATAACCATATATTCCCGCTTACAGACCGACCCTTACCCGTGGAGGCTCAGAAAAACTTCTCGAAACTGACAAGGATCACTCCCCATGGCCTCCACTGCTCGCGCAGCCAGAAAGCCCCTGCCCCCTCATCTGTTGAAAGGCATCGCCTTTGCCGGCCTGGGCTTGATAACGCCCGTGCAAGCAGCAGAAGAAACCGGCAATGACACACGCCTGGACAAGGTCACGGTCATCTCCACCGGGATTCGCGGCACCGAACGCACGGTGACCAACAGCCCGGCGCCCATCGATATCGTTACCAGCGAACAACTGCTCAAGACCGGCCGCGCCGATCTGACCGAAGCCATCGCCAAGCTGCTGCCTTCGTTCAACTACGGCACCAACGTCGCCGGCTACAACTCCACTATCCGCCCCTTGTCCAACCGCAGCCTGGCACCGGCTTATACATTGGTGCTGGTGAACGGCAAGCGACGCCATAACAGCGCCCTGCCCGCCAACGGTTCCACCGACAGCAGCGGCGCCAACTCGGTGGACATTGACATGATCCCCGTCAGCGCGGTGGAGCGCATCGAAGTCCTCAAGGACAGCGCCGCCGCTCAATATGGCTCCGATGCCATTGCGGGCGTGATCAACGTGATCCTCAAGTCCAGCGCTCAGGGCGGCCACCTGGGCGTGACCTACGGAAAGCTCTACAGTGGCGAAGGCGAAGTGACCAAGTTTGAGGGCGACAAGGGCTTTGAGCTGGGGGATGGAGGTTTCCTGCACCTGTCCGCCGATGCGCGCAAACGCGGCGATGCCAGCTGGAATGAAAAGGCTACCAATACTGCCTATTTCCCCGGCGACCCTCGGGAAGCGACCTGGGACCGGGTAGCCGTCAAGAACGGCGACCCGCAGATCAAGGCCTTCAACCTGGCCTACAACGCCGAACTGCCACTGGATGATCAGACAAAGCTGTATTCCTACGGCACCTATGGCCAACGCGACGCCATCATCAATAACTACTTCCGCTACCCCAATGGTAACGCCAACATCCCGGAACTGTTCCCCGACGGCTACTACCCGCAGAACAATCTGGACGACACCGACTACCAGTACCTGATCGGTGCCAAAGGCGAATCCCTGGGCTGGAACTGGGACCTGAGCACCACCTACGGACGCAACAACAATCATCAATACAGTGACCTGACCATAAACCCGTCACTGGGTCCGGCTTCACCGACTTCGTTCGATGACCTGGCGACCTATCGCTTCGAGCAGTGGGTCAACAACCTGGATATCACCCGCGCCTTTGACGGCGTGTTCGGTGTGCCGTTGCAGGTTTCCGCAGGGCTCGAACATCGCTGGGAGCGCTTCCGGACCTTCGCCGGTGATGCACAGGCCTATCAAGTGGGTGGCTATCGTTTCCCGGCCTCGCTGCCCAATGGCCAGCCCAATCCGCTGGCAGGCCAGTTGGCGTCGATTGCCGCACAGGCTGCGGCGGTCATCTCGCCTCAGGATGCAACCAGCATCAAACGCAACAACTATGCAGCCTATGTGGACTTCGGCATCACGCCCATCGAGCCACTGTTCATTGACCTGGCCCTGCGCGCAGAGCACTTCGATGACGACTCGGGCAACACCCTCAGTGCCAAGCTCAACTCCCGCTACGAATTCACCGACACTTTTGCGGTGCGCGGCACAATCGGCACAGGCTTTCGGGCTCCCTCCCTGACCCAGATCGGCTACAGCATCTCCGATAACCGGGTGGGTACAGCCCCTGACGGTACCGTCGTGCCCGCCGTGACCCGCATCGCGCCGGTCAATTCGTCCCTGGCCCAGGCGCTGGGCGCCACACCTCTGGACCCGGAAAAGTCCCGCAACCTGGGCCTGGGCGTGACCTGGCAACCGGCGCCGCGCACCAGCCTGACGGTCGATGCGTACTGGATCGAGATTGCCGACCGCATCGCACGCACCGAAAGCCTGTATGGCCCGGCACTGGCGTCGATTCTCACCGCCCAGAACGTCGACACCAGCACCTGGACCTCGTATTACGCCAACGCTTTCGACACCCGCACCCGCGGCCTGGATATCGTGCTCGATCATTCCAGCCGTTATGGTGCCTTGGGTGATGTGCGCTGGAGCGCAGGATTCAACTACAACAAGACCATCATCACCGACGTCAAGAGCGAGCCCTCAGCCTTACAGGGCCTGGGCGACAACACCGGCGGCAGCCTGACCTGGGTCGGCCGTGCCCGGGAAGGCGATCTGACCGACGCGCAACCAAAAACCAAATGGGTGCTGGGTGCCAACTGGACCCTCGGCGACCTGGGCGTGAACCTGCAGACCACCCGTTACGGCAAGGTCAAGACGCTGCAGCAACTGGAGAGTGGCGACCGCAGCTTCGGCGCCAAATGGATTACCGATCTGGACCTGTCCTATACCCTCCAGGAAAACATCACGGTCAGCCTAGGCGGCACGAACATTTTCAATGTGCGCCCGGACAAGAACGCAATCCCTTCGGCCAATGGTCTGAACCTCTACAGCAACCCGCCGTTCTATCCGGGTGGCGGGTTCTGGTACAGCAAGATCGCTTATGACTTCTGAAGCACGTCTTGCGGATCAGAATGGATCGACACCGGCCCGGATCGCCACCTCATCAATGCCATTGGCAGCCAGCGTGCTGAAGTGCAGCGGGTTGATGCCGTAGTAGCGGCGAAAAACCTTGGCGAAGTGGCTGGCGTTGGAATACCCGACTGCCGCCGCCACTTCGCTGACCGATCCCCGCTGCTTGAGCAATTGCGCGGCCCGCTCGATACGGACTTTCTGCAGATAGCCGTACACGCCGCTGTCATAGACGTCACGAAAGCCCTGCTTGAGTTTCTTGGTATTGAGTTCCACACACTGAGCCAGTGACTCGATGGTCCAGTCCTGTTCCGGATGAGCCTCAAGCAGCTTGCGCGCACGCTCCACACGGGCCAGATCACGGCCACCAGCACTGAGCCCGGTGAACCGCGCAAGGTCCTGGATATGTGCAGTCAGTTGCCCGAGCATTTCATAGGCCTTGCCCCGCAACAGCAAGTCCCTGGCAACGCCCTCCAGCCGACAGCCCAGCATTTCCTGGCCGATACGCCTGACGACGTGAGGTGCCGGAAACTGTGCCAGGCGTGCTGCGCTGTCCACCGTGCGGGTTTTCTCCCATGGGCCGTCGTACTCGAACAGTTGCGTGGCCAGGTCCAGCATGCCCAGCCGGTGAGCGGCGAAGCTGATATTCACCCCGCGCCAGCGCGTCCCCGCCGGAACAAAGCCCACGCCCTGCAGCGGCACCGTAGAGTGAAACAGACAACAGTGATCCTCGCGCCAACTCAAGGGTGAGGTATCGGCAAAACTTCGCCAGCCCGCGCAATTGGCGTGATAGGACACTGTCAGCGATGCCTCGCAAGAGGCATCCAGATGCCGGTCTTCATCGACCTGCCATTCGATCAGGCGGATGTCGAGTTCGTCCCCCACCTCCTCGGTGAGCACCTTGGGCAATTCATAATCAGCGCGGTAATGATTAAGGCTCATGGGCACACACTCTTTTGGGAATCAGACTCAAATGATAACACTTATCAACTATAGTGCCGATTGCGCGCATTTATACCCCGATCGCACGCGCAACAACATAACCATAACCAGAAGATAGCGGCTTCCACTTACCAGCCGAGTCTTCCCATGCAGCGCTCTACCCTCAGTCTGGCGATCACGCTCGCCCTATCCGGCCAGGTTCTGGCGGACGATGTTCTGAACTTGCCGGAAATGCAAGTGACTGCCAGCAAGCGAACCCAGGCCCAGGATCAGACCGATCTGGCGCTTTCGGTTGCCAGTGAGACTGACCTTGAGCGTGCCAACGTCTATAACAGCGGCGAGCTGGAAAGAGTATTCCCCGAACTGCTGGTGCGTAATACCGGTGCCGGCGTGTTCCCGAGCCTGAGCATGCGCGGCATTTCGTCTTCGGACCCTTACAACGCGCCAGTGGCAATCTACGTCGATGGCGTCCCGCAATACCTGGGCACCTTCAATCAGCAACTACTCGACGTCGAACACATCGAACTGCTCAAAGGGCCGCAAGGCACCCTGTACGGACGCAACGCCCATGCCGGTGCGCTAAACATCATTACCCGCCAGCCGGACAACACACCGACGGCGACGATACAAAGCCGCTTCAGCAACCTGCACCAACAAGTCGCCGTCAGCGGCTCGGCACCACTGGTTGCGGACAAGCTGTTCATCCAGGGCACGGTCTACCACGATGATACCGATGGCGAGCTGACCCGCAGCGAACATCATGGCGACAGCGACAACGGTGGCGGCAATGTCGCACTGACCTTCAGGCCCAACGAAGACTTCAGTCTGAAACTGGCCTATGCCCGTGACCGGCTAACGTCCTACAACGAGCAATATCTGGCCGACGAAACCTATGAGAAGCGCCGGGCCAGCGTGCCGTTGATGGAATCGGTCTACGTGCGCCGGGTGGAAACCAGCAGCGCAAGCATTGACTGGAACCTCAGCGACTCGCTGAAATTGACGTCCATCACGTCCCTGCAGAATTACCGTCACGAGCGTCTGTTCGGCGACATGGGTTTTCTCTGGCCGGAAGCTCAGCGCACCGTCAGCCAGGAACTGCGCCTTTCCACACAGGGTGAAGACCGTGCCTGGGATGCGGTCGGCGGCCTGTACTGGCAGAAGAGCCGCAGCCATTCAGAACGGACTCCAGACGCTGGCGCCCCGCTGTTCGGCGTGTATGGCGCAGCCGACAGCCGCATCGAGAACACCGAAAAAGCCGTGTTCGGCGAGTTCATCTGGCACCTGGCGCCGCGCTGGGACCTGACCCTGGGCGCCCGTCACAGCGAGGAAAAGGCCGAAACCACCTACAACCAGGTGGACGCGCTGTTCACACCGGGCTTCGTCTATAAAGGCAACGACACCTTCACCAGCACCACGCCCAAAGTGGCGCTGGGCTTCCAGGTAACGCCCGATACCCGCCTGTACGCATCGGTCAGCAAAGGCTTCAAGGCCGGTGGCTACAACCGCATTGGCTCGATCACTTCCGACTCGGTGGCGTACTCGCCGGAAAAATCGCTGAACATGGAAGTCGGCGTCAAATCCAGCCTGCTGGACAAGCGTCTCTGGCTGAATGCGGCGCTGTACCGCATCGATATCGACGATGTGCAGCAGTTCATCGGCGCCGCAGGCACCGGTACCCAGGCCTTGAGCAACATCGGCAAGGCCCGCAGCGAAGGCGCGGAAATGTCTCTGGACTGGCGCGCCGACGAAGCCACCCTGATTCGTCTGGCCGGCACCGTCAACCGTAACCGCCTGCTGGACTCCGACCGTCAGGGCAACAGCCTGACCTACACGCCCGGACGCACCTTGCGTGCCTCGGCAGAACGCAGTTTCTACTTCGATAACCTGCTGGGCGAGCTGCGCCCGAGTGTCGGCATCAGCTACACCGGCCAGCACTACTTCGATGTGGACAACGAAGTCTCGCAAGGCGGTTACAGCCTGGTGGACGCCCGCCTTTCCTGGCTGCCCAAACCGGACCTGGAACTGGCGCTGTACGGCAACAACCTGGGGGACAAGGACTATCGCACCTACTCCTACATCACCTCCGGCGCCCAGTTCAGTCAACCCGGCCAAGGCCGCGAACTGGGCGTGAGCACCAAAATAACCTTCTGACGCGAGACACGTCGGGAAAGGTGTAACGAGCGAAGCCGACAAGCGCTTCGCTCTTTCAACGGAATAACCCGTGGCCACGGCCCTTCAGCCGTCAGCCTGGCCCCGTGCACCCTCCTGAAAAGCACAGAAACCCACAGGAGTTCTGAATGAGCCCACAACACGACACTGTCGGCACGACCACAACCGAGCCCTTGAGCCATACCGGGCTACTGAAACTGGCACCCACACTGTTTGCCATCGCCATCGGTTGCGCCGTGGCCTCGACCCTGCTCAGCCTGGTGCCGCTGTGGTGTATCTACAAGATTGCGCAGATGCTGCTCAATACCGCCCCCAATGCCGAAGCCGCCCTGGGCTGGGGGCTGGCAGCGCTTTTTGCCGTTCTGCTGCGCTGGCTGATCATGACCGTCAGCCATGTAACCGCCCACCTGGCGGCCTTCGAGCTATTACGCCAGTTGCGCAGCCGTATCGCCCGGCATCTGGGCGAAGTCCCCTTGAGCTTCTTCAACAAGAACAGCAGCACGGACCTGCGTCGCACCATCAACGACGACGTCGGCTCTCTTGAAGGCTTTTTTGCTCACTCACTCCCCGACTCCATAGCCGCCGCCGTAATGCCGCCGCTGACCCTGATCGTGCTGCTTTGCATCGACTGGCGACTGGCACTGGCCTGTATTGCCCCGCTGCCCCTGGCCTTTATGGCGCAGATGCTGATGGTCAAGGGCTCGGCCGAACGCATGGCCAAATGGCAAAGCCTGCAACAGCAGATTTCCCAGAGCTTCAGCGAGTACCTGCAAGGTATCCAGGTCGTGAAAAGCTTCGGCCTGACCAGCCTGCGCTTCGGCACACTGAGCAAGGACATTCGCGGTGCCGCTGAGTGGGTGGCCGGGTTTGCCCGCAAGAGTTCGCTGTTCTGGGTGGTGTTCTCGGGCCTGCTCAGCGCCAACCTGATCATCGTGGCGCCGCTGGGTGCCTGGCTGCTGCTGGCAGGCAAGATCACCCTGGAAACATTGCTGTTGTTTCTGCTTCTCGCTCCCGCCGTACTGATGCCACTGCTGCGCCTGACCTACATGCTCGGCGATCAGGTACAGCGCAATGCGGCACTGGCCCGTATCAACGCGGTGTTGCTCAGCCCGGCGATGAGCGAAAACCCGGACGCCCGCATCCCCGATGCGCCACTGGACCTGCGTCTGGAAAACGTCTCCCACGCCTATGGCGAAAGAAAAGCCCTGAACCAGGTCAGCTTCAGCGCCCAGGCGGGCCAGTTGACAGCGCTGGTCGGCCCCAGCGGCTCCGGCAAGAGCACCATAGCGCAACTGGTTTGCCGCCTGTTCGATGCCGACAGCGGCAGTATCACTCTGGGCGGAACGGACCTGCGTGACTGGCCGCTGGAAGCCTTGCTCGAACGGGTCGCGTCGGTATTCCAGCAGGTTCACCTGTTCGACGGCACAGTGCTCGACAACCTGCTGCTGGCCAGGCCCGATGCCGATCAGGCCAGCGTCGAGGCCGCAACCCGCGCCGCCTGCGCTCACGATTTCATTCAGCGTCTGCCACAGGGCTATCAGACCCGGATCGGCGAAGGCGGCGCGCAACTGTCCGGTGGCGAACGCCAGCGGCTGTCCATCGCACGCGCCCTGCTCAAGAACGCTCCGGTGCTGATTCTTGATGAAGCCACCGCCTATGCCGACAGCGAAAACGAAGCGCTGATCCAGGAAGCACTGGCCAATCTGTGTCGAGGCCGCACGGTGCTGATGATCGCCCACCGCCTGCATACCGTGATTGCCGCCCAGCGCATCGTCGTGCTGGATCAAGGGCAAGTGCGCGGCGCCGGTCGTCATGAAGAGCTGCTTGAAAACTGCGCGTTGTATCGACAGCTCTGGCAAGACCACACACGTATTCGCCAATGGCAACTGAGCAGTACAGGAGTATCGGCATGATCGCCAATCTGATGCGAGCCGGTGAACGCCTGGCCGGCCAGCGTGACCCTCATCTGAATCAGGGCCTGCGCCTTGCAGTGCTGGAAGGCCTGCTGAGCGCTGCGCCTTACCCTTTGTTGTACGGGTTGCTCGACAGCCTGCTCAAAGGCACGGCCACCACCTTGAGCGTGATCGGGCTGGCACTGGCGATGCTCGCCTGCCTGATTGCCCGAATCGTCACCGGTGCAATCGGCACCCCGCTGATCTTCACGGGTGCCTACGCCATGATGGCCAACGCCCGCATTCGCCTTGTGGACCATCTGCAAAAGCTGCCTCTTGGCTGGTTCGGCAAGACCCACAGCGGCGAAATCAGCGCTCGGGTCACCGGTGACCTGGCACTGGTAGAGCATCTCTGGTCACACTTTCTCGGCGTCTTCGCCCTGTCGCTTGCGAAGCTGGCCTTTCTCCTGATCTTCCTGTTCTGGCTGGAACCCGTGCTGGCCTGCGCCGTACTGGCCATGCTGCCATTGGCCTGCCTGGCCATCTATGTGGCGATCCGCAAGACCCTGGTGCATGCCGACCGCATGCTCACCAATAACAACCGCACCCAGGCAGCGTTGCAGGAATACATTCAAGGCATTGCGGTGATCCGCAGCTTCGGCCGGTTCGGCAGCGCCCTGCAACGCTTGAACAAAGTGATGGATGCGCAACATCAGGCAATGGTCAGCATCGAACTGAAACCGGCACCCTGGGTCGGGCTGTTCGGGCTGGTGATCGAAGCCGGTTTCATCCTGATGGTGCTGCTGGGCTGCAACCTGCTGCTCAAAGGGCAGTTGAGTATCGAAAACCTGCTCATCTTTACCGTGCTGTCCCTGCCGCTGTATCGCCAGGCCATCGACCTGGGTTTCTCCACCCTGCTGCTGCGCTTCGGCCATCTGGCGCTGACCCGCACCGAGCAGTTGCTGGAACAGGCGCCGATGCCGGAGCCGTCCACGCCACGCAAACCCCGGCACTTCGACATCGAACTCAAGAATGTGCGCTTCAGCTACGCCGAGCGTGAATCGACGGTGATCGACGGTATTTCCTGCCACCTGCCAGCGGGCACCCTGACCGCACTGGTCGGCCCGAGCGGAGCAGGCAAAAGCACCCTGGCGCATCTGGTCGCAAGGCTCTGGGACATCGACAGCGGCCAATTGCAGATTGGCGGCATCGAGGCCCGTGAGATTGGCAGCCATTGCCTGCAAGAACACATCGCCATGGTCTTCCAGGACGTCACGCTGTTCTCCGGCACCGTGCTCGACAACCTGCTGGTCGGCAAGCCCGACGCAAGCGAGCAGGAAGTCATCCACGCCGCACGCCTTGCCCAGGCCCACGATTTTATCGAAGCCCTGCCAGACGGTTACGCCACACGAATCGGCGAAAACGGCGGCAGGCTTTCAGGGGGTGAACGCCAGCGCCTTTCGATTGCCCGCGCCCTGCTCAAGAACAGCCCGATCCTGTTACTCGATGAAGCCACTTCCAGCGTCGATCCGTCCTCGGAAGCCGCTATTCAACTGGGACTGGATGCGCTGGTGCGTGACCGCACCGTGCTGGTCATCGCTCACCGTCTGCACAACATTCAGCACGCCGACCAGATTCTGGTCATGGATCGCGGGCGCATCGTCGAACAGGGCCGTCACGACGAGCTTCTGGAGCTGAACGGTCTTTACGCACATTTATGGAATCAGCAGAGCCGGGCACGGCACTGGAACCTGAACACCTGAACCCTACGCGCCGCGCAAATCCTGCGCGGCACGAGTACTTGTCTGGATGGAGTCTTACCATGTACACATCGACCAGAAAAGCCTCGACTACGCGCGGCACAACGCTTGAAGACTTCGACCCTGCAACACTGGTTGATGAAATCGCCAAGCAACTTCGCTTGCCCGTCGAACAGCTACCAGGCGATGCCAACCTTCTACGGCTGGGCCTTGATTCAATGCACCTGATGGCCTGGCTCAATCGCTTTCGTCGCCTGGGCTTCAAGGTGACCTTGAGCGAGCTTTATGACCACCCGACGCTGGAAGGCTGGCAAAACCTGCTGACCAATGCCCGCGCCAAAGCTCCGGGTGCCGCTGTACCACAAACGACAGAGCCGCTACCGCGCATGAGCGATGGCCAGCCATTCCCGCTGACCGCCGTGCAGCACGCTTATCTGGTCGGCCGCTCCAGCGAGCAGCCACTGGGCGGCGTGGGTTGCCATCTGTATCAGGAATTCGATGGCCATGGGCTGACAGCACAGGTGCTGGAGCCTGCGATCTATCAACTGATCGAACGCCATCCGATGCTCAAGACCCGCTTTCTGGCCAACGGTCGCCAGCAATGGCAACCACACGCCTCATGGCCGGGCCTGAAGGTTCATGACCTGCGTCAGCACGACCAGGCTTCGCGCCAGCAAACCCTCCTGCAATTGCGTGAGCAACTGGGCCATCGTCGCCTGCAGGTCGAGATCGGTGAAACCTTCGACTTCCAGTTGTGCCTGCTGCCTGAAGGCAAACACCGGCTGCTGGTCAATATCGACCTGCTGGTCTGCGATGCCGCCAGCTTCAACCAGCTGTTCGAGGAACTGATTGCCCTGATAGCGGACCAGCCGCTGCCACCCTCGCCCACCGATTACGACTTTTGCAGTTACCTGACACAGGTCGAGCGCAACGATCAGGCACGTATCGAACAGGCCAAAGCCTGGTGGATGGCACGTCTGGACGATTTGCCGCTGGCCCCGATCCTGCCCTTGGCGCAAGAACCCGAGCGTATCGAACAGGTCCGTATCAGCCGCCGCCGCGGACAACTGGACGCCGGGCAATGGCAGGTTTTCAAGGAGCACGCCGGCAACCACGGCGTAACCCCGACCATGGCGCTGGCCACATTGTTCAGCGCGGTGCTGGGCCGCTGGAGCGGGCAACAGAAACTGCTGCTGAACCTGACCCTGTTCGACCGTCAGCCACTGCATCCGGCTGTGTCCGGCATGATTGCCGACTTCACCAATATCCTGCCGTTACCGGTGGAATGTGACGGGCAGACCTTTGCCGAACTGGCACTGGCCAACCAGCGGACGTTTGCCGAGGTCCATGAGCACAGCGCCTGGTCCGGCGTCGAGGTGCTGCGCGAACTCAAGAAACACCAGCGCCACCCCCACGGTGCGCCGTTGGTGTTCACCAGCAATCTGGGACGCCCGCTGTATGGCGAAGCCGAAGCAAGCTCCATCGGCGAACCGGGCTGGGGCATTTCCCAGACCCCGCAGGTGTGGATCGACCACCTGGCGTTCGAGCACCGTGGCCAGATCATGCTGCAATGGGACAGCAACAACGACCTGTTCCCCAAAGGGCTGACCGACACGCTGTTCGAGGTCTATTTCGAGCAGGTGCTGGCCTTGATTGCTGACCCGAGCGGCTGGTCACGTCCGCTGCCGGAACTGATGCCTGCCACCCAGCGCGTGGTCCGCGAGCTGGCGAACGCCACGGCGCGTCCTGTGCCTGCCGGCCTGCTGCACGACGCTGTTTTCGCCCAGGCCGTACACCGTCCAGATGCCATCGCGCTGATTCAGGGCGAGCGTCAGTTGAGTTTTGCCCAGTTGATCGATCAGGCCAGTCGCCTTGCCGGCAGCCTGCAAGCCCGAGGCGTGAGCGCAGGCGATACGGTCGCGGTCAGCATGTTCAAGGATATCGGCCAGATCATTGCCGTACTGGGCATTCTCAAGGCCGGAGCCATTTACGTTCCCGTGCCGCCTGATCAACCGCTGGCGCGACGTCTGGGAATCTATAAAGGTGCCGGGGTCAAGTGCGTGCTGACCAGCGCGGACGAACCTCGCGAAAACGAAATCGACAACCGTCTCGACTGGCAGCAGGCAATCCTCGGTGAACCGCTGTTTCAGCAAGTGGCCGTGGATGTGCAACAACCGGCCTACATCATCTACACCTCAGGTTCCACCGGCGAACCCAAAGGCGTGGTCATCAGCCATCAGAGCGCCCTGAACACCTGCGTGGATATCAGCCAGCGCCATCAAGTCGACGAAAACGACCGGGTACTGGCCCTCTCGGCGCTGCATTTCGACCTGTCGGTCTACGACATCTTCGGCGTGCTCGGTTCAGGCGCTTCGGTGGTGTTGGTCAACGAGCAGCAGCGCCGTGATCCTGCGCTGTGGTGCGACCTGATCGTGAAACACGGCATCACGCTATGGAACAGCGTACCTGCCCTGTTCGACATGCTGCTGACCTACAGCGAAGGCTTCGAGCTGAACAGCCCGGCGCATCTGCGGGTGGTCATGCTGTCCGGCGACTGGATCGGCCTGGACCTGCCCGAGCGCTATCACCAGTACCGCGCCGACGGCGAGTTCGTGGCCATGGGCGGTGCGACGGAAGCGGCGATCTGGTCCAACACCTGCACCGTGGCGCGTGTCGAGCCGAATTGGCGCTCGATTCCCTACGGCCAGCCGCTGGCCAACCAGAGCTATCGCGTGGTGGATGAGCTGGGCCGCGACTGCCCCGACTGGGTTGCGGGGGAGCTGTGGATCGGCGGTATCGGCGTCGCACAAGGCTACTTCAACGACATCGAGCGCAGCGCCCGTCAATTCGTCGAAGTGGACGGCGCACGCTGGTATCGCACCGGCGACATGGGCTGCTACTGGCCCGACGGTACCCTGGAATTCCTCGGCCGTCGCGACAAGCAGGTCAAGGTCGGCGGCTATCGCATCGAACTGGGCGAGATCGACGCAGCGTTCAACCGTCTGGAAGGCGTCAAGAGTGCCATCAGCATGGCACTGGGCGAACGGGAAAAAAGTCTGGTGGCCTTTGTCGTGCCGCAGGGTTCAAGCCTGTGCAGCCCGGTCGAAGCCGACCCGCACACACCGACCGACTATTGCGACTGGCTGACGTCTCCTTGCCTTGCTGAGCTATCGACCTCGCAAGATGCTCTGCTGGCTGACTTTCTGATCCAGCACCTGGCCCTCAACGGCCTGGACTTCAGCACGCCGGTCAGCCTCGACGCGGCCCTGCAAACCTATGGCGCTCAGGAACAATGGCGGGCGCTGTTGGGCCGCTGGCTGGACGAGTTGAGCACCCAGGGCCGCCTGCACTGCAATGCCGATGGACAATGGCAGCGCACACACAGCGCCGAATCGGTCAGCAACGCCGACAACGATTCGACTTACGCCCTCAAGGAAGCGTTGAACGCTCACCACGACGCACTCAGCGATATCCTGCGCGGCCAACGCAATGCCCGGACCTTGCTCGATCACCCTTACTGGTCCCCCGAACATCTGTTGATGCAAAGCGCTGGCAGCAGCGCCGCCCTCGAACAACTGGCGACCTCCATTGCCCGCCTGAGCCAGCGTCTGCAACGCCCCGTGCGACTGATCGAAGCCGGTGCCCGCAGCGCCGTGGCCGCCGTTCATCTGCTGGAGCGTCTGAGCGCCACCCAGGTGCAATACACGGCTATCGATGAGTCCCAGGCGCTGGTCCTCAAAGCCCGGGAACGTCTGGCCCGCTTTGCCCATGGCAAAGCCTGTCGCGACACCGATGCCGAACTCCAGACCCTGCGCCACAGCGCCGATGTCTTGTTGATCAATAACCAGTTGCACCGCATCGACCAGCCGGAGCTGGCACTCCAACGCTGGCTGAAACTCTGTGCGCCGGGCGCCGCTGTCTGTGTGCTGGAACTGGCGCAGGCTTCCCCGCTGGCCCTGGTCAGTGCCGACCTGCTCAGCGAAGGTCAGAGCGCCGCGCAACAACTGCACGATACGGCCCACTGGCAAACCCTGCTGGCTCAGGCCGGATTGAGCAGCGGTCATGCCGATCGCCTGGGCGATGTGCAACGTCTGGTGCTGCGCGCCAGCGACACTCTGCAAAAACCGGACGCGGCACGACTGGCCAAGGCACTGGCCGGCGAACTGCCCGGCTATATGATCCCCCAGCGCCTGTACTTTCTCGACGCCCTGCCCCTGACAGCCAATGGCAAGATCGACCACAAGACTCTAGCCCAGCTCTGCAAGCCTGCCGTCGAAATCCTCGACGACACTCAGGCCCCGAGCACCGACCGCGAGCAATTGCTGGCCCGTCTCTGGGAAGAGCTGTTGCAGACCGGTCCGGTCCATTGCCAAAGCCAGTTCTTCCAGCTGGGCGGCGACTCTCTGCTGGCCACCCGACTGATCGGCGAACTGGGCAAGCATGGCTATCGCGCCCGGCTCGATGACCTGTTCAACTTCCCGGGTCTGCAAGCGTTCGCGGCCACTCTGGTCGCCGACAACAGCGCGCCTGCGACAACCCTGCAACATGATCCCGCTGGCCGCTATCAACCTTTTGCCTTGAGCGATGTGCAGGAAGCCTACCTGGTGGGTCGCCAGCCCGGTTTCGTACTGGGCGGCGTAGGTGCGCATTTCTTTGTCGAGTTCAACGTCGAGCAACTGGATATCCAGCGCTTCGAGTCGGTCTGGCAGCAGTTGATCGACCGCCACGACACACTGCGCGCAGTGGTGCGTGACGGGCGCATGCAAGTGCTGGAGCAGGTTCCCGCCTTTGTGCCGCAACGTCACCGCGTCAGCTCGCTGCAGGCCCCGGAAACCCTGGCGCTGCGTGATCGCCTGTCGCATCAAGTGCTGAACCCGGAACAATGGCCATTGTTCGATGTGCAAATCGCCGAGGATGGCGGCACGCACAGCAGCGTGTTCATCAGCCTGGACAACCTGTTGCTCGACGGTATGAGCATGCAGATTCTGCTGGCCGAACTGGAAGTGCTGTATCAGCAACCCGACCGCGAACTGGAGCCTATCGATATCGGCTTCAGGGATTACCAGTGCCTGCGTGCCGAGCAACGCGAGGCCGTCAACGCCCAGGCCTACTGGCAGCGCCGTCTGGACAGTCTGCCGTCCGCGCCGCGCCTGCCATTGCGCCAGGACCCGAGCGAAGTCGGCACGCCACGCTTCGTGCGTCTGGCCGAACGGATTCCGGCAGACACCTGGGAACGCCTGAAAGCCCAGGCACACCAGCACCAGTTGACGCCTTCAGGCCTGCTGCTCAGTGCATTCGCCGCCGTGCTTTCGGCCTGGAGCAGCGAGCGTGAACTGACCCTGAACCTGACGCTGTTCGACCGTCAGCCGTTGCACCCGCACATCGACCGGGTACTGGGCGACTTCACGTCATTGCTGTTGCTGGCCTGGCAACCGACCGGCCAGTGGCTCGGCAGCGCTCAACGCCTGCAACAGCGGCTCTGGCGCGACCTGGCCCAGCGGGATCACTCGGCCATCCGGGTGATGCGTGAGCTGGCCAGGCGCAACGGTATGGCTGCCGCGCAGATGCCGGTGGTGTTCACCAGCGCGCTGGGCTTCGACAAAGGCCGCTTCATGGCCGAGTCGTCCTGGCTCAAACCGGTCTGGGGCATTTCCCAGACGCCACAGATCTGGCTGGATCATCAGGTCTACGAGTCGGAGGGCGACCTGTGCCTGAACTGGGATGCGGTCGAAGCGCTGTTCGAGCCCGCCATGCTGCGCGCCATGTTCACCCAGTATGTTGCCCTGTTGCATCAGTTGGCCGAACAACCGCAGGCATGGGCCTTGCCGCTGGAGCAACTGGTGGCGCGCAAACAGGCAGGGGCCTCAATCGCCACCCTGCCCCGCGCACTGCCAGTACCGACGCCGGTGGACACCGGCAGCCAGGTCGATGAGCAGATCGTCGAGCAGATCCGCCAGAGCTTCAGTGAAGTGATGGGGCTGAAACTGCACGACGCCCGGCAGAACTTCTTCGATGCGGGCGCCAGCTCCCTGAAGCTGGTGCAGTTGCATATCCGTCTGACTCAATCGGGCTATCCGCAACTGCAAGTCACGGATCTGTTCGGCTACCCCAATGCCCATGCGCTGGCCTTGCACCTGAGCCAGACAGCGCCAGTCAGCGAAGACCTGGAACAGGCGCGTCGTACCCAGTTGACCCAGCGCAATGCCAGGCGCTTACGTCGCATCGGGAGTGCTTCATGAGCCGCTATCTGCCTTATTGGTGTTACTACCTGCATCAAGGCATGCTCACGGCCTTGATGCTGCAAGGGGTGGTCGGCTACTTCCGTCATAAGGGGCTGGACCTTGCCAGCCTCAGTTTGCTGTCGCTGACGTTCCTGCCCTGGGTCGGCAAGTTTCTCTGGGCACCCTGGTGCGAACGCCACAGCATCCCCCTGCGCGGCAATCGCTACCTGGGCAGCCTGGTGATCCTGCAACTGTGCATGGCGGTGACCCTGCTGACGCTCGGCTTTCTGGCACCGGAGCATTCGATCTACCCGATCATGGCCGGCCTGATGTTGCTGGCGTTGCTCTCGGCCAGTCATGACATCTATGCCGACGGCATCACCATTACCACTTGCGATGCAGCCAGTCGTCCGTTCGCCAATACCGCGCAAGTGGGCGGCAGTTATCTGGGCGTGGTGTTCGGCTCGTTCGTGTTTCTGTACCTGGCCGAGCACTGGGGCTGGCGTGCGGGCTTTACCGGGATGGCGGCGGTTTCACTGTTGCTGTTATTGCCGGTGAGCCTGCTACCGGCCAGCACGGTCAGCACTGAACCAACGCGACCTCCAAGGCTGGACCTCAGCAGCTTCACGGCCCTGTGGCCTGCGCTCTGCCTGACCGCCATCTACTACCTGGCAATGCGCGGCCTGATGACCGTACAAACCGTGCTCTTGCTGGATCAAGGCTTGAGTCTCGCGGACCTGGGTTTTGTAACAACGTTGTACGGCACCCTCGCCAGCGCTCTTGGCGTATTCCTCGGCGGCTGGCTGGCCAAGCGTTTCGGCGCCTGGCGTTGCCTGCTGCCCGCCATGGCCATCCACGCCGCGATTGCCGTGGCGGCGGCGCTGGGCGCCACGCTCTACAGCCTCACGGCCTGGCTGGCGCTGTTCGCGCTGGTCAATGTCGCGGCGGCCATCAGCTTTGTCACGCTCTACAACCTGTTGATGGGCGTCGTACGAGCGCACCAACCGGCCTCGGACTATGCCCTGCTGCAATCGGTGGATGCTGCCATTGCCATGCTCGGTTCCATGGCCGCCCTGCAAGTCGCCCATCACCTGGGCTATCCAGCGTTGCTGGCCATTCTGGCGGCCATTGCCTGCCTTTCTCTATGGCCTGCGTTGCGGCTGCGTCGCCGCCTTGAACGCGCTTCATCCACTTCGTCTAACGCTCCTGCCCAAGAGGTCATTCATGCACACCTTTGAAGAGTTCTACGGCACCAGTGAACCCATCGCCGTCATTGGTCTGGCTTGCCGCTTCCCCGGCGCCAGCGACAGTAACGAGTACTGGCAGAATTTACTGAATGGCCGCGAATGCAGCCGCCGTTTCAGCCGTGAAGAACTGCTGGCCGCCGGGTTGGACCCGGCGCTGATCGACAACCCCGATTTCGTCAATGTGGCCTCGACCATCGATAACCCTGACCGGTTCGATGCCGCGCTGTTCGGCTATTCGCGTCAGGAAGCCGAGTCCATCGATCCGCAACAACGACTGTTCCTGCAAACCGTCTGGCACGCTCTGGAGCATGCGGGTTTTGCGCCACGCGACGTTGTTCACAAGACCGGTGTATTCGCCTCCGGACGCATGAGCACCTATCCGGGCCGCGACAACATCCGCGTTACCGAAGTGGCTCAGGTCAAGGGACTGCAAGCCTTGATGGGCAACGACAAGGATTACCTGGCCAGCCGCGCCGCTTACAAGCTCAACCTTCGCGGCCCGGCCATGACGGTGCAGACGGCCTGTTCCAGTTCGCTGGTCGCCGTGCACATGGCCTGTGAAAGCCTGCGCAGCGGCGAATGCTCCATGGCCGTGGCGGGTGGCGTTGCGGTGTCGTTTCCGCAACAGGCGGGTTACCTCTATCAGCCGGGCATGATTTTCTCGCCGGACGGACGCTGCCGCCCGTTCGACGCCAGTGCCCAGGGCACCTTTGCCGGCAACGGCGTCGGTGCCGTGACCTTGCGTCGCCTTGAAGATGCCTTGCGCGATGGCGATCCGATTCTTGCCGTACTGCGCGGCAGTGCGATCAATAACGACGGTCATCACAAGGTCGGCTATACCGCGCCATCGGTGGTCGGTCAGCGTGAGGTCATCAGCGATGCCCTGCTGCTGGCCGATATCGAATGCTCCAGCATCGGCATGATCGAGGCTCATGGCACCGGCACGCCACTGGGCGACCCCATCGAAGTGCAGGCGCTGCGCGATGTCTTCGCCCAGCGCAGCGACATCGGCGGCTGTGCGCTGGGCTCGGTCAAGGGCAACCTGGGGCATCTGGATACCGCAGCCGGCATCGCCAGCCTGATCAAGACGGTGCTTGCCGTCAGCCATGGGCGGATTCCGCCAAGTATCAACTTCGAGCAGGCCAATCCCGCGCTGCAACTGGAAAACAGCCCGTTCAGGGTCCCGACCCAGCCACGTGACTGGCCAGCCGGGCCGCGCCGCGCGGGCGTTTCCTCCTTCGGAATCGGCGGCACCAACTGCCATGTAATCGTCGAAGCCCTACCCGATACCTTGCGCAGCACCAGCCCCAAACCTGAGTCCAGCGCTCTGTTGCTCAGTGCCGCAAGCCAGGCATCGCTGCAACAACTGGCCGGTCGCTACGCCCTGCAACTCAAGAACAGCAACGCTGCGGCCAACCTGGCACATACCGCGTTACACGGTCGACAACTCGACCTGCCTTATCGCCTGGCGGTGCCACTGCATGAAGAAACGGCACCGGCACTTGAAGCCTTTGCCCAGGGCAACAGCGATGCACTGCTGCATGACGGCCATGCACAACAGGCCGCGCAGCTCTGGTTGTGCAGCGGCCAGGGCAGCCAGTGGGCAGGCATGGGCAAAAATCTCTACGGCCAAGCCAAGGCATTTACCGAAAGCCTGGACCGCAGCTTCGCCGCCTGCGCTGCCCACCTTCAGCCGTCCCTGCAATCGGTGATGTTCGGCGAGCATGACGCGCTGATCGACCGCATGGATTATGCGCAACCGGCCATCGTGGCCTTTGCCGTGGCCATGGCCGCCCACTGGCGCGAACAAGGCCTGACGCCGGACCTGCTGATCGGTCATTCGGTCGGTGAGTTCGCGGCCGTGGTGATCGCCGGGATCTACCGCCTGGAAGACGTGCTGCCACTGGTCATTACCCGTGGTCGCCTGATGAACCAGAGCGCCGCCGAAGGCACGATGCTCGCGGTGTTCTGCAACGCCGCAACCCTTGAGCCTCTGGCCCGCCAGCATGGCGTCGAGATTGCCGTGCATAACGCCGAACAGCATCTGGTGGCTTCGGGCAGCCGTGACGGCATCGAGGCGCTGGTGCAAACACTGCAAGACCGGCAGATCCGCCATAACCGCCTGAGCGTGGCCGGTGCAGCGCATTCTCGTCTGCTCGACCCAATCCTCGACGAGTTTCAGCAAGCCTGCGCCCGCCTGCATGCCAACCCCGGGAAAATCCCGCTGATCTCGACCCTGACCGGCCAGCCGCTGACTCAGGCCGAGCTGGAAAGCGGTGATTACTGGCGCCGACACATGCGCGAGCCAGTACGCTTCCATCAGGCCTTGCAACAAGCCCTGCAAACCGGCGTCGGCATCAGCCTGGAACTGGGTCCCGATGCGCCGCTGACCGGCATTGGCACTCGCCTGCAACAACCGGGCGTGCACTGGATTGCCAGCGCCCGACGCCAAAAGCCCGCGCAAGTTGTATTGCAAGACAGCCTGCTGCGCCTGTTCGCCGCGGGCGCCAACCTGCCATGGCGCGAGTTGCTGCCCAGCAGCGGGCAACGCATCCAGGCGCCACTTTATGCCTTTGATGAACAACGCTACTGGTGCGATACGCCACGTCAAACGCTCGCGGTGACTCAGCAGGATCCGTTGCTGGAAGCCGGTCGCCAGGCCGTCATTCAAGAAGGCGCAAGCCTGGATCTGCCGCGTCTGGAACGCCTCTATGTGTGCGTGACCAAGCTGCATGCAATCTATGTCGACCAGATGGTTCGCCAGTGCGTGGGCGAGCGCATCGATACCGGTGCTCCGGCGCTGGACATCCTGCGTGGCGGGCGTCTGCTGCCGCGTCACCGGCAATTGCTGGTGCGCCTGCTCAATGCCTGTGTCGAGGATGGCTACTACGCGCAGGAACACGGTATCTATCGCACCGCGATTCCGGTGCCTTACGAGCAGCGCGCAGCCCTGCTCAAGGAACTGCGCGACTGCTGCGAAGGCCTGGACGTGATCGCCGAAACGGTCGAACGCGCTGGCGAGCAGCTTTTCGCCATGATGAACGGCTCCGTGGAGCCCGTGGCGGTGATCTTCCCGGAAAGCGCGTCGAGCGGCGTGGAAGTGCTGTATCAGCAATTCAGTTTCGGTCGTTACTTCAACCAGATTGCCGCAGGCGTGATATCCGGGCTGGTCAACCAGAACCGGCAGAACGGTGGTAGCCCGCTGCGCATTCTGGAAGTCGGTGGCGGTACAGGCGGCACCACCGCCTGGCTGTTGCCCGAGCTCAAGGACGTGGCGGATGTGCGTTATTGCTTTACCGATATTTCCGCCCTGTTCAGCCGCCGTGCCGAAGAAAAATTCAGCGAATACGACTTTGTCGATTACGCCCAGTTCGACCTGCAGAAACCGGCCGGCGAGCAAGGCTTCCTGGCCGGGCAATATGACCTGATCGTCGCCGCCAACGTGATCCACGCCACCCAGCATGTGGGCCAGACGCTGCAAAACCTGCGTCCGTTGCTCAAGCCCGGTGGTGGCCTGTTGATGCGCGAAATCACTCGCCCGATGCGTCTTTTCGACTTCGTGTTCGGCCCGCTGGTACTGCCGCTGCATGATGAACAGGCCCGTGGCGGCGAGTTGTTCCTGTCCACCGAACACTGGCAGCAGCAATGCCGGGAAAGCGGTTTCGAGCGCCTGGACTGGTTGCCGGACGATGGCAGCGTGACCGCAAACATCAGCGAGCATATTCTGCTGGCCCGCACCCAGGCGTCGAACGTCACCGCCAACCCTGCCAGTGCCGGTCACGACAGTGGCAGTGCCGTTCTGGGTCGACAACTGGGCGAAAGCCTCTATCAACCCGACTGGCGAGACTGCTCCGGCCAGGCGCAACGCTGGCAGGCGCGTCTTCAACAGGCATGCAACGAATTGGCATCACGGCATGGCGACACACGTCAGGTGCCGGTATTCACGCAGCCTGTCGCGTTGCCCGAACGGCTGGACGGTTTGTCGCTGGAATGGTGTGCCAGCCCGTTCGGCGTCGCCCGTGTGACACTCAAGCAGCGCAATGACCAAGGGCAATGGCTATTGCTCGGCAGCGCCGATAACCAGCCAGTGGCCAACGCTTCTCTGCCCGCACTGAAGGCAGCGCCTGGCACTCATTACGCCTGGCAGTGGCAGGCACTGAACGTGCAGGACGCCGCGGTCCCCGCATTGCGCATTGAGCCGGCCAGCGCACGATCCGCACTGGCCGAAGTGGGCATTGCTCATGACCCTGACGCCAAGGCCTGCCTGCTGGTCGTGGAAAACGGCGAGCTGCAAGCCATCACCAACGACGTGCTCAACGCCCTGACCCACAACACCGACCAACCGTTGCTGGTGGTCACACGCAATGCCTGGGCACCGACCGCCGTAAGTCCGGAACAACGTGCAATCTGGGGTCTGCTAAAGGTTGCCAGTGCCGAGCAGCCAGAGCGGGCGCTGGCGGCTATCGACCTGAATGGCAGTGACGAATGGCAACAACTCTTGCCGGGACTGAGCGCCGCACAGAGCGGCGAACGCTGGATCGCGGTACGCAATGGCCTGGTGCAGGTCCAGACACTGGCCGTCCAACCCCACAGCACCGCCAACCTGCCCGCGCACAGCTTTACCGGCAACGGCTGGCATGTGGTAACCGGCGCCTTTGGCGGGCTGGGTCGTTTGAGCGTCGAGTGGCTGGCTCATCAAGGTGCCCGTCGTATTGCCCTGCTCGCCCCTCGCGGCCCTGAAGACGTCGGGCAGTGGTTCGCCCGCCTGCAACAGGAACACGGCTGCGAATTGCGCTGGTTCGACTGCGATGTCAGCGACCCGGCTGCGCTGGGCATGTGCCTGGAAGACTTGCAACTGGATGGCGGCCTGATGGGTGCGGTTCATAGCGCCGGGCTGCTGGACGATACGCCGCTGGCCAACCTCGACACTGAACGCATGCAACCGCTGTTGCAGGTCAAATGCTCGGCGGCCAGCCAGCTTCAGACCGCACTGGCCGGTCAGGGCCGCTATCTGCTGCTCTACTCTTCGGCCGCTGCCAGCCTCGGCGCATCGGGCCAGGGTGCCCATGCGCTGGCCAGTGCCTATCTGGACGGTCTGGCCGAAGCCAATCCTCGCGCCAGCCTACGCACCATCAGCATTGCCTGGGGTGCCTGGGGTGAGATCGGCCGGGCTGCCGAAGACAACCTGCATGCCAGACTGGCTCAGGGCGGAATGGGCACGCTGCAAACAGGCGAAGGTCTCTGGCATCTGGAACAGGCGGTCATGCGCGGTGCGCCATGGCACCTGGCAATGCGCGTGGATCATGAGCGTATCGACCCGCGTCGTCGCCTGTTCGCACAACAGGCCGAACAACCTGCCGCCCGACCTCAGGCCAAGAACACTCGGCAGACCGATGCTATCGCGGCACCGGTGCTGACCGGCGAAGCAAAGGCTGATCGTCAGGCCCTGAGCCACTGGCTGAGCGCATCGATCTGCCGACAATTGCGCCTGGGCTCCGATTCTGCGCCTGCGGAAAATCAGGACCTGATGCAACTGGGCCTGGATTCCCTGCTGTTCCTGGAACTGAGCAGCGATATCCAGCGCCAACTGGGCATTCGCCTGGACGCCGAGCAGGCGTATCGCGACCTGAGCATCCGTGGCCTGAGCGCCCTGTTGCTGGCCGATGCCGGGAAAACGCCGGTGGCCGCGAACGATCAGCAGATCGTGCCGGATCCAAAGGCCCGCTTCGAGCCGTTCCCGCTGACACCGATTCAGCACGCCTACTGGCTGGGGCGCACCGACCTGATCGAATACGGCGGTGTGGCCTGCCATGTGTTGTTCGAGTGGGACAAGGCCTATGCCGATTTTGACCTGAACCGTTTCGAGCGGGCCTGGAATGCGCTGATCGCACGCCACGACATGCTGCGCATGGTGGTGGACAGCGACGGTCGGCAACGCATCCTTGAACAGACGCCCTGGTACACATTGCCGCGCAATGACCTGCGCGACATGCCTCAGGAGCAGCAGCAACAGCGTTTGCTGGGCATTCGCGAAGAAATGTCGTATCGGGTCCTGCCCGCCGACCGCTGGCCTCTGTTCGAGGTCACGGTCAGCGAACTGGATGCCGGACATTGCCGCCTGCACATGAACCTCGATCTGCTGCTGTTCGATGTGCAGAGTTTCAAGGTGATGATGGACGATCTGGCCACGGCCTATGCCGGTCAGGACCTCGCGCCTCTGCAATTGACCTTCCGCGACTATGTACTGACCGATCTGGCCCAGCGCGACAGCCTGCAATGGCGCCAATCCTGGCGCTACTGGCAGGAAACACTGGCGCACCTGCCGGCCGCACCGCAGTTGCCGATGGCCGCCGTGCCGCAACAGGGCCAGCCACGTTTCCGCACTTTGCAGGCCACGCTGGGTGCCGAGCACTGGAGCAGCTTCAAGACGCAATGCCAACAGTCTGGCGTCACCGCCTCTGCGGCCTTGCTGGCGCTGTTTGCCCAGACGCTGGAAAGCGTCAGCCGCACGCCGGACTTCACCCTCAACCTGACTTACTTCAACCGCCGCCCACTGCATCCGCAGGTCCAGCAGTTGATCGGCGACTTCACTTCGGTGCTGTTGATCGACTTCCAACTGGGACGCGGCGACAGCCTGCGTCAGGTCATGGAAAGTACCCAGGCACGTCTCTGGCAACGCCTCACCCACACCAACGTCAATGGCGTGGAACTGATGCGCGAACTCGGGCGTCGTCAGGGCCAGAGCCGTCAACCAACCATGCCGGTGGTGTTCACCAGCATGCTGGGCATGTCGCTGGACGGTAAAGCCATCGATCAGGCCATGACCTCGACCCTCGGCGACCCGGTGCATGTCTTCACCCAGACGCCGCAGGTCTGGCTCGATCATCAGGTCATGGAGATCGACGGGGAGCTGGTGTTCAGTTGGTACTGCATGGAGGACGTGCTGGCCGACGGTTTGATCGACAGCCTGTTCCAGGCCTATGGCGAATTGTTGCAGAAACTGGCAAGCCATCCTCAAGGCTTCGATGGCCTGCCGGATCTGCCACGCCACGACTGGTCAGTCAATCTGGACGGCGAGCGCTTCGATCCGCAAGCCCTTGAGGCACAGTTGCGCCGTGCGCAAGGCGTTCAGGCGGCAAGAATCAGCGTCGATACCGATGGCCGTACCTTGCTGGGTGAACTGGTCGCCAGAGAACCGGCAGCCCTTGATGACACCCTTCTCGCTCCGCTGCCACTGGCACTGAACGAGTTGCCGGACCTGAGCGATGCCCAGCGTCAGGAAGTGGACCTGACCTGGCAAGCGCTCGAAAGCCGTGCCCGCCAGGGCATCCTCGCCACGCTGCAAAAGCACGGGCTGTTCACTGAAGCCGGTCAGAGCCATGACCTGGCTCAGGTGATGACCCGTCTGGGAGCATTGCCGCAATTTGGCGGCCTGCTGCGCCAATGGCTGGCCATGCTCTGCCAGCAAGGCTGGGTACAACAGGACGGGCAACGCTACCTGACCCTGGCGCCAGAAGGTGCCCCGGCGACAGCGCAGACACTGCCCGATGCCGACTGGAGCCAGACACTTTCCACCTATCTGGATGCCTGCATCGAGTTGCATGGAGAGTTGCTGCGAGGTGATCGCTCGCCGCTGAGCCTGCTGTTCGGTAACAGCGACGAAGTCGTGAAAGCCCTGTACAGCAACAACCCGGTCCTGCATTGCCTGAACAGCGCACTCGCACAGACCGCCAAGGCGCTGGCCGGAAAACGTCGTGACCTGCGGGTGCTGGAAGTGGGCGCCGGTACCGGTGCCACCACCAACCATTTGCTGCCGATGCTGGAAAGCCATCTGAGTGAATACCGCTTTACCGATGTTTCCAGCCTGTTCCTCAAGCAGGCCCAGGAGCGCTTCGCAGCCTGGCCACAACTGACCAGCTCGATTCTGGACCTGAACCAGCCCGTGGACTTCAGCCAGCATCCGGCACAAGGCTACGACCTGATCGTGGCGGTCAACGTGATGCACGATGCTTCCCATGTGACACGCTCACTCAAGCGCTTGCATCGCCTGTTACGCAGTGGCGGGCATTTGCTGCTGCTGGAGGCAACCGAACGCGACAGCGCGCTGCAACTGGCGAGCATCGGGTTCATCGAAGGCCTGAGCAACTTCGAAGACGAGCGCAGCGAAGACGACAAGGCCATGCTGGATCTGCCGCGCTGGCGCACTGCCGTGCAGGCTTCGGGCTTCAGTTGGGTGATGAACTGGCCGCAACAGGCTCAGGACAGCATGCGCCAGCATTTCATGCTGGCCCGCGCCGAAGGCAACACGCATCTGGATCTGGCGGCGGTACAGGCCGATATCGAGCAGCAGACACACTGGCCACTGGCATTGCGTCAGGTCGAACAGTTGTTGAGCGCGACTGAAACCCAGCGTGCCGAAGCAGCCAGCACCGAGTCTCGTCCCGCAGCAGTCGTGAACCCGGCAACACTGGATGCCGTCGCCCGACTATGGCAGGAACTGCTCGGGCAAAGTCTGGATGCCGAAAGCGACTTCTTCCAGAGTGGCGGTGACAGCCTGATCGCGACCCGCATGATCGCGCGCCTCAACCGCATGGGTTACCCCGGCAGCAGCCTGCGCAATCTGTTCGACAACCCGCGTCTGGGCGACTTCTGCGCCACATTGCAGACCACCGAGGCCCGCGCCGACGACAACCCGCTGGCGCTGGCCCGTGGCCGCAACACGCTGCCAATGTTTGTGTTCCATGCATCCGATGGCGAAATAGGCTCTTACCTGCCGCTGGCTCAGGCGCTGGATCTGCAGGTCTTCGGCCTGCAGGCCGCCGATGCGCCGGGTATTCAGTCTTTGCAAGAGCTGGCAGCGCATTACGTTCGCGCCATTCGCCGCCAACAGGCCAGCGGGCCGTATGTGCTGCTGGGCTGGTCCTACGGGACATTCGTGGCCGAAGCGGCTGCTCATCTGTTGCAGCGCGATGGTCAGCAGGTGCGTCTGATCCTGCTCGACCCGGTCTGCCGTGAAGACTTCCACGTCGAGAACCGTTCGGGCCTGTTGCGCCTGATGGCCCAGGGCGCGAAGACCGTCGAGTTGCCCGACGATCTGGAACAACTTTCCGCATCCCGGCAACTGGAAGTGTTCATGGGCAATGCCACCCGTGCCGGCGTCCTGAAAAACCCGCCGGAACCGGAGCAGGCCCGACAGTGGCTGGAACGCATCGAGCACTTGATGAAGCTGCTGACCCGCCACTCACGCCCGCACCACCTGGACCTGCCGTGCCTGTGGCTGACCGCCGAAGGTCGCCCGCAGCACTGGCAACCCGCCGAACAGGACTGGCAGGACTGGGCTGCACAGGCCAGGCGCCAATCCATGGCCTGCGATCACTGGCAATTGTTGCTCGATCCGCAACAGGTCGAACGTACCGCTGCCGTCATCAATGACTGGCTGGCCGCCACTGACAAGGAGCATCAACAATGAGTACGCCTTTGAAAGTCCTGATCGTCGGGGCCAAATTCGGCGAGCTGTACCTCAACAGTTTTCTGGACGAGCAACCCGGCCTGCAACTGGCTGGCCTGCTGGCCACTGGCAACCCGCGCTCCAGAGCGCTGGCCAATGCCTTCGGCATCCCGCTCTACACCGACATCGAGCAAGTGCCCGGCGACCTGGACATTGCCTGTGTCGTGGTGCGATCGGCCATCGTTGGCGGTGTCGGCGGGCAGCTCACGGAAAAGCTGCTGCGCCGTGGCCTGCACGTCATTCAGGAGCACCCGGTTCACCCGGATGAAATCGCCCGTCATCAATCACTGGCCGCACAGTCGGGGTTGCATTACATCGTCAACAGTTTCTACCCGCATACCGAAGCCGGTCGTTGCTGGACCGGTGCAGCGCAACGTGTCAGCCAGTTGCTGGACGGTCAGAAGCCGCAACTGGCGCAACTGACCACCAGCCGCCAGTTGCTCTATTCGAGCCTGGACCTGCTGCTGCAAGCCTTGGGCTGCGAGCTGGCGGCACAGGCCAGCGTGAGCCTGGTGGATCGCGACACGGACTTTCACACCCTGTCGCTCACTCTGCCGGGCAGCCGTGTGCTGCTGCGCCTGCAAAGCTGGATGGACCCCGACGATCCCGACCTGCA
The DNA here is from genome assembly GCF_900187465.1 of Pseudomonas sp. Irchel 3A18. Classification (NCBI taxonomy): domain Bacteria; kingdom Pseudomonadati; phylum Pseudomonadota; class Gammaproteobacteria; order Pseudomonadales; family Pseudomonadaceae; genus Pseudomonas; species Pseudomonas sp. Irchel 3A18. The sequence continues at coordinate 213,357 of NZ_FYDI01000005.1, forward strand.
CAGCCTGGTCATGCATCAGTTGAACCTGGCCTGGAGCAGCGGATACCTGTCGCTGGACGCCAGTTATGGCCCGGTCAACTGGACGCCCGCGCTGCATGCCGATACCCACAACGACGATCGGCAGACGCTCTACGCCAGCACCGCCCACTATCTTGAGCGAGCCACGGCATTGCCCCTGCACCCGGCAGCCAGCCACTGGCGCAGCGCCCATGAAATCGAAGGCCCTGCGGGCGTCACCTGGCTATTGCAACACCTGAAAGCCTGCATTCAGGGCGAACCTGTCGCTGCAAGCCTGAGCAGCGACTACCAACTCGCCCTGGCCCGGCTCTGGCAGGAAACCCTGCGCTGCGCGGGGCCTGCCGAGCAGCGTTCGGCTGCGCCGCCGCGCATCATCGATGCCGGACAATTGCGGGCGGAGGTCTGACGTCATGGGGATGTTGCGACCTTATATTCAGGCCGACCACTGCGACACTCATCTGCTGCTCTGCCCGTTCGCCGGGGCCAGCAGTGGTGCGTTCCACAGCTGGCGAGGCCTGGATGAACTGGGCATGAACCTGTCGCTGGCGGTCTATCCGGGACGCGACCAGCGCATGCACGAACCTTGTGTGCGCCAGGTCCAGCCACTGGCCGAAAGCCTTGCCGAGGAAATCCAGGCACTGACCAATCCGCAGCGCCAGAAGCTGATTCTGGCCGGGCACAGCATGGGCGCCCAGGTGGCTTTCGAGACCTGCCTGTTGCTGGAAAAAGCCGGTAAACCGCCTGCCGGACTGGTGCTGTCTGCCTGCCACGCACCGCACCTGAGCGGCAGACGCCTGCTCAGCCATCTGGATGACCAGCGCTTTATCGAACAACTGGTCGCCATTGGGGGTTGCAGCGAGGCGCTGCTGGCCGACCGCGACCTGCTGATGCTGTTCATGCCATTGCTGCGCGCCGACTTCCAGGCCACCGAAAGCTATCACCGCCAGCTTGACCCACAGCGTCAGCGGCTACGCACCCCGACGTTGCTTCTGCACGGCAGCCATGACCCGGAAGCCGATGCCGAGGAAGTCGCCGCCTGGAGCCAATGGCTATGTGGCGACTACCAGCAACACGCCATGGCAGGCGATCACTTTTATCTGACTCAGCGTCCCAGGGCCTTTGCGGCCCGGGTTCTCGGCTTCATCGAGAACAGCATCAGCCTTTTCCATCATTAACGGGAACCGGACATGAACACAGAACACAGATTGGCCAATGACCCGCTGCAACCCTATCTCGACGTGACGCTTCCCCAGCGCCTGCAACACTGGGCCCATGCCAACGGCTCGCGCACCGCCCTGGTCGCGGGCGAGCTGCGCGTGAGTTACACGCAACTCCAGCAACGGGTCGAACGCCTGGCAGGCGGGCTGGCGGCACTGGGCATCGTGGCCGGTGACCGGGTCATGCTGCAACTGCCCAACAGACTGGCCTTTGTCAGCGCCTTTTTCGCCGTGATGCGCCTCGGTGCGCTGCCGATCCTGACCATGCCCACCCAGCGGGCCCAGGATATCGAGGCGCTGTGCCAACTGGCCGAACCGGTGGCCTACCTGATCCCCGATCGCATCCGTGACTTCGATTACCGGGAAATGGCCGCTGGCATCGTCGAGCGCCAGCCCTCACTGCGCCATGTCATTGTCGACGGCGAACCGGGCACCTTCACGGCCTTGTCTTCCCTGGATGCGCCCTGCCCGCCATGGCCAGTCATCGATCCGCGAGACACGGCGCTGTTGCTGCTTTCCGGCGGCACCACCGGAACCCCCAAGCTGATTCCGCGCAGCCATGCGGCCTACGCCTACAACTTTTCCCTTTCGGCAGCGTTGTGCGAAATCGACAGCAGCAGCGTGTACCTCGCAGTGCTGCCGACCGCCCACAACTTCACCCTGGCCTGCCCCGGCATACTGGGCAGTCTGGCGGCGGGAGCGACAGTCATTCTGGGAGAAAGCGCCAGCTGCGACCAGGCGATGCCGTTGATCGAGCGCGAGCGTGTCACCCATGTGGCGCTGGTGCCGCCACTGGCGCAACTCTGGGCACAGGGCCGGGAATGGGAAGACAGCGACCTGTCGAGCCTGAAGCTGTTGCAGGTCGGCGGCTCGCGGCTCGATCCGGTTCTGGCGCAGCAACTGCTGGACGCCCTCGGCTGTCGGCTGCAACAGGTATTCGGCATGGCCGAAGGTCTGCTGTGCTACACCCGTCCCTCAGACTCGCTGGATGTGGTGATCAACACCCAGGGTCGTCCGCTGTCGCCCTTCGATGAAGTGCGGCTGGTGGACGCCGATCTGCAGGACGTCGCACCGGGCCAGACCGGTGAACTGCTGACCCGCGGCCCTTACACCATCTCCGGTTACTACCGGGCCGATGCTCACAACGCCGTCAGCTTTACCCCGGATGGCTTTTACCGCAGCGGCGACCTGGCGCGCTGGACACCGGAAGGCAACATCATCGTCGAAGGCCGGATCAAGGAGCAGATCCAGCGCAGCGGGGAAAAGATCTCTGCCGCACTGATCGAATCCCATCTCAATACCTTGCCTGAAGTCGAGGCAGCCGTTGTGGTTGCCGTGCCGGACACCCTGCTGGGCGAGCGCATCTGTGCCTTCATTCTTGGCGAACAACCTCCGGGCGCGGCTCAGCAGGTGCGTGACCAGTTGCGTCAATGCGGGCTGGGCGAAGACAAGCTGCCCGACCAGTTCGAGTGGATCGGGGCCTGGCCCCTGACCGCCGTGGGCAAGATCGACAAACGCCAACTCGCCGTCATGGCTCAGTGAATCCGGAGTTTTCCATGAATGCCATCAAGTCCGCGCCCGATTGCCAGAACCTGGGCGACATACGCCTGGGCATCGACAGCATTGACCAGCAGATCGTCAACCTGCTTGCCCGACGCTTGACCTATGTAAAGGCCGCGACCCGTTTCAAGGCCGACGAACAGAGCATTCCGGCCCCGGAGCGGGTCGCGGCCATGCTTGAAGAACGGCGGCAATGGGCTGCAGAAGTCGGCCTGCCGGTGGATCAGACCGAAGATTTCTTCAAGGACCTGATCCACTGGTTCATCAATCAGCAGATCACTCACTGGCGCACCCTGCATCCGGAGGCTGGTGAACAATGAACCCACTTCCCTCGTTCGACGGGCTTCTGGAGTGTTTGAAGCAAGCCCGGCAGCGGGTCAGCCCGCAGCGGCCTCGGGTGCTGGCGTCGTTCTCCACGCCGTCACCGGAAGTCGAACCGCTGACCTTGTTCAGCGCCAACCGGCAGCATCTGCAACCGGCCAGCCTGTGGCACGTCAAGGCTCAGGCGCAATACCGCCTTGGGCTGGGGCTTGCCCATGAGTTCAATGCCGACGGTAGCGAGAGTTGGCAAACGCTGGAAACACGCTGGCAAAGTCTGGCGGCCGATGCCGTTGTGCATGGTCCCCACCGGCCGGTGCTGTTCGGTGGTTTTGCCTTCGACCGGCAGCATCACCGGACCCGTTTGTGGCGCGACTTTCCCGATGCCGCGATGACCCTCCCGCGTTTCGAGCTGCACGAAAACGAAGGCCGGACACGCCTGATCGTCAATGTGCTGGTGGAGCAAGGCACCGTCTGCGAGCAGGTGGCTGAACAGCTCATGGATGAATGGGCAGCGGTTCTCGCACGCCCGGTGCCAGGCGACCCTGTGCCGGTCGATAACTATGTGCGCCTGTCCATGGCGCACCTCTGGAAACAGGACGTGAGCAATGCCGTCAGTCAGATCCGGCGCAGCGATCTGAAAAAGGTCGTGCTGGCCCGCTCGCAGAACATACCGGCAGCACAGCCCTTGCATCAGGTCATGCAGCGTCTGTTGCACAAACAGCCCAATGCCTATCTGTTTGCATTCGCCCGGCAGAACAGTTGCTTCATGGGTGCCTCGCCCGAATGCCTGCTGACCGTGCAGGGCAACAGGCTGCAAACCATGGCCCTGGCCGGCAGCGCACCTCGCGGTCGGAACACGGCTGACGATACAAGGCTGGGCGAGCAATTGCTGGCCAGTCAGAAGGACAATGCCGAGCATGCGATGGTGGTCGCCAGCCTGAAGGAGTGTCTGAGCCAGCACTGCCTGGAACTGGATATAGCCAGGCAGCCGCGCCTGCACAAGCTGCCGCATATTCAGCATCTGCTGACACCGGTGCAGGGCACGCTGGCACCCACCACCAGCCTGCTGGGCATCGCCGAAAGCCTGCACCCCACCCCGGCGGTGGGCGGTTTGCCGCGAAGCAAGGCGCTGGATTACATCCGCAATCACGAGCATCTGGACCGTGGCTGGTACGCCGGGCCGGTGGGTTGGCTGGATGATCGCGGCAGTTGCGAATTTGCCGTCGCCCTGCGCTCTGCCCTGCTGGATGGCCACAGGGCGACACTGTTTGCCGGGTGCGGGCTGGTCAGTGAATCGGAGCCGGAGAGCGAGTATCGGGAGAGTGATCTGAAGATGCAGACCATGCGTGAGGCGTTACAAGGATAGGCCAGCGGCAGGAGATACCTGTCACGTGTGGTAGGGGCCTTGGCCGCGACGACCTGCTTACAAGCAGCATATTTTCAGCGCCTGAAAGTCGGCTGTCGCGGCCAAGGCCCCTACCACGGATTGTGATTCAGCCAGCTTTACTTCACACCTGCCCCTTGCAGGAAGAACTGCTGCAACAACGCAGCCATCCCAGAACGTGCCACCCGGCCACGTCGCTCTGCATCCACCAGCCCGAACAGCTGGGACGCGAAGATTTCTGTCAGCACCGGCGCGCCGATATCGATCCGGAAAACACCTTCGCGCTGGCCGCGCAGGAAAAAGGCGTCCAGCGCCCCCGAATACGGCATCCAGCGGGTGCCGCCACAGCGTTCGTCCATGGAATCCGGGCGCCACTGGAAGCACAGGAACACCAGTATTTCACGGTGAGTCAGGTGCCCTTCGATCAAGCGGCTCAATGCCTCCAGCGGTGGAGCATGCTCCAGATCGGACGCGTCAATGACCTGATTCATCAGGGACGAGCCGTGGTTGAGCAACATTTCGATGAGGTTGCCGCGTGTTCCACAGAAGCGATTGAGGGTGGCTTTGCTCACGCCTGCAGCCTGGGCGATGTCCTTGAACGTACCCGCCGGATGCTCGACGAGCGCGACAGCCAGGGCTTTCAGGAGTTTTTCATCAGCAGCGGGTAAATCCATTGGGTGTTCTTTCACTCGTCAAGATTGCATGGCGGGCATTGTGCAGAAAAAGCCCGTGTCCTCAAAGCACATTAACAATTGCTCACAAAAGATTCACATGAGGCAATATTGACTCACATTAGTACAAAACAGATCATTCGCAACTTTAGCGATTAATGGGCGCTGCCCGGGTGAAAGCATGAGTACGTTGCGCGAATGGCGTGTTATTCCGGTTGTCATGCTGCTGGCAGCTCTGGGTCTGGCAGGTTGTGATCAAAAGGCCCAGGAAGGCTGGGGAGCGTCAGGCGCACCACGGGAGGTCGACTCTGTTGCCGTCAAGACCGAGGCTTTCACCCTGATCAACGAGCTGCCCGGCCGTATCGAGCCGGTCAGGGTCGCCCAGGTACGCGCCCGGGTCGCGGGTATCGTACTCAGTCGCAACTTCGTGGAAGGCGCCGATGTAAAGGCTGGCGATATCTTGTTCCAGATCGACCCTGCCCCTTTCAAGGCCGCCCTTTCCAAAGCACAGGGTGAGCTGGCGCGCACCGAAGCAACGCTTTACGAAACCCAGGCCACCGTCAAACGCTATGAACCCCTGGTGAAAATCGAAGCGGTCAGCCAGCAGGATTACGACACCGCCAAAGCCGCACTGCAGAACGCCAGCGCTGCCAGGCGCTCGGCCCAGGCCGACGTCGAAACGGCTCGGCTGGATCTGGGTTATGCCACGGTCAAGGCGCCCATCTCCGGTCGTATCGGCCGCGCCACCGTCACCGAAGGTGCGCTGGTTGGCCAGGGCGAAACCACACTGATGGCGACCATCCAGCAATTGGACCCGGTGTATGCCGACTTCACCCAGCCGGTGGCCGATGCCCTGCGCATGCGTACCGCCATCCAGAACGGCAACCTGCCCAAGGGCGGTGAAGACGCCTTGACCCTGAGTGTCGAAGGCACCGATTACCAGAGCCGCGGCACCCTGCTGTTCACCGATATCGCCGTAGACCCCACCACCGGACAGGTTTCCCTGCGTGCCCGCTTCCCCAACCCTGACGGCATTCTGCTGCCGGGCATGTATGTGCGGGTTCGTACACCACAGAGCACGAACGATAACGCCATCCTTGTTCCTCAGCGCGCCATCAAGCGCTCCAGCGACGGCGCGGCTCAGGTGCTGGTCATCGGCAAGGACGGGACAGTGGAGTCCAGACCGGTGAAAACCGGTGCGATGCAGGGCTCGCGCTGGCAGATCACCGAGGGCCTGAATGCGGGCGAGCAGATCATTGTCGGCAACATGACCGGCCTCAATCCTGGTGACAAGGTCGTCCCCAAATCGCAACCCGCTCAACAGCAGGCCAAGGCTCAGTAAGGCCGACTTCAGCGCGATCAAGGATAACTTTCTATGTCACTGTTCTTTATCAAGCGCCCCAACTTCGCGTGGGTCGTTGCCTTGTTCATCCTGCTGGCGGGCCTGATGGCGCTGCCGTCGCTGCCGGTGGCGCAATACCCGGTCGTGGCGCCGCCGCAGATCACCATCACCGCCACCTACCCCGGCGCTTCCGCCAAGGTGTTGGTGGACTCGGTCACCAGCGTCATCGAGGACGAACTCAACGGCGCCAAGGGGATGCTGTATTACGAGTCGACCAGCAACTCCACCGGTTCTGCCGAAATCAACGTGACCTTCAATCCGGGGACCAACCCGGACATGGCTCAGGTCGAAGTGCAGAACCGCATCAAGAAAGCCGAAGCGCGCCTGCCGCAGCCGGTGCTGAGCCAGGGTTTGCAGGTGGAACAGGCCAGCTCCGGGTTCCTGATGATTTTCGCCCTGAGCTACAAGGGCGATTCGACCAACAAGGACACCGTTGCCCTGGCCGACTATGCGGCGCGTAACGTCAACAATGAAATCAGCCGTGTGAACGGCGTCGGCAAGCTGCAGTTCTTTGCCGCAGAAGCGGCCATGCGCGTGTGGATCGACCCACAGAAACTGGTGGGTTTCGGCCTGTCCATCGATGACGTGAATACGGCGATTCGTGGCCAGAACGTTCAGGTGCCTGCCGGCAGCTTCGGCAGTACGCCTGGCTCATCACTGCAAGAGCTGACCGCAACCCTGGCGGTCAAGGGCACGCTGGATAATCCCGAAGAGTTCGGGCGCATCGTGCTGCGCGCCAATCAGGATGGCTCCACCGTGCATCTGGCCGATGTCGCACGCCTTGCCGTGGGCAGCCAGGATTACAACTTCGAGTCGCGCCTGAACGGCAAGCGTGCCGTGGCAGCCGCCATCCAGCTCTCGCCGGGCGCCAACGCCATCGAGACGGTAAAGGCCGTCAAGCAACGCCTGACCGAGCTGTCGGTCAATTTCCCGGACGACGTCGAGTTCTCCGTACCCTATGACACCTCGCGCTTTGTGGATGTGGCCATCGACAAGGTGATCTACACCCTGATCGAAGCCATGGTGCTGGTGTTTCTGGTGATGTTCCTGTTCCTGCAGAACATCCGCTATACCCTGATCCCGACCATCGTGGTGCCGGTCTGTCTGGCGGGTACGCTGGCGATCATGTACCTGCTGGGCTTCTCGGTGAACATGATGACCATGTTCGGCATGGTCCTGGCCATCGGTATCCTGGTAGACGACGCCATTGTGGTGGTGGAGAACGTCGAGCGGATCATGGCCGAAGAAGGCTTGTCCCCGGCGGCCGCGACGGTCAAGGCGATGGGTCAGGTGTCGGGTGCGATTCTGGGCATCACTCTGGTGCTGGCTGCCGTGTTCCTGCCGCTGGCCTTCATGGGCGGTTCGGTCGGCGTGATCTACCAGCAGTTCTCGCTGTCGCTGGCGGTGTCGATCCTGTTCTCGGGCTTCCTGGCCCTGACGTTCACACCCGCGCTGTGCGCCACCCTGCTCAAGCCTATTCCGGCCGGGCATCACGAAAAACGCGGTTTCTTCGGCGGCTTCAACCGCCTGTTCGAAAAGCTGACACACCGCTACGAGCGACTGAGTTCGAGCATGCTGCAACGTGCGGGCCGCTACATGCTGGTGTATGTCGGCATCGTCGGCCTGCTGGGCTTCTTTTATCTGCGCCTGCCGGAATCCTTCGTGCCGGTCGAAGACCAGGGCTACCTGATCGTCGACGTGCAACTGCCGCCCGGTGCGACCCGTGCGCGGACCGATGAAACGGCACAGTTACTGGAAAAGTACCTGATGTCCCGCGAGAGCACCGACTCGGTGACGATGCTGCTGGGTTTCAGTTTCTCCGGCATGGGCGAAAACGCCGGTCTGGCTTTCCCGACCCTGAAGGACTGGTCCGAGCGCGGCAAAGGGCAATCGGCCGCCGACGAAGCGGCAGCGTTCAACCAGCATTTCGCCGGCCTGAGCGACGGTACGGTCATGGCGGTCACGCCACCGCCTATCGAAGGCCTCGGCACTTCGGGCGGCTTCGCATTGCGCTTGCAGGACCGAGCCGGTCTGGGTCGCGAAGCACTGCTGGCAGCACGTAATGAATTGCTGGGCAAGGCCAATGGCAACCCGAAAATCCTCTACGCCATGATGGAAGGCCTGGCCGAAGCGCCACAACTGCGTCTGAGTATCGACCGGGAAAAAGCCCGCGCACTGGGGGTGAGTTTCGAGTCGATCAACAATGCCCTGTCCACGGCATTTGGTTCCTCGGTCATCAGTGACTTTGCCAACGCCGGTAGACAGCAACGAGTCGTGGTTCAGGCCGATCAGGACTCGCGGATGACACCGGAAAGCGTTCTGAAACTCCATGTTCCCAACAGCAGCGGCACACTGGTTCCGCTGGGTGCGTTCGTCACCACTCACTGGGAAGAAGGCCCGGTGCAGATCGCCCGCTACAACGGCTACCCGGCGTTCAAGATTTCGGGCGATGCACCACCGGGTGTCAGTACCGGCGAGGCGATGGCCGAGATCGAGCGGATTGTTTCCGAGCTGCCACCGGGCATTGGTTACGAGTGGACCGGCCTCTCCTATCAGGAGAAAGTGGCCAGTGGTCAGGCGACGGTGTTGTTCGCACTGGCGCTGGTGGTCGTGTTCCTGTTGCTGGTTGCGCTTTATGAGAGCTGGGCGATTCCGCTGGTGGTCATGCTGATCGTGCCGGTCGGAGCCCTGGGAGCCGTGCTGGCTGTAACCGCGGTCGACATGCCCAACGATGTGTACTTCAAGGTTGGCCTGATCACGATTATCGGTCTGGCGGCGAAAAACGCGATTCTGATCGTCGAGTTTGCCAAGGAACTGTGGGAACAGGGGCATTCCCTGCGCGATTCGGCTCTCCAGGCAGCACGCCTGCGCTTCCGCCCGATCGTCATGACCTCGCTGGCCTTTATCCTGGGTGTCGTCCCGTTGACCATCGCCACCGGTGCTGGCGCTGCCAGCCAGCGTGCCATCGGTACAGGCGTGATCGGCGGCATGCTCAGCGCGACACTGCTGGGGGTGATTCTGGTACCGATCTTCTTCGTATGGGTGCTGTCGGTATTGCGTCGCAAGCCCCATCCAGTCGAACAGGAGTAGGCAGAGCTCAGCAATCTGTACTGGAGCGAATTCATTCGCGAATGAATTCGCTACGGATTATTTTTTGCCGTGATCTGTGACCAGGCCGGGCTGGCGTCGAGGAGGAACTTCGACGCCATGCTCACCTGATTCTTGCCCTGTGACTTGGCCGAATAGAGTGCCCGGTCAGCCAGTTCGATCAACCCTTCCTGATTCACCGGCTCATTGCGCTGCGCAAGCGTTGCAACACCCAGGCTGATGGTCACGATGTTGAAGGGGCTGGATATATGCTCGATGCATTGAGTGCGGATGCGCTCCAGAATCGCCTCGGCGACCGCGCGGGCACCCGCCTCGTCAGTATCGGGAATGACCACCGCAAACTCCTCACCGCCATAGCGGGCCGCCATGTCTCCGGGGCGTCTGATGCATTGCTCGATGATCCGGCTGATGGTCTTCAGGCACTCGTCACCCGCCAGATGACCGTAATGGTCGTTATAGAGCTTGAAATAATCCACATCGATAAGGATGAGCGACAAGGCCCGTCGCTCGCGCTTGGCCCGCTTGAATTCGATATCCAGAAACTGATCGAAGCGCCTGCGGTTGGCCAGGCCCGTCAGTTTGTCCTGAGAAGCCAGAAGTTCCAGGCTCTGGTTCAGTTCGATCAGTGCGGCCTGGGAAACCAGCAGCTCGCTTTCGGCCCGTATGCGGCGGTGGATATGGCCAATCAGGCGAATCCCCAATCCAACCAGCAACCCCAATAGCACCAGCACCACCACTATCGACTGGCGGGCCTGGTTCCACCAGATTTGCATGGCCTCTTCCCGGCCAACCGCAACTGTGGTCACCAACGGGTAATGCTCGCTTCTCTTGAAAGCGTAGAGACGATCAACCCCGTCCACATTGGAAATGAACTCGGCCGTGCCGGACAAATTTTTACGGGTAATGGCAAAAATCGGTGCCGAGGAAAGGTCGCGGTTGATATCCGCCTCGCGGAAGGGATACCTGACCAGCAACCGTCCCTGAGACGAACTCAGGCTGATGACCCCGGTATGCCCGACATCGATATTGGAATAGAAGTTGAGCAAATGATCGATGCTGATGGTGATCAGCATGACCCCGCCAAAGCTCGAGTCAGGATTATCGATCCGCCGACTGATCGAAACCAGCCAGGCATTGGTGACTCGGCTGCGAAAGGCAGGCCCGATGAACACTCCACGGTCGCGATTTTCCTTGTGGTACATGAAGAACTCTCGATCTTCCCCCCCCATCCTCGGAATATGCCGGTTACTCAGGAATACCCCACTGCCGTCCGCGTCATACAGCACCACGCTGTTCAAGGGTTTCAGTGTAGCCATTTCCAGGGCAACCACCGACCTCAGGCGTTCGATCTGCTTTTCACCCACGCCCTCTTTCTCGACCCTTTCGATAAGGCCGACCAGCATCAGCTCACTCTGCCTGAACATGCCCTCGGTGTAGTTGCTCAGGGCACTGGTGAGGTTGACGGTATTGGTTTCGATACTCACCAGCGTATTCTGGCGCACCGTCACTATCTGCCATACCGTCAGTAACACGACGCACAGGCACACAACAAAAATCAGCAATGAGGCAAGACGAAGATCACTCTTCAAAGGCAGCCTCCAAGGCAGGTTGAAAACATGTTCGACGTACACGGATTCATCATTGAACCTGCGCACTCATGATGTGCACCAACCCTGTACCATTCTTTTGCCATCATTTCCAAGATTTGCTCGCTTCCCTTGTCCATATTCCGTATTGAAACAGTAGACGTGTTCCGGCCCTGAACGGAAAAAGCTTTGGGGCTCATACGAAAAAAATTAACGGCCAGATCATGACCTTAGCTCTGAAGAAGCTCGCACAAGCCTGACACAGAAGCTTTCGCTGGGTATTCTGGCCGGCTTGGCCCAATGGATATGAAACCGTCATGAAGAAAACCCTGAGCACCTTGCTTACCGCTTCGGCAATCCTGCTTGCAGCCCCCTCAGTACAGGCTCACCAGATCTGGTTCGAGCAAGCCCCGGACCGCAGCATGACGTTCTACTACGGCGAATATGACAACAATATGCTGGAGGTCACTCCTGGCGGCATGGATCGCTTCAAGGCCCTGGAAGCTCAGTGGACAAGCGCATCAGGAACGACTCCGCTGAAAATGAAACTCGAGCGCGACCACTTTTCGGTTGCTCAGAAGCCCGGCAAGAATGATTCATGGCTGGCCTTCGACAAGCAGTACCCGATCTTTCAGGTCAAGGACGAAGGCAAGACCGTCAGCGCCTACTGGACGCCAGCCACCCGCTGGGTCAGCGACTTTCGTGCCCGCGAGCCAGAGCTGGACCTGGATATCGTACCGACAGGCGTCGTAAAGGGCGATGAAGTGGAGTTCCAGGTCTTTCACCTGCAAGACCCGTTGGGCAATGTTCCCGTGACCCTGTCTTCGGGCTCCGGCTGGGTGCGGCTGGCCAATACCGATGGCGAAGGCAAGGTCAGCTTCAAGCTGCCCTGGAAAGGCACCTATGTGCTGGGTATCGAATACCGCGACCGCTCGGCGGGTGGAGAACGTGTCGGCCTTGATGGCAACAAGGAAAAATACGACATCCTGGCCTACAGCTCGTCGCTCTCGTTCCACAAGGCGAGCGGTCTGGCACCTCTGCCCCGCGCAGAATCAACGCTGCCAGCGTCGGAAATCGCTCGTCTGAACAAGAAGTAATTGAGGGGAACCTGTCAATGAAAGCTGTTTTCCATTGCCTGCTAGTTGCCTGTGCCCTGTTCATGAACCAGGCCAATGCCCATGGCGTTCCTCAGCCACAGCACGGCGGCCTGATCGAGGATGCCGGGCTGGTCGCCATCGAAATAGTCACCAACGGCGATACCGTGGACCTGTACCTGACCGATCACGACCAGCCGATCAGTGCCGAAAACGTCACCGGGGTACTCACCATCACCACCCGCCATAAACGGGTAAAAACCGACATCGTCGCGCTCAGCGGCAATCAACTGCAAAGCAAGGGCGTGAGTTACCAGTCGGGTTCACGGATCAGCGCCCTGCTGACCCTGGCGGATGGCAAGACCAAGGTCAGTGCGCGGTTCAGGATTCCGTGACGGGGTTGAATATGGCATTCAGGACCGGCCTCGGTGTTACTTAAACTAACGAAAATGCCCTGCTTGCAGGGCATTTCTTACGGACCTTTCCCTATCATCCGCACGAAGTTTCCTAGAAAATCCCATCCCCTTGCATCGGTGTTTTTGGCTCTCTAGGCTGTGCCGGTCACTGCTCATCAGTGATCGGGTTTAGCAGCCTGCGTTAATTACTCACCATGCAAGGTACTGCTTATGGCGGCTTTGCGTGGGGCACCTTCGGGTGCGCCGGTTTTTGGTGAGTATTCCCGGTCTGCTAACCCGCGACAAAGCCGCCACCCTCATTCGTTTAGCAGCGAGTGAAAGGTGGCCCCATAAGGAATACTTACCATGAAAAAACTAACACCCGCCCCACCTGCTCCATCGCTCGAAGAATCCCTGCTGCACATCTCCGAACTGCTGCGCTGCGCAGCCGCCACCGCCTACGAATCCGGCGACAGCCTCAATGGACCGAAACGTGATCTGGCTTTTTCAGTCGTGCATCTGATCGGCATGGCCAGGACTGAACTGGATCGATCGTTGGAGCGGGTGGAGCCGCGTTGAAGCTTTAGTGACTGTGGGACCGGATTGGGTGGTGCTTTGCTTATCCGGTCCTTTTCCGGTCCGTACAGCAAAGCTTGAAGACATCGAAACAATGCCTGGCAAGGCTGGGGCAAGAGAGCAAAGACTGGAAATGGCGCGAGACTGGATGCCATGACATTCAGCGACAATGGATGCTATGCGGGTTACACCATCCTGCCCACTGACGGCGACTACATCGAGTCTCGGGTCGCCGTGAACAAGGAGCTGATCCTGACCTATTGGCAGACCGCAGGAGGCAGCGCTTGCAAGATACCGTTCTCCTTTACGCCCGAGGACGGCGCCACCTATACCTTGACCCAAGGTTTCTGGAGCAAGCCCCAGGCAGGCATTCTTCCGATCCTCAACCGCGAGCAACATTTCTGTGGCATAGGCGTCATCAAGAAAGTCGGCGGCTAGGAAAACATCGACCTCATTCAACAACTGAAAATCAAGACCGGGTTCATATGCTTGAAGTTCTTTAAATAGAGGCACCGCACGGTATCCGCTGGGAGTTGGTTGAAACATTTCGAGTGGATACCGCCCTCGGCGGAGGGCAGCTAGCGGCCAAAAGCAGACAGATCACTTGATAGCACCAGCAGCTTGAGAAGCTCGTCTGTTCAGGGTTCTCTAGTAGCATCTATTTGGTACATTGTTGGCGCCAGGCTTCGTAAACAATGTGTAGCAAGGATGCGAAATGAATGATTTGGTGGTTTTGCCTACCCCTAGTAATCTCTTTAGGACATTGCTAACCGCTACCGGTTACCGCCCCTGCCTGGAAAGCAAAGGATTAGGCCGGGATATCGATCACCTAGCCCTCGAAGAACGTCCGGCTGGCAACTTCGACTTATTGGAGAACTGCCAAGCTCAATGGCTACGGGCCATTCGGGACGATGCTGGGGCGGACTGGAGCAATTTGGTCGAGTCAGCCTGGAATAGGCACAGCAACCTGCTGCGCTCACTAGCTCGAAAGGCAGATACTACCGGGATGATTCAGGATGGTGCGAGGTCTGCCATCTTGAGGATGCTTGTGATCCCCGAAATCTCAGGCTTTGTTCGTCGCGTACATCAGGAGTTACCGTTGCTAGATGTGCGGCAGTGGTGGGATTCACCCTTTGACACCTGGCTTATCGTCGCACAGCAACAATGCTCACTTTCTGCACAACAATTGCTAGAGCGTCTTGCCAATCATTTGGATCTGGATGAGCGCACGCTGGAACGCTGGCAGCAGGGTAACGCTATCGGTAAAGGCTTGTGGCCTTACCGCGATACGGTTACGGCACTCGTTGGCGATTGCAAATTGCCCCGCCTTCAGATCGAGCGTCTAACAGGCTGGCTGACCATGGTGGTCGCAATACAGTCATTGCAAGCCGAGACGCGCGATGCCATCAAACACGATTTTTTTAAGCAAGGTCAGCAGCCTCTTAGGACAGAGGAGCAGCTCATCGCCTTAATGAAGCATGAGGCAGCAGACCGGCATAGCCTGCCTGTGCGCGACCAGGTAGCCCCCGTGCTCAACGAGATCCAAAGTTTGTTTGCCAATCCCGTGGGCAACCAAAACGCCATTTGCGATCGCCTTGACTGGCTACGCTCGCTCTGTCAACGCAGCACACCTGAGATCCATGTGGCCCACGAGTACCTCTGGTGCTGGTTCTCGGCAAGGTTGGCCGCAAATCTTGGTGAGAAGGACAATGCACTAAAGCTCTACGCAACAGCATGCCATGCAGCCTGGTGGCGGGCCGGGTCTAACCAGCATCCACTCATCCACGAAGCATTGTGCTATGCCGTTGGCATGGGTGATCAGATTCAAGCAAACCGCTACTGGGACAAATGTTTTTTGCTGGGTTTGAACAACCCACCCAAACGAGAGCTGGATGAACAGGCAATGCGCCTAATCTCCTTTGAGTTCGAACGACTGTTTGCACCACAGACGGCTGCGAAGCGCATTCCACCAGCGATGCGTTATGTAGTGGGACCGTTTGTCCTGTCACCCAAAGACCTTGCAAGTCCAAACCAAAAGCGCGCCCAGTCCGATGGACGCGTCCGCTATACACCCCTGATGGATGCAGTTCTGCTGGGGACGCTTGGGGATGTCAAAAAGCTTGTTTTGGCAGGCGGAGATCCAAATGTTTTTATCCCGGAATCAGGCGAGAACGCCCTGATCATGGCGCTGCGTCGAGCCTATGACCGCAAGGACCCGGAAATACTGCAGTATCTGCTGACCTTGGATATCGCTCCAGAAATGGCCAACCGGCCAGCGTCCAGCAAGCGGGAAACGCCATTGCAGATCGCCATGAATATGGCTGATGCGAAGATTGTTGAGCGACTCATTGATCTTAAAGCCGATATCGAACAGCCCTGTTTCAACTCACCTAGTGCTCTGGTTTATGCCATGGCACTGCTCCATGACAGCATCCATTTGAATGATCCTGCGCAGCTTAAAGCCTACCTTGAAGGGCGCGTTCCAGCCGATTCTTTCGATGCCAAGAACGGTGCCATTCTGGATTGTGAACTATCGGCTCAACGCCTCGATGTGTATGCGATGCTCGCTAACCCGCAAAAGAAGCTGATTTTCGAGGCTGTAAAGCAGCATTACAGCCGCCCCCCCGATGAGCGTCGTGAGGTGGTCATGGCATTGCTGGATAAGAACGCAGATCCAAATCGGCGCTACCCAGACTTCAACGGCCATCGCGATCTCTGGACGCCTACGTTATTTGCAGCGCAGTTGGGTGATCTTGATGTACTCAAAGCCATGATCGAGGCTGGTGGGAACCCTTGGCTTTCACTGGACGAGGACAGCCCTAGGGATGAGAAGAATGCGCTTTGGGTCGCAGTCAGCTACAAGCGGCACAGCGTGATCGAGTACCTGCTGACGCTGCTGCCTGAGCGCGCAACAAACTGACGATACATTTTTCGATTTTTCTTTCGGCTGGCTGTCGGGCCTGATCTGAGCCTCTGTTGCATCGTGCGCGCCAAGCCACGCAACAGAGGAACCACCATGTATTTCAGTAAGAACAAGGACATCAACAAACTCGTATTGGATCTGCTTCAACTTGACTGGAGCTATGCAAAAGGACGGCACTACAAGCTCTTTCCACCCAATGGCTGCGGCATGGTTATCGTGCCTAGCACGCCCGGAGATTGCCGCGCATTCCAGAACTTCCGCCGTGATGTAAAGCAACGCTTACGTGGTCACGCCGAGCGATACCGGCACACCGGTCAGGAGCTGACGCCATGAGGCCGGTAATCTTGGTTTCATTGGATTGGCGTCGGCCGCAGGACGGCAAAACCGGATTAGGTATCGCCTCTATCGCTGCGGCTTTGCGCGCAGCCGGTGTGTCATTTCAGATTATCGACGCACAAGTGAACAGCCCTTCTTTCTCACTGGAGCAGGTACAGGCTCGTTTGCAGCAAGCCATCACACAGACCGGCCCTGGTTGCTTGGTTGGCTTCGGCACCTTTGTCTGGAACGACGACAAGGTTCGCGCCTTGACTCATTCGATTCAGAATACCGGAGCAGAGGTTGTCCTTGGTGGGCCGCAAATCTCTTATATGGCCAAGGGCCAATTGGAACGCACATATCCGCTAGTAAGGTATTTCGTTCGAGGCCAGGGCGAGATGGCCATGGTTGCACTGGCCTGCGGTACCTCA
Organism: Pseudomonas sp. Irchel 3A18; assembly: GCF_900187465.1. NCBI lineage: Bacteria > Pseudomonadati > Pseudomonadota > Gammaproteobacteria > Pseudomonadales > Pseudomonadaceae > Pseudomonas > Pseudomonas sp. Irchel 3A18. Next base: position 230,358 of record NZ_FYDI01000005.1, read on the forward strand.
CCCGATGACTGTGGCATCCATATCGCCGGCACACCAGATCTGGGCCGCAAAGCAGATCACGATCTGCTGACCCTCCCCTCACCGTATCTGCTGGAAACAGCTGAGTTGCAGAGCAGCATTCGTTGGGAAACTCAGCGCGGCTGCCCGTTCAAGTGCTCGTTCTGCCAGCACCGCGAGCCAGGCATACGTCTCAAACATCAATGGTTTGATGGCCATCGGCTGGAGAAAGAGCTCGCGATGTTTGCTGCTGCGAAGGTACAGCGCATCTCGGTACTGGATCCGATTTTTCACAATGATGCCAAGCGTGCCATTCAGATACTCAACAGCGCTAAAGCGGCGGGTGTAACTGCCCACCTTTCTTTGCAATGCCGCTTCGAGACCTGCACCCCGGACTTTCTGGATGCGCTTGAGGGGCTCAATGTCACTTTAGAGTTCGGACTGCAGACCACAGTAGAGGCCGAGTACAGGGCGATCAAAAGGCCCAATCATCTGGATATCGTCTGCAGCCGGATTCGTCAGTTACATGAACGGCAAATAGACTTTGAGGTTTCACTGATTTACGGCTTGCCCAACCAAACACTGGACAGCTTCCGTAGCAGTGTTGATTGGTGTGTGCAGCGACGGGTGCCTCGTGTAAGGGCCTGGCCACTGATGCTGCTCAGGGGGACGCCGCTATACGAGCAGAAACAGCTCTATGGATTCAAGGAAAGCGATGACCAGGCTATTCCCATCGTAGTCGCCAGCAATAGCTTCTCTGAAACGGAGTATGCCGAAATGGCTCGTATTGCCAAGCTGCTGGAGGAGAACTGAAATGGCTGGATTTGTTGCTATTGAGGGCCTCGACGGCGTGGGAAAATCTACGATTCTGAACAGGCTGGCCGAGCGCTTCTCGGGCCACGCAATGAGTACCCCTGGACCCGCATTGCGAAGTAGCCGCAAAGCCATTCTGGAGGCTTTTGCCCATGATGAACTTGCCAAGGCGCTGTTCTATGCAGCCAGCGTTTCCAGCGAAGGAAGGCATGCACGCAGCCTGGTTGAACGTGGCGAGTGGGTGTTTATGGATCGCTACTGGGCCTCGACACTGGCCTATGCAAAAGCTCGCGGTGTATCAGCCGAGCTGGAGCTTTTGGGCCAAAGCCTAGTCAAGCCGGACATAACGATATTGCTTCTGCTCGACGAGCCTGACCGCCAACAACGCCTCCATGCACGTGGCGCAACGCTAGAGGATATGGAAACGTTTAATCCCGGCTTTCGTAAGTGCGTACTTGATGAACTAATGTCGCATGCAGACATTTCAGTTGATGTCGCTCACTTTACTGCGGAAGCCTTGGCAATCGAATTGGAGCAGAGGATTAGGCAGCTGACGCTCGGCTTATCTGGTGGGCCTAAATAAACTCCTTAACCACAGCCCAATTTTTCTACCGTAAAGGCAGCCCTCACCTCAAACGCCCTTGAGCGTGGACGTTAGTGTCCGCTTTTGGCCGATTTCTGCCAATCGCAACTCACAGCCCCCCAAAGCCCCCCTTGTCCAACAACAATATTCAGCAAACATTGGCCCAGGAAACCCACCGCCCTAAACTGCCTACCCTAAACATCTGAAGAATCCAGGGCTATTGCACGGCTACAAACACAGGGAAAGTAGTAATGAAATTCAGCAAGGCGCAGGGATGCCCCTCCAAAAGCCAAAAGCATCGGCCATACCTCAACAGCCCAAAGCCCCACTATTCTCACTCGTCACGATCTGCAAAGGCACATGCACACAATGCCGCTTTGGATCAAAGACTGGCGCTGCCTGCAACTCGACCAGCAGCCGGATCAGGGAAGTGCCGATTAGCAGTGGTTGCGAATCGATCACCAGACTCACTACGCCCTGCTCAAGCGCCCGATGCGAGCTGGACGTCGACTCCAGCAGGATGCTGCAGATCGGCGGCCGTTCGGGTAACTGGGCCAGTGCCTTGATGATTCCGTCGCCGCCCCCGCCCACTACGCACAGTCCGCGCAGGTCGTCATGGCGGGCCAGCAGGTCGAGGGTGGCTTCTTCGGTGATGTCGTCGTTATCCATGTTCACCAGCGGCTCCAGCAGGCGCAGGTGCGGTGCGTGTTGCGTGAGGTAGCTGCGCAGGCCGTCGACGCGGGCCTGATGCCCGAGAAAGCGATGGCCGCCCATCAGCACCCCGACGCATCCTTCGCGGGCACCCGAGATATGAGCGACCAGCCAGCCCATGGTGCGCCCGAATGCATGGTTGTCCTGGCCGACATAAGGCCCTTGCGGGGTCTCGTGGAAGTCCGACAGCAGAGCCACTATCGGCACCCCGGCGGCGCGTATCTGCATGATGGTCTGGTTGATCAGCGGATGAGCGAAACTGACGACGCCCAGTCCGTCATATTTCACTGCAAGTTGTTCGATCTGTCCGGCAATCACTGCCGGGGTACGGTCGGTGATGTATTCGAAGTGGCAGCTGATATTGGCATCGGTCCAGGCCCGGGCGGCATCATTAATGGCAGCAGCAAGGTTGGCGTAGAACTCCTGGGCGGTGCCCAGCAGCAGAATGCCGAAACGGTAGTGAGGACGACGCTCGCGCAGCCGCTGGCCGATCAGCCGGGCCGCGAAATAACCGACGGCCTCGGCTGCCTGCAGCACCTGCTCGGCGGTTTGCGGGCTGACCGGAGCCCTGTCGTTGAGCACCCGGTCCACGGTGGCAACACTCAATCCGGCGCGCTCGGCCACGGTGGCAATGGTAGGACGTTTCTTGTTATTCATCGTTGATCCCTTGATAGAAAACTATCATGCCACTCAGGCTCTGGATGATAGCTTGATAGAGAATGTATTCAAGGGATTGAGTGACTTATTGCAACTGCCTACTCTTTTCTCCAGCGATGCTGTCCAGCACATATCGCGGCAAGTTCCAACAATAGACATACTTGCGGAGAATAATAAAATGCCTGAACACGATTCGGCCTTTGAGCAGGACTTGCAATACCGGCGTCGGGATTATCGATTGACCGGCCCCGAAGCAGCACTTGCTGCAGAGAAAGGCCTGGTATCGGCCACCTGGTATCAATGCCCTGTTTCTCGCAAGCGCATGAAAGAGTTGATGCAACGCCGCGATGGCCCTGCCTTGCGCGATACCGCGCTGTGGTTCCTGACGCTGGGGTTGTCCGGCCTGGGCGGTTACTGGTTCTGGGGTAGCTGGGCCTGCGTACCGTTCTTCATTGTCTATGGCGTGCTGTATGGCTCCGCCTCCAATGCCCGCTGGCATGAAACCGGGCATGGCACGGCCTTCAAGACCCGCTGGATGAACGATGCCCTTTATCATGTCTCCAGTTTCATGTGCCTGTTCGAACCCCATGTCTGGCGCTGGAGTCATGCCCGGCACCACACCGACACCATCATTGTCGGCCGGGACCCGGAAATCGTCGAACCGCGTCCGCCCAGTCTGTTGAAGATGTTTCTGAACCTGTGCAGCCTGCCCCGTGCGCTGGATACCCTGCGTGCCGTCCTGCGTCACGCTCAGGGCCGGGCGAGTGACGAGGAACGGGATTTCATCCCCGAGTCCGAACTGCCCAAGGTCTTTCGTACAGCCCGCATCTGGCTGGTGATCTATGCGCTGGTCATCATGTCCGCGCTCTATCTGCACAGTTGGCTGCCCTTGATGTTTATCGGTCTTCCGTCCATTTATGGCGGCTGGCTCTCCTATATTTTTGGTATTACACAACATGTAGGGCTGGCTGAAGATACGCTGGATCATCGAACTAACTGCCGAACCATCTATATGAATCCGGTTCTTCGCTTCCTATACATGGATATGAACTATCACCTGGAACACCATATGTTCCCGATGGTGCCTTATCACGCACTTTCCCAACTTCATGCCGAAATAATCGACGACTGCCCGCCGCCCTATCGCTCTCTGTTCGAGGCCTTCAAAGAGATCATTCCCACGGTCCTGAAGCAGCGCAAGGACCCGACCTACTTCGTTCGTCGCCCCTTGCGCCCGCAACCGCCAGCCACCGAACAGGTGCTTGCCGAGTCCTGAAGGATTCCAGCCGTTCAAAAATAACAAGAGAGATTGCCATGACCGAACAATGGATCGATGTATGCGCCGTGGACGATATAGATGAAGAAGATGTCATTCGCTTCGACCACGCCCAGCGTACCTACGCCGTTTACCGCTCTGCCGACAGTGAGTTCTTTGCCACCGACGGGCTGTGTTCCCACGAAGCCATTCACCTGGCCGACGGTCTGGTGATGGATCATGTGATCGAATGCCCCAAACACAACGGACGCTTCGACTACCGCTCCGGGAAGGCGCTCGGGGCTCCGGTCTGCATCAACCTCAAGACCTATCAGGTCAGGGTCGAAGCGGGACGTGTCCTGCTTGACCTCGGCCAGTGAAAGGAGCGTCCGTCATGTCTGCTCCACTGGTGATAATAGGTGCCGGTCATGCCGGTGGTCGTGCGGCCCTGACCTTGCGGGCCGAGGGATACAACGGGCGTCTGGTGCTGATCGGTGATGAGCGCCACCTGCCTTACGAGCGCCCGCCGCTGTCCAAGGAATTGCTCAAGGGCAGCATGGATCTTGCAGCTTGCAGCCTCTGTGATCCGCCACGGCTGGCCGAGCTGGATATCGAGCATCTGGCGGGCAATCCGGTAACGGCGCTGGACCCGGCCAGTCACCGCCTGCAACTGGCCGACGGACAATGGCTGGAGTATGCCCGTCTTCTGATCGCCACCGGTGGCCGGGCACGGCTGCTGCCCAACTTACCGGCCCGGCTTGCCAATGTGCTTTACCTGCGCACCCATGACGAAGCCATTGCCTTGAGGTCCGCACTCAAACCCGGAACCCGCCTGGTGGTCATCGGCGGCGGACTCATTGGTCTGGAAGTCGCGGCCACTGCACGCGCACTCAATTGTCAGGTGACATTGCTGGAAGCCGGTCCGCGTCTGGCGGGACGTGTGCTGCCGGAGCGACTGTCCGCTGCCCTGCTGGAACTGCATGTGCGCAACGGTGTGGACGTCCGTCTGAACGTCAGCATTGAAGCCCTGCAAGGCGAGACCCGTGCCGAAGCCGTGCAATTGGTCAGCGGCGAACAGCTTGCCTGCGATCTGCTGGTCGTCGGCATCGGCATGCAACCCAATATCGAACTGGCCAGATCTGCCGGCCTTGAAGTCGGCCAGGGCATTCGTGTCGATGACACGCTGCGCACCAGCGCCCCGGATATCTATGCCGCGGGGGATGTCTGCGAGTTTCGCTTGCATCCCGATGGCGACTTCCAGCGTCAGGAAACCTGGCGCAATGCCGAAGCACAGGGACGGCATGCGGCCTTGAATCTGCTGGGCCGCGAACTGCCCTTTCAGGACACGCCCGGCTTCTGGTCCGATCAGTACGACTGGGGACTGCAGACCATCGGCCAGGTTTCAAATGCCCGGCCCGATGCCACGCGCCTGATATCGACAGGTGGCTTCGTGCTGTTCTATCTCGATCAGCACCAATGCCTGACAGGAGCCTGTGGCTGGGGACCGGGCAATAGCGTTGCCAAAGACATCAAGATCTGCGAACGACTGATCGGCAGCCGGATTCGTCTGGATGCCGGACAACTGGCCAATCCCGATACCCCGCTCAAGCAACTGCTGAGGAGCTGACATGCGTGAATTCCTGATCTTCCAGTCGCTCTGGGCAATGCTCGATCACAGAGGCCGGTGCGACCTCTCTCTGGAGGCACAACTGGAGAAAATAGCGGAAGCCGGATTCGACGGAGTGACCGATCACTTCTGGGTAGCCGAGCATGTCCAGCGCCTGTCATCGGCAGCCAGGGCTCAGGGTTTGCAGATCGAAGGCCAGTTGTTCCCGCGAACCGTGGACGATGTGGCCAGGGCAATCGATGTGATTTCACCTTATGGTTGCCATCACCTCACCTTGCAAGCGGATGTACAGCCACGCACCTTGCGCCAGGCCATCGACCTGCTCGAAGGCTGGCAGCGGCTGGCCGAACAGGCAGACTTCCCGATTCTGGTGGAAACCCATCGCTATCGCATCACCAGCGACTTGCTGTTCACCCTGGATATCCTCGCCGAAATGCCGGATCTCAAACTTCTGGCCGACCTGTCCCATTACGTGGTGGGTCGGGAACTGCCCGTACCGCCTGCCCCGGAAGATGAAGAACACTTGCAGACCATCCTGCGTCACAGTTGGGGGTTTCATGGCCGGGTTGCCAGCAGTGAACAGGTGCAGATTCCCATCACCTTCGCCCAGCATCAGCCTTGGCTGGACTACTTCCTCAAGCTCTGGCGCTACGGCATGGAGGACTGGCTGAGCCGCCCGGTCAACGAAACAGGCAGCCTGTCCTTCACCTGCGAACTGGGTCCGCCGCCCTACGCCATCACCGGCGCAGACGGACGCGACATCACCGACCGCTGGGCCGAAGCGCTGTTGCTCAAACGCCTGGTCGGTGAACTCTGGCAGGAGTGCCTGGCGGCTTAGGCTCTTTACGAAAAGTAAAGTCGCAAACATCTCATGGCGCAGGCGAGTGATGTCATTGTTTCAAAACTTTTCGCCAGCTTGTCATAACGTGTCCCACCCCTTCTGCTCTCTTTGAGCCAGCCAAACATGCGTCCAATGATGTTGCGCTGTATGTATTTTGGGCTTATCGAACAGCCGGGGAAGCGCGTTTTTTTGCTTTCGTTGTCTACGAGGGCGACCACAGCGACTCAGTATTTAAACTTGATCAAGCAGTAGATGAGCATAAGCAATATCGCTGGCTGACCAACCGACAGCTCGAAGTAGAGCGGTATACCGCTTGCATCGCAAAGCATGTAGATTTTGGTCGTCAAACCTCCGCGACTATGCCTTCACGCATGATCTTCGGGTTCTTCAGACTTCCTTTTTTGCCAGCACCTGATGAGGCCCGAGTTGTGCGCACTTCGGTGGAGTCGGTCATCATGCGCCACTGCTGATGGTCGCCTATGTCGCACTTGTGCTCGTGCTGGTTCTGGAGCTGGTTGGTGCCCGTATGCTGAGTCGCGACAAACCTGCAGTGGTAAGGGCTGGATGAGCCAGGTCGATGGATCTGGCGCATTTGGGTATAGGTGTACGACCCTACATCAGGTTATTCGAATCCCTCCTCAGACTCACGATACTGCTCCTCCTCATCTCGCTGGTCTTGCGCAGATTGCTGTAAATGCAACTGCAACGTGCGGATCGTTGAGTGGCTTTCGGGTTTCACTTGGAGTGAAAGTTTGCCAAGTAGGCATGCGTACGTTTCCATCAATTCATCACGCAAGAACAGACCACGTGGCCCTAAACGTAACCCGTACGCTTTTAACACTGCGATCTGGTCGGGTGCACGATTCAAAACTCTCAACGCGAGCGGCGTCCATGACTCTGGCTGACTGAGGGCAGAATACTGAAATAACGGAACGATCAGGGCTGCAAAGGGATATCGAGAAACAGGCTCGTGCTGACACCAATCAATGACATCATCAGTAGCAAACCCGTCAGTCGGAGTGTTTTCGGCCTCATCGAAGACATACAGTATTGAGGCGTGTTCATCACGCCCACTTGCTCCCCCTTCAAACAAAACATCCAGAGTGACGTGTGGGTACGCTGTTATCAGGGCGCTTATTGTCTGCCTGTAAGCAAGTGGATGAACGATTTTGTGCATGACAGCACACTTCAAGCGCTCGAACACAACCCTGGCGGTACTGGCATGCTCCGGTTGCGACAGGCAGAGCTTGATCAACCTGCTTAACGGCGCATCGCTGTAGTCTGCATTGCTCACGAACTGGCTGTGGTCGAGAACCGTGCGACCGGCTTCCAGCAGCAACGGGTCAACTTGCCTGTCATTCCCTAAATCAAAATTGACGCGCAAGGAGAGAATTTGCATCGCCAAAAGAAAGCTATCGGGTTGTTTGATGAGCGCCAGCAACAGACGACTCAAATCTGCCGCCCACATAGATAGAACAACCGGTGAATGCGCTAGATGCGCTAGGTTCGATACCGGAATGCCGTGCGTTGCAAGCCCAGTCATAATCCGCTGAAACTCACGTTCATCAAAACTGTTGGCGTTTTGCAGTTGCGCTATGAATGGCAGTAACGCCGGTTCATGGAGAGCACCGTCCAGTAGATCCTGAACAAGCGATTTGTCGTTAAGCTCTACCTTATGCAAAAAGCCTTTCAGCAGTCGAACGCTGACAGGTGCCACCGGCGCGAGCTTGAAACTCTCGACAAGCGCGCTCCATGTCGCGGGTAAATCCGTAGAAGCCCCTGCAATACCCTCACCGACTTGCCAAGTGCTCAGACCACCGCTGAACAACATTGAAGATAGGCGAGTAAATGCAGAGCTATGCATTGCCAAATCAGCGCCGACCTGCAAGGGATCAGGCCCACGCCCGGCATCTTTCATAACGCAAAAAAACTCAATCGACTCGTCGCCAGCAATCGCAAGCAGCCGATCTTCCAGCGTAACCGGCCCCATTTCATCGATGAGCGCTCGCAGTTTTTTTCGATGAGCTGTGCTGAAGCTTTCTCCATCATTCAACAGAGCCCGCTCGCCGGCGACCCAAGCGTCACGATGAAAGCGCCCTGAAAGCAGTACTTTCACGGATGAAAATAGTGTGTCTAGCAATTGCTCCCGACCACATAGCCGGCGCAACGCAAAAACGAAACAATCCTGCAATCCCGCCTTCAACACCTCGTTTTCTGCGCACTGGCATATGAATCCCAACACTGAGTCCAGCCAGCCCTGACGATCCTTTTCACTCAGAGGGACAAACCCCTCGCTCACGGATGATGCCTCGAAATTCATAGCAGCAGTTGTGCTAGGGCCTACGCTACCCAACATGGCATCCAGACATTTAAACCCCAGAGTCCGGAATTCAACCACCTGAGACATCAGTAGGGGCTCGACGACCAGCAGCCTTCCCGCACAAGGGACAGACACTTCTCCTCGGCCCATGAAAAATAACGAAGCAGCAAGCTCTGCAGCGTTTTTTGCCACCTCAGCATCAGAAGAGTCCACCGCAACGTTTTTCAGCAAATCGAAAGCGCGCTCAAAAAGCCCGTCACAACAGGCCAGCCGGTGAATAGAGGCGGCATATCGCCCCAAGATGCGGGGCGAATAATCGCCTCGCTCAAGCACACGTATGGCCAGTGAAGGCATCAGTGGCGCAACATTGAGAAACATTGCTAGCTGCTCGTCCGTTGACGCTGTCAGGTCTGCAAGGTAACCGCCCGTACCTAACCAGCGCTTGATGATTCCGAGCGCCTGAGCATCTGCGTGAAGAAACGAAAATCGTGTGGAGAGCGATACAAGCATCCGCGCACTGAAACGACTCATTTGCTGCTCAAGAATTGGCGCTGAAGTATCCCGGAGCAGACCTAACGCCAGCCGATTGGCCAGAGCATGGGGCAACACCGCCATCCATTTGCCTCGTTTCTGAATCAGATCGCGCCTTAGCAACTCTTGGGCATGCCGGTAAATTTCTTGAGCGGATTGCCCGACCAGCTCAGCCAGTAAAGGGATTTCGGACTCCTCCCCAGCCAATGACTCCCACTGAAACGAGTAGACTATTGAAAGCGCCTGGGCGGCGCGAAACAACGCTACGTCAGGCTGGTGTTTCTGCACGAACAGCCTCTGAAAAAGCTCATCATCGGAAATCCCGGCAATATGCTCGGACGACTTAAAGGTGCTCGCAAGGGCCAGTGCAATCCTTGCATTGCCGCCGGAAGCCTGCGCGATGGTCGCGGCGCCCTGTTGCCTGATGTTATGGCAGCGAAGCCGTACCAACTGTGCCGTCAGATGGTATGACGCAGGCCCCAGCTTGATGACCTGAGTATGCTCGGGCTGATCATCACGCACGTCATATTCGACCGTGATGATACTGACTAGACCATTTGGGGCCTGGCAAAGGGCGGATAGGCCACGGTGCACATCCTGCGGGCAGTTATCGACAATAACCACTGCCGAACGGCGACGGGCGATCAAGTCCGATATCACCCGCAGTGGATGTGGATCAGGATGATTCGAGAAGTTGGTATAGAACACACGCGATGCTGGAAGAGCATCCTGCCCGACCCGCTTATCGAATAGCGCCTGCAGCAAGCGGGTCTTGCCTACCCCTGAAAGACCCACCATCCGCAAAACCTTGCGCGGCGTACCCAAGGCAGTCCGAAGCCTCGCGATCGCCTCCATGACCGACAAAGCCGAAGCACCCTCAGGGTCGTTAATCGTCACCCTGGGTTCGTCATCAAGCAAATACTCCTCTTTCACGTCCCGATCGCTGGCGCTCCATGAACCAAAGGGATGCCAGCCAGAAACCGCCTGACCGATTCGCTCCTTAACCCAGACTATCAGCGCAGGATGCCTACGCACCCAAGTAGCGAGCTGGCCTCGATCATAAAACAACGTTGTGAGCTGATCGGCATTCGCCACACCGGAAAGCGCATCACGCATAGCGTCATTGCGCTCGGTAAGAGCACTATCGGCTGTCGAGCCGCTACTGCTCACAATAATGTAAGCACCGCCCACAGCCGCCAACTTGACAATGGATTCACGGATGACACCTTTGGGCCGCATTTCGGTGATGATTTCACCTTTTGGCATATCAGGCTTCTTGACCTGAAAACCTGTCGAGACCGAAGGGATAAAGCCATCGACGAGCGCACCAACAGGTAACTCAACCCGCACATCGATCCCGCCATCGGGGGCTGTCTGGGAGCCTCCCCATGTCACCGCTGCAGTTGAATGCCCTGTCAGATCCAATTCGGCTTCACACAAAAGACCAACCAACGCCCTGAGGTCAGTGTCGTTAAGTGCGGCGACATGATCGCCAGTGATATCCAGCATGGATCTTCCTTGAAGAGGCCGTAACAGGGGGCAGTTTCGCGCACTATACAGGCAGGCAGAGACTCATAACACGGTGCGAGTCCTACACCTGTAGTGCTATGTAGTTAAATCGCACGGGAAGAAACCGAACCAGACCGACACCACAATTTATTCCTTATGCCTGCGAAACCCCTTTGAGCACCTGCGCCAGTTCCTCATCCGACAAAGGCTGGTCGAGGACCGCATAGGCATTGAAAAAAGCCCCCAACGCTCGGGCTGTTGACTCGCAGAGATACTGATTGGTGGGGTTCTTGAGGACCCCGAGCAAGCCCGGCAACAGGATTTCAGCCTGATGCAACGCATGGAAGTGCTGAGCCATGATCATTGGATCACTGCGGGTGAGCGTGCCTGCTTCCATCTGCCCTTCCAGGTAAGAGGCAAGCGCCTTCAGTCCCTTGGCCGGTCCCGTCGCATAGAACATTTCACCGATATCGCTTCGCCCGGAGATGGCAATCATCGTTCGCATGATCTGCAATGTCTGCTCATCGGTCATCAGCCTGCTCAAGCTGTAGCCGACTCTCGCCAAAACCACTACCAGCGGTTCCTCGGTAGACCCCAGCGAATCAAACAGCGGGCCTAGCAGACTCTCGGCAGCGCTGTGTGCAACCGCGACGAAAAGCTCTTCCTTGTTGGCAAAGTAACCGTAAAGCGTGCGTTTCGAGCCGCCGACCCGGGCAGCAATCTGCGACATCGATGCCCCCTCGAAACCGGCCTCCAGAAAAACCTGAGAAGCCGCTTCAAGGATGGCTTCGCGCTTGGCTTCTGTCCTGACGCGCATATGAGACTCCTGATAAACGGTCGCCAATAGTACACCAGGCTGGGCAGTTTAGGTTGACGCCCCGAAAAGCCATTATTAGTATACCGACCAGTACCGTTTTAAAGATCAACCGCCTCCTCACTCGTCCGGAGAACGCCCTTGCGCCCTGTAGCCAGCCGTCACAGCCTGAATCTCTGTATTGTTTTTGCGCTTGCATCACCCTTGCTGCTGACGGCGTGCGGCAACCCGCCCGGCGGGCCTCCACCCGCAGAAGGCACTCCGGTGATGGGCATCACGACTGTCAAGACCCAGCCCGTCGACCTGACCACAGAGCTTCCCGGGCGCACGACTCCGTACCTGATCGCAGAAGTTCGTCCTCAGGTGAACGGCATCATTCAGGAACGTACTTTCCGCGAAGGGGCTGACGTCAAGGCAGGCGAAACGCTGTACCGGATTGACCCGGCCACCTACAAGGCCAGTTACGACAATTACCTGGCAACCCTCGGCAAGGCCCAGGCCAATCAGCGTTCCTTGCGCCTCAAGGCAGAACGTTACAAGGAGCTGATTACCATCAAGGCCGTCAGTCAGCAGGACTACGATGACACCGACGCAGAGCTGGGACAGGCCAATGCCGAGGTCAATGCCGCCAAGGCAAACGTCGAAAGTGCTCGCATCACGCTCGCCTATACCCGAGTCACAGCCCCTATATCCGGGCGCATCAGTAAATCGGCCGTCACCCCCGGAGCACTGGTGACCGACAGTCAGACCACGGCGCTGACCACCATTCAGCAACTCGATCCCATCTATGTAGACGTGACCCAGCCCAGCATGTCGCTGCTGCGCCTCAAGCGCTCCATGGCACGTGGCGAACTGGAGAAATCCGGTGAATCCGCTGCCAGAGTCCGGTTGATGCTGGAAGACGGCAGTCAGTACCCATTCGAGGGGCGACTGGAGTTCTCGGACGTCACGGTGGACCAGAATACCGGCTCCATCACCTTGCGGGCCGTTTTCCCCAACCCTCAGGCAGAACTGCTGCCGGGGATGTATGTGCGTGCGGTGCTGCAGGAAGGCACTCAACAAAACGGCATCCTGATCCCGCAACAGGCTGTTTCGCGCAACAGTGCAGGCAAGCCCGTTGTTTATGTCGTCGGCAAGGACAACAGACTCGAACTCCGGGCCCTGGATACCGATCGCACCGTTGGCGACCAATGGCTGGTCCGGTCAGGCCTGCAACCTGGCGAGCAGATCGTGGTGGACGGCATCCCGCGTGCCCAGCCAGGTGCCGAAGTCAAGACGACGCCCTGGCAGCCCAAGGCTGTTACTGCGAACGCTCCCTCATCAGCGCCAGCCAGCGCCTCGAACTAAGCCGGACGGTCCCCTATGTCGCGTTTTTTCATTGACCGCCCCATTTTTGCCTGGGTGCTTGCCATTATCGTGATGCTGGCGGGCGTCATGTCGATCCTCACCTTGCCTATCGCGCAGTACCCCAGCATTGCCCCGCCGGCAATAGCCATCACCGCCACCTACCCCGGCGCGTCGGCGAAAACCCTGGAGGACAGCGTCACCCAGGTCATCGAGCAGAAGATGAAGGGCCTGGATCGACTGAGCTATATGGCGTCGACCAGTGAATCCTCGGGCACTGCCACCATTACCCTGACATTCGAAAACGGCACCGACCCCGACACCGCACAGGTACAGGTGCAGAACAAACTGTCGCTGGCCACACCACTGTTGCCGCAGGAAGTTCAGCAACAGGGTGTCACGGTTGCCAAGTCGGCAACCAACTTCCTCAACGTGCTCGCCTTCACTTCCGAAGACGGCAGCATGAGCGATACGGACCTCGCCGACTATGTCGCGGCCAACGTGCAGGAAACGATCAGTCGTCTGGATGGCGTCGGCGACACCACCCTCTTCGGCTCTCAATACGCCATGCGCATCTGGCTCGATCCGAACAGACTGATCAATTTCGGGCTTACGCCCATTGATGTCTCCAACGCGATCAAGGCACAGAACGCACAGGTCTCGGCCGGTCAGTTGGGCGGCTTGCCACTGGCTCCGAACCAGCAGATCAATGCGACCATCACCGCCCAGACCCGGCTGAAGACCGCCGAGGAGTTCAGAAACATTCTGCTGCGCACCCAGACCGATGGCTCTCAGGTACGCCTCAAGGATGTCGCCCGAATCGAGCTGGGAGCCGAGTCTTACACGACCTCCAGTCGCTACAACGGCAAACCGGCGACAGGTCTGGCCATCAAGCTGGCTCCGGGCGCCAACGCACTGGACACGGTCAAGGCAATCGATGCCAGCCTCGCAGAACAGGAGAAGTTTTTTCCGCCCGGCATGAAAGTGCAGAAGCCTTATGACACGACGCCTTTCGTGAGGATCTCGATCAAGCAGGTCGTTCAGACGCTGGTCGAAGCCGTGGCGCTGGTTTTCCTGGTGATGTTTCTGTTCCTGCAGAACCTGCGCGCCACATTGATCCCGACCATCGCGGTGCCTGTGGTGTTGCTGGGCACCTTTGGTGTACTGGCGGTTTTCGGGTTCACCATCAATACATTGACCATGTTCGCCATGGTCCTGGCCATTGGCTTGCTGGTGGATGACGCCATTGTCGTGGTGGAGAACGTCGAACGGGTCATGGAGGAAGAAGGCCTGCCTCCCAAGGAGGCCACACGCAAATCCATGACACAGATCAGCGGTGCGCTGGTCGGCATCGCTCTGGTTCTGGCCGCAGTGTTCGTTCCGATGGCTTTCTTCGGGGGCTCGACCGGCGTGATCTATCGCCAGTTCTCCATCACCATCGTTTCGGCCATGACCCTGTCGGTGCTGGTGGCATTCGTACTGACTCCCGCACTCTGCGCGACAATGCTCAAACCCTCTCACGGCCTGACCAACAAAGGATTCTTTGGCTGGTTCAACCGCACATTCGACCGGGGCAACAAGCGCTACCAGGGCGTCGTGACGCACATGCTGGGCAAGGGACGCCGATATATGCTCGTCTACGCGGTGCTGCTGGCCGCTGTCGTGTTCGGATTCAGCAAGCTTCCGGGCGGTTTTCTCCCTGACGAAGACCAGGGCACCTTGTTCGCGCTGGTCCAATTGCCACCGGGCGCGACACAGACCCGCACCGATGAGGTCCTGCGAGAGGTCGAACACCATTTCCTGGTGGATCAGAAAGATTCGGTCGAGGGCATGTTTGCTGTCATGGGCTTCAGCTTTGCCGGCAGCGGGCAGAACGTCGGCTTTGCTTTCGTCAAGCTACGTCCATGGGACCAGCGGACCGGCAAGGATCAGAGCGTCACGGCTGTGGCGGCAAAAGCCGGTGCTTTCTTTGCCAGCATCCGGGACGCCAGGGTGTTTGCCTTCGCGCCACCTGCGGTATCTGAACTGGGCAACGCATCGGGCTTCGATCTGATGCTGCAGGACAAGGCCAACCTCGGTCACGAAGCACTCATGCAGGCGCGCAACCAGTTGCTGGCCGACTTGAGCAAGGATGATCGACTGGTCGCCATACGCCCCAACGGTCAGGAAGACGCTCCGGAATTCAAACTGGAGATAGACACGCACAAGGCTGAAAGCCTGGGCGTTTCGATTGATGACATCAATACGGTATTTTCCAATGCCTGGGGCAGCAGCTATGTAAACGACTTTATCGACAAGGGCCGCATCAAGAAGGTGATGCTGCAAGGTGAAGCCACCTACCGGATGCTGCCGGAAGACATCCGCCGTTGGTATGTGCGAAACAGTGCTGGCACCATGGTGTCGTTCGATGCCTTTTCCAAAGGCGAGTGGATGCTGGCTTCTCCACGCCTCGAACGCTACAACGCCGTACCGTCGGTGGAAATTCTCGGTATGGGAATGCCCGGACGCGCCTCAAGCGGCGAAGCCCTGCAGATCGTCGAGGCGGCAATCGCAAAGCTGCCAGCAGGTATAGGTTTTCAGTGGACCGGCATTTCCCTTCAGGAAAAAGCCTCCAGCGGCCAGACGACACTGCTCTACAGCCTGTCGATCCTGATCGTGTTCCTTTGTCTGGCAGCACTTTATGAAAGCTGGTCGATCCCGGTTTCGGTGCTTCTGGTGATTCCTTTGGGCGTATTCGGCGCACTGCTGGGCGCAATGCTGACCTGGAAGCTCAATGACGTGTATTTCCAGGTCGCCCTGCTTACTACCATCGGCTTGGCTTCAAAGAACGCCATTCTGATCGTCGAGTTTGCCAAAGAGCAGCACGAGGCCGGAAAGAGTCTTGTGGAAGCCGCACTCGAAGCCGCCCGCATGCGCTTGCGACCGGTCTTGATGACATCGATTGCTTTCATCCTCGGCTGTGTGCCTCTGGTCATGAGCAACGGTGCCGGATCAGGCGCACAAAATGCCCTGGGAACAGCGGTGATTGGCGGCATGCTGTCCGGGACGATCCTGGCGATCATCTTCGTTCCGCTGTTTTACGTGATGGTGTCGCAACTGTTCCATGGCAAACGAAGCCCTGAACCAGCACTGCCGGATACCTTGAAAGAGACTTGAAAAATCTCATCGGGCTCAGTGGGCACAGGTCGTGAGACCGGTACTCACTGAGCCGCCAGCTTTCCACATCTGAACGCCAGACACCCAAAAGCGACAAACGGCAGCCTCTGTTCCCCCTCAAAGCGACGAAAGGTCTAGTCAGGTGCTATTCAGAAAAGTTCCGTAGGAGTACTTTTGGATCCAATGAAAGTGCAGTTCATCCGCAGGAGCACCGATGAAAATTCAATCTTGTTTGCTGGCACTCTTGATCCCCGTTTTCTCTGCCCATGCCGCCGAGAAAAACATTATCGTTCCCAGCGATCCGAACGGAAACTACGCTCTGGTAGAAAAAAGCGGAAACGCCGGGAAGCGTGTAGTCGTCACCAAACGTGAAGGTTTTCTGGGCGTGATGTATTCAAAGCGCGTCTATGACTGCCAGAACCGTACGGTGAATCTGGTGGGTACCGGAGCAACGCTGGAGATCCTGGAACAATCGCGCCCGGTCAGTGGCATGGGCCCGATCATTCGAGACTCAACGGCTGAAGATATTCATGCCGAAGCCTGCAGTTGACCAGACACCGAAAACAAAAAGGGGCGCCTTCAACAGGCGCCCCTTTTTTTGTGCCTAGAGCCAGGCTTTTATCTGCTGGCTGACCGCGTTGGTTGATATCCCGTAACGATCATGAAGGGTCGGCAAGGCGCCGGCATCCAGGAAGGCATCCGGCAAGGCAATCTGCCGGAAGGTCGGGGTTACGCCATTGCGCAGCAGTACACCCGCCACCGCTTCACCCAGACCACCGATGATCGAGTGGTTTTCAGCCGTCACCACCAGTCGACCCGGTTTACGGGCTTCGGCCAGGATGGTCTGCTCGTCCAGCGGCTTGATGGTCGGAACATGCAATACCGCCACGTCCACACCATCGGCCTGAAGCTGCTTGGCCGATTCCAGGGCGCGCATGGTCATAAGGCCTGTGGAAATGATCAACACATCATTACCGGTCCTGAGGGTTTTCGCCTTGCCCAGTTCGAAGGTGTAGCCATATTCGTCCAGCACCAGAGGCACGTTACCCCGCAGCAGACGCATATAGACCGGGCCCTGATGCGCAGCGATTGCAGGTACTGCCTGTTCGATTTCCAGGGCATCGCAAGGGTCGACGATCATCAGGTTCGGCATGGCACGGAAGATCGCCAGATCATCGGTGGCCTGGTGGCTTGGGCCGTAGCCGGTGGTCAGGCCCGGCAAACCGCAGACGATCTTGACGTTCAGGTTCTCTTCGGCAATCGCCATGCAGATGAAGTCATAGGCACGACGCGAAGCGAACACCGCATAGGTGGTCGCGAACGGTACGAAGCCTTCCCGGGCCATGCCCGCTGCGGCACTCATCAGCAATTGCTCGGCCATGCCCATCTGGTAGAAACGCTCGGGGTGCGCCTTGGCGAAGATATGCAGGTCGGTGTATTTCGACAGGTCGGCAGACAGCCCGACGATGTCCTGACGCTGATCGGCCAGGGCCGCCAGGGCATGACCGAAAGGAGCCGAACGGGTCGCCTGCCCTTCGGAGGCAATCGAGGCGATCATGGCCGAGGTGGTGAGGCGTTTCTTCGGCGCTTCGCTGCCAGGCGTGGTGTTT
Source organism: Pseudomonas sp. Irchel 3A18 (assembly GCF_900187465.1). Taxonomy (NCBI): domain Bacteria; kingdom Pseudomonadati; phylum Pseudomonadota; class Gammaproteobacteria; order Pseudomonadales; family Pseudomonadaceae; genus Pseudomonas; species Pseudomonas sp. Irchel 3A18. Next base: position 248,126 of record NZ_FYDI01000005.1, read on the forward strand.
TTCAAAGTGCTCATACGGTTCTCCCGGCTTCCAGCCCAGCGTCCAGATTATCCAGTGCGATATTCCATTCATGTTCATCCACACGAATGAAGTGGGTCTTTTCACGGTTTTCCAGAAACGGTACGCCCTTGCCCATGCGGGTATCGCAAATGATGACCCGCGGCTGTGCTGCGCTATGGTTGCGCGCTGCATCGAAAGCCTTGACCAGCGCGTCAAGATCGTTGCCGTCCACCCGCTGGGTGAACCAGCCAAAGGCCTGCCAGCGGTCGACAATGGGTTCGAAGGCCAGAATTTCGCTGGAATAGCCGTCGGCCTGCTGGTTGTTCACATCGACAATGGCGATCAGGTTATCGAGCTTCCAGTGAGAGGCGGACATCACTGCTTCCCAGGTTGAGCCTTCATTCAATTCGCCATCGGACAGCAGGTTGTAGACGAAGGACGAGGATTGCTTGCGCTTGAGGCCCAGGCAGGCTCCTACCGCGATACCCAGCCCGTGGCCCAGTGAACCACCGGTGATTTCCATGCCCGGTGTATAGGCAGCCATTCCTGACATCGGCAGGCGGCTGTCATCGGAGCCGTAGGTTTCCAGCTCATCGGCAGGAATGATTCCGGCCTCGATCAATGCGGCATACAGAGCAATCGCATAGTGGCCGATGGACAGGTAAAAACGGTCCCTGCCCTCCCACTCCGGGTCTTCGGGCCGATGGTTCATGGAGTGGAAGTAGGACACCGCCAACAGGTCGGCAGCACCCAGCGCCTGGCCGACATAGCCCTGGCCTTGAACCTGCCCCATGAGCAAAGCATTACGGCGAATATTCAGAGCACGTTGCGCCAAGGTCAGGGCGCCGGTCGATGTATCAATAGCAGTCATTCGGGAAACTCCTCAACTTAGCGGTTGACCAGTGCAGCCGGGACACGCAGCACCAGAAAGGCACCAAAGATCAGCACGCCTGTAATCAGGTACATGCCAATGGCACTGGAGCCTGTAGTGGTCGTGATCCAGCCGATCAGATAGGGGGAACAGAAGCCGGCAAGGTTGGCGAAGCTGTTGACCGCCGCGATGCCAGCCGCTGCCGATACGCCACCCAGCAAGGTGGTGGGCAGCATCCAGAACAGCGATGACGCGGACAGGATTCCGGCGGCTGCCAGGCACAGGCTCATGATCGACAGCAGCAGATTGCCGCCCATCAAGGCTGCCAGACTCAGGCCTGCCGCCCCGGCGATCATCGGGATCACCAGATGCCAGCGCCGCTCGCGATGCTTGTCACCGCTACGCCCCATCAAGAGCATCGCGACGATGGCGCAGATATAAGGCACGCTGCTCAGCAGGCCGATGTGCAACGGGTCGGACACCCCGGCATTACGCACCAGCGTCGGCAACCAGAAGGTGATCGCGTACTGGCCCATGACCACGCAGAAGTAGATGCCCGCCAGCAACCACAGACGCCGGTCGCGAATAAAGGCACCTGTGGATTCATGGACGACTTTCTGGCTGTTGTCTTCTTCAAGCTCACGCAGGACCAGCGCTTTTTCCTCGTCATTGAGCCAGGTGGCCTGATGCACGCCGTCCTTGAGATAGCCCAGTACCATCAAGCCGACCACAACGGTGGGAATGGCTTCGATGACGAACATCCATTGCCAGCCCGCCCAGCCGTGGTAACCGGCAAAACTGTTCATGATCCAGCCGGACAGCGGCCCGCCAATCATTCCGGAAAGAGGAATGGCGACAAACCACAGCACCGTCATGCGCGCACGACGATAGGACGGAAACCAGTAGGTGAGGTACAGCAGCAGTCCCGGAGCCAGGCCGGCTTCGGCAACCCCCAGAAGGAAGCGCAGCACATAGAACTGCCAGGCGGTTTCGACGAAGGCAAACAGCGCCGAAATGATCCCCCAGGTGATCATGATGCGGGCGATCCATATCCTTGCGCCGACACGGTGCAGGATGATGTTGCTGGGCACCTCGCACAGGAAGTAGCCGATGAAGAACATGCCTGCACCCAGGCCATAGACCGCTTCACTGAGGGCCAGGTCGTTCATCATCTGCAATTTGGCAAAGCCGACGTTGACCCGATCCAGATAGGCGCACAGGTAGCACAGCATCAGAAATGGCATCAGCCGCCAGGCGGTCTTGCGATAAGCGTTGGAGCGCACGGTGGTGACCGCGTCCGCAGACAAGGTGGTCGTTGTCATGATGGTCTGATCTCTTGTTTTTATTGACCGCCAGGCTCGTGACCCGGCGGTATCATCGATACAGAACAGTACGGGCAGGATGGGCCCGCCCGGTTTAGTGAATCAGCATGCCGCCATTCACATCCAGGGTAATGCCGGTCAGGTACGAAGACAGATCGCTGGCCAGGAACAGTGCCGCATTGGCCACATCCTGAGCCACGCCCAGACGTCCGAGGGGAATGCCGTCGATAATCGCGTGGCGACGCTCATCCTGCATCAGACCGCCAGTGATGTCCGTATGGATCAGGCCTGGCGCAATGGAGTTGACCCGCACATTGTCAGGTCCCAGCTCACGCGCCATGGCCTTGGCCAGCCCCAGTACACCGGCCTTGGCCGCGCTGTAATGAGGACCGCCGAAGATACCGCCGCCACGCTGGGCGGAAACCGAAGACATGCACACGATGCTGCCGCTGGCCTGCTTGCGCATGGCCGGAATCACCGCCTGAGACATGAGCAATGTGCCGCGCAGGCTGACATCCAGCACCTTGTCGTAATCGCTGCGACCGATGTCGAGGGTCTTGAGTGGCTGAGTGATGCCAGCGTTGTTGACCAGCACGTCGATGCGGCCGAAGTGTTCCAGAACGCGGGCAACGGCCTGAGAGACATGGGCTTCGTCCGCCACGTTGGCGGCCAGCCCCAGATGGCCTTCGCCCAGAGAGGCGGCAGCGTCACGGGCGGCAGACTCATCCAGATCCAGAATGACCACGCGGGCGCCCTGTTGGGCGAACGTGACAGCAGTGGCTCGACCAATGCCGCGTGCAGAGGCGGCGCCGGTAATGATTGCAATCTTGTCTTGAAGAATCATGGGCAGGGTTCTCCTGAATTGTTTTTATTGGATCGACCCGTGTCGAATCGATGGCCCAGCTTGTGCCCCACCCCGGAGCTGAGCAATAACGCGACTTTCAGCAAGTGCTGAAAAAAAATCAGCACTCGGGAAATGAATGAGTGATATTTGAGTGCAAAGAAAAGCTGAGCAAGGCCGGAAACAGCATGCATACCCCAGGCGACCCTTCACTCAATCTGCCACCGCTCAAGGCCATTCAAGCCTTTGAACAGACTGCCCGCTTCGGCAATGTGGCGCGAGCCGCCGAACAGCTCAACCTGACGCCCTCGGCTGTGAGCCATCAACTGGCCAAACTGGAATCGATGATCGGTCGCCAGTTGTTCCTGCGCACGGCAAGAGGCGTAAGCCTGACACCTGTGGGCGAACAATACCTGTCGGAAATTTCAGGGATACTGCACAGCTTCGCCGTGGCCACCGAACGGGCTGCCAGTGATATCAGCCTGGACTGCCTGCGGCTGCATTCAGCACCCAGCTTCGGCTTTCTGTGGTTGATGCCGCGCCTGGAAAAGTTTCGCCAGAGTAACCCCGATATTCAGTTGAATCTGTCGTGTTCCTACGAATCCCTGCATTTCAGCCGCGACAAGATCGATGTGGACATTCGCCATGGGCTGCCCGACTGGCCAACGCTGGAAGTGCGCACGGTGCGCAACGAACAGATCGCGGTCATGGCCTCACCTGCCCTGCTGCACAGGAGTCCCATCCATAGTGCAGCAGACCTGCTCGGCAGCCCGCTGATTCTGTCCGAAGCAACGCTTATCAAATGGCCACAATGGTTTGCCCGGCACGGCCTTTCCCGCCCGGAAAAGCCCTACCCGCTGAGTTTCGACCGCTCCTACATGGCCCTCGAAGCCGCCAGCCAGGGTCTTGGCTTTGCCCTGGAAAGCACCCTGCTGGCCCAGAAGTATCTGGCCAGAGGCGATCTGGTGGTTGTATCACCAGAGGCACTGAGCGCGCCGATTACCGCTCACCATCTGGTATTCCCCAAGGCACATGCCAATTTTCCAAGGGTGAAACGATTTCTGGAGTGGATGCAGGAAGAGTTGGGCGGGGATTTTTCGTATTGAGGCAGGCAATGCCCGGGCAAGTCTGTCTTGCTTCGCTCTCCATGCGACATGTACGATTTGCCATCACTCTCTCGGCAATCCGCTCACCCAAGGAAGGATCATGCGTTTCGTCAACTTCATCAGTGCCCTGCCAGAGAACTTCAAGGCAGGGACGCGCCAGCGAGTAAAGCGACTCGTCGCAGAGATGTCCCCGGGGTTCAAACCGCATACCCCGACTCTACGAGACAATAATGTCTTGCCTCTTTCAATGTATGAGGCAGGCATTTCAGACACTCGACATCAGGACTGTCACCGCGGCCATTTGATCGCCCTGGAGTTTGGCGGCCCCGAACACTCGGGAAATCTGGTCCCGATGTATGGGGCGTTCAACTCTGGCGGTATCTGGCGCCAATTTGAACGTGAGCTCGAAATATGGGTCAACGCCGCCGGTGGCAACTGCGAAGTCACCATCGTCTGCGATTACGCCATTGATCCTGCCGAGGATCAGCGTGTGCCCACAATGTTTATGATCACAGTGAGAGTCATGAATGGCCTGCAGACGGGACGCACCCACACATGGCCTATTACTCACACCAAACCGGTACCGGTCGTCAGCGGTGCCGACCCGATCAAGAAGGCTGAATATCTGGCGCTTATTGCCGAAATGACAAATCTGGGCTGGGATATCAAGGACTATCTCAGTACCGCAGATTTTCCTTCCTATCGACGCATGCCCCTATTCCCCACCGCAGCCAAGCCATACGCCTTCCTCGATTATGCAGAGTGGAAAGCCGTCAAGGACTACCCGCAAGCGCTTGAGCATTGGAACAACGGCCTAATACTGGCTCAGGCCTCAGAATTCACAAGCTCACAGATCGCAACCATCCGCGCAGTCAATCGCGTACTCAATGACGGATTCCTGATAAGCGACTCACCGAACGACCCTGTACACACCGACAGATATCGCATACCGGGCCAGCCACTGGGTCTGCTGGTCGAAGGCGGGCATGACCTGACGCCTCAGGTCGATCACGTGATTCCCAAGTCTGCCAGCGGAGCCGCCTCCTATAGCAACGCCATGCTCATCAGCGCCAAGCACAACAGCGACAAGCGCGCACGGATAAACGATGATGACAGCAAATCCCTATATGGCATCATTCGTGGCACCGGCCGCATAAAGAAAAAAAGCTATAAATTCAGTCCCTACTGAGCAGACTGCTGCACGTTTCTCGAAACAGCCAGGCACTCGAACGCATGAACAGTCCGGGCATACGGACAAGACGATGAACACGTCAACGCATACTGGAAACGGACTGCTCCACGAATACAGCGTTTATCGCCCCGCCTCTAAAGCACCCCCAACAACGCCCAGACCCTTCTTGCCTCGGCATCGGATGTAATCAGTTCCGAAAGCAGTTCCTTGAGGGGTTTGTTGCCCCACTCCACGCCTTTGCGGATCAGGTAAGGCACCGGGCTGTGGGGTTCGTTGCGGGCCAGATAATCGGCAATCAACAGTAATTGCCGATAGGCCTCTTCACGATTGCGTGGCTCGCTGAAGGCTCGTGCTCCGGCGTTCGACTCAAGCGGGGTATCAAGCGTCATGTCGGCTGGGGCCTCTTCGGTTTCCGGCGGCAAGGGTTGCGGGGGGTGCATGGCGATGAATTCCTTGAACAGTGACGCCAGGGATACCAGCGTCTGTTTCAGGGGCGCGTACGACGGGCCATCCTCGGCAAAGTACTGAGTGCTCCAGTTGTCCAGCGCCTCCAGTTTCTGCAACGCCGCCTGGGTGACTTCAAAGCTGCTCAACCACCAGGCAACCGGCGTGGCACGTACCCGTTCATTGATTCGGGCCTGGTCGCCGGCAGCGTTTTCGGCCGCTATTTTGGATGCCTTGCTGTCGTTGACCTGCACTCGGTTGCGTTGCAGTTGCTGCCAGTCACTCAGAACATAACCGGCAAACTCGCCTTCCCGACTCTCGAACAACTGGAATTGCGTGCGCAGCAGTTCGGTATAGCGACGCACGATCCACTCAAGGGGCGTCGCTCGCCATGACAAGTCACCATCGGCGGGTTGTGGGTGCAACTCCTGCGGATAGCGCTCGCACAAGCCGATCAGCAGGCTCAACGCATCAATGATTCCCGGCCTGGCATCCTTGTGCAGCCAGGCTTCGCCCAGCCAGGCGGCGATCATCAGGTCCTTGCTTTCCTTGAGCAGTACCGAGGTCGCAATGGATTCCACCTGCCCCCAGTCGGCCCGTTTGATGTCCGCCTGCCAGACGCCCATCGGCAAACTTGCATCGTCTTCGCGACGCAACTGTCGCAAGCGATCGTAGATAGGCTCGTGGCGCAGGTTTACGCCGCAGGGCGAGTGACCAAACAGGGGCTCCAGCAGTTCGCTGACCCGTGACGAAAGCTGACTCATCGATACACTCCAGCATCAACTACAGAACGAGGGGCCGAGCCGAATGGCGAGCGAGGTGCCTGCACCGGCAAGGGTTGAATCGACAACGGGGCCTTGCCGCCCTGGCTCATCAACGACAGGCGCACGAACATCAGGGTCTGGTTTTCTTCATTGGCCGGCGCATGGACCGGCACTTCAAGCGACAGCGGGAATTCCGTGTAATCGACGTTGGGCTGACGTTGCACCGACACATGGGCGCTCATCAGGCGCAGCAACGACCACGGCCCAAGGTATTGCCACTCGGCTTCCAGCCCGCTGACACGCAAGTCGGGCTGCAATGGATCGTTGACCGGACGCTGAGTGCCATCCCGGGCCCAGCGCAGGATCAGGCTCAGCGGCTGACCGACATTCCAGTGCAGGACCTGCTGCGCCTGGCCCGGATAGCTGATTTCACGGTTCCCTGAAACCAGTTTCCAGCTGATGACCTGATCGGCACCACGCTCACTGTCACGATCGGTGCGCCACTGGATTTCCATGTCCGCGCCCACCAGACCGGCCTTGTCGCGCAGCAGCAGAGCACCAAGCCAGGGTCGGGCCAGCTTCAGGCGTTCAAGAAACTCGGCAGCCGCCGCGCGGTCGCGGGACTGGGCATTCTTGAGCCCGTCCTGAGCCTGAGGCAATCGCTCGTCGATCAGGGTCAGGAAGTGCTGAACACGCGCCGGGTCGGCATCCGCCGCGCTCAAGTCATGGGCGAAGGGGAAACGCCCCGACAGGTATTGATTGAAGTAACTGGCCAGTGCGTTCCAGGCGGCGGTGCCCTGCTGCTGTTGCAAGAGCTGGCAACGGCGCAGAGCCCCTTGTTGCAAGGTCAGCCAACGCTGAGTCAACTGCCCGGTACTGACCGGCACATTGGCCGACTGCAAGATGCCCAGGCAAGTGTTCTCGTCCATGTCGTTGAAGTCACGACTGAGCAACTGAGTGATCAAGGCTGGAGAACTCGACGGGTTCTGCGCCTTGTACTTGTTCATTTCCTCACTCAGAGAGGCAAACCGGGTCACTTCCTCGACGCTGACCATAGGCAGGTTCTGCAACTGAGTCTTCAGCCATTCCACGGCCGGTGCATGTTGCTCGGTGATCTTGGAGATCACTGCGAACTGCTGGTCCAGACCGCGTTTGAGATCCTGGGCATCCGTGGCTCGCAACAATTGCAGACCAAAGTTCTTACCGCCATCCCATTCACTGATGTCAGCACGATCCCGGAACAGCGGTTGTTCAAGCACCATGTCGGTCGCCGTCGAGATATCCGCCAGTGCGACCCGGTTCAGGTAGTTCTGAAGGCTGATAGCGAGCTGGGGATGCTTGAGCTCGATAAAGGCCTTGTGCAGCGCCAGTGCCTGATCGGTGCGGATATCGAAAAGCCGGGCGTCCTCCTCAGATCCCGACGAAGACGCATGGGTACTCAGGCTCGACCACATGGAATCGGCGGCAGCCTCTTCGGCGGTGCTCAACATGGCCGGGCGATACATGGCCGGAATATTCGGCAGTTCTTCACGGGCATACAGCTTGTAGCTGTTGTAGTGATTCAGGGCGATGCTCAGGCCGTCGTTATCGATATGCTGCGCCGGCCCGTTTTCACCACGGCCGTCCTGACGCAACGCGCTGGCCACGAAGTCGCGGCGCAGCAACGAATTGATGGCCGCATGCAGTTGCGAAACCCGCTCCTGCAAGGTCAGTTGCCCACTGCCACTCTGGGTCAGCAGACTATTGCTTGCGGCGCCCTGAGCGATCCATTGCCCCTTGAAACTGTGCTGCAACTGGGCCGCCTGGCTTTCAAGCTCCTGGGCCACCTGCGGCCCCAGCAACTTGCTTTGCCTGACACTGTCCATCATCGCCAGATAACCAGGCACCAGTTCCTGCCCCTTGCCACGGCTCCAGGTGGCGTTGGTCAGGTCGATGACTGCCTGCAAATCGTCAATCAGGTCCTTGATGCGCTCCAGTTCTTCAAGATCATTCTCGGTACTCGACTCCAGACGCTCCAGATGCAGCTTGAGATAACCAGCGGCGGTGATGAAGTTGTCCGCCCGGTAATATTGAACCAGCCACTTCTCCATGAGCTTGGTGAAGTTGGTGGTCACTTCCTTGCGATGAGCCAGAAGGTCCAGCGGTTGCAGAGATGAAGCGCCCTTCTCCACCATCAGCCGGTTGTAGAACGACTCGCGATGCAAGGTGCCCGCATTGAGATTCAGGCCCAAGGCGCTATTGCTCAGGGGCACCAGTTCTTCCAGCGGGGTTTTCTGGTTGCTGAAGGACAGGCTGTACAGATTGCTCATCTGCTCCAGACGTGTTGCCCGCTCTACCAGATCCCTGGCTTTGACGTAACTCTGCCATAGCGCTGGGTCATCGCCCTCTTGAGCGGAGCGCCGGTCACTGTCGGTGATCGCCAGCAATTCGTTGGTCTGGGCCAGCAGCAAGTCATGCAAAGGCTGGCGCATGTGGCTCATGGACATGTGCCGCAATACCCCGTCCAGACGGGTATCCAGCGAGGAAAACCAGGAGCTTGGATAAACCGGAGAAGCGAAATGCCAACGCGGCGCGTTCTGCAGAACATTCCAGAATGCCTGCACATTGCTGCGGGTCAGTTCCTGACGGTGCGCGTCATCGTTGACCTGCACGTAATTGCGCTGAGCTTCCTGCAACAGGCGGGACAGCTCGTCGGCTTCATCGATCGAATAACGCCAGACCCAAAGCATGGAAATGACCCAGATCACGCCAAAGATCAGCGCACCAATGGCCGTGACCCGCTGCCAGCGCCGACGCAGATGCAAAAGGCGCGGCACAGGTTGCGCAAGGCCGCGCTCGGCATTGATGCGATGCTGCCAGAGCATTGAGGCGAAGACGCTCTGCATGAGCGGCGCATCGGTTGCCGACAGAGTTTCATGACCCGGAGCCGATGCCTGATCCGCGGTGAAGTACAGCCCCCGAAAACATACCGCCTCGCCCTGGGCATTGCCCTGAAAGACCGGCTCCAGCAGCATTTGCAGAGAGCGGCGCAAATCCTTCAGACGCTCGGGCAGGAAACTCAGCTCACCACTCAAGTGGCCCGACAACGCACCCACCTGAACAATGGCTTCCGAAAGTGCCTGCACCACGGAATCGAGCGCAGTATCGCTCCACTGGGATTGCCAGACCATTTCCGGGTCATAAGGCGAACTCCAGCCCAGAATCTGCTGGCGGGTGTCCTGCGGCAAGGCCATGACCAGATCCTGAAAGCCGGGAATCTCGTCCATGCCGTTGATCACGACATACACCGGCACACTGAGCCCAAGGCGTTGCAGCAGATCGATAAAGCGCCGACGCGCCGCCAGCCCAAGCGAGGCCGCACGCTCGCCATCCAGAAGATCGGCTGCGCTGATGTTCCAGATCACCCCGTCCAGCGGGCGCTGACCACGGATGCGCAGCAACAGGCCCAGCAGGCTCGCCCAGCCGTTACCCTGAAGCTTCATGCCTTCTTCGGGCATGAACAGCGACTGCGGCACAACCAGCACCGCGCCTTCGGGATCGGACCACCAACGGCCAAACCATGCGGGCTTGTCCGTTGGCGAAAGATTCCAGGCCGAGCACAACTGGGAGCCCTGAGCCTCATCGCCCACCATCAACAGCCAGGAAGTCTGGTAGTGATCGCGCACGCCCTGGTCCTTCTCCATCTGGCGCACGGCAAAATGGAAACTGCGAATCGCCGCACCGCCACGGGTACGCAGCCACCCGATGCACAACAGCACAATCAGCAGGACGACAACGATGCCGATCACCCAGCCCAGCATGGCCAGCGTCATGACAGGTTCTCCACAACCACAAAAGGTGTCGCCAGATGCAGAACCGGCTCCAGACGCTGGCCGATGTCATGCCAGAACAATTGACCGATACCGATAAACAACAGTGTGAACGCCAGAATCACCAGCCCCAGACGCAAGCCGTCAGGCAATGATTTACGCAACGGCAACTGGCGCGGCGCGACGCTGGAAGGTTCGGCCAGCAACTGGCTGACGTTGGCGTAATCCGGCTCGCGCTGGCGGGTGAAGGTAAACAGCGCGTGACGCCATTTTTCGTGCAGCGCCTGACCGCGCTCCCCACGCAAGTGCCCGTGAAAACCGAGGATCAGGCACAGCAGGTAAACGTTGCCCAGATCCCGATTGGTGGAAACCTGCTCATCGAGCAAGCGCTTGATTTCCAGTGGCAGTCGCTGACCGGCCTGGCGACTTGAATACAGGCGCGATTCAAGGGGCTTTTCCTGCCAGGCGCTCTGCCCTGACCAGTCAGCGTACAGCAGGGTTTCATCCACCAGTGCGACAAAGGCATAAACCATGGCTTTCATTTGCTGAGTCGCGGAATCCCCTACATTGGAGAATGCATTGCGCCACAGTAGGCGCGTGATCCGGGTCGACAGTTCGGCCACGGTCTCGACCAGCTTCGGGGTATCTTCGCCACTCTTGTCCAGTTCGTTCCAGGCGGTCAGCCATTGCTGCCACGCCTCACGAAAAGCGCTACTCAACGGCGCATCCTGCATGGCACGCACCCGCGAAACGGCATTCCCTTCAGGCATACGATTTCCCTACCGTACTCAGGCGGATTCGTTGGTGGTTTTGTCGATGAACAGAACGACTTGCCAGGGGCTGACCGCGCCTCCTGAAATGGATGAAACGATGTGTAACGGCTGCGTCGGGTCGAACCACTCGCCACTGGCCTGGATGACAAACAGCCGCGTGTCATCGCCCATGCTGTAGGCAACCTGTTCCTGACGACTCATCGCCTGATGGGACAAACCGCTCATGCGCTGGCGTGCCAGCACCGGAATGTGCGGCCCGGAAGCGATGATTGCCCTGCCCAGCCAGTCGGTTGCTGCCTGCGCAGCCGCACCGGCCGGCATGCGCAAGCCGACCACCAGTCTTTGGCGAGGTTTCTGCTCGGGCAGCGTAATGGAAAAGACATGGTCGGCCTGCTCGAAAGGCACGCTGCGAAAGCCGACTCGCACCTGCTCCAGAGTGCGCTCCAGCCAGGTCAGCACCTGATCGTAGCCGCGATACAGATCGAGAAAGTCCAGCGGCGCATAAGCAGGCACACCCGAAACCGGGTCCAGTACCGACCAGCTACCGGTCATTCCGAGCAACAGCCCATGCAGCCCCTGGGCCGTGGCGACCCGGCTGCTCAAGGCACCTTCCACCTCGGGCAATCTGGCCCAGAGCGCAGCGGATTGCAGACGGATTTCCTCGGCATCGTCCTGATTACCCGCCTGCTGGGCCTGACGCAAACGTCCGGCCAGAAACATGCATTTTTCACGGGTGCGGGCGCACAACTCGGCCACGCGACGCCCCAACAAGGACTCAGGCAGGATCAACGGTGTCGGCGCGACATAGGGCAATTGAACGAAACCGCCACCTTCTTTACGCACATGCAGCAGAGGCAGGCAGATGGAGTCGGCCCTGTTGGCCTCGGTGACCAACCGTGGATTGGGTCGCCAGACAGTGATGGTTTCCGGGTTCTCGCCACTGGCCAGATCCGGCAGCGAATCGCCGAGCACCGATTGCAGGCGGCCCTTGAGCGGCAACAACTGACCGGCGCGCCACAAGGGGCTGATCGCCAGATAGACCATCACGGTCGAAGTGGCGGATGCTGCAGCCGCCTCATTGATATCAAGTTCCACCATCGGCCCGGATCCGGCACGAATGCTCAGGGGCATGCCATCAGGCAAGGTGGCGTCCAGCGCCAGGATGCGAACCTGCCCGGCAAACAGGGCCGAAGGATCCAGATCAAGATTCGAAACACCCCAGTACCAAGGGTTCGATGCCTGGGCCAGATGGGCTGCCAGCGCTTCGGACCGCAAGCCTTGCAACTGAAAATGCTGGGGCAGCAATTGCATGCCTTCGTGCCAGCAGACTGCATCAGGTAGCACGCTCATAAAGTTTCCTTGACATCCTGTGTGTGGCGCATGGTCAGTGCGACGCAATACTCAATGAACATTTTCGTCGAACAGCGTCATTTCCCGGCTATCGAATTTCAGCCATATCCTGCGCTGACCATCGAGCCGCAGGCGGTGCGCGCCGGGCGTATTGTAATTGGCAAAAACCAGCAGCCCCATGGAGGGCTTACCGTCCAGCGGGAAAGTACCCGATTCGATCAGTTGCCCCGGCACCAGCTCCATGCCCCAGACAGCCATGAGCTGGCGGTAATCGCGGCGGTATTGTTCACGCTCGCTGAACCACTGGCTGGCGGTCAGGCCGGACAGTTTATTGAGCAGGTCGGGGTCATTGACGGAGATGAAATCGACAGCGACAGGCGAGTCATCGTTGGCGCGCAGGGCTACGTCCAGGACGAGTGAGTCGACACTTACTTTTGGATCCAAAAACGAACAACCCGTGAGCGTGAAAACAGCCATCAATACGGCAATCCATTGTCGGTATTTGAACTGTTTTACGATCATGATTGTCCAAGAAAAATTTTGTATTGCTTTTGGGCGTTCCTGTTATAGCATCAAGGCCAATTCGCCACCATGACGAATTTAGACGATTGCAGAAATAGATCCGTGCGGATCTGTTCTGCGGTCAAGCAAGGGAATGCGAGCATTGGGAAACCGTTGCATTGCGCCCGCCTTATGCATCGGAGTTCAGCCACCATGGCCGAGAGTACTCAGCACAAGCTAGACAGGGTTCGCCCGCCTCGTGTTCAGATCACCTACGACGTAGAAATCGGTAATGCCATCGAGAAAAAGGAACTGCCACTTGTAGTCGGCATTCTGGCCGACCTGTCAGGCAAACCTGATGCTCCTCCTGCAAAACTGATCGATCGACGTTTCGTTGAAATCGATCGCGACAACTTCAACGAAGTGCTCGCCTCCATCGCTCCACGTGCGGCCATCCAGGTCGACAACACCCTCAGCGGCGACGACAGCAAGCTCAACGTCGAACTGCGCTTCGGCCATATCGACGATTTCGATCCCATCAACCTGGTCAAGCAAGTCACGCCTCTGCGTCGCCTGCTCGAAGCCCGTCAGCGTCTTCGTGACCTGCTGACCAAGCTCGACGGCAATGACGATCTGGACAAGCTGCTTCAGGAAGTCGTCGCCAATACCGAAGGTCTGCAACAGATCAAATCAGCCCGTCCTGAAAGCGAAACGGGAGCGCCACAAGCAGGTACCGGCACAGCCGAAGAGTCGCCTGCCGAGCCGCAAGCCTGATTGTCATTGCCCACCCATTCGCTGAGGATTAACCATGGCCACATCAACCAGCGCTGAGAATCAAGGCAGCGGAGGCTCAACCCAGACATTGTCCCTGCTGGACAAGATCATCGCCGAAGGCCGCATGGCGCATGACGACAGCCAGCAAGGTTACGCTCGCGACATGCTTGCCGAGTTCGCCACCCAGGTCCTTGATGAAGGCATGGCGATCGATAAAGACACCGTCGCCATGATCAACGACCGCATCAGCCAGATCGACTCGCTGATCAGCGACCAGCTCAACGAGATCCTCCATCACGAGGACCTGCAAAAGCTCGAAGCATCATGGCGCGGCCTGCACTCACTGGTGCAGAACACCGAAACCAGCACCCGCCTGAAACTGCGCCTGCTCAACGTCTCGCAGAAAGAACTGCAGACGGATCTGGAGAAGGCTGTCGAGTTCGACCAGAGCGCGCTGTTCAAGAAAATCTACGAAGAAGAATACGGCACCTTCGGTGGCCATCCGTTCAGCGTCCTGGTGGGCGACTACACCTTTGGCCGTCACCCGCAGGACATCGGCCTGCTGGAGAAGCTGTCCAACGTTGCAGCCGCCGCCCACGCGCCGTTCATTGCCGCCGCCAGCCCGCGCCTGTTCGACATGAGCAGCTTCACCGAACTGGCCGTGCCTCGTGACCTGGCCAAAGTGTTCGAGAGCCAGGAACTGATCAAGTGGCGCTCCTTCCGCGAAAGCGAAGATTCGCGCTATGTCTCGCTGGTACTGCCGAACTTCCTGCTGCGTCTGCCTTACGGCCCGGACACCAGCCCGGTGGAAGGCATGAACTTCGTGGAAGACGTCACCGGCACCGACCACAGCAAATACCTGTGGGGCAATGCGGCCTGGGCTCTGTCCCAGCGCATCACCGAGGCCTACGCCAAATACGGCTGGTGCGCAGCGATTCGAGGTGCTGAAGGCGGTGGCGCGGTTGAAGGCTTGCCAGCGCATACCTTCCGCACGTCCTCGGGCGATATCTCACTCAAGTGTCCGACCGAAGTGGCGATTACCGACCGTCGCGAGAAAGAACTCAATGACCTGGGTTTCATCTCGCTCTGCCACAAGAAGAACAGCGATGTCGCTGTGTTCTTCGGCGGCCAGACCACCAACAAGCCCAAGCTCTACAACACCAACGAAGCCAACGCCAACGCCCGGATTTCTGCGATGTTGCCGTACGTGCTCGCCGCCTCGCGTTTCGCTCACTACCTGAAAGTGATCATGCGCGACAAGGTCGGCAGCTTCATGACCCGCGATAACGTTCAGACCTACCTGAACAACTGGATCGCAGATTACGTACTGATCAACGACAACGCGCCCCAGGAAATAAAGGCCCAGTACCCGCTGCGTGAAGCGCGCGTGGACATCACCGAGGTTCCCGGCAAGCCTGGCGCCTACCGTGCCACGGTGTTCCTGCGTCCGCACTTCCAACTGGAAGAACTGACCGCCTCGATCCGTCTGGTCGCCAGTCTGCCACCGCCGGTAGCAGCCTGACCCTGAGTCCTGCGGGCCTGGCTCGCAGGACGTCTCCCCCACTTTCTTTTTGACAATTTGCAGGAGTTACACCCGATGGATGCGATCATTCTGGATCTGGGTGACGATATTAAAGGCGACAGCATGCTGGAAGGCTTCACGGACAAGATCGAAATCATGTCCTACAGCCATAACGTTGCCATGCAAGTGACCAACGACGTCAGCAACTCGGAGCGTACTTCGGGTAAACCCCATGTCGGTGAGTTCACCCTGACCAAGTTCGTCGACAGCTCGACGCCCAACCTCAACAGCTACTGCTGTGCGGGCAAGCCGATCACCACCGCCAAGATCACCATTGGCCGCAACGCCTCGGAAGGCAGCGGTCAGATCATGCCGTTCATTGTCTACACCCTGGACAACGTGGTGCTGTCCAACGTCAGCGTCAGCGGCGGTGCTGGCGGCAAGCCGGTGGAAACCATCTCGCTGAACTTCACCAAGATCAAATGGGAACTGACAGCCCAGAAAGACGATGGCACCAAGGAAGGCGTGGCTGGCACCAGCTGGGACCTGGCCGCCAACAAGAAAGCCAGCTGAGAAAGGTAACTCGCCATGCCAGGCACAGGCATTCGTCCGCCGCTATTCGAGCGCCTGGCTTTCAGCGAGGAGCAGACGCAGCACACGAGGTTTTTCGACCGACAGGCTCTGGCCGACTCGGTCCGAACCGAACTGGTGCGTCTGCTCAATACCCGCCGTGCTTCAGGGAACATGACCACGCCACCGACCCTGCTCGACTACGGCATCGCCGACTGGAGTGCCCTGCAAGCCAGCAACAGCGATGACCGACGCCGCATCACACGGGAAATCCGCGCAGCAATCACTCATTTCGAGCCACGACTGCACCTCAGCGGTGTGGACGTACAAGCCGTACCCGGACGCCCTCGGCAACTGGATATACGCCTGAGCGGCACCCTGCGCCATGACCGTCAGGAATGGCCCGTGGCATTCGCGGTGCAGACCTCGGAAGCCGGGCTGGAGGTCAGGCATGAGCGATTCGATTGACCCGCAACTGCTCGACTATTACCAGCGCGAACTGACCTGGCTCAGACATGCCGGCAGTGTATTCGCCAATCGCTACCCCAAAGTCGCCAAACGCCTGGAACTGTCTCCCGGCGAAAGCCAGGACCCGCATGTCGAGCGCCTGCTGGAAGGTTTCGCCCTGCTTGCTGCGCGCCTGCAACGGCGCCTCGATGACGACTACGACGAATTCAGCAACGCCCTGCTGGAACAGCTTTACCCGCTGGCCATCAGGCCCCTGCCCTCGTGCAGCATCGTGCGGTTCGAGCCGGACCCGAGCAAAGGCAATCTGGCAGCGGGCTATCCATTGCCCCGGGACACCCCCTTGTTTGTGACCACGACCAAAGGTGAAAGCATCCACTTTCGCACCAGTGCCGAAGTGACCTTGTGGCCCATTCAGATCAGCGAAGCCGTGCTACTCAATGCAGAGGAAGCCCAGTCACTGACGGGCATCTTCCAGGCCCGCTCGGCCTTGCGTCTGACGCTGGAATGCCTGGGTGAAACCACAGACTGGGCACAACTGAGCATTGAACACCTGCGCCTGCATCTGGACGCCTCGCCGGTAGTGAATGCCGCGCTTTACGACTTGCTGGGGGCAAATGCCGTCAAGGTCTTGAGCGGCGCGCCTGGCACTCAGCCAGTTGCCCATGGCGACCTGCCGGAAATTGCCGGTTTCGCCAACGACGAAGCCCTGCTGCCGGAAGAAGATGGCGTACATCCCGGCATGCGCCTGCTCGCCGAGTACTTTGCATTCCCGGAAAAATTCCACTTCTTCGATATCCCGTTGAACACGGTCCATGTCGAGGGGCGAACGCTCTATCTGTATATCGTCTTTGATCGCGCCCCTCAGGCACGCCTGCACTTGCAAGCCAGCGATCTCGCCTTGGGCTGTACTCCGGCAATCAATCTGTTCCCGCGAACTTCCGAACCGCTGCGCCCGGACGGTACACAAAGCGAATATCGCCTGATTGCCGACAGCCATCGCGAGAACAGCGTCGAGATCCACAGCATCCGTGGCATGCGCGCCGCTTCGCCCCAGGGTGTACGCCCGGTGCCCGCCTATTACGGCAGCCAGCACAGCCTGGGTGACAGCAACCTCTACTGGCATGCCCGACGCATCAGCGGTCTGACGCCCAACCGACTGGGCAGCGACCTGATGCTCAGTCTGGTCGACACCCGCTTCGACCCGCTGCTCGATGCGCCCGACTACAGCCTGACAGCCGAACTGCTTTGCACCAATCGCCATCTGGCCCAAAGCCTGAGCGCAGGTACTCCACTGAGTTTCGAGCGACCCGGCCCGGTGGCCAGGGCCAGCCTGATCAACCCACCAAGCTCACAAAGCATCCCTCAACTGGGTGGTGAATCGCGCTGGCGGCTGATTTCGCAACTGAACCTCAACCATCTGTCGCTGGTGGAAGGTCCCAAGGCGCTGGAAGCCCTCAAGGAAATCCTCAGCCTGCATAACCTGCGCGACGAGGCCAGTGCCCGTCGGCAGATCGAAGGCCTGCAAAAAATAACCTGTGAACGGGTCATCGCCCAAGTCGGTGAAGATGCCTGGCGCGGCTGGCGCAACGGGCTGGAAGTCAGCCTGCAACTGGACCCGGAACACTTCGTCGGCAATAGCGCCGTGCTGTTCTCGGCAGTGCTGGCGCAATTCTTCTCGCTTTACGCCACGGCCAACCGCTTCGTGCGTACGGTGCTGGTCAACTCGGACAAGGAGGTCAAGACATGGCAACCCCAGGCCGGCATGCCCCTGTCCCTCTAAGCGAGGTCTTGCGCAAGGAGCCACAGGCTTTCGAGCTGTTGCAGGCCTTGCTGATTCTGGAGCGCGAGCACCCGCAGGCTTCGCCATTGGGCACTGGCACCTCGCCCCAGGCCGAAGCCATCCGCCTGCGCGGCCCGCTGACGCCCTTGTTTGCCTCCAGCGAAGTCGAGAACCTGACACAGGAACCCGGTCAGCAACCGGTACTGACGACGCCGATCTTTGGTTTGGGCGGGCCCGACGGTCCTTTGCCGTACGCCTTTCAGGAATGGCTGCAACAACGTGCCCGCGCCAAGGATCATGCGCCAGGCGAATTTCTCGACCTGTTCCAGCATCGCCTGCTCAGCCTGCTCTATCGGGTGCTGCGCAAGCATCGCGTGGCGCTGGGGTTCTCGGTGCCTTCGGCCAGCCCGGTGCAAGCGCAGCTACGCGCACTGACCGGCTTGCTGCCCAAATCATTGCAGGAACGCCAGGCACTGCCCGACGCTGCGATCATGGCACGCAGCGCCTTGTACTCGGGTGGTCGTCGTTCAATTGCCGGTTTCGCCGCCATCGTGCGCCAGCATTTCGGGCTGCCGGTACAGATCAGCGCCTACGAAGGCGCATGGCGCAGCATTCCGCCAGCCAGTCGCAGCCTCCTGAAACCCGGTGGCCGCAACCTGAAACTGGGCAGCACCGCCATTGCCGGGACCCGCGTCTGGGATGAGCATGCCGGCATTCGCCTGACGATCGGCCCGTTGCAAAACGAACAGGCCAGACGCCTGCTGCCCGACGGCGAAGCCCATCAGCAACTGGCAAGCATGGCTGCGCTGTATTTCGGCCCCGATCTGGACTGCTCGCTGACCCTGCTGGTGTCAGGCGCAGAACCGATGGTCATGAATCGCGAGAATCCACCAACCCTGAACTGGAACGGTGGCTTGCGTAGAAAACCCAACCAAGACGTGCAGCGCATCGATACCCGGCTGCGCCAAGCGGAGATGGCCTGAATATGGAACTCGGCAGCCTGATAGCACGCCTCAACGCCGACAGCCGCCGCGCCCTGGAACGTGCCGCGCAGCGCTGCCTGCAACGGGGTCATCACTACGTTGAAATCGAGCACCTGCTGCTGGAACTGCTGGATATCGAAGGCGGCGACCTGGCTTGCCTGCTGCCGCGTTTCGGCCTGGAGCGCGATGCGCTGAGCGCAGAAATCAACAAGGCGCTGGAGCTGTTCAAATCCGGCAGCACCCGCACACCGGCATTGTCCGCGCAGACCATCGGCCTTTTAGAAGACACCGTGGTGCAGGCCAGCGTCATGGGCCAGCCAAGCATTCGTTCAGGGCTGTTGCTGCTGGCCTTGCTGGACCGGGATGAACATCGCAGCCTGCTGCTCAACAGTGCATCCTCGTTGCTGTGCATTCCCCCGGATGTGCTGCGCAATAATTTGCAGGAATGGGCGCAGCCTTCTCGCGAACATATCGCTATCGCCGCACCCGGCCAACCGGGCAAGGCTGCGGCGAAGACCGTCGAAGGCTCGACTCTCGACCAATACACCCAGGACCTGACTGCCGATGCCCACGCCGGGCGCATCGACCCCATCGTCGGCCGCGACGGGGAAATCCGCCAGTGCATCGACATCCTGCTGCGCCGTCGCCAGAACAACCCGATTCTGGTGGGCGCGCCGGGTGTGGGTAAAACCGCCGTGGTCGAAGGCCTGGCCTTGCGTATTGCCGCGGGCGATGTGCCGCCGTCCTTGCAGGATGTCAGCCTGCGGGTGCTCGACCTTGGCCTGCTGCAAGCCGGTGCTGGTGTAAAAGGCGAATTCGAGCAGCGTCTCAAAGGGGTGATTGATGCGGTGCGCAGTGCCGAGAAGCCGATCATCCTGTTTATCGACGAAGCCCACACCCTGATCGGTGCCGGTGGCGCGGAAGGCGGCAGCGACGCCGCCAACCTGCTCAAACCCGCTCTGGCCCGCGGCGAACTGCGCACCCTGGCCGCCACCACCTGGATGGAATACAAGAAGTATTTCGAGAAAGACCCGGCCCTGGCCCGGCGTTTCCAGTTGGTACAGGTGGAAGAACCGGACGAAGCCACAGCCGTAGAAATGCTTCGGGGCGTGGCCACCAAACTGGAACAGCACCATGGCGTACAAGTGCTGGATGCAGCGATTCACGATGCGGTGAAACTCTCACACCGCTACATATCCGGGCGGCAACTGCCGGACAAGGCCATCAGCATCCTCGACACCGCCTGTGCCCGTGTCGCACTCGGCCAACACGACGTGCCACCGCCACTTGAAAGCCTGCGCCATCGCCAGCAAAGCCTGAAAGAAGAACTCGAACGCCTGCGTCGCGAACAGGCCACAGGCCTCGATCACCGGGAACGCATCACCACACTGGAAAGCGAATCCACCAGCAACCTGCAAGCTATCCGTGAACTGGAAGTGCGCTGGGGCGAAGAGCGGGAAGCCGTGCGCGAACTGCTGGAAACCCGCCGCGAACTGCTGGCCCTGAGCGAGCGCGTGGACGCCAATACTGACCTCGCCAAACGCGACCCGGACACCGACAGCCGCATCGACTACCTGGCCTCGGAACTGGTGCGTCTGGAAGCCGGTCTGGACGCCATTCGCCAGGACGATCCGCTGGTGCCGGAACAGGTCGACTCCAAGACCGTCGCCGCCGTGATTGCAGGCTGGACCGGCATCCCGGTCGGCAAGATGCTCGCCGACGAGGCCCATGCCGTACGGACCCTGGGGCAGCGCATGGGTCAGCGAGTCATGGGCCAGAAAGCCGCCCTCGACACCATCGCCCAACGCCTGCAAGCCTACCGCGCCGGCCTGACCGACCCGCAGAAACCGGTGGGTGTGTTCCTGCTCCCCGGCCCTACCGGTGTCGGCAAGACCGAAACCGCCTACGCCCTGGCCGACGCGTTATACGGTGGCGAGCGCAACCTGATCAGCATCAACCTTTCCGAATACCAGGAAGCCCACACCGTCAGCCAACTCAAAGGCGCGCCACCCGGCTACGTCGGTTACGGCACCGGTGGTGTGCTGACCGAAGCGGTACGCCGCAAACCCTATTCCGTGGTGCTGCTGGACGAAATCGAAAAAGCCCACCCGGACGTACTGGAAGCGTTCTACAACGTGTTCGACAAAGGTGTCATGGAAGACGGCACCGGCCTGGTGGTGGACTTCAAGAACACCGTCATGCTCGCCACCAGCAACGTCGGTGCCGAACTGATCCTCGACACCCCTAGCCCCGAACTCGACACAGACCCGTTCAACGAACGCCTGCACAAAGTCCTGCTACAAGCCTTCCGCCCCGCCTTCCTCGCCCGCATGACCGTGGTGCCTTATCGCCCGCTGGATGAAGCGACGCTGGAAGGAATCGTGCTGGCCAAACTGGAGAAATTGCGTGGCCGGTACAAGGCCGCGACGGGCAAGCAATTTGATTTTGATAACGGGATTGTCAAGGCCGTACTGGCGAAATGCAGCGGGGCCGGGGCGAGGGATATTGAGAATGTATTGATGAAACAGGTGACGGGGAAGTTGGCGGAGTGGGTGTTGGAGTGAAACTTACATCACCTCGACGACATGAATCAGGCGTCAGTGTACCCAACGCCGAAGACAGCCATGGGATAAACCAGGAAAAGATATGGCATTAAAAATAATGGTGTGGAATGCACAGCATTTCGACAACCAGTCCAGTTCGACTCACTCCCAGGCCTTTACAGAAAAACGGGACTTCCTGAAACAATACCTCGCCCAACAAAGCGACATCGACATATTGGTCTTCCTGGAAACAGGAAAGACCGGAAACATCAATCAAAGCCTGACCAGCGAAGTGTACAACCTTCCCGGGAACTTTGTACCTGTCGTCCACCTCACTCAAGAAGGTGGCTTCACAAAAAACACCACACTGGGCATCAGCACATTTGTTCGCGAAGACAAAAAAGGACAGGTAGGACTGCCTGACTTTGAATACGTATTGGGAGACCAGGAGCGGCGCGCTCCGGTCATACTAAAACATCAAACTGGCAAGTACCTTGCGTTTTATCATGCCAATGCCAATGAAAATACTTCATTCGGTCATATCAGAGACGCCATCCAGTTCATCCATCAAGAAGTCGGAGATGACTTGATTTTTTTTGGAGGCGATCTTAACCATGACTACTACAGCATGAACGACTCAATAGGGCACCTTAAAAAGCTGGGTCCCGTCGGCGTAGGATACACTCACAGTAAATTTACGTTAGTCGAGACCAAGACCCTCCACCTCGACGTGGCCAGACGGTATGAAGGGTTGATCAACCGGCACGGTTTGGCACGGGCATTCAACAGCCACTACGGAAATTTGACAGAAGAGAAAAGAAACATCCTCAAAGCACCGACAACCACACAAAAAAGCAAAGCCCGTGTCCTCAAAATCACAACAAGGCTACAAGAGTTAGACACCGCATTTGCGTATGTCGATGCTCATTTTGATCGTCAGTATTCTGTCCACGAAGGCAGTGAAACACATGAGAGTGTTGTAGTGACAAATCGATTTTTGGATTATGCATTTGTACACAATACAAGTGATTGGCAAGCTGTCTGTCACGGCTCAGTGGCCGTCCACACTTCGGCAGTTTTAGGAGTTACCTCCACACAGAGGCTATGCGATAACGTTTTAATGAGAAGTGATCACTTTCCGGTTATCTACACTTGCACAGCCCTTTAATTCATTGAGGCAATCATGCCCCGCTCCACCGACACCACCACCAGCCTCTCCCTGACCGGCTCAGCCCTCACCGAGCTGTACCCTGACTCCATCAGCGGTGAGGAATCCCTCAATACTCTGGGGCAGTATTTCCTGCATGGTCAGGCGGATACCGCATTGACGCTGACTTCTGCCATCGCCACTCACGTTACCGCGACGTTGCATAACGACGCGATGCTGCGGCCGATGGATGCACTGGTTGCGGAGATCCGGCAGCTTCCGGCAGACGCCACGGCAGATCGGTATCAGGTGTTGTTGCGCCCATGGTTGTGGTGGTTGACGCTGGCGAGCAATAACCGGGTGTTTCAGAACCTCTCCACATCGGACATTGTGACATCGATCTTCACTGACCATGGTTTCAGTGATCACAAGCTGTCGCTGACCGGCAGTTACACGCCCCGCGAGTATTGCGTGCAGTACGGTGAAACCGATTTTGCGTTTGTGTCGCGCCTGCTGGAAGAGGAAGGGATTTTCTGGTTTTTCACCCATGAGGAAGGCAAGCACACGCTGGTGTTGGCGGACAACAACGATGCGTTTCCGGCGATTCCCAACGGGCCGGCGGTGAAGTATCTGGGTCAGGGAATGGGCAATCGGGAGCTGCACGGGATTCGTTCCGGGCAACTGGTGTTGCAAGCGGTTTCCGGGGTGTATTCGGCGTCGGATTACGAATTCACCACGCCCACCACTTCGCTGTACAGCAAGGCCGAAGCCAAGGCCGGGCCGTTGTCGATGTATGAGCATCCGGGTGGTTATATCGCCAAGGCACGGGGCGATGCATTGACCAAGCAACGGGTCGATGGCCTGCGCAGTCAGGAGAAACGCTTTATCGGTGAAAGCGACTGCCGCTGGCTGGTGCCGGGGCACTATTTCACCCTGAGCGGCCATGACGATGCGACGCTGAATATCGACTGGGTAGTAACGGCGGTTACCCACGAAGCCAGTCATGAAGGCTATCGCAACCGCTTCGAGGCTATCCCAAAGGCAACGACTTATCGCCCAGCGCGGGTGACATCCAAACCGCGCATGCACACCCAGACGGCCACCGTGGTCGGCAAATCCGGCGAGGAAATCTGGACCGACGAATATGGCCGGATCAAGATCCAGTTCCCGTGGGACCGCGACGGCAAGAGCGACGAAACCAGCTCCTGCTGGGTGCGCGTGGTACTGCCCTGGACCGGCAAGGGGTTCGGCATGCAGTTTGTGCCGCGTATCGGTCAGGAAGTGATCGTCACCTTTATCGACGGCGACCCGGACCGGCCATTGGTCAGCGGTTGCGTGTACAACGGCGACAACGCCCTACCCTATGCCTTGCCCGCCAACCAGACGCAATCGGGGATCAAGACCAATTCCTCCAAGGGCGGCGGCGGTTTCAACGAGTTGCGTTTCGAGGACAAGAAGGACGCTGAGGAAGTCTTTCTGCAAGCCCAGAAGGACTTCAAGACCAATGTGCTCAACGACACTACAGTCACCGTCGGCCACGATGAAACCCTGACCGTACAGAACGCCCGCACCCGCACCGTCAAGGAAGGCGATGAAACCGTCACGCTGGAAAAGGGCAAGCGCAGCGTCACCATCCAGACCGGTAGCGACACGCTGGACGTGAAGGACACTCGCACCGTCAAGGTCGGCGGCGACCAGACCCACAGCACCGGCGGCAACTACACCGACAAGGTCACAGGCAATTACAGCCTGACCGTGGACGGCAACCTGACCCTCAAGGTCAGCGGCACCATCACCCTGGAAAGCGGCGGCAGTTTCACGATCAAGAGCGGTGCCGATCTGGCAGTACAGGCCAGTACCTCAATCACCCAGAAAGCCGGAACGGCCCTGACCAATCAGGCGGGCACATCGCTGGAAAACAAGGCAGGCACCACCATGACCAATGACGCGGGCATCAGCCTGACCAACAAGGCCGCAGCGTCACAGACCGTGGATGGTGGCGGCATGCTGACCATCAAGGGCGGCCTGGTACAAGTCAATTGAGATTCTGAGCATGGCCAAGACAGAAACTGTGGATGTACAAAGTGGCGATGCACAGCTGGCTGGGCGTCTCAACAACGGCCAACTGGACGGGCCGTTGCGGATCGAAAAAAACGACCGCCCGCTGGCCAACCTGAATTACAGCCAGGGCGAGTTACAGGGCATGAGCCTCACCTACCATCCCAATGGCCGGGTTTCCGCACAGTTGCCTTATGTGAACGACAAGCTGCATGGCGTCGCGAATTTCTATTCGCCCGAAGGGCTGTTGCAACGCCGGGCCACCTACCGAATGGGCCTGCTGCACGGCGAGGCCAGCATTCATTACCCTGACGGACAACTGGCGGAACTGGAGCACTACAAGGACGGTGTACGCGACGGGCTGTATCAGCGTTTCCACACCAACGGCCAAGCCTCCTTCAAAGCCCGCTACCTGAACGGCCAGTTGCTGGATCAGGAACAACAATTCGCCGATGACGGCCGCCCGCTGGACGCCAAGGGCAAACCGGTTTCACGGCTGCGCTGGTGGTGGATGAATACTGTGTCACCTGCACAGTCCTGATCAGGATCTCAGATAAAACGCAAAGGACAGTCCGAGTAACTCGAAGAAGACCTGCGCGATAACAACCGCCAGAATCATCCAGACTATCGTCAGCTTGATCAGCGTCCAGGTACTTTCGCCAGTAAATCGCTTCAACCCCGCAAAGTAGATCAGCAAGCTGATGATGACGATAAACGCATATAGAAGCTTTTCAGTACCTTCAAGAGCGGCGCCCATCACCTGAAGAAAAACAACGATCAGTAGCGCCGGAATAATACCTAGCCCGACATTCATGACTCGGGAAGCCAGAACCAGAGATAACGTACTGAAAGCAATCGAGAACAGCACACCCATCCATATCGTCCTTGCAGAAAAGCGTTTTTATCAAACTAAGGAATCAACATCTGCACCTGACCCGGCATCACGATCTTGATCACCCCGGCCCAGTTGCACATCAGCATGCTGTTGGAGTCGATTGCCGGCATGCCACCCAATAACACCGTTGGCGCACCGCCCGGAATCCATGGCGAGGCTGTTGCGGGAATGCAAGGCATTGGCGTAAGCACCCCCAATGCTGCTGCCGTGGCCGCGATCACCATGGGGTTGGCCGTGCTCATGCACATTCCGAAGGTGGGAATATTGACCAACGGGATGTGATCCATGATGGTCGCCGCCGGCATGCTGCTGGTCAGCACGCGATTGGTCGGCAATACGTTCAATACGGTAGGCGCAGCGCCGAAACTGCATTGCAACGTGGCTCCGGCACAGACTTGCGGACATGACATCGGCAGGCACCCTGGGTGAAGTTCGGCTGACAAAATAGCCCAAGGCTATTAGCCCTGCCAATCACAAATACTCGGAGATCTCGATCAAATTCAAGTCAGGATCGCGAACATACACCGAACGGATCGGCCCCGCGGCACCGGTTCGCTGCACAGGCCCCTCGATTATCGGCCAGTTCTGCTGCCGAAGATGGGCGATCACTTCATCCAGAGGCCCGGCGGCGATAAAGCAGAGATCCAGCGCACCGGGCACGGGCAGATGCGCCTTGGGCTCAAATTCGTGGCCTCGCACATGCAGGTTGATCTTCTGATTGCCGAAGCGAAAGGCAACACGGCCATTGCCGAAGGTTTCCAGGCTCATGCCCATGATGCGGGTATAGAAATCCTCACAGGCTGCCGCGTCGCAAGTCGTGAGGACCAGGTGGTCCAGATGATCGATAAGCATGGTTTCTCCCTGCATAGGTCTGGGATGTAAATAACTTGCCTCGTCGCAGGCAGGCCCTCTCCCACAGTGCATTGTTCTCAAACAGCAAGTTCACAGGGTCACACCGCGTTCAGCCATTCCTGCAACAGCTCGGTGGTGCGTTCAGGGTACTCCAGAGGCGGTAGATGGCCGCATTCGGGCAGAACCACCAGACGCGAACCGGCAATGCCTTGCTGAGTGAATGCAGACTCTTCTACCGGCGTGATCTCATCGTTTTCCCCGACGACGATCAAGGTCGGTACGCTGATCGCCTCCAGAAGCGAACTGTAGTCCTGACGCTCGATGATCGCTTGCTGCTGACGGATGAAACCTTCCCTGCCAATGGCCTGCGCCATGTCCATGACCTGCTGTGCTGCGGCAGTGCCTATGCAACGAGCATGAATGATCCGGGGCAGCAAGTGAGGCGTCACGCCCATGAACTTGCCCAGCTTCGCCAGTTCCAGCAGGCCACGCCGAACCCTGGCCCGATCCTCGCTGTCTGGCCGGACCATGGTGTCGAACAAGGCCAGTGCCACCACCCGCTCGGGAGCCTGACGCATGATTTCCATCGCCACATACCCGCCCATGGACAAGGCCGCCAGGGCAAAGAACGGCGGCGCCTGTTCCAGCGTGCGCCGGGCCATTTGCGCGATGCTGTCGTCCTGGGAAAGATCCGCAACGAAAACCCTGCGTGCAGACTCGAAAGCCGCCACCTGATGAGCCCAAAGTCGCTCATCGTTCAGCAAACCGGGCAAAAGAACGAGAGGAATGTTATTGCACGCCAACGTGGCTCTCCTGGAGCAAAAGAAAAATACTCATACATGACATCTTCCGAACCTCATTCGGCACATCATTGAAGCGGCTCGTTACGAGTAGGCCCACCCCGCGCTTCCAGCAACTCCACAAACCGCGTCAGACTCTGGGAAACCGTGCCCCTGCGCCACACCAGCCAGGTTTGCAGAAAGCGGAATTGCTCGGACAACGGCCAGATGCTGACGGTGGTGCAGCCCGGCATGCTTTCAAGCATGCTGCGTGGCATCAGCGCCAGGCCCGCGCCCGCACTGACGCACGCCAGCATGCCGTGATAGGACTCCATTTCGTAGATCTTGCCCGGCACTGCGGCGTCGTCGGTGAACCAGCTCTCGAAGTGATGGCGGTATGAGCAGTTGGCGCGAAAGGCGTAGATGCTTTCGCCATTCACATCCAGCCCCCGCGTAACAGGCGCATGGTTGAGCGGCGCGATGATCACCATCTCTTCCTCGAAAACCGGTACACCTTCCAGCGCCGGATGCAGCACCGGCCCATCCACGAACGCCGCCACCAGACGTCCAGACAACACACCATCGATCATGGTGCCGGACGGCCCCGTGGACAGGTCCAGTTCGACCTTGGCGTATTGCTGGTTATAGGCCGCCAACAGCGCCGGAATACGCACCGCTGCCGTACTCTCCAGCGAGCCGAGGGAGAATGGCCCTTGGGGCTCTTCGCCGGAAATGGCCATGCGCGCCTCATCCACCAGTGCCAGGATGCGCCGGGCATAGTCCAGAAAATTCCAGCCAGCCGGTGACAGGCGCAAACGGTGCTTCTCGCGAATGAACAGCTCGACGCCCAGGTCGAGTTCCAGTTGCTTGATGCGCGTGGTCAGGTTCGAGGGCACCCGATGGATGTGCTGCGCAGCGGCGCTGATGCTGCCCTGCTCGGCGACAGCCTTGAATATTTCAAGCTGGACGAGATCCAATTCATTCTCCAAACGTGAACGATATGATCATTATTATTCAGTTTCGCAAAGCATAGCACGACGATACTCTGGCCCCATTCCCACCCACAAGAGGATGGCGTCATGACACAGATTTCCAGCCACACCCATGCAATCTCGATCAACCCGGCCAATGGTGAGCAGGTCGGCCATTATGCATTCGAGTCTGACTCGGCACTGGAAGCTGCACTTTCCCGCGCGGCTGACGGTTATGCGCTGTGGAAACGCAAGACGGTCGATGAACGCGCCCAACTGCTGATTGCGCTGGGCAAGGCATTACGCGACAACGCGACCGCAATGGCACAGATGATCACCCGGGAAATGGGCAAGCCCATTGCTCAAGCCCGTGGCGAAATCGAGAAATGCGCGCAGCTTTGCGAGTGGTACGCCAGCCATGGCCCGGCGATGCTTGCCCCAGAACCGACCCTGGTCGAGAACAACAAGGCTCGTATCGAATACCGCCCGCTCGGGCCGATCCTGGCGGTCATGCCCTGGAACTTCCCGGTCTGGCAGGTGCTGCGCGGTGCCGTTCCGGTCTTGCTCGCCGGCAACACTTATGTGCTCAAACATGCGCCCAACGTGATGGGCTGCGCCTATCTGATACGCGACGCACTCCAGCAAGCCGGTTTCCCGCAGGGCGTGTTTGAAGTGATCAACGTGACCCAGGAAGGCGTATCCCGCGCCATTGCCGACCCACGCATTGCCGCCGTGACCCTGACTGGCAGCGTACGGGCCGGGACAGCGATTGGAGCACAAGCGGGTGCCGCCTTGAAGAAATGCGTACTGGAACTGGGCGGCTCCGATCCCTTTATCGTCCTCAACGATGCCGACCTGGACGAAGCCGTGAAAGCCGCCGTGATCGGTCGCTATCAGAATACCGGTCAGGTCTGTGCAGCGGCCAAGCGCCTGATCGTCGAACAGGGCATTGTCGAAGCCTTCACCCGCAAGTTCGTCGAAGCCACTCGCCTGCTGGCGATTGGCGATCCATCAAGTACAGAAACCTATATCGGCCCCATGGCCCGTTTCGATTTGCGTGACGAACTGGACCAGCAGGTGCAAGCGACTCTCGCCGAAGGGGCGACCTTGCTGCTGGGCGGTAAAAAGGCCGAAGGCGCTGGCAACTTCTATGAGCCCACCGTGCTGAGCAATGTCACCGACCAGATGACGTCCTTCAGAGAAGAACTGTTCGGCCCGGTGGCGTCGATCATCACCGCCCGAGATGCCAGGCATGCACTGGAGCTGGCCAACGACAGCGAGTTCGGTCTGACTTCGACCATCTATAGCCGCAATGTCGAACTGGCTGAGCAACTGGCTGACGAGCTGGAAACAGGCGGAGTGTTCATCAATGGCTATTGCGCATCCGACCCGCGTGTTGCCTTTGGCGGTGTGAAGAAAAGCGGCTTTGGTCGTGAACTTTCACACTTCGGGGTGCGTGAGTTCTGCAACGCAAAAACCGTCTGGCTGGACCGCCGCTGATGGATTCAGGGGAGCTTTGCGCTCCCCTTTTCTACTGCTTGTTATTCCTCGTCACTCTCCACCCGAACCAGATCGCCGATAGCATAAAAAGTCCCGCCAGCGATGTAGTGCAGGCTGCGCCAGCGAGGATCGGCGGTTTCAAAAGCCCAATGGCCATCCTTGAACGCCCGCTCATCGGCCCAGGCTCCCACAACCTCGCCGATGAACAAATCATAGGTCTGCTGGTTATGGGGCTCGGGTATGAGCTTGCAGATCAGCCAGGCCGAGCAACCCGCCACCAGCGGCGTATCATGCCCTTCGATACGAAACAGCTCGACACCGGACTTTTCCAGCTTGTCCGGCATAAAGCTCAGGCTTTGCGTGCCCACGTCATAGACCTGTTGCACCTGCTCCACCGTCGGCACCTGCAGAGCGAAGTAACCGCTCTTTTCGATAAGCCCACGGGTTCTGGTCATCTTGTCGATGACCACCGTGACCTTCGGCGGAGAAAAGTCCAGGGCACAGGCCCATGAAGCCGACATGACGTTATGCGTCCCGGCATGGCTGGAGGAAACCAGCACGGCAGGACCGTGATTGATCAATCTGTAGGCCTTTTCCAGATCGACTGGGCGAATACGGTTATCCACGAAAACTCCTTCAGAACGGGCAAGCGCAAAGGCGCATTCTACTGACTAAGAAGCATTTCTGTAGGACCAATCGATAACCTTGTTCATCCTCACGCTGACGGCTCCCAACGACGGAAAACGACGCTGGCATTCACACCACCAAAGCCGAAGCCATTCGATAGTGCATGGGTCAGCGGTAGTTTGCGGGCAGTCAGGCCGACAAGGTCGAGCCCTTCTGCCGCTTCGTCCGGTTGATTGAGGTTCAGCGTGGGCGGCACGATCTGGTCGCGCAGCGCCATTACCGTAAAGATGGCTTCAATGCCACCCGCCGCACCCAGCAGATGTCCAGTAGCGGACTTGGTCGAGGTGATCGCCACACCGGTGCCTGCGCCAAACAGCGAGCGGATGGCGGCCAGCTCGCCCTTGTCGCCCACTTGAGTCGAGGTGGCGTGGGCGTTGATGTGCTGAATCTCGTCCGGGCTCAGACCCGCCTGTCGCAAGGCCTGCTGCATGGCGCGCCGGGCTCCGCCGCCATCCTCAGGGCCAGCCGTCAGATGATAGGCATCGGCGCTGGTGCCATAACCCACCAGTTCCGCCAGCGGCGTGGCGCCACGGGCCAAAGCGTGTTCGAGGGATTCAATGACCAATAGCCCCGCCCCTTCGGACATTACAAAGCCATCACGGTCACGGTCAAAGGGGCGCGAGGCTTCCTGAGGTCGCTCGGCAAACCCGGTGGACAGGGCACGAGCTGCGGCAAAGCAACCCAGGGTCACTCGATCAATTGCAGCCTCCGTCCCGCCGCACACCGCAATATCGGCCTCACCGCTTCTGATGAGCCTTGCTGCATCCCCAATGGCTTGTACACCGGCTGCGCAAGCGGTCACTGGCGCGCCGAGCGGGCCTTTGAAACCGTGCTTGATGGAAATATGCCCGGCCGCCATGTTGGCCAGGAAGGACGGCGCGGTGAATGGCGACAGCCTGCGCGGGCCACGGGCATCGGTGGTCCGCACGGCCTCGGCGATGGCCCCGAAACCGCCCACGCCCGATGCAATGATGGTCGCAGTGCGCTGCTGAGCTTCTTCATCAGCCGGGTGCCAGTTTGCCTGCTCCAGCGCCTCATGGGCGGCCACCAGCGCAAACTCGATGAAGCGATCCATCTTCTTGCGGTCCTTGGCCGAAATGAGACGGTCCGGGTCATAACCCGCAATAGCGTCTTCTTCCAGCGACGGCACTTGTCCGCCTACCGCTACGCCCGTGCCCTCTGTGATGTGCTGGGCAAGATTGCGAATACCGGACTGTCCGGCCAGCAGTCTTTTCCAGACCGCCTCCACGCCACATCCCAGTGGTCCGACAATCCCGACACCCGTCACTACGATTCGTTTTTGAGCCGTGAAATCAGTCATTCAAAACCTCTTCATTACACAGTCGGCAGCAAGACGCGGGTCATGCTGCTTTTTCGATTGGTGCGTTATCAGGACGGATCCTGAACCAGATGGCGTACATCGCAGGCAGGAACACCAACGTCATGATGGTGCCGCCAAAGGTGCCGCCGATCAGGGTGTAGGCCAGCGTTCCCCAGAACACCGAATGGGTCAGCGGGATGAAAGCCAGGATTGCCGCCAGCGCCGTCAGCAGCACAGGACGGGCACGCTGCACGGTGGCTTCCACCACGGCACGGAAAGGGTCGAGCCCCTGGGCCTTGTTGTCCTGAATCTGACCGATCAGGATCAGGGTATTGCGCATCAGGATCCCCGACAGCGCGATCAGGCCCACCAGGGCGTTGATGCCAAAGGGTTGCTGGAAAAGCAGCAGAGTCGGCACCACACCGATCAACCCCAGCGGTGCGGTGAAAAACACCATGATCATGGCCGAGATCGACCGCACCTGAAGGATGATGATCAGCAAGGTCAGTGCAATCATGATCGGGAACAACGGCAGCATCGCCTTGCTGGCCTTGGCCGACTCTTCGCTCGAACCCGCCTCCACGATCCGGTAGCCATCGGGCAGCGCGTCGATGACCGGTTGCAGTTGCTTCAGGACAACGCTGGACACATCGGGCGGTTGCAGACCCTCGGCGATGTCGCCGCGCACCGTGATGGTCGGCGTACGATCCCGGCGTCGCAGAATGGGGTCTTCCATCCGTACATCGACATCGCCCACCTGCGACAGCGGAATACGCTGCCCGGCCGAGCCCACCAGGGTGAAACCGGCAATCTTCGCGGGATCGAGGCGAATGTCACCCGCCGCGCGACCTACCACCTGCACCGAGCGGATATCTTCCCGAACCGCCGTGACAGGGACGCCCGTAAGCAGAAACTGCAATTGCTGCGCGACAGCATTCGACGTCAGGCCCACTGCCTGCAGGCGGTCCTGATCCAGCGAGAAATGCAACACAGGCACCAGCGGTCCCCAGTCGGTATTGACGGTCCTCATCATCGGGCTCGCCTGCAATACCTTCTGAATCTGGCCAGCGATTTCGCGCAACTTCAAGGGGTCAGGCCCCATCACGCGATAGGCCACGGGGAACGGCGAATACGGACCAAACACCAGTTGAGTCACCCGGACCTGCGCCTCAGGTACCAGCCCTTCGGCAGCCGCGTCACGAATACGGAACTTGAGGGTTTCACGTGCTTCCTGGCTGTCCGTCAGGACCACAATCTTGGCGAAGGATGGGTCAGGCAGCTCCGGCGCCATGGCCAGATAGAAACGCGGTGCGCCCTGGCCGATGTAGGACGTGACGATCCGGGCTTCCTTCTGCTTTTGCAGCCAGGCTTCGACCTTGGCAACTGCAGCGCTGGTCTGCTCGATGGAGGTGCCGTATGGCATCTGCACTTCGATCAGCACTTCCGGCCGGTCAGAGGTCGGGAAGAACTGTTTCTTGACCAGGCCCATGCCGATAATCGCCACCACAAAGGCCCCGATTACCGTACCGGCGACCAGCCATTTACGCGCAATCACGTTTTTCAGGAAACGGCGAAAACGGTTGTAGTTGGGCGTGTTGTAGATAGCCTCATGACCGCCCTCTACCTGCTTGAGTTCAGGTAGCAGCTTCACACCCAGGTAAGGTGTGAACACCACGGCGACAACCCAGGACGCAATAAGCGCAATGCCGACGATCCAGAACATGTTGCTGGTGTATTCGCCAGCCGTGGACTGGGCAAAACCGTTGGGCATGAAGCCGATAGCGGTCACCAGCGTGCCGGAAAGCATGGGCGCCGCGGTATGGCTCCAGGCATAGGCCGATGCGGCCATGCGGCTGTAGCCCTCCTCCATTTTCACCACCATCATTTCGATTGCGATGATTGCATCGTCCACCAGCAAACCCAGCGCCAGGATCAGCGAACCCAGGGTGATTCGGTCGAAGTTCTTGCCGGTGGCCGCCATCACCACGAATACCACCGCCAGCGTCAGGGGCACGGCCGCCGCGACCACAACACCCACGCGCCAGCCCATGCTCAGGAAGCAGACCAGCATCACCACCAGCAAGGCGATGAAGAACTTGACCATGAACTCGTCGACCGATGAGCTGATGTTCACCGATTGGTCGGTTACCTTGCTCAGGGTCATGCCCAGCGGCATGCCGTCATTGATTTTCGTGGTTTCAGCGTCCAGGGCCTTGCCCAGGTCCAGGCCGTTCCAGCCTTCGCGCATCACGACACCCAGCAACAAGGCTGGCTCTCCGTTATTGCGTACCTGGAAGGTCGCCGGGTCTTCATAACCGCGCTCGACCGTCGCTACGTCCGACAGCTTCAGGGTGCGGCCCTGCACCGAAACCGGTGTGTCACGAATCTTTTTCAGCCTGTCGAAAGCGCCGTCCAGGCGCAGAAAGACCTGCGGCCCCAGTGTTTCAATCGAACCGGCCGGGGTGAGCACGTTCTGGCTGTTCAGGGCTGAGAAAATCTCCTGAGGAGAAATGCCCAGCGTCGCGAGGCGATCATGGGAGAAGGACACAAAGATGCGCTCGGCCTGCTCCCCAATGATGTTGACCTTTTTCACGCCCGGCACGTGCAGCAGACGCTGGCGCAGCGACTCGGCATCGCGCACCAACAGCCGTTGCGGCTCGCCTTTGGCTTTGAGGGCAAACAGCGCGAAGGTCACATCGGAGAATTCGTCATTGACCATGGGACCGATGACACCTGCCGGCAAGAGCCTGGCTTCGTCACCGATCTTCTTGCGCGCCTGATAGAACTCTTCCTGCACTTGCGAAGGTGGTGTGCTGTCGAGCAGCGACAGCATGGTAAAAGCCATGCCAGGACGCGTGTAGGTTTCCGACCGGTCGTACCAGCGCAGTTCCTGCAGGCGCTTTTCCAGCGGCTCGGCGACCTGATCCTGCATTTCCTGCGCCGTAGCCCCAGGCCACACAGTAATCACCGTCATCTGCTTGACCGTGAACGGCGGATCTTCTGCACGTCCCAGGCCGAAGAAAGCCAGGATCCCGGCAGCGGAAATCAGAAAGATCAGGAACAGGGTGATGGAGCGCTCGCGAACGGCGAGCGCCGACAGATTGAAACGCCCTTCGCTCATGGCTGGCTCCCGACGACTCTGGCATCCAGTGTTTCGCTCAGCCGGACCTGATCGCCGTCATGGAGCAGATGGGCTCCCAATGCCACCACTTGCTCGCCGGCCTTGAGATTGCCGGTTACTCTCACCACATCGTCGTGCAGGGCAAGTACCTGAACAGGCTGCCAATTCACTTTTAAAGGCTTGCCGGAAATGCTCCACACGCCCGGACCAGTGCCCGGATCGTAAAGCGCGCCCATCGGTATTTGCAGTGCTTGAGCGGACGCTGCGCCATAAGCGATCTGCAGACTGACCGTCGCCCCCAGCGGTGCGCTGGCCATCGCGCCCTCAAGTACATACCTCGCTTCGAAAGTGCGGGTCACGGGATCGGCGGCGTTGGAGAGCAAGCGCAGTTTTGCAGGCACTGCCCCAAGGCTGCTGCCATACAGGGTGGCCTGTGCCACGGAGCCCACAGCCGGACGCAGGGTTTCGGGCAAGTGCACGATGGCCTCACGCTGCCCCGCCCGCGCCAGCCTCACCACCGGCTGCCCGGCACTGACAACCTGACCGGGCTCGGCCAGGGTTTCCACCACGACGCCATCGGCGTCAGCCAGCAGAACGGCATAGCTTGTGGCGTTGCGGGCCACATTGGCCTGGGCTTGCGCAGCACTGAGTTGCGCCTTTGCAGAATCCGCCGCTGCTTTTATCTGGGCGTAGGTAGAAGCCGAAACGGCGCCGGTAGCGACCAGATTCCGGTACCGCGCCTCGTCGTCGACAGCCTGTCTGGCAAGTGCCTGCGCGGCAACAACCGCCTCTTGCTGCGCTTTGGCCTGCAGGCTGAGGTCCACCGGGTCGATACGCATCAGCGGCTGACCTTGCCGGACGCTCTGGCCGGTATCGACCAGGCGCTCAAGCACCTTGCCCGATACACGAAAACCCAGATCGCTCTGAATCCGCGCCGCGACGGTGCCGGTAAAGGAACGCGAAATATCCGCTGATTCCTGAACGGTAGCGACCCTGACCAGCGGCGCTTGAAGGCGTGGATCAGGGGCGACGGAGGAGTCGCCACACCCTGCCAGGAAGAGCGGCAGCAAACAAAAGGCAACGACAGCAGATCGGCGACGGGACATGAGGGCACGGGCTCAGATAGATGATCCAGAGCCAGATTCTCATTCTAGTGACCAATTAAGTCAATAGTCACAACATCAAGCTAAGGCGCCATGCTGCGCAATATCAATGCCGACAGATGGACGGTTGTCTCCTCGGCCCGATCAAGGCTGTACTGCAACAATACCGGATTGATGTAAGGCCACATCACTAGATAAATGGCATTGCTCACCTCATCCAGGGGTGTCTTGCGCTCGAACTCGCCCGCCTCCCGACCTTCCCGGACAATCTGCTCGATAAGTTGCCGCAGCCGCACTTCATGCCCACGCGCCGAAGGCCACTGATCCCTGGCCGAGACAGCAGCAATATCAAAGAGCTTTCGATCATGAAAAAACAGGCTGCTACCCGCCTCCACCAAGGCCTTGAGCATTCGCCTCAGCTTTTCGGAAGCGGTCGGCGCATCCACTACGGCGGCATCGACGATTACCATGATGGCGGCCAGTCGATTGGTACAAATCACCTCACCAATAGCCTGCTTGGAATCGAAGAACTTGTAGATATAGGCCTTGGAAAAGCCGATGGCACGGGCCAGGTCGGACACCGTGGTTTTCTCGTAACCATAGTGACCGAAGTGCTGGGTCGCGGCTTCGACGATCTGGTCACGAACGTTATGATCCAAAGGACCACGCGAAGGGGATGCATTCTGTTTTTCAGTCATTTTTCCAGCCTGGTTTGCGTGGCCTTGATTGATAAATAGTGACTATATTGTGATTTGGTCATTAATTTCCATCTTTCAGACAGAGCGCCCACCCTGCAATGCCGATCAGTCAAGACACAAAGTGATTCATGA
Organism: Pseudomonas sp. Irchel 3A18; assembly: GCF_900187465.1. Classification (NCBI taxonomy): domain Bacteria; kingdom Pseudomonadati; phylum Pseudomonadota; class Gammaproteobacteria; order Pseudomonadales; family Pseudomonadaceae; genus Pseudomonas; species Pseudomonas sp. Irchel 3A18. The sequence continues at coordinate 285,003 of NZ_FYDI01000005.1, forward strand.
TCTTCACTGATCGGCATTAACCTGAACTGCCTCCTTGTTTATTCATGAAAACAGCTCATGACAGCATCCCGCTTGCGGGCTTAATGAATCCCTGTGCGTCTTCTATGATGCCTGTTCAACTCTGTTCCTGTTCTCAAGGACTCCGGATGAATGAGTCTGCACCCCACGTAATCGGTCTCATATTGGCTGCCGGACGCAGCCGACGCTTTGCGGACGACAAGCGCCGGGCGCTTCTGCCCGACGGGCGCAGCATGCTGCACGCCAGTATCGACACTGCCAGAGAGTCCTTCAATGAGGTCTGGGTGGTGCTGCGCAGCGATGACGATGCGCAAGCGCTGGGGATTGTGCCCGATGTTGGCATCGTGCGCAGCGAACAGGCCGATCTGGGCATGGGACACAGCCTGGCCAGCGGTATCGAAGCACTGATGCCCTCGCCCGCCATCGCAGTCGCCATCCTGCTTGCCGACATGCCCTGGCTGCAAACGGCGACCCTGCGCAGCCTGGTGCAACGGGCCGATCCACAACGTATCGCCCAGCCGGTATATGCCGGACAGCGCGGGCACCCGGTCATTATCGGCCGCCATTTCTGGCCAGAACTTCTTTTGCTCAAAGGCGATCAGGGCGCAAAGACATTGCTGGCAGGCAATGCCTCGGCATGCGACCTCATGGCAACGGATGATCCTGGCACCGTGCGCGACGTCGATACGCCAGAGCAACTTCACTCAAGTTGAAATCAGGGAAGCCCACACCATGAAGCACTTAGCCGCTGCGACCTTTCTCGCGTGTTCAATGGCAGAAGCCAGTCAAGGCACACCCAAGCCGGACCCCAAACCTTCGCCGGATGTTCTGGCAGTCGCGCCACAGTTATATAGCTACACGACAGACTTGCTGTTTGCCGAAGTCTGGAAACGCAAAGACCTTGAACCCCGGGACCGCAGCCTGATCACTCTGGCCTCTCTGCTGGCGGGCGGGCAAACGGCGCAGATGACCGGCCATATCAATCTGGGTCTGGACAATGGCCTGAAACCCGGCGAAATCAGCGCACTGATTACCCATCTCGCGTTTTATAGCGGCTGGCCCAATGCAATGTCAGCAGCAGCCGTAGCGAAAAAGGTCTTTGCCGAAAGAGGCCTTACAGTCGAGCCGCCGTCGAAAGACCGTCTGACGCTGAATGAGGAAAGCGAGAAAAAGCGCCGGGAGAGTGTCGAAAATGCCGTCGGCTCTGTGGCACCGGATCTTGCCCGCTACACCAATGACGTTCTGTTCGGCGATCTATGGCGAAATACCGACCTCAGCCCAAGGGATCGCAGCCTGACCACCGTCGCGGCGCTCATCACCCAGAATCAGTCGGCGCAACTGACATTTCACCTGAATCGCGCCATGGAAAACGGCCTGACCCAGGCCCAGGCCTCGGAAGTGGTGACGCACCTGGCCTTCTATGCTGGCTGGCCGAAAGCGATGTCCGCCGTGCCGGTGCTCAAGGAAGTCTTCGAGTCACGCAAGAGCTGAAACCGCTCGAACCAAAACCCCGCAGAGTTACCGTGGTGATTCTGCGGGGTTCGTCAAAACGCTCACTATCATTTATCCAGGGCAGCCGCCTGAGCGTATTCCTGTTCGCTGACCTGCTGCATCCACTCAACGAAAGTGCTGTTGCTGCAAGCGTCTTCAATTACAGTCCTCCATCTACATGGATGAGCGCGCCGGCGGGGCATGAAGGTCGTCAATCACGGTATCAGGCTGCGCTGGAACGTTTGACCGTCACGATCAGGATGCCGCCGATGATCGCCATGATCCCGACAATCAACGTCATCGTCAGTTGCTCGCCCATGAAGACCACCGACATCAACAACCCCACGACCGGTACACCGAGCATAGCCGTCGACATGCTGGTGCTGGAAAGCCACATGCTGGCCGCATTGACCGCACAAAAGCAGAACGCTGTTGCCAGAGGCCCCATGAAAATCAGGATCTCCCACAGGGTTCTCGAGCCATCGCCAGTGAATGGCCCTTCCGTGAAGTAAGCCAGCGCGATCAGGGGAATGGTGGCAACCAGCATCTGCCAAGGGGCCAGTTGGTAAGCACTGGCGGTGTTCTTTGAGTAGCGCAGATGCAGGATGCACATTGCCCAGCAGAATGAAGCCGCCAGCAGCATCAGATTGGCTTTCACCAGGGCTCCGTTGCCCCAGTCCAGCGTCAGGGGATTGAACAGGACACAGACACCGACGCCGCCCAGCAGTGTGCCGATCAGTTGCCGCGTGGACAGTTTTTCACGCAGGAACATGACGGCAATCGGCGTCACCCACAAGGGCGTGGTGTAGGCCAGGACGGCAGAGCGCCCGGCCGGCACCTGAGTCATGGCAATCGCGCCCAGCACGGTAAAGGTCAGCATTTGCAGCAGACCGACACTCAGGATCAGCGGCAGATCCTGCCGGGTGGGCAGCCGCAGCTTGCCGGTCACCAGTTGCAATGCCAGCAGACAGGCTGCACCGCTCGCAAAGCGCAGGGTCGAAAACCAGACCGGCGTGATGTGCTCAAGGCCCGCCTTCATGACCGGCCAGTTGGCACCCCAGATCAGGATCGCCATGATCAGCAAAAGCACACCCTTGGCCTTGGGCGAAGACACCAGGCCCTGCGCATGAGCCGGGTCGTTCACCAGGGCACTGTGCTTGCTTGCGTCTGACATGGTTTCCCTCTTCTGAACGAGTGCTTCGAGGGAAAAATTTTAACTGGCGTATCGGGAGAAAGTTTCTCCCTTCTTGGCTATCAATCCATCAGATCAAAGATGTAATCTCTGCCAAATCACGATTTTGCAGAGGTTTATTCTTTTGAAAAAACTGGATCGAACCGATATAAGCATTCTGAACACGCTGCAGCAGGACGCCGGGATCACCAATGCGGATCTGGGACGCTCGGTCAACCTCTCGCCCACGCCCTGCTTCAACCGGGTCAAGGCCATGGAGGAAGCGGGCCTGATCAAAGGCCAGGTGACGCTGCTGGACCCTCAGGTATTGGGCCTGCATCTCAATGTATTCATCCATGTCAGCCTGGAAAAACAGGTCGAAAATGCCTTGCGCTTGTTCGAGCAGGCTGTGGCCGACCGCCCGGAAGTGATGGAATGCTATCTGATGACCGGAGATGCCGATTATCTGCTGCGCATTCTGGTGGCCAATATTCAGGACCTGGAACGTTTCATCCTGGATCACCTGTCGAAGATTCCGGGGGTCGCGAATATCCGTTCCAGCTTCGCTCTCAAGCAGGTGCTTTACAAAACGGCGTTGCCACTGCCACCCAACGGGCTGACCCTGACCGACCCCAGATAACCTGCGTCATCAGTCAGCGCGTCACGGCGAAGAAAACAGCCCTAAACTTCGGACCAGACAGGCCGAAACAAGAAAGACAGGCGCTTTCAGACGCCGCAAAGGGCAAAAAAACGCCTTTGTGTGCCCGGCCAATCGCCGATCAGACCGCAATACTGGATACATTCAGTAATATTTAGCGTGCTATCGATAGCAGGAAAACGTACTGATCGTTACGTGAACGGCGCGCAAAAAGCAGTTTCTGGATGACATCAGGCACGACAGAGTAGGCAGGATAAGGCTCTAGAACGTGATGGCACCTCGCGCCAGAGGTTCACATTATGCGAAAATGCAGCGTCATCGCCGACTTGGAGCGCCAGCCAGAACATGGCAGCATGCGCGCCCTCGCCGAGTCTGACGATGATGAGCTTATGACACGCAGGTCACCGTAGCATGTCGCAGCAGCCTTGATGACGGACAAGACACCACAGACGTGTCTATGAATACCGACTCCGTGTCGGAACTCCGTGAGGAAGCTGATGGGCATGGCTTGCGCGTGCAGGGAGGATGTCTTCGCTGCGCATGGAGCCATACCAACAGAACTATGTGTCACTCAAGCCGCTGAAGCCAATGATGATAAGAAGTCAGCGCAGGAGGACATAGAAAGTGAGGTCTAAAGCGTTATTGTATTGGCCTTGTATGTCCACCTCTAGTCCTTGTGGGTGCGAGAGTTTGTCGCATGCGGCATAGCATGCGACACGCCAAAGCTCCTGCTACAGAACCTGAGGGCGGATGGCGTTTATCATATGGATCACAGTATGTTGAAGAAAATGAACACGGCTCTGCTGGGGCTGGCTATGTCGATGGGTCTCATGCCCTTGCATGCGGCTGAAGCAAAAAAAGTAGACGTTTTGCTCATCGGGGGAGGAATAATGAGTTCGACCCTGGGTATCTGGCTCAATGAGCTGGAGCCAGGCTGGTCGATCGAAATGGTTGAACGTCTTGATGGTGTAGCCCAGGAAAGCTCGAACGGCTGGAACAACGCCGGTACGGGTCACTCTGCCCTGGCCGAGCTGAACTACACGCCAGAAAAAGACGGCAAGATCGACGTCTCCAAGGCCATCGAAATCAACGAATCCTTCCAGATCTCCCGCCAGTTCTGGGCGTGGCAGGTCAAGAACGGTGTGTTGAAAAACCCGCGTTCGTTCATCAACTACACCCCGCACATGAGCTTCCTGTGGGGCGAAAAGAACATCTCGTTCCTGAAACGCCGCTATGACGCCCTGAAGGTCAACCCTCTCTTCAGCGCCATGCAGTACTCCGAAGATCAGGAGCAGATCAAGAAGTGGGTTCCGCTGATGATGGAAGGGCGTGACCCGAACCAGAAAATCGCGGCGACCTGGACTCCGATCGGTACCGACGTGAACTTCGGCGAAATCACTCGCCAGTTCGTGGGCCATCTGAAAAACCAGCCTAACTTCAATCTGCAACTGTCGAGCGAAGTCGAAGACATCAAGCGTAATGCTGATGGCTCGTGGCGCGTGTCCTACAAGAACCTGAAAGACGGTAAAGAAACCGAAACCGACGCCAAGTTCGTATTCATCGGCGCGGGCGGCGGTGCACTGCACCTGCTGCAAAAGTCCGGTATTCCTGAAGCCAAGGAATACGGTGCCTTCCCTGTCGGCGGTTCATTCCTCGTGACCGAAAACCCACAGATCGCTGACCTGCACATGGCCAAGGCCTATGGTCAGGCTTCGGTTGGCGCACCTCCGATGTCGGTTCCTCACCTGGACACCCGCGTACTGGATGGCAAGCGCGTTATCCTGTTTGGCCCATTCGCGACCTTCTCCACGAAGTTCCTGAAAGAAGGCTCTTACCTGGACCTGCTGACCAGCACCACCCTGCACAACGTCTGGCCAATGACCCGAGTCGGCATCAAGGAATACCCACTGGTTGAGTACCTTGCCGGCCAGTTGATGCAGTCCGATGACGATCGCTTCGCAGCCCTGAAAGAATACTTCCCTAACGCCAAGAAAGAAGACTGGCGTCTGTGGCAGGCAGGTCAGCGCGTTCAGATCATCAAGCGTGATGAAGAGAAAGGCGGCGTCCTGAAACTGGGTACCGAGATTGTCAGCGCCAAGGACAACAGCCTTGCCGGCCTGCTGGGTGCATCGCCAGGTGCATCGACCGCAGCTCCGATCATGCTGGGCGTTCTCGAGAAGGTCTTCAAAGACAAGGTTGCAACCCCTGCCTGGCAGGAAAAGCTGCACCAGATCATCCCAAGCTACGGCACCAAGCTGAACGATCATCCTGATCAGGTTGCCAAGGAATGGGCTTACACCAGCGAAATCCTGCAACTTCCAGCACCTCCAGCTGTTGGCGCTGCAGCACCGGCTCCGGCAGCAACACCTGCCAAGCCACGCGAAAGCAACGCAGCGACTGATATGGCGCTGTAATGCCAAAGCCCCATCAAACCTGGTTTGATGGGGCTTTTTTCTGCAGCCGGGAAATACCGCTTTACCGCCTCCCCTACCTTCCCTCCTGACTCCTACTTCGCGAACAACTGCCCCATATCCTTGAACGCCTTGAACTCCAGTGCGTTGCCACAAGGGTCCAGCAGAAACATCGTCGCCTGCTCACCCACCTGCCCCTTGAACCGGATGTAAGGCTCGATCACGAAACGAGTCTCGAACGACCTCAAACGCTCGGCAAGCGCTTCCCACTGCTCCCACTGCAATACGATGCCAAAGTGCGGAACAGGCACGTCATGTCCGTCCACCGGATTGCTATGCGCACTTTCCTGCACCGCGTTCTTCGGCGCTTCGTGAATCACCAGTTGGTGGCCATAGAAATTGAAATCGACCCAATGATCGCTGGAGCGCCCTTCTTCCAGACCAAAAACCTGACCATAGAAGGAACGCGCAGCCGCAAGATCGTAAACGGGGATCGCAAGGTGAAAGGGAGAAAGACTCATCAGAAACTCCAGGCTCTTGGTTTTTATCAACCGGAAGGTTTTGCTTCCCGTTGTTTATGTACTGGAGAAATCATAGAAGTAGCGACCCAACAATAAAATCAATATATATTTCTCAGATATACAAAAGAGATTTATCAATGATTCGTGAGCTGAAGACCCTTGTCGCAGTCGCACAGGAAGGCACCTTCGCCGCCGCCGGAAACCGCATAGGCCTGACTCAGGCCGCCGTCAGCGCACAGATGCAACGTCTCGAAACCGAACTTGGCTATCAGCTATTCGACCGCAAGGGCCGCTCGGCACAGCTCAATCGAATGGGACATCAGACCCTCCTGCAAGCCCAGGAACTGATCCGCCTCTACAACAACCTTGGCTCGACAGCCAGCGGACAACCCGAGAGCGTACTGGTCAACATCGGCGCAATTGCCTCGGTCCAGCGCTCACTGCTCCCCGACGCACTGGCAGCCTTTCACCGCCAATGGCCACAGTGCCGCACCCGCGTGATACCCGGCGTCTCCATGCAACTGCTTAACCTGGTGGATGCTGGCGAGATCGACATGACCGCCATCATCCGTCCACCGTTCGCACTGCAAAGCGACCTGCGCTGGACCGCCCTGGCCAGCGAACCCTATCGCCTGATCGCCCCGAGCCACCTACCCGGCGATGACTGGGCCGAACTGCTGTCCACCCAGCCCCTGATCCGCTACGACCGCACCTCGTTCGGCGGCCGACAGGTCGACCGCTTCCTGCGCCAGATGCACTTCACCCTGCGCGAAGCCTGCGAGCTGGACGAACTGGAAGCCATCATCAAACTGGTCGCCAATGGCCTAGGCGTGGCACTGGTTCCGCAAACAGCCGATCACAGGCAATGGCCTGCCGAAGTGCGGGCGCTGGATTTAGGCGCGCATACGTTTCATCGCGATGTGGGGTTGGTGCATCGGACCAGAGAGAGCTTGAGCGAGCCGGTGAGGTTGTTGATTGAGCTGGTTGAGGGACGGGTGCAAGGCACGTGACGCAGACCATCACGCAAATGACAGATCTTGCTGCAGCCGCACACATTCAGCGCGCGACTGCAGCTTCCATTACGACATTTCAGCGGCAAGGCAGCCCGGTATCATCGCACGCCTTGTTGATGCGCAAACCACTGCTGCTCAGGCGACTGGCGACCTGCAGCGGCATCGCCGTGGAGCTCCTGACTCCGGCCTTGGCCGCATCCCGAGCCTGGACCTGGGCATATTTACCTTCCTGGACAGAAACAGGTTGCTGACTGACAGCAGCAAACGCCATTCCTTGCAAACCGATCACGGCTGCGGTAGTGACCATGAGCTTTTTCAATACGGACTTACCTGTTACTCGATTCATGATGCTTCCTCTCGATAGCTTGATATTGAGTTGATGCGAGTAAGGCTTTTTGTTTTCTTGCTGGCAGAGCTGGCTGCCGTGGGAGAATGTATCCTCGGAATCATGAATATTTATATACAGAGACACATGAATAATATTTTACTTGACAAAAATAAAAACATAAAAACATAAAAACATAAAAACAGCACAAAATCCTGACCGGAAAAAATCATCAAACCAGCTACCACTCAAGCCAACCCATCTTCAGCACCGCAGACAGCCGATAACTGACAACTAAGTTGGCGCACCAGAACCGAGCATATATAACTTACGGAGAAACCGGTTAGTGCACGAGACAAGGAAGTACGAGCAAGTCGACAAGGTATTGCTCGATCTAATTGAAGGAAAATTAAAAAGACCATGCCCTGATATCAAGCCAAATGAATGCCGCAAACTTTCTCTTCAGCAAGCGACACCCACTCCACAACCACCATAAATCAATGACTTATTGAATAAAAACTAAAATTCTTGTTTTAATCCTTATGCCCCCAACTCCTGGGACAATACAAAATCCCTCCATTCCTGCTCTAAAGTTAACAGCCAGACAGACGATAATAAGTCGTTGCCCGCCCCCCCACCATCAAATTAATGAAAAAACCAAGCACCCCCACCAACAATGGCTAACTCAGGAGTAGCCCATGTTTAAAAAACTCAGCATTTCTCAGAAACTTTACTTAAGTTTCGCTACTGTCAGCGTCATTATTTCCATATTGGTGGTGGGTGCCTATCGGGGTTTTGAGCAAGTCCAGGATGCCACGAACAGCAATATTCACACCTATCAGGTCCTCAGCGATACGCAACTGGCCCTTGAACAACTGGTCAACATCGAAACCGGCATGCGAGGCTTCGTCATCTCTTCAAAGGATTCGTTTCTGGAACCGTTGATCGTGGGAGAAAAAAGCTTCTCTGAAAAGCTTCAGTCACTCAAACAGCTGACAGCTGACAATCCGGATCAGCAACGGCGCCTCGCCCTGCTGGAGGAAACCCAAAAACGCTGGATAAACGAAGATATCAATCCAATCATTGCGCTGCGCAAGGACCTGACAGCACGCGACATGCCCGACGATGAACTGGACAAGCGCATTACGTCAGGTGCCGACAAAGCCAAGATGGACAGCATGCGCGCCACCCTGGCCGAGATCAAAGGAGCAGAGAACCAACTGCTGGAAAAAAGAAGCCAGCACATGAAGAGCTCGAAGGAGCTTGCCCTCATGATCCTGATCTGGGGAGGCCTTGCCGCCGTCGCACTCTCTCTTTTTCTGGCTGCCACCCTAGGGCGCAGCACCACGGCGCGCCTGCAAATGGCCATCGATGCTGCCACCGCAATTGCCAATGGCAAACTGGATACAGCCATCGACACCAGCAGTCATGACGAACTGCCGAAAGCCTTCGATCGCATGCAGAATCGCTTGCGCGAAACGATCCAGCAGATAAACCAGGCGGCGAATCAACTGGTCGTTGCCGTGCAACAGATTTCAGGTGCCTCCACACAATTGTCCGGAGCCATTCAGGAACAATCGACATCAGCCTCGATGATGGCCGCCACCATCGAAGAGCTGACCGTAAGCATCCATCATGTTTCCGAAAACGCCGATGAAGCCCACCAGATCGCCAGCCATTCGGGACAGCAATCCAGGGAAGGTGCACACGTCATCGAAAACACGCTTTCCAGCATGAGCGGCATAGCCAAGACGGTACAGCATTCATCTGCCCAGGTCGCCGATCTTGGTCAGCATTCGGAACACATTTCGTCGATTATCGGCGTGATTCAAGGCATCGCAGACCAGACCAACCTCCTGGCACTCAATGCCGCCATCGAAGCAGCCCGTGCCGGAGAACAAGGTCGCGGTTTCGCAGTGGTTGCCGATGAGGTGCGCCTGCTGGCACAGAACACCGGCAAGTCGACCAAGGAAATCGCAGGCATGATCGAGAAGATTCAGGCTGGGGTTCGCGAAACGGTAGAAACCATGCGCAATGGCGTAGAGGAAGTGAACCAGGGCGTGACCATGGCCGGAACTGCCGGCCAGGCCATCATCGAAATCCGCGACAGCTCCAGCAAAGTACTGCATGTAGTCGATCAGATTTCCTTCGCCCTTCGCGAACAGACTGCCGCCAGCCAGGACGTGGCCCGAAGCGTAGAACGCTCGGCGCAAATGGCCGAACAGAACAACCAATCGATTCAGGAACTGCTCAAGACCAGCAGCAACCTGGACAACCTCGCGACGGGCCTGCAACGGGAAGTGGCCAAGTTTCAGGTCTGAGCCCTGAAGACCCAGGCTTCTGCACCAGTCAGAAGCCTGGGCCAGTATCCGCACATTGCAAGCTCAGCCCCTGACGAAACTCCAAGAACGAGAAGCCGAGAACCGAAGAGGCAATCAGCCTCCTCGGCAACTCGGTATCAGGCAAACAGATCGACACCCAACTGGAAAGCGACCCAGAGCGCCAGGCATGTTGCGAAGAGCAATGCGATATTTTCAAACAGGTTATTGCGATATTTCTTATCCAGCAGCGACTTCTGGTTGGACATGATCAGCAGGCCCAGCGAAATGACCGGCAAACCAATGATATTCAGCGCACTGACCCCGATGGTCAAGGTCACGAAATCCGGCATGCCTGGCAGCGACCAGATCAATGGCGTCACCAGAATGAACAGCATGAACCACTTGTGCATGGGGTCATGGTGAAACTCTTTACCGTACTTCTCGCGACGTGCAGGAAGAACATGCTGGAGCGCATCGGTAATCAACATCGGGAATGCAGTGGTTTTTCCTGAAATACTGGCGAACAGGGTCGCGAATACGCCGATAAAGAACACATACCAACCAGCGGGGCCAAAGAACATTTCCAGCGCCTTGCCCAAGTCCCCCAGAGTCTTCACCTCGATACCGTTTGGTCGCAGAATTTCCGCTCCGACAATCCAGATGGCCAGGTTAATGACGATCCCGACGCACACGGCAAACAATAAATCGTTACGTTGAACACGCTTGTGCTGCGGCCCTACCCAGCCCTTCTGGCGCATGACATAGGGATGCACGAAGTTTGCAATGGAACCTGCAACCGCGCCGATCACCGACACCGCAACCAACAGCGCACCATGCACACCTTCATCCGGCGGGATACTGAAACCGATGGTGCCTTTGACGATACCCACAACATCCGGGCCGGACATGACAGCCAGGGCGATAAAGGCCAGGGTCATGACCGCCAGCAACAGCTTCATCACGCCTTCGATCATTGAATAGATGTTACGACCGACCAGCATCCAGACAGCCAGCACCACCGCAACCGAACAGAGCAATGGGTGGTCGATCTTGAACAGCATCGCCAGCGACTCACCTGCCCCTTTGATCATGTAGGCATTCATCAAATGCCCCATCAGCAAGGCATAAACAAGCATGAACCAGGCAAAAAAGGGATTCAGTTGCGCATAGCCCTGAAGGATTGTCATGCCTTGGTTGTTGCACAACTGGAAGCGAGCAATGATGTTTACGATCAGATATCTGAGCAGCAGAGAAACCGCCAACACCCACATCATCGCGTAACCGTAATTCGCTCCTGCGACAGACGACGTAATCAGGTCACCTGCACCTAGCCAGGACAGTACGGCAATGATGCCGGGGCCCAGTAGTTTCAGCATTCGTGTAAAACGATTTTGCGCGCGCCCGGATGCCTGACCTTCGACGGAAGGAATGCTTGCCATAGAGGATGTCTCCATTATTGTTTTTGTTGGATCGACAGCAGTCGAACACAACTTATTAGACGTCGTACAACACTTCTCAAGAAAATGTGTTTTTAGATATTTCAGCCCCAGGGTGTCAGTTAGAGTTGATGAAGGTTTCTCAGTGCTTATGGCACGTGAAACCATGCGGGCCGTGTGCATGCATTACCGGAAGAGCTGCAACAACACGCAACTGGGGGATCCTCGGCCGGAACGGTGACCACACCCCAAAAAATACAGAAAAGGCCGAAGCATCATTTGAAGCGATGGCTGAAAAGCGAATCAGAAAGCAAACGCCAATCCCCTGCAGGACTTGCCTTTGCGAGGGGGGCCGATAGCGTAAAGCACCTGAAGATGGATACGATTCTCATGATGCAAGCCTCTAAATCGATTGATTAGAGACGGCGCCGGATCGTCAAAATAGGGAGTGCGACTTTGTTTCCGGATGTAAAAAAACAAGGTCTTGGACGTTTTCACTTCTGAAAGCCCAATGACGTATCAGCCGTCATTGGTATGCGCTTTCAGCAGAAACGACGCAAGACCTTGATTTACATCCTGAAATTCTGGCTCCACGACCTGGACTCGAACCAGGGACCCAGTGATTAACAGTCACTTGCTCTACCAACTGAGCTATCGCGGAATGAGGGCTATCTTACTGATTAAAATAGGTAAGTCAAGCATCCCCTTGAAAAAATATTGAGCATAAACAGTCATTTGCAGGCGCAGGGTTTCGTCGCGGGTTTGCTGTGGCGTAGTGTGTTCGCTTGCCCCGCACGCTTATCACAGAAAGGAGAACGAGATGACCCAGGCCAACCGTCTTGAAACGCTGTTCCCTACCGCTGACGACATCCCGGAACAGTACCGTACAGGCCCGGCAATCGAGCAACGGGAATATCTGGTCAATGGCGTCCTGCAATCATGGCAAGGGCCACTGGCCCCAGTGCGCAGTCCGGTTTGTCTGAGAAGTGAAACGGGGCTTGAGTCGGTGATTCTGGGCAGTACGCCTTTGCTGGATGCAGAAACGGCCATGACGGCACTCGATGCTGCTGTCCAGGCTTATGACCGTGGTCAGGGTCGCTGGCCGACGATGCGTGTGGTGGAGCGCATTCAGCATGTCGAGTCATTCCTCAAACGCATGCGTGAACAACGCCAGGCCGTGGTCAACCTGCTGATGTGGGAGATCGGCAAGAACCTCAAGGATTCGGAAAAAGAGTTCGACCGTACCTGCGATTACATTGTCGACACCATCAATGCCCTGAAAGAACTGGACCGCCGCTCCAGCCGCTTCGAGCTGGAACAGGACACCCTTGGCCAGATCCGTCGTGTACCGCTTGGCGTGGCGCTGTGCATGGGGCCTTACAACTACCCGCTCAACGAAACCTTCACCACCCTCATTCCGGCCCTGATCATGGGCAATACCGTGGTCTTCAAGCCCGCCAAGTTCGGCGTGCTGCTGATTCGTCCGCTGCTTGAAGCCTTCCGGGACAGCTTTCCGGCCGGGGTCATCAATGTGATCTACGGGCGCGGCAGGGAAACAGTCAGTGCCTTGATGGCCACCGGCAAGATCGACATCTTTGCCTTTATCGGCACCAACAAGGCTGCCAGCGACCTGAAAAAACTGCATCCCCGCCCTCACCGCCTTCGTGCCGCACTGGGGCTGGATGCGAAAAATCCCGGCATCGTGCTGCCCGATGTGGATCTGGATAACGCCGTCAACGAAGCGGTGACCGGTTCGCTGTCTTTCAATGGCCAACGTTGCACAGCCCTGAAAATCCTCTTCGTCCATGAAGATGTGGTGGAGGGTTTTCTGGAGAAATTCCAGCAGAAGCTGGCACAGTTGAAGCCCGGTATGCCTTGGGAGCCTGGCGTGTCCCTTACGCCACTGCCGGAGCCAGGCAAGACTGACTACTTGCAAGGTCTGGTCGCCGACGCGACTGCCAAGGGTGCCCGTGTTATCAATGAAGGCGGCGCAGAAGTCAGCGAAACCTTCTTCTACCCAGCCCTGTTGTACCCCGTGACACCGGACATGCGCGTCTACCACGAAGAACAGTTCGGGCCGGTCGTGCCGGTGGTCATCTATAAGGACTTGCAAACCGTGATCGACTACGTGCTCGATTCCGATTTCGGCCAGCAACTGAGCATCTTCGGCAATGATTCGACTCAGGTCGGGAGACTGGTGGATGCCTTCGCCAACCAGGTGGGCCGGATCAATATCAACGCCCAATGCCAGCGTGGCCCGGATCAGTACCCGTTCAATGGCCGCAAGAATTCCGCCGAAGGTACGCTCTCGGTTCACGACGCCTTGCGCGTGTTCTCGATCCGTACGCTGGTAGCGACCAAATTCCAGGACAGCAACAAGACGCTGATCAGCGACATCATCCGTAACCGGGAATCCAGCTTCCTGACCACCGACTATATCTTCTGAAGTCCGGAATCAGGGGCGCAGCAACAAGGCTGCGCCCTTGACAATAAGTGGCAGAAAGACATAAATCGCATTTGATAATGATTATCGAAAACAGGTAGCATGCTCGCTTCCGGGTAGGACATGTCGCACCTTCCCACGGGATATGAGCACCAACCCCAGTGGATTCGTCCGCCAGCAAACTTGACCTCTATATGGCGCATCGCTCAGCCCTGGTGGACTATGCCGCGCCCATCGTAGGTTGCCGTGCTCGCGCCGAAGATGTGGTTCAGGAGGCGTGGCTGCGTTTCAATGGCCGGCCCAATCAGGACACCGCCATCGACCACCCGGTCGGCTATCTGTACCGCATCGTACGCAATCTGGCTCTGGATCTGACGCGCAGCATCGCCACCGAAAAGCGCCAGCCCGACGGCGACACCCTGCTGGCGGAACTGCCGGCCACTACCGCCTCTCCCGAACAGGAAGCGGTCAGCCATGACGCACTGCAACAAGTCTCAGATGCGCTGGCGCAATTGCCGGAACGAACCCGCATGGCTTTCGAGATGCATCGCCTCGGCGGCTACACCCTGCAACAGATCGCAACAGCGCTGGGGATCTCGGTCGGGCTGACGCATCAACTGGTACATGATGCCTTGAGCCATTGCGCAGCCTGGCTGGAGCGAGGCAATGGCTGAGCCCCATTCAAAGAATTTTCAGGAAAATCTGAAAAAAAATGCGGGCCAAACGTCTTTTGCAGAAGGGAGCCATAGTGTGCGACCCTCCCACGCCTTTTCTACCGCTGGAGTCTTGCCGGACATGCCGCAAGCCGAACCTCGCCAAGCTCGTCTGGATATTGCCCTGGATTGGCTGATGCGTGTCCGAGAGGCGCCCGACGATGCCGGCTTGCAGACTGAACTTCAGGACTGGCTACAGGCCGCACCGGAAAATGCCGAAGCCTTGCTAAAGGCCGAGCGCGTCTGGGGCCTGACCGGCCAGCTTGCTCCGGCAACAGCCCATAAATGGCCTCCGGTTCCACCTGTAGCGACAGCTCCTGCACCACAAGCTCATCTCGCCGCCCGCCCAAGACGCCGACGTACCTTGAGCTGGGCTGTTGGCGGGGCTCTGGCCGCCTGCCTGGTGGCTGCCGTGGCTCCCAGTTTAAACACAGCCTTGCAGGCGGACTTCCAGACCGCCAGCGAACGCCGCGAAATCCAGCTCCCGGATGGCAGCCGTGCCGTGCTCGACAGCAACAGCGCCATTGCCTTTGAGTTCACGGCCACCCGCCGCGATATTCGCCTGCTGTGCGGACAAGCCTTTTTCGAGGTCAAGCCTGATCGCAGCAAGCCCTTCAATGTACGCGCACAAGACCTTGATGTGACCGTGACCGGTACAGCCTTCAATGTCGACCTGGAAAAGAAGAACAT
The DNA here is from genome assembly GCF_900187465.1 of Pseudomonas sp. Irchel 3A18. Taxonomy (NCBI): domain Bacteria; kingdom Pseudomonadati; phylum Pseudomonadota; class Gammaproteobacteria; order Pseudomonadales; family Pseudomonadaceae; genus Pseudomonas; species Pseudomonas sp. Irchel 3A18. Next base: position 300,214 of record NZ_FYDI01000005.1, read on the forward strand.
CGAAGTGGGCGTGCAGCACGGATCGGTAAAAGTCACCGAACATGGCTCGAACCGGATCCTCAATCCAGGCCTGACCGCAGGTCAGCAACTGGACTTCAACCGCAGCAACGGCCAGATCAAACTGATAACCCTGCCTGCCAACCGCATCGCCACCTGGCGCAACGGCCAGCTCATCGCAGACAACGCCCGCATGGCCGACGTGGTGGACGAACTGCGCCGCTACCTGCCCGGAACCCTCTGGATCAAAGACCTGCAACTGGCCGATAAACGTATTACCGGCGTTTATGACACCAGCAACCCCGAAGCCGCATTGCGCGCAATGGCGCAACCCCATGGGGCGAAGGTCGAAGGCTGGGGGCCTTGGGTGCTGGTGATTACGCGGTAGGCTTGAAACGGAACACCGCTTTACTGACTGATCCGGTAATGAAACGTGTTCTTCACCCCCGAAACAGTCACCGCCCTTCCCTCCACAATTCGCGGCTGATACCGGAAGGTTTCAGCCGCAGTCATTGATGGCCTGATAAACAGTGGATGACAGGTGCCCTGGACCTGTGGATTGACCACGCGCCCCTGAGGTGAAACGTCGTAGATGACGGTGCAGTCGCCTTCGATACCTTTGTCCAGTGCACGCTGGGGATAGTCGGGAGCTTCCTTGCTCAGAGGTTGGTATTGGCTGCTGTCGGCGGCAGCCGCCGTTTGTTGTTGGACCTGACGGGCACGTTCGGCGGTTTGCCTGGCCTGCTCGGCCTGGCGTTGGTGCTCGGCCTGCTGCTGCGCCACACGCTGCTGCTCGACTTCCTGAGCGTGTTGCCGCTGCTCGCGCTTTTGCTCTTCGACGCGCTTGCGCGCCAGTGCGGCCTGCTCGAGCTGGCGGGCCTGGCGTTGAGTATCGACCTGTGGCCTGGGCGCCTCGATGGGTTTGGCGACGACAGGCGCTGGCTCGACCACAGGCTCAATGACGGGCGCAGGCGCAATCATCGCAGGTGCAGGTGCAGGTGCCGGTTCGGGTGGCAGGATGAACAGCTGAGTAGCCATCGTTCTGACGGGTTCGGCTGGTTTTTCCTGAAGGCTCCAGCCGAACAGCAATGCGCCCAGTACCGCGCCATGCAGGCCAAAAGCAATGGCGGCCGCCAGTCCGTTCTGGCATAGCTTTCTCCAGTCCATGGCCCTGGAGCCACGAGACTCGAGTTCCAGTGTCATGGTGGTCATTGCGGGGCCTCGGTCACCAGTCCCAGATGAGTCACGCCGCTGTGCTGCAAAGCGGCCATGGCGGCAACCACCCGCCCGTAATCGGCCTTGTCATCTGCGCGGATGAACACCTGGGTATCTGCACGTTCGGCCACCAGTCGGGCAATGCGGTCTTGCATGTCTTCCAGACTGGCAGCGGTATCGGTCTGCGAATGGGTGTCGACGTTTTCCCCGAGGTTCCAGTAGTAACCGCCTTCAGCCTTGACCGACAAGGTCACGATGCGCTGCTTGGTGTCGGTGAGCAGCGCCTCACTGGCAACTTTCGGCAGTTCGATCTTCACGCCCTGGGTCAGCATCGGCGCGGTCACCATGAAAATCACCAGCAGCACCAGCATGACGTCGATATAGGGCACGACGTTCATTTCGGCTTTCGGACCATGTTTGCGTTGAGGTTTGACCAGCATGGAAAGTCCCTCAGGCCGCAGCGGCCATGTTGCGAGTCAGGCCTTGCAGGGTCCGGTTCAGACGCACCTGCAATTCGTTGCCGAAGCTGTAGTAGCGAGCCGCAAGGGTCTGGCCGCGTGCGGCAAAGCGGTTGTAGGCAATCACGGCAGGAATGGCGGCGAACAGGCCGATGGCGGTCGCAATCAAGGCTTCGGCAATACCGGGCGCGACCGTGGACAGCGTGGCTTGCTGCACCTGAGACAGGCCAATAAAAGCATTCATGATGCCCCAGACCGTACCGAACAGGCCGATATACGGGCTGACCGAACCCACCGTGGCAAGAAACTGCAGCCCCTTTTCCAGTTGCAGTTCCTGCTCGCTGATCGCCACCTGAAGCGAGCGCTCGACGCCGGACAACACGGCATCGGGCTCAATATCAGGACGATGCCTGAGCTGCTGATACTCGGCATAACCTGCCTGGAAAATCTGCTGGATGCCGTTGGCTCGATCACGGGCTTCAGTGGCCTCGCCGTACAGCGGCGACAGTTCCGGTTCGCGACGAAAGCGCTGCTGGAAAGCGTCCATGGAATGTTCGTCGTGACGCAAGGCAAGGCTGCGTTGAATGATCAGATACCAACTGGTCAGCGAAGCCATCAACAAGGTCAGCATCACAGCCTGGACCAGTACGCTGGCATTGCTGATCAGCCCCCAGAGGGTCATGTGTTCTAGCGTGGCGTGCATCGTTGAGTTCCTGATGTATGGCACCTTCCGGTCAAGGTCAGTGCCTGTATGAATCGATTGTTTATCACCGCTTGATGACAAACGACTTACGGCAAAGCCAGGGTTTTAACCACGTCGGCCCAAGGGATGAATTTGAAGTTCTGCGCCTGTTCGGGCATGCGCTTGCGGCCGTCCTGCACCACCAGCATGCCTTTGCTCCATGGGCCGCCGAGGTTGGCCGAGGTCACTTCCAGGCCATCGGTTTCAGAAGTCCCATCGATCCCGAGCCGGGCATTGAGGCCCACACGAAATGCGCCGCGCAGCGCATAAGGCGGTTCGGCATCCACCACCACATAGCTGTCATTGCCCTGGCTGGAGATCACCAGATAGTCATGCTGCTCGCTCTGATACAGCGCCAGCCCCTCGACATCGGCATGCACCACATCGCCGACTTTGATCACGCTGGACAGTGTTGCGGGCTGATCGGCACGGGCATCCACCGCCCAGACACCCACGTCCTCCTCGCCAAGAAACAGCCGCTGGCGCTGATCGTCGGCCACGCAGCCTTCCGGCTGGCTGTCCACCTTGAAGCTACGCACCAGTTCTCCCCTGGCCTTGCCGTCAGGCGCGCTGATCCGGTATTGGAGGAAGCTGCCATCCTTGCCGTTGGCAAAGGCATAGAGCTCGCCACTGGCAGGCTGGAACAGGCAGATGCCGTAGATCTGCGCCAGCGACGTGGGGATTTCGCCCGCCTCGCGAAGCGCGCCACTGTTACGGTCGATGCTGAACAGGCTCAGGCTGTTGCGATCACGATTGCTGGCCACCGCCAGATCGACCTTCTGCTTGCCCAGCATGAAGCCGGGCCGTACATCGACGTTGTTCAGACGTCCGACGGCCAGTTCCTGAAGCTGCTTGCCCTTCAGGTCATAAACCAGCAGCCCCTGCTTCTTGTTGGTGCCCAGCACGCGACTTTGGGCCGGATTTTTCGGATGAATCCAGATCGCGGGATCGTCCGCAGCATCGCCCTGGCGTGCTACCGGCTGACTCTGAGCGACAGCCGCCACGCCGGGCAGCGGCGCAGCCAGAGCGACCAGTTTCGGCTTCCAGCTCAGTTCTCCCTCAAACAGGCGGTCACCGTCGTTATCGTTGAGCAGCAATTGCAGGCCACTCGAGCCTTCATGAATCGACAGGCCTTCAGGTTTTTTCAGGTTCATCAACGACAGTTCGGCCACCGATGACCAACTCTCGCTGTCGCTTTGCTGTTGATAGAGATGCAAAGCCTTGCCCTTGGGATCGAGCGCCAGCAAACCACCGGGGACGACCGCCATGGCACCCGCCGCCTGCCTGATTGCACCAAACGGCTCACGCAAGGCAACGGGGGTTCGGGCTACATCCGCTTCGGGATGCGCCGGGTAAGCCCACCACCCGATGTTCTCCTCATTGACGAACAAGCGATGTGCCGCGTCGTCAACCTGACAGAACTCCGCATTGGGCGGCAGCGGCAGGTTGCGCACCAGGCGCGGCTGTTCGCTGAGATGCTCCCCGCTGCCGACCAGCCATTGCTCACCCTTGCCCTCGTCGCCGACCAGAAACAGGAACAGGTTGCTGGCCTCATCGCGATACAGGCACAGGCCGGTGACCGAGTAATCCCGTGCTGGCAGGTAAACAGGCTTTGACCATTGGTTCTTTGCCGGATCGATGTGGCTCAGCATCGGTTGCTGACGCAGATTGTCCAGTGTCGCAACCCATACCGTTTCACCGCTCTGGCGACTATCCAGCGCCTGATAGGAACCCGGCAGCCGGGCCAGTTGGCGCCCTTTGTCATCGAGCAGCAACAGGCCGGATTTGACACTGGCGGCCAGGCGTTTCGCCCCGTCACTGCCAGGCAGAAAACCCACGGACTGGGCCTTGAACGGCTCGCTTTCGGCCCAGCGCCCAAGGCTCATCTCGGGAGTGGGCGCGGCCTGTACGGCCCCGGCCATCAGGCCGATCAACAGCGACAGGCAACCCGCTTTACGTGGCAACGAAATCTTCATGAACACTTGAATCCTTGCACAAGGTTATCCGGCAGCACGGGTGAAGGGCTGCCGGTATCGATCAGAAATGGGTGAACGTCAGGCCGATCTTGTAGGTCGGGCCGTACTCTTCGTATTGGCTGTTGAGGGAGCGATGGCCGGCATAGACGAAGTACGGCTGATCGGTGAGGTTTTGCGCCTCGAAACTGACTTTCAGGTTCTTGGTCAGCGAGTAGCGAGCGCTGAAATCGATGAAGGTCTGGCCGTCGACGTACAGGTCATGGTCCTTGTCGCCAATGGCAGCCAGCTCATACAGATAGGCCGACTTGTAGTTGGCCGACAGGCGCAGGCTGAGCGTGTCGTTTTCCCAGCCCAGCATCAGGTTGCCGACCGTATCGGACTGGCTCGGCAGATCGATATCGCGCTTGCGGTTGGTTCCCGTGCTCTGGTCGAAACCCTTGATGCTGGCGTCCGAGCGACTGAAAGTAGCGTTGGCGCCCAACAGCAGGCCATTCCAGGGTGCAGGCAACCAGTCGAGCTTCTGCGAGTACGCCAGTTCAAGGCCATACAGCTTGGCCTTGTCGCCATTGGCGTAGGTGTTGGCCTCGGAAAAACTCGCCCACTGCCCCGTACCCGCCAGATCGGTGTTGTAAACGAAGTTCTGGATGTCCTTGTAGAACACGAAGGCCGACACCGTGCCGGCACGCCCCATGAAGTGCTCAATGCCCAGGTCCAGGTTGCTGGACTCCAGTGGCTTGAGGTCCGGGTTGCCGAATGTCGCTTCGTCATCATCGATCACAAAACCCGGAGCCAGTTGCCCAAAGGTCGGACGCACAACGCTTTTGGTCCAGGCGGCGCGCAACTGGGTGTTCTTGTCGATCTGATAGCGTGCATGCAGGCCCGGCAGCCAGTGGTGGTAATCGCGTCGGGTCTGGCTCGACTCGAACACCCCGTCGCGTACGCCGGTGCCTTTGGCATCCATCTCGGTGCCTTCGTAGCGAAGGCCGGCAATGAAGCGCCATTTATCGATATCGATGGTGTTCATGAAGTAACCGGCGTTGATGTCTTCACTGATCGTGAAGTCATTGGCCCGCGACTCCGACTCATCGTAGAAGTCCGCGGCATTCAGGCCGCCCAGCAACCCTTTGATGGCGCCGGGACTGATGCCGTTACCGAAATTACCCAGCCGGTAATCGATTGTGCCCTTCTGGAATTGCGTCAGATTCAAATCACTGGAAGTGAAACCCAGCGTATCGAAATCCTCGTATTTCCAGACCTCCAGGTCGTTGGTCTTGTCACGCCGGCTGACCTTGCCACCGAACTTGAATTGCGAAGCATACCCTTTTAAGTCGTAATCCCGGGCCAGGTCCAGGCGAAGGTTATTTTCCTTGTCCCTGGTGTTCTGCTTTTCCCAGTCCACTTTGTCGAGGGTGAAGTTCGAGGCATCGTAAAAAGCGGAGCCGACAATCGGGCGCGGCGTTTCACTGTCGTAGAAACCGGTGTTGGCGAAGTCATTGTTGCCCACGAAAGTGGCACCTGCGATATGGCCGGGGCTGTCTTCGCTGGACTCGCTATAACCCGCCTGACCACTGACAGTCCACAGGTCGTACATGCGCTCGCCGCCGAACACAAAGGATTTGATTTCCTGGGTTTCGGTACGGGCCTTGAGCTTGCGGGTGCCTTCGGCATCGCCCAGCGTACCGGCGGCCTGCGCATTATCGAACTCGAAGCCATTGGTGGTACGGACTTCATCGTCCTTGAAGCGGCTGTACAGCGTCCGCAGATAGAAACTGCTGACATCGTCCGGCTTGTAATCGAAGTTCAGGCCACCACCAGCACGCTCGCGGCTGATGTCGTAGTTGCGCTGCTCGAACTCTTGCAGGCTCCGGCCCTGCCAGGCACCGCCCGTTTCGACGTTGTCAGAACCGAAGTCGCGCTTCTGCCAACTGAGCGCCGCCGCGACGCCGAAGTTGTCGATGCCATCACCCAGACTAAAGCGATTGCTGGCCGCGCCGGAAAACTTCGGGCTGGTCTGGCCGCTGTTCTTGTCATAACTGGCTTCGCTGCTGCCGGTATAGAACACCCCCTTGTGATCGAACGCCGAAAGGCTCTCGACATCCACCGTGCCGCCCAGGGAGTTGGCATCCATGTCCGGCGTCAGGGTCTTGATGACAGACAGTGACTGCACCAGCTCCGAGGGCAAGACATCCAGCGCCACTGCGCGACGATCACTTTCCGGTGCCGGCACAAGTGTGCCATTGATGGTCACGCTGTTCAGGTCCGGGGCCAGGCCTCGCACCGTCACGAAACGGCCTTCGCCCTGATCACGCTCAACGCTGATGCCCGGCAGGCGCTGCACCGCTTCGGCAACGTTCTGGTCCGGCAATTGGGCCACGCCATCGGCATGCACCACGCTCTTGATACTGTCCGAGGAGCGCTGTTCCTTGAGGGCCTGATCGATACTTGCCGCCTGCCCCACCACCTCGACATGCTCGGTGGCATTGACTTCGGCAGCCTGAAGCCGCTCGTTGGCAATCGCCAGGGCCAGTGCGCTGAGTGCGTAGCCGACCAGTTGTGCCCTGCTGCGGCGCTTGTACATGTCTGTCCTCTCCAGGCTTCACGATGGACCAGGCAAATGACCCGGCAACTGGAGGCGCAAGCTAGAGTCGAGGCGTGACGATTCTGTGACAGATAACGCCGAACCCCCCTGAAATTGAGGGTTTCAGAGGTGAAATGAGCTGATTTGACTTTGGGTTGTGGGGAGTCTTTGGAGCTTCGCGAATGAATTCGTCCCTACCGGGGCTGTAGGGCGAATTCATTCGCGAAAAACATGTACCTCCCATGAGCTGATTCGACCCTTTGCGCCGTCACCCAACTGTCACAGTCATCTGTTCTGCTGGCCGACATTCAGTGCTCCGGGAGCCCGTCAGGCCATGTTCAGCATCCTCAAACCCCACCGCGGGAAACTCGCCCTGCTGATGGTCGCGGCCAATATGGGGCTGCTCGCATTCCTGGCTTTCGGGGATATCAAATACGTCAGCGAGTGGAAATGGCTGGATATCATCGGTGAAGGCGGCTCCGCGGTTCTGGCACTGATCTGGCTGTTTCTGGTGTTCAAGAGCCGCCCGGCCGGTCGGGTCACCAATTACCTGTCCGTGGGCCTGAGCTGTGTGTTTTTTTCCTGGTGGATCGATGCGCTGGACGAATTCATCCGCCTGCCCAAAGACATCAACTGGGACCATTGGCTGGAGTCCGGTCCGATGCCGGTGGGTTTGATTCTGTTGACCATCGGCATCTATCACTGGCACCGGGAACAACTGGCAATCAGCGCCCAGATGGAAAAGCGTGAGCGCGGTTTTCGCGAGCATCGGCTGTTCGACAAACTCACCCCGCTGGGGAGCGCCGATTACCTCAAGCGCCAGTTGGCGCTCAGCCTGGAACAGAGTCAGCGTCAGCAGCAACCTCTGTCGCTGGTGGCGGTGGATATCGACAATTTCAGCGCCATCAATCAGGCGTTCGGTCATGCCGAAGGCGATGAAGTGCTGTCGGCCCTCAGTCATCTGCTGGTGCTGAACCTGCGTCGACAGGATCTGCTCTGTCGTCTGGCGGGTGACCGGTTTGTCGTGCTGCTGCCCAATACCGGCGAAAGTCAGGCAAAACTGTTTGCTCTGGAGTTGCAGCAAGCCGTTGCCGGACTGGCCCACAAGACCCGGCAACAGGGCGAGCGGCTTCACCTGTCAGCCAGCACTGCTGCGGTAATGGCCATGGACGAGACGCCCGAAAACCTGCTCAAGCGTCTCAATCTTTCGCTTGCTCGCGCCCGGCAGCCTCTGCCGCGAATAGCCTGAGGCCTGCCGTGACCATCAAGAGCGACTGGTACGAAACCGACAGCCGATTCATTCCCGGCCACTACCAGCCGGCAGCCCTGATCGACCTGGCGTTGTCACGCTCTATCGACAGCCACCGCCTGCTCAAAGGCACCGGCCTGTTCTACGAGGACATCATTGCGGGCAAGACGCGCCTGAGCCCGCAGCAATTCTTCGCCCTGATCGGCAATGCCCAGCGGCAGATGGCTGCCGATGACACCAGTTTCCTGTTTGGCCAGCGCCTGTTTCCAGGCCATTACGGCGCTGCCAGTCATGCCTTGCGCCATGCCCGGAATCTGCATCAAGCCCTGGAAATCCTGATCCAGCAGCAGGCACTGCTCAGCCCGCTGCTGACGCCGCGCCTGGAACTGGACGAGCACTATGCCTATCTCTACTGGCTGGACAGTTGCGGCGCAGGCGAGCAACAGCGGTTTGTGCTGGAAGCCGGCATGACCGCACTGATCGCGATGAGTCATCTGCTGGGCGGTGAGCGTCTGCCCTGGGAATGCAGTTTCTGTCATGACGAGCCACGCTACGTCGAGCAGTACTGGGTTCATCTGGGGGAAAACACCTCGTTCGGGCGACCACTGGACATGATGCGCCTTCCCAGAGAATGCCTGACCCGTCCATGGCCGGGCGCGTCTCCGATTGCCGGGCAAGTCGCTCAGCAGGAAGCCAGCGCACAACTGGAAACGCTGGGCATGTACGCCAGCCTGCTGGACCGGATCTACCGTTATCTGCGCGATAACGTGCGTGAAGCACCGAACCTGGATCAGGTCGCCCAGGCGTTCGCCATGAGCCCGGCGACCCTCAAGCGCAAACTGCAGAAACACGGCACCAGTTTCCAGGCCCAGCACGATCTGGCCCGCAAACATGTGGCTCTGCATCTGTACCAGATCAAGGGCCTGAGCAATGAAGCAGTCGCCGAATACCTGAATTTCAACGACCCCGCCAACTTCCGCCGCTCCTTCAAACGCTGGACCGGCAGCACACCGAAACTGATCCAGCGACTGTTCAATTTCGACTGAAAACGACCTGAAAATGGCCCACGCCTGCCCTTCATGAAGTTTTTTTAATTATTTTCTGAAAATTTCCCGCGCTGCCCCGTCCTTTGACTCGCACATAACATTGAGATCAATTCTCATTCAAAAATGCGGGTTTTAAGCCCGTACGGGGACGTGGGATGACACCGAACACTCAGCCATCGCGAAGCCTGGGCACAGCGATTCGCAAACACCTGAATCACGCCACACAACTCAGCGCCTTGAGCCTGTGCTGGATGATCAGCAGCCAGAACGTCATGGCCAGCGAACCGCTGAGCGAGCGTGAGCAAATCCTGCAAACCCGCCATAGTTTTGATATCTCGGTACAAGAACTCTCGGCCGCACTGATCAGCTTCGGCCAGCAGAGCAACCTGCAAGTGAGCGTCGACCCGTCCTTGCTGGGCGGCCTTTACTCACAAGCCGTCCAGGGCCAGATGAGCAGTGAACAGGCGCTGGCAAAACTGCTGCATGGCACCGGCATTGGCTGGGGCTATGAACAAGGCAGCCTGGTGTTTCACAAGACCCGGACCGGTGGTTTCGATGCAGCGATGGAGTTGCAGAGTACGGTGGTACTGGGTGAGCCGCAAGAGAACAGTTTTCAGGGGCAGACCGTCATCGGTCGCAAGGCCATCGAAGCCTTCCCCGGTGCCAACGGTGACATCACGACCCTGCTGCGCATGCACCCCAACGTGCAGTTCAACAATGCCCAGCAGAGCTCCAACGCCCCCGGTGAAATCGACCCGGCGGATGTCAGCATCAACGGTGCCAAGTTCTACCAGAACAACTTCATGATCGATGGCATCTCGATCAATAACGACCTGGATCCGGGCGAGCACGATTACAACTCGATTCGTCAGTTCGACTCGGCACCCAGCCGCTCTCACGGTATTGCGCTGGATGCGGACCTGCTGGAAGAAGTCCGGGTCTACGACAGCAACGTGCCTGCCGAATACGGTGGTTTCAACGGTGGCGTGGTGGATGCCATTACCCGCAAACCCACCAAAGAGATGCACGGCAAGATCTCGGCTTCGATGTCACGTTCCGAATGGACCAAGTACCACATCAGTGGCGAGGATCAGGAAGGTTTCCAGACCTCCACCGACGAGCAATACCAGCCGCAGTTCGAAAAAACCACGGTGCGAGGAACACTGGAAGGCCATCTGACAGAAGACTTCGGAGCCATCCTCAACTTCTCCCAGAAGCGTGCCACCATCCCGCTGAATGTCTACGACAATGGCTATAGAAGTGATACCAGTCCGAACAGCAAAGACCAGACACGCCGCATCGACAACTATCTGCTCAAGACCTACTGGAACGCCAGTGAACGACTGACAGTCGATACCTCCCTGACCTATGCGCCACAGGAAAACTATTACTTCCGGGCCAACCGAATCAACTCCGGCTTCACCACCGAAGGCGGTGGTTTTCAGGGTGCGATCACCACCAAATGGCAAGGCGACAATGCCGTCTGGACCAACAAGCTGGCGCTTACCAACCTGAACAGCTCACGGGATGCGGAATCGGACGAATACATCAACTGGTATTACTCGACGGTAAAGAACTGGGGCAACCCCAACAGCAACACAGCCCGCAGCGCCGAGGGCTCGTCCGGGTCGCTCGAACAGACCCAGCGCGGCATCACCTATAACACCAAGGCCGACTGGTTCCCGATCCAGATTGCAGGCACCACTCACAGCTTCACGACGGGCATGGAACTGTCGCATCAGATCGCTACCTGGGAACGGCTTGATGACGTGACCTCCGCAACCACGTTCCGCAGGGACAATGTCGCCACCTGCGCGGGCAACGATTCACTGTGCTCGATAGGCAGGCAGCTCAACGGCAACATCCGCCAATACGCCACCCGGATGACCACCTATGAAGCAGGAAAAATTGAACTGACGGAAAACAAATATGCGTTCTTCGTTCAGGACAAGATTGAAATCGGCAAACTGACCCTGCGTCCAGGCGTGCGCTTTGAGGGCGACGACTATATGGAGAAGAAGACCATTGCTCCGCGCTTTTCCGGCGACTACGACCTGTTCGGCGACCGCAGCACCGTTCTGGTCTTTGGTGCCAACCGTTACTACGGCCGCAACCTGTTCAAGTATCGGCTGGCAGACGGACGCGGCACGCTCAATACCAGCTATGCCCGCGAAACCCAGACCGGCGCCTGGGTAGGAACCCGGCAGGCCAGCACCAGCAAGTTCACCTCCCTTGATGTTCCTTATGACGACGAACTGACCCTGGGCATCGATCAGCGCTGGCTGGATACCGACTTTCGTCTGAAATATGTCAACCGCAAGGGCAGGGACAAAATCAATCGCTCAACGGCCCGTGTCCAGGGATTGGCGGCCGAGAACGGCTATGCGACCGAATACTTCACCTACACCAACGAAGGGATGAGCGAAAGCGACAACATCACACTGAGCATCACCCCCTTGCATGAACTCAAGTTCCAGGGCACCCGGACCAGCGTGCAGATGGCCTTTGACTGGTCCCGTACTCGTGATGCCTATGGCAACTATGACGATGCCATCAACTCCGAGTTGTATAACAACGAAGACGTGATCTATGACGGCAAACAGATGAAATACAACGAGTTGCCCGCCAGCGACTTCAATCGGCCCTGGACAGCTCGCATGACCACCATCACCGAGATACCGCAACTGAACCTGACCTGGAGCAACTTCTTTCGCTACCGCGGTGGCTACGACCAGATCATCAGTACAGGCGATGACGTGACCATTGATGGCAAAGACTACTCCGTGTACGAAACAGCCACCGTCAAGGCAGCCCCTACCTGGGACATGCGCCTGGATTGGGAACTGCCCACCGGCAAGGATCAGGCCGCATTCGTTGCCGTGGACGTGACCAACGTTGCCGACAAAGTCAATCCGATAGTCAGCAACAGTGCCCGCACCACCTATGAAACCGGTCGCCAGTACTGGCTCGAAGTCGGCTACCGCTTCTGAGCCTGCAATAACCAATACGCCCCAAACGCTTTAACCGAGATTCCTGATGAAAAAAATGATCATGAGCCTGTCGGGTTTGCTGATGCTAAGCGCCTGCGCACAGTTTCCAGACAGCTCGCAACCCCAGACCTGGGACCCACAGGTCATACGCGGCCAGTTGAGCAATGGCCTGGAATACCGTCTGGTGCGTGAAGCCAGCCAGCGCGGCCGCATCGATGCGCGCCTGACGGTCAAGGCCGGCTCCGTAGACGAAGAGGATGATCAAGTGGGTGTCGCCCATATGGTCGAGCACCTGAACTTCTATAACCGTGCCGGTCAGGACGCGAACATCCGCACGCTCATGAATCAGTGGGGCTGGGCTCAGGGGCGTAACTACAACGCAATGACCAACTACGACCGCACCCTGTACATGCTCAGCCCTACCGGCGGTGCGGCCCAGACCGAACAGGCCTTGCAGGCGCTTTCGACCCTGACCCTGGCCCATGACTACACCGCTGACAATCTGGAGCAGGAGCGTCCGGTCGTCATCGAAGAATGGCGCGGCGGCCTGGGGGTCGCCCAGCGCATGAACGATCAGCGCACCGCCTCGCAACGTATCGGTTCACGCTACCCTGGGCATCGCACCATCGGCAACGAAGCCGCGATTCGCTCGGCCACGCTGACTGAACTCAAGCGCTTCGGACAACGCTGGTATGTGCCCAACAATATGGTGCTGACCATTGTCGGCGATATCGACCCCGCGACCCTGCCCAACCGTATCGAGCACTGGTTCGGCAAGGCCAAAGCAGGAGAACTCCCCGAGAAAAGCTATCGGGAGTTGCCTCTCGACAACCGGCTGAAAGTCGTCCGTTTGCAGGACAGCCAGAGTGGCACCAATCAAGTGTCTCTGCTGTTCCGCCTGCATGAGCCTGCCAGTCGCGCTCCGACCCAGGACGGCCTGCGCGAACGCCTGATCGATCGCATCACCCTGTCAGCCCTGCTTGAACAGTTGCGCATCCAGCCCAAGGAAACCGGCGTGCGCAGCCTGACCGTGCAGAAAAGCCTGATCGGCGACTACTCCAGCGTGCTGGGCATTGCTGCCGGTGTGGAAAGTGACGCTCATCAAGTTGCTCTTAAGCAACTGCTGACGGAAATCGAGCGTGTCCGGCGCTTTGGCCTGCGCGATACCGACCTGAACCGTGAAAGAAAGGAACTGCGGGCCATCGCGCAAAAGATGCTGGCAAACAACGAGCCACGCAACTTCGAGAAATGGGTGACCGATCTCAATGATGCCGCGAATCAGAGTCGCGTCGTACTCACCCGACACGACATTGCTTCGCAGTACCTGGAAGCACTGGACAGCATCGACCTCAAGGATCTCAATCAACGCCTGAAAAGCTGGACCGACAGCCCGGACCGGGTTCTGCAACTCTCGGCTCCCGGCCTGAAACCGCTGACCTTGCCCACGGCCGAGGCTGTAAACAGCCTGATGGCACAGGTCCAGAGCAGCCCGCTGGACGCCCCGCAAGCCGAAGCTGCCACCGTCTCGACAGAACCCGACGCCCTGCCCGCCTTGCCTGCGGCCACGGCCAAAGGACAGGTCGTGAAACGCAAGGCATTCGCCGAGCAGAAAGTCGAATACTGGCAGTTGAGCAACGGCGACCGTCTGGTCTGGCTCAAACGCAATGGCGACAATGACCGACTGCTGATGAAAGCAGACTCCAGCGCCGGGTTCATGACCGCCGAGATTCCAGCCTGGCGCAGCCAGATGGCGGCGCAATTGACTGGCCAAAGCGCTCCACAAGGCTGGAACGAAGAGCAGATCCGCCGCTGGCGCAGCGAGCAAGGGGTGAATCTATCCCTCGATCAGGAAGCCGACCGTCTGCAAATGGATCTCTCGACAATAGACGCCAAAAAGGACATTCCCGCACAACATCGCCTTCTGGCCATGCTGCAAGCCTATCGCCTGAGCCAGTCGCCAGCAGGCATCGACAGCGAAGCTTTCGAGGAGGCGCGAGACGAGCTGATCGGGCGTCTGTCGCGCAATACCGACAATGTCCGAGAGCTACAGGACAAGGCCCTGCGCAAGCTGCAATACGGCCAGGACAACTGGCAGACGCCAACCATCGCCCAATTGCAGAACGTACAGCCTGAAGAGCTGGATAAGGACTGGAAACGCCTGAGCCAGGCACCGGTGACTTACTACCTGATGGCCGATGTGGACGTCAGCGTTCTCCAGCCTCTGGTGGAACAGGAACTGGCTGGCATTCCTCGCGGCAAGGCCCTGAAGACCAGCCAGCAACAGCAGCGCAGCGGCTACCACGCTCAGGAACTGGCCATCGGCATCGAACCTCGTGCCGTGCTGCAAGCCTTCAGCTATCACCCGCGCACCTGGACACCGGTGGACGCTGCACGAGTCGCGACCTTGCGGGACATAGCCCTCGCCGCCCTCAAACAGCAGCTTCGGGGCGAAGCCTCGGGGGTCTATCGACTGAACTTTGACAGCACGCTCAATCAACAGACCCAACGCATTGAAAGCAGCCTGAATTTCAGTACCGATCCGGCCCGTGTCGAAGAGCTTTGGCAAATGGCCAAGGCCACGCTTGCCGGGCTGTCGAAAACCATCAGCGAAAAAGACATCGCTGCCGCCCGCAAGAACCTGATCCATCAGGAAAAACTGCGCCGCGACGATCCGCAGACCCAGATGCGCCGCCTGATTCTCAGTGATCGTTACTGGGGTGATCCGCGCTACCTGAGCCAGCAACAGCAATTGCTCGACGCCCTGACAGTTCCGGCGCTCAAGCGTCTGGCCGGTGAGCTGTTCGATCAGCAGAACCTGGTCCAGTTCCGCCTGCTGCCTGCACCGAAAGAGGCGGTAGCCGGTCAATGAAAACCCTGAAAACCTTCTATGCCCTGGCCAGCCCCTACTGGCTGGACCGCAGACAATGGCTGTCGTGGGTGTTGCTGCTCAGTGTGATCGGCATGGGCTTGCTGGTGGTGCAGATCAACGTCTGGATCAACGCCTGGAGCAAGACGTTCTACGACACTCTGGGCGAGTTCAAGACCGAAGCGCTGTACTCGCTGATGGGCCAGTACTGCCTGTACATCGCGGGCTACGTGGTGATCGTTGTCTACCTGGAATGGCTGCGCAAGGCATTGGTGCTGCGCTGGCGCCGGGCGATGACAAAAACCACCATCGACGCCTGGATGCAGGGCCAGGCCTACTATCGGCTGGGGCTGACCGGCGAGCCGGATAACCCGGACCAGCGGATTGCCGAGGACGTGGACCTGCTGGTGGATCGCAGCGTCGAGCTGCTGGCGTCGTTCATCATCAACCTGGCTCAGGTGCTGGCCTTCGCAGGCGTGCTATGGAACCTCTCGGGGGTCCTGAACTTTCAGGTGCTGGGCCATGACATCACGATCCATGGTTATCTGCTGTGGGCAGCCGTGCTTTACACCGTGCTGGGCACCGCGTTCACTCACTTTCTCGGGAGCCCGTTGCAGCCGCTCAACTTTCAGCAGCAGCGTTACGAAGCCGACTTTCGCGCCAGCCTGCTGCGCAAGCGTGACCATGCCGAGCAGATCGCGCTGTATGGCGGTGAAGCCGTCGAGAAACGCCAACTGGGCGAACGTTTCGAACACATCGCCGGCAACTGGTGGCAGCTCATGGAGCGGATGCGCAAGCTGCAGTTCTTCACCGTGAGTTATGACCGGGTCAGCCGCATCATCCCGGTCTTCGCGGCCCTGCCCGCCTTTCTGGCCAAGACCATCACTCTTGGTGGTCTGATGCAGATCCGCAGTGCCTTTACGGCGGTGCAAGGCTCGCTCAGCTGGTTTATCGACGTCTATCCACGCCTCGCCGCCTGGAGCGCCACGGTGGAACGGCTTGGCCAGTTTCAGCAGGCGATTGAGGCAACCCGTGGTCAGGTTCGCGAAATCGAGCGCACCGTGGCGTTGCGTATCGATGACCTGCAAATCCATCGCCCCGATGGCAGCGTCCTGCTGGATAACATCAATGCCAGCGCCACGACAGGCGAATGGCTGCGCATCGAAGGCCGCAGCGGTCTGGGCAAGTCCACTCTGCTGCGCACCCTGCAAGGCCTGTGGCCCTACTACCGGGGGAACTGGGAACTGCCGGGCGGATCGAGCCTGCTGATTCCGCAGCAGCCTTACCTGCCGCAAATGCCGTTGCGTCAGTTGCTGGTCTACCCGGCCACAGAATGCCCGTCCGATGCACGTCTTGTTCA
Organism: Pseudomonas sp. Irchel 3A18; assembly: GCF_900187465.1. NCBI lineage: Bacteria > Pseudomonadati > Pseudomonadota > Gammaproteobacteria > Pseudomonadales > Pseudomonadaceae > Pseudomonas > Pseudomonas sp. Irchel 3A18. Next base: position 316,691 of record NZ_FYDI01000005.1, read on the forward strand.
GGTGCTGCATCAGGTCGGCCTGTCGAAGCTGGAACATCGCCTGGAACAGCAAACCGAATGGACTCGCGAACTGTCCGGTGGCGAGCAGCAACGCCTGGGCCTGGCCCGTGCCCTGCTGTATGCACCGCAGACGCTGTATCTGGACGAAGCGACCAATCAACTGGATGACCAGAGCGCCTGCCATCTGCTCAACGTCCTGCGACAGGAACTGCCTGACACGCTGGTGATCGGCATCAGTCATCAGCCCAGCGTTGCAAGCCTCTTCCAGCGCAGCTTGAATCTGCAGGCCGGCAGTCCGCTGCACGCCAAACCCTCCCTCGCCTGACCCTGCCTCAAAAAACCGGGAGCCTCTGCTCCCGGCGTCGCCTGAAAAAAACGCAAGGCAATAATTTTGTAGAAGTGAACTCATTCGCGAAGGGCCGGCACATCCCAAAAAAATGCATCGCCTTCTTCAGTGACGTTTCGCGGATGAACCCGCGCCTACCCCGCCACAGAAGTATGACAACAAGAAGGAAGCCATCTCTTTATCTGTATGACGACCTCCATAATACCCCATAAAAATCACGAATAATCAAAATAGTCATCACACCACTATTGACCAACCTCCCGATATCTGTAAATAATCGCCCTAACGTTGTATGACGACATACGAATAACCTCCTTATAAATACAAGACCAATGAAGGCCACCATGAAAATCATCTCTGTCAGTGTCGATGTCTTTTCCTACCCTTCGCGGCGCGCTGTAGACAGCGCCGGCCACGCCCATCCCGGCGAAGAGAAACCGGTCAAAATGGGCATGCTGCGCATCGCCTGCGACGATGGCAGCGAAGGCTTTTCCTTTGGCGCGCCCGAGTTGATCCGCCCGCATATCATCGAGTCATTCGTGAAGAAGGTGCTGATCGGCCAAAACCCCATGAACCGGGAAAAAATCTGGCAGGAGCTGGCTCACTGGCAACGCGGCAGTGCCAGCCAGTTCACTGATCGTGCCCTGGCGCTGGTGGAACAAGCCCTGTGGGATCTGGCCGGACGCGCCCTGAAACTGCCCGTGTACAAATTGCTGGGCGGCTATCGCGACAAGGTGCTGGCCTACGGTTCGACCATGTGCGGCGATGACCTGCCGGGCGGCCTGTCCACGCCGGATGAATACGCCCAGTTCGCCGAGAAGCTGGTTCAGCGCGGCTATAAAGGCATCAAGCTGCACACCTGGATGCCGCCGATTTCCTTCGCCCCCAACCCGCAGATGGATGTCCAGGCCTGCGCCGCCGTGCGCGAAGCCGTAGGCCCGGATATCGCCCTGATGCTCGACGGCTATCACTGGTACAGCCGCACCGACGCCCTTTACATAGGCCGCGAACTACAGAAGCTCGACTTTGCCTGGTTTGAAGAACCGATGATGGAAGACTCCAGCGAATCCTATGCCTGGCTCGCTGCGAATCTGGACATTCCGGTACTCGGCCCTGAAAGCATTGCCGGCAAGTACCACAGCCGCGCCAGTTGGGTCAGCAACAAGGCCTGTGACATCCTGCGCGCCGGTGTGGCAGGTGTTGGCGGTATCGGGCCATGCCTGAAAGTCGCGCACCTGGCCGAGTCGTTCGGCATGGACTGCGAAGTCCACGGCAACGGCGCAGCCAACCTGAGTGTGGTCGGCGCAATCAGCAACTGTCGCTGGTACGAGCGCGGCCTGCTGCACCCTTTCCTTGAATACGATGAAGTACCGGCCTACCTCAATACCCTGGTCGACCCCATGGACAGCGACGGTTACGTGCATCTTTCCCAGAAGCCGGGACTGGGCGAAGACATCAACTTCAGTTATATCGAGACTCATACCCTGCAACGTTACTGAACCGGCTGTACCACGAGGGGCGATCAGAGCGCCCCTCGTCAAAGTGTCTTTATAAATATAAAAAAGGACCGCCCCCATGAAACTCTGGCCCAAGCGCCTGCCCTGGCTGCTATGCCTCGCCCTCACGGCGACATTTCTGCACACCCCGCCTGCCACCGCACGCGGAGAAACACCTGTCGATCAACTGGTGATCGGCATGAGCATGATCAACCTCCTGTCCCTGGACCCCGCAGGCGCAACCGGCCTTGAGGTGTCGGAGGTCAACTCCAATGTCTACGACATGCTGCTGGAACAGGACGCCGCACGCCCGGACCAGTTGATTCCGTCACTGGCCGAACGCTGGGAAATCAGCCCGGACCGCATGCGCCTCACCTTTCACCTGCGCCCTGGCGTGGTCTTTCACTCCGGCAACCCGCTGACCGCCCAGGATGTCGCCTGGTCTCTGCAGCGTGTGGTCACCCTCAATAAAGCCCTCGCCTCCACCTGGAAAGCCTATGGCTATACAGCGCAGAACGTCACTCAACTGATGCGCGCCGAAGGACCGTCAACTTTCGTTCTCGACTTGCCAAAAGCCACCGACCCGCTGCTGGTGCTCAATACCCTGGCGACCTCACCTAGCGCCTTTGTCATCGATCGCGTCACAGCCCTGCAAAATGCCCAGGGTGACGATCAGGGCGCAGCCTGGCTCACGACGCACACCGCCGGTTCCGGTGCCTTCAAGCTGGATATCTGGCGCGCCAACGACGTGATCCTCATGACCCGCTTCGACCAGTACTGGCGCGGGCCGGCCAAGATGCGCCGGGTGATCATGCGCAACATGACCGAGTCCCAGGCCTTGCGCCTGATGGTCGAACGCGGCGATCTGGATGTGGCACGCGGCATGGCCGCCACCGATATCAAGGCCCTGACCCGCTCTGAAGAAGTCAGCGTACAGACCATCCCTCGCGGCACGCTCTATTACGTGGCCCTGAGCATGGAGCAGCCGTTGTTTCAGGACATACGGGTTCGCCAGGCCATTCGTTCGCTGATCGACTATCAGGGCATCAATAACGTGGTGATGCCTCACTACGGCCTGATCAATCAGCGCCCGCTGCAACTAGGGCTGGCGGCGCGACTGGACGATCCGGGCTACAAGCTCAACGTCACACAAGCCAAACGCTTGCTGGCCGAGGCCGGGCATCCCGATGGCTTCAAGATCACCATTCGCTCACTCACCGATTCCCCGTTCATCAACATCGCCACCAGCCTGCAATCCACCCTTGCCCAGGCAGGCATCCAGGCCACGATCATCACCGGCACCGGCAACCAGATCTATGGCGCCATGCGGGATCGACGCTTCGACATTCTGGTCGGGCGCGGTGGCGGTGGCGCCGAACGCCATCCCCATTCCAGCCTGCGGGCGCTGATCTACAACCCGGACAACCGCGAGCAGGCCAAACTGAGCAATTTTCAAGGCTGGCGCACCTCGTTCTACAACGCCGAGATCAACCAGTTGATCGAGCAGGCCGAGCAGGAACGCGATGCCGCCAGACAGCTCAGCCTGTACCAGCGCATCCAGACCCTCTACGACCAGAAGGCAGGCCCCATCATGCCGGTCTCGCAAATGACCGATGAAGTGGTGATCCACGCCGATGTCCGCCAATACCTGGGCCACAGCGCTGCCACCACGCGCCTGCGGGACGTCTACAAGCAACGCTGACCTCATGGGTTCAACGAAGGCAGGAATCATTATGTCGAGTGCATCATTTTCACTTTTGAGCAGTCGGGTCGCCAACGGCACCCGGCGCGGCGGATCAGTGGCGGCGACCCTGTTCGGACTGCTTTTGCTCACTTTCTTCATCGGTCGGGTCATGCCGCTGGACCCGGTGCTGGCCATCGTCGGACCTGACGCCGATGCAGCCGCCTACGCTCAGGCCTATCAGGAACTGGGTCTGGACAAGCCGCTCTGGACCCAGTTCGGCCTGTACCTCAAGGACCTGCTGCATGGGGATCTGGGCAAGGCGTTGCTCACTGGCCATCCGGTCATCGAAGACATCGCCCGGGTATTCCCGGCCACCCTGGAACTGGCGACCCTGGCGATTCTGTTCGGCGTGCTGATCGGCCTGCCGCTGGGCGTGTATGCCGCGACTCATCAAGGCCGTACCGGCGACCACATTGCCCGTGTCATCACGCTGTTCGGTTACTCCACGCCGATCTTCTGGCTGGGCATGATGGCGTTCCTAGTGTTTTACGCCTGGCTGGGCTGGGCCGGCGGTGTCGGGCGTATCGGCCTGGCCTATGACGGCCTGATCGAAACCCGCTCCGGGCTGCTGCTGATCGATACGGCCCTGTCCGGCGACTGGGAGGCCTTTCGCAGCGCGCTGCGCCACATCCTGCTGCCAGCGGTGATCCTGAGTTTCAACTCGGTGGCTTACATCAGCCGCATGACCCGCAGCTTCATGCTCGAACAACTGTCGCAGGAGTACATCATCACGGCGCGGGTCAAGGGTCTGTCGCAACGGCGAATCGTCTGGGGCCATGCCTTCCGCAACATTCGCGTGCAGTTGCTGACCATCGTCGCCCTGGCCTACGGCGGCCTGCTTGAAGGGGCGGTGCTGATCGAAACGGTCTTTGCCTGGCCGGGCTTCGGCCAGTACCTGACCAGCAGCCTGTTGCTGGGCGACATGAATGCGGTGATGGCCTGCGTGCTGCTGATCGGTCTGATCTTTGTGATCCTGAACCAGATCAGCGATGCCCTCTATAAAGTCTTCGATCCGAGAACCCGCTGATGAATACGTCCATTGCAAGCAGCGCCAAACCCATGATCCAGGCACCCACTTCAAGCTTCGCGGCCTTCACCGGCAGTTGCTCACGCCTGTTGCGCTTTCTGCTGCGCAACCCGATGACGCTGGCGGGCCTGATCGTGATCAGCACGTTGATGGTGGTCGCCCTCTTCGCGCCCTGGATTGCCACTCACGACCCACTCGCCCAGGACCTGTCAGCCGCCCTGCGCACGCCAGGCGCACAGAACTGGTTCGGTACCGATGAATATGGCCGGGACGTGTTCAGCCGCCTGGTGTATGGCTCACGCATCACCCTGTACATCGTGATGCTGGTGACCGTGATCGTCGGCCCGATCGGGCTGCTGATCGGCACCGTGTCAGGCTACTTTGGCGGCTGGGTCGACAGCCTGTTCATGCGTATCACCGACATCTTCATCTCGTTTCCCAGCCTGGTTCTGGCACTGGCGTTCATCGCCGCTCTCGGCCCTGGCCTGGAACATGCGGTGATTGCCATTGCCCTGACCGCATGGCCGCCCATTGCACGCCTGGCGCGGGCCGAAACCCTGTCGCTGCGCAACGCCGACTTCGTGGTGGCGGTCAAGCTGCAGGGCGCATCGGCGCTGCGCATCATTGGTCGCCACATCATCCCCATGTGCCTGTCCTCGGTGATCATCCGCCTGACCATGAACATGGCCAGCATCATCCTCACCGCCGCGGCACTGGGCTTCCTCGGTCTGGGCGCACAGGCGCCACTGCCGGAATGGGGCGCGATGATCTCCAGCGGCCGACGTTACATGCTGGAAAGCTGGTGGCTGGTGGCAGCACCCGGCGCAACGATCATGCTGGTCAGCCTGGCATTCAACCTGCTGGGTGATGGCCTGCGCGATGTTCTGGACCCACGCAGCGAATAACAAAAACAAGGTAAAAGCCATGTCACAGATAAAGCTTGCGGTAGAAGACTTGCGCGTCGAATTCACCAATGCTGGCAAGACAACGGCGGCGGTACGCGATGTTTCGTTCAATCTGGGTCGGGAAAAACTGGCCATCGTCGGCGAGTCCGGCTCCGGAAAATCCACGGTGGGGCGCAGCCTGTTGCGTCTGCACCCGTCGAGCGCCCGCATCACCGCCAAGACCCTGCGCTTCGGTGATATCGACCTGCTCAGTTGCAGCGAGAAACAGATCCAGGGCATTCGTGGCCGGCGCATGTCGATGATCATGCAAGACCCTAAATACTCGCTGAACCCGGTGATCAAGGTCGGCGAACAGATTGCCGAGGCCTATCTGGCCCATCACAAGGTTTCAGCACAGGAGGCCCGCGAGCGCACGCTGGACATGCTGGCCAAGGTGCATATCCGCGACCCGGCACGGGTTTACGATCTCTACCCCCACGAGGTTTCCGGCGGCATGGGGCAGCGGATCATGATTGCCATGATGGTGATCACCGATCCGCAGGTAATCATCGCCGACGAACCCACCTCGGCACTGGATGTCTCGGTCCGCCGCCAGGTGCTCAACGTGCTGGAAGAACTGGTCAGCGAACGTGACCTGGGGCTGATTTTCATCAGCCATGACCTGAATCTGGTGCGGCACTTCTGCGACCGGGTGCTGGTGATGTACGCCGGACGGGTGGTGGAATCCCTGGACGCCAGCGAACTGGACCACGCCCGCCACCCGTACACCCAGGGCCTGCTCGCCGCCCTGCCCAGCCTGGATCGTCCGCGCGCCAGCCTGCCGGTCCTGCAACGCGATCCCCTTTGGCTCACCCACTGAGAATGATCCCATGGCAATGATCAGAGTCGATTCACTGAACCTGAGTTTTGGTACTGGTCCAGGACTGAATCAGGTGCTGCGTGACGTTAACCTGCATGTCGCAGAGGGCCAGTCGTTCGGGCTGGTTGGCGAGTCGGGTTCGGGCAAGACCACGGTCCTGCGCTGCCTGGCCGGGCAATACCAGCACTGGACCGGCAGCCTGAGCGTGGCCGGGCGGGCGGTAAGCCGTCATCTGGACGCCAGTCATTACCGGACCGTGCAGATGGTCTTTCAGGACCCCTATGCTTCGCTGCACCCACGCCACACCATCGATGCAGCGCTCAAGGAGCCCCTGAGCATCCATCGTATCGGCGAGCGCGACCGACGGGTCTGCGAAGTGCTGTCACGGGTAGGCCTCAACGAGAGCTTCCGTTTTCGTTATCCCCACCAACTGTCCGGTGGTCAGCGCCAGCGTGTCGCTATCGCCCGGGCATTGATTCTGGAACCCCGCGTCCTGCTGCTGGATGAACCCACCTCGGCGCTGGACGTTTCCGTGCAGGCCGAAATCCTCAATCTGCTGGCCGACCTGCGACAGCAACAAGGCCTCACCTACCTGATGGTGACGCACGACCTGGGCGTCGTGGCGCACCTGTGCGACCGGGTTGCCGTGATGCAGCAAGGCCAGGTGCTGGAAACCCTCGACAGCAGCCAGTTGGTCAACAACCAGGCGCAGCACGAGTATTCCCGATTATTGATCCAGGCCAGCCGCGACATGGACGTACGACTCACCGGCTGAGCGGTTGTCGCCTGACGACCTGAAAAACCGAACCCCGCTGACAGCGTGACCCCAGGCCATAACGGCTACGGGATTCGGCTGCCTGCGATTTGCTCCAACACACCCAGAACTTCAATCAAACAAGAATAAAAAAATGAAAAAATCAATTGCTCTGCTCTCCCTGTCCGCCCTGTTGCCATCTGCCTGGAGCTATGCCGACAGCGGCTATATCAACTATCGACATCAATACGCGGAAAGCACCCGCATGCACTCCGACCGGGTCAAGTTCGGCACACGCCTGGACAGCGGCTGGGGCTTTGAAGGTGAGCTGAAGTACAAGACCGCGGGTGACCGTCAGGATGTGGCCTTCGACAATACCGTCGGCAACGGCCATGAGCTGACGATCAGCTATCAGCACAAACTCAACGACAGATGGACTGTAACGCCTTCCCTGGCACTGGAAAGCATCGAGAAGTCCACGTCTTACAAGACGGGCATCAAGGTCGGTTACAAGGTGAACGATGCGCTGAGCATTTCAGGCCGTTACCGCTATGACTCGATCAAGCTCGACCGTGACAAGATCAACGAATCCATGCCCGACAACGCGATGGATAACCAGTCGATCAACCGCTATGACATCTGGATCAACTACTCGACCAAGGGGCCATGGACTTACGAGTACCAGCTCACCTATTTCGATGCGGACTATATCCGCTACGACAACGGCACCAGCGATTACGAACAGAATGCGGCATTCAAATATCGCTGGAGCAAACAATGGGTGCCGTTCTTCGAGATCGGCGATATCAAGGTCGATTCCGAGGATGACAAACGCCAGTTGAGATTACGGGTCGGGATTCAATACAACTTTATGTGATTGCTTCATCATCCTTTCGCGACTGAAGTCGCTCCTCGCAGGAGCGACTTCAGTCGCGAACAAGCCCTACTCGCTATGAGTACGCCGCAACCGGATGCGGCTGCCGTTGAGGTGCAGGTACATGGCCGAACGGGCCGCATCCACATTACCTTCGGCAATCGCGTTGTAGATCTGTCGATGTTCGGCATTGATCCCGGCCAGATAAGCACTGCGATCACTTTGCCCGGTGTAGGCGGAATTCATGCGGGTACGCGGAATCAGCTTGGTGCCCAGGTGTTTCATGATGTCGATCAGGTACGCATTGCCCGAAGCCTTGGCGATCTTGAGGTGGAACTGGAAGTCGGCATTGATCGTGGTCCCGGATTTTTCCGGCCCTTCGAGCAGCGCATCAAAGGCCCGCTTGAGTTCCAGCAAGGTTTCAGGGCTGCGACGTTGCGCAGCCAGCCCCGCCGCTTCGACCTCCAGGCTGATGCGAAACTCCAGCAGATTCAGCACATCGGACAAGGTCGCAATGGTCGCCGGCCCAACCGAAAAACCTTCAGGTGGCGGCATATCCAGCACAAAGGTGCCGACCCCATGGCGCGTCTCCACAAGCCCGGCGGCCTGCATCCGCGAGAGTGCATCGCGAACCACTGTGCGGCTGACGCCCTCGGCCTCCATGATATGGATTTCAGAAGGCAGCTTCTCGCCACGCTGGAGCACACCATCGCGCATCCGCTGGGCAAAGCGGTCGACCAGTGTTTCGGCAAGACGACGATGGTTTTTCTGCGAAGAAAGGACGTTGTCCGACATTGCAGCCTCAATTCGATCGAATGCCACAGTATAGGCTGCGATACCGACACAAAACACACCATGACTGCGGTTATACTCAGCAACCCGACACGGACCCGATCAGCCCGCCTATGGAACACCCGTCATCCCCTACAGGACGCCGCTCCAGCCTGACCCAGCAACTGGTCGCCGAGTTCTCGCGCAAGATCCGCGAGGGCGAGATCAAAAGTGGTGAAAAGCTGCCGACCGAGCAGGTCATCATCCGGGAAACGGGTGTCAGCCGTACGGTGGTTCGCGAGGCGATGTCGCGCCTGCAGGCCGAAGGGCTGGTGGAAACCCGCCATGGCATCGGGACCTTTGTGGTCGATGCTTCGCGTCCACGGGATTTCCAGATCCCGGAAACCCTGTCCGGCAGCCCTCCCGATGCAGCGGCCATCATCGAACTGCGCCTGAGCCTTGAACCGGAATCCGCCGCTCTCGCCGCACAACGGCGCACGCCGGAGCAACTGGAAGCCATACGCAAGGCGCTAGACGAGTTGCATCGCTGCGACCGGAACGAAACCGATACGACCCAGGCCGATTTCGAGTTTCACCGCAGTATCGTGCAATGCACCGCCAACAGCTTCTTTACCGATGTCATGACGCAACTGGGCAACAGCATTCTGCCCAGGGCACGGATCGGTTTCGGCAATGTGCCGACGACTCGGCTCATGGATGACCCGCACATCCAGCAGCGCGAACAGGAGCAGATCTACTCGGCTATCGCCCATCAGGATCGCGATGCGGCCAGGGCGGCGATGCGCCTGCACCTGATCAACTGCCTGCAACGCCTTCGCGCAAAGGATTAGCCACTAAAAGGCTTATCGTTTACCATCGCGCCCCGTCGGTTTCCGAGAGGAACTAACAGGGAATTCGAGGGCCTCGCACCTGCGCAGCTCAAACGAAACTGCCCCCGCAACTGTAGGCATCGAGCCAACTCCATCATGGCCACTGGGTAGTTCATTCCCGGGAAGGCTGGAGTCAGGTGATGAAATGCCAGTCAGGAGACCTGCCGACCTGCAACTTCACTGACCGGCGGGGTGTCCGGGAAGGACATCCGCGCGCCGGTTCATGGCTGCCTTGCCCTGCCTTCGGCGCAGTGCCGGGGATGTGTTTCCTGTCTGTACATTGCGCCCTGCACGTACGAAACGGAGATCGCATTACATGTCACTGCCCCGCCTTGCCGCCCTCATCGCCGGTCTGAGCCTGTCCACCCTGAGCCTTGCCGCTCCCACTCAATACCCGCTCACTGTCGAAAACTGTGGCATGAAGCTGACGTTCGAGCATGCGCCGCGCAAGGCAGTGACCATCGGCCAGTCCGGGACCGAAATGCTTTACGAACTGGGGCTGGGCGACACGCTGGTAGGCACTTCGCTGTGGTTCAACGATGTGCTGCCGCGCTTCAAGGCGCAGAACGACAAGGTCGAACGTCTGGCGGACAACGACCCGAGTTTCGAGGCCGTCATCGGCAAGCGCCCGGAACTGGTGGCCGTCCAGCTTGAATGGATGGTCGGAGCCCAGGGCGTGGTCGGTACCCGCCAGCAGTTTCATGACTTGAAGATCCCGACCTACATCATGCCGTCCGACTGCGAAGGCAAGGACAACCTGGTAGGCGCTGATGGCACACGCCTGGAGCCCTTCCGCATCGACACCATCTACAAGAGCATCGAACAGCTCGCCCAGATATTCGACGTACAGGATCGCGGCCAGCAACTGGTTGCAGAGCTGCGCAGTCGTCTGGCCCATGCAGTCGCCAACGTCAAACAGAACAAGGAGCGGGATGTGTCCGCAGTGTTCTGGTTCTCCAGCGCAGACATCGATATCGACCCTTATGTGGCAGGCCGCAAAGGCATTCCGGACTTCATGCTCAATAACCTGGGCATGCGCAATATCGTCGAGTCCGATGAAGAGTGGCCGACCGTGGGCTGGGAAACCATCGCCAAGGCCAATCCCGACATTCTGGTGATCGCACGTATGGATCGCCGTCGTTTTCCGGCCGACGACTACCGCAGGAAACTCGAATTCCTCAAGTCCGACCCGGTGACCCGCAATATGGACGCGGTCAAGCATGACCGTATCGTGATCATCGATGCCGATGCCATGCAGGCCAGCATCCGGCTGTTTACTGGCATCGAAGAACTGGCCGAAGCCGCCAATCGCTACAACGCCGCTCAATGAAGCTGGCCACTGCGCTCGGCCACATACTATGGGTGACAGCAGTTCTGCTGCTGGCCATCGTGGCGGGCGCTGCCATCGGTGAAACCAGCATCAGCCTGCCGGTGGTCTTCCAGGTGCTGGCGAACAAACTGTGGGCGGCCGGGTACGTGCTCGACCCCATCGATGAGGGGATTGTCTGGAACTATCGCCTGACCCGCTCCATCGTGGCAGCGGCCTGTGGCGCGGGGCTGGCGATTTCCGGTGTGGTGCTGCAATCGTTGCTGCGTAATCCGCTGGCCGATCCATACCTGCTGGGCATCTCCGCCGGCGCCTCGACGGGCGCTGTGCTGGTGGCGATTCTGGGCCTGGGCGCCGGAGCCATTTCCATGTCGGCGGGAGCCTTCGCCGGAGCGGTGGCGGCCTTCTCGCTGGTCGCCCTGCTCGCACGCTCTTCCCACGGCCCGACAGCAGCCGGGCATATCATTCTGGCCGGGATCGCCGGGTCGCAGCTGTTCAATGCCCTGACCTCGTTTCTCATCACCAAATCCGCCAGCGCCGAGCAGGCACGGGGCATCATGTTCTGGCTGCTGGGCAATCTCAGTGGCGTGCGCTGGCATTCGGTATGGCTGGCAGTGCCAGTGGTCGTGGTGGGTTTGCTGGTCTGCCTGTGGCATCGGCGCGCCCTGGATGCCTTCACCTTCGGCAGTGATTCGGCGGCATCCCTCGGCATCCCGGTACGACGCGTGCAAATCGTGCTGATCGCTTCTGCAGCGCTGGTCACGGCAGTGATGGTATCCATTGTCGGCTCCATCGGCTTTGTCGGGCTGGTGATTCCCCATGCCGTGCGCATGGTCGCCGGAGTCCGCCATGCCCGGCTGGTGCCGCTCAGCGCCTTGTGCGGCGCGCTGTTCCTGATTGCCGCCGACATCCTGTCCCGCACCCTGATCAAGGGCCAGGTCTTGCCGATTGGCGTCATCACCGCACTGATCGGCGCACCGGTCTTTGCGCTGATTCTCATTCGAGGGAAAACCACACGATGAACGCCTTTTCGCCCATCGTCGACACCCCGGCACTCAGTTGCTTGGGTCTTGGTTATTCGCTCAAGGACAAGACCCTGCTCAAGGACGTGAATCTGAGCATTGCGCCGGGTGAAACCCTTGGCATTGTCGGTCCCAACGGTTCGGGGAAGTCGACACTGCTCAAGCTGCTGTCAGGCCTTCAATCGCCGTCCAGCGGTCAGGTGCAGCTCAATGGGCAGGCACTGGCCAGCATGAAGCGCCGCGATATCGCCCAACTGTTGGCGGTGGTCGAACAACAGGCCGAAACCAGCGACGCAATCACCGTACTGGACGCCGTCGAACTGGGCCGTACCCCCTGGCTGTCTGCCCTGGAACCCTGGAGCGACCGCGACGACGCCATAGTCCGCCAGGCCTTGCAGGATGTCGGGATGCTGCACCTGATCAAGCGCGCCTGGCATACCCTGTCCGGCGGCGAACGCCAGCGTACCCATATTGCCCGGGCACTGGCGCAACGGCCGCAGATCCTGTTACTGGACGAGCCGACCAACCATCTGGATATCCAGCATCAACTGTCGATTCTGGGGCTGATCAAGTCGTTGCCTGTCACCACCGTCATTGCTCTGCACGACCTCAATCAGGCGCTGGAATGTGACCGTGTGGCGGTGATGGAAAACGGCCAGATGGTCGCACTCGGCAAACCTGTGGATGTGCTGACACCTGAGCGCCTGCATAGCACTTTCGGCGTCAGGGCCCACTGGCTGACCGATCCGTTCGATGGTGCACGGATACTGCGTCTGCGGTCTTACTGAGGCCATTGCTCCAGCAACATCGCTACGAACTTTTCGGCAGCAGGCGACAGTGACGCGCCGCGCCGGGAAACCAGCCCCAGGGTTCGATCCACCACCGGATCTACCAGCGGAACGCTGACCAGCGTCGGATGCCCTTCGGCCGGCATGGCCAGGCTGGGCATGGCGGATATGCCCAGCCCGGCTTCGACCATACCCAGCGATGTCGACAGGTGCTGCACTTCATAGAACCACTTGGGTCGCCAGCTCAGGCCGGCCAGCGCATGGTCGAGAATCATCCGGTTGCCGCTCAGGCGGCCAACGCCGATCAGGCGATATTCACTGAGTTCGATCCAGGCAACCGACTCCCGCTTTGCCAGCTCATGGTCGCGTCGGCAGGCGAGCACGAAAGGCTCTTTGACAAGGGGCACGAACTCGATATCCGGGTGTTGCCCGCTCATCATGTTGATGCCGAAATCGGCCTCCCCTCGCAACACGGCTTCCAGCCCCTCATTGGCACTGAGGTCCAGCAGCCGGATGCGGATCTTGGGGTATCGCTCGTTGTACAGGCGGATCACGGAAGGCAAAAAGTAGAACGCGGCCGTGGGAATACAGGCAAGGGTCACCTGGCCAATCTGGCGTTCTGCCAATTCCCGGATATTGAGAATCGAGTCCTCGAAATCATCCAGAAGCCGTCGCGCCTTGGGAAAAAAATCGCGGCCGACGCTGGTCAGGCTGACCCGGCGAGTGGTGCGATCCAGCAATGAGGTGCCTAGGCCCTGCTCAAGCTTCTTGATTCGCCGAGTGAGGGCAGGCTGGGAAATATGCAGCACTTCGGCGGCTTCATGGAAGCTTCCAAGTTCAGCGATTTTCACGAACGATCGAATATCTTGCAGCTCATATTCCACATTATTTTCCTTTTGGTGGATTGCGATGGGCCTTCAAGACCAGCGGAGAATTATTGCCTGAAGTGGAATAATATCTACGATCTTTGCATTGGATACGCTTAAAAATCCATGGGACTCTTGCTTCCAACACATCAATTACCTCAATTGATCAACAAGAGTCCAAAAATTATGCAACCGATTCCCTGCGTCCTGATGCGCGGCGGCACTTCCAAAGGGCCGGTTTTTCTCGCCAGTGATTTACCCTCTTCGACCGCTGAGCGCGATGAACTGCTGCTGGCCCTCATGGGCTCTGGTCATGAGCTGGAAATCGACGGAATCGGTGGTGGCAGCCCGCAGACCAGCAAAGTGGCAATCGTCAGCCCATCGACTCATGAAGATGCCGATGTGGATTACCTGTTCGTACAGGTCATGGTTTCCCAGCGCCGCGTCGATACCGCGCCCAACTGCGGCAACATGCTCTGCGCCGTCGGCCCGTTTGCAGTGGAACAAGGTCTGGTCGAGGCCAGTGGCGACGTCACTCAAGTGCGGATTCGCAACCTCAACACCGGCACCTTCGTCTGCGCCGATGTCCGCACCCCTGGCGGCCACGTCAGCTACGAAGGCCAAACCAGCATCGACGGAGTACCGGGCACGGCAGCTCCAGTGCAACTGACTTTCCTGGACGCAGCAGGCAGCAAGACCGGCAAGCTGTTCCCCACCGGCCAACAGACTGACATCTTTGACGGCGTACCTGTGACCTGCATCGACATGGCGATGCCCATGGTCATCATCGAAGCGTCCCTGCTGGGCAAACGTGGCGATGAGACGCCTGCCGAACTGGACGCCGACAAGGATTTTCTGCGCAAGCTCGAAGCTTTACGCTTGCGCGCGGGAATGGCCATGGGGCTGGGCGATGTGAGCGACAAAGTGATTCCCAAACCCGTACTGGTTTCGCGGCCCGATGCAGGCGGCACCCTCAAGGTTCGCTATTTCATGCCGCATAACTGTCATAAGGCCCTGGCGATCACCGGCTCCATCGGCCTGGCTACAGCCTGTGTCAGTGAAGACACCGTGGTTGCCCAACTGCTGGGTAATGCCCAGACTCCGCGCCTGCAAGAAGTCCGGATCGAACATCCGAGCGGTTCGATCCAGGTCGCCCTGGCCTACGTAGGGGAAAACGGACAGACCATCCGGGCTTCGGTGGTGCGCACGGCACGTCGACTCTTCTCCGGGGAGGTCTACGCCCCTGTCGCGCAACGGCTGGCGGGCTGACATTGTTTATCACTGCACACTGCTCTGCCTGATACTGAGTACCGCATCAGAACAACTCCAATAATGGGTGATGCAACATGAAAATCGCTAAATCGCTCTACTTTCAGATTATCTGCGCCGTGGTCCTCGGGGTCCTGGTCGGTCACTTCTGGGCCCAGCAAGCCATCGCCCTCAAGCCTTTGGGCGATGCGTTTATCAAGCTGATCAAAATGATGATCGCACCGGTGGTGTTCTGCACCATCGTCACCGGCATTGCCGGTATGAGCGACAAGCGCTCTCTCGGGCGCCTGATGAGCAAGACCATGCTGCTGTTCCTCGCCCTGACGGTGGTCAGCCTGTTCATCGGCCTGATCGCGGTCTATGTGATCCAGCCGGGCGTCGGTATGAACATCGATCCGGCGAAACTGAGCACTGCCGGTTTGAGCCAGTACACGGACTCCGCTGCGAAACTGGGTGTCGTGGACTTTTTCATGCACATCATCCCGGACACCTTCATTGGCGCGTTCAACAAGGGTGAAGTCTTGCCGGTGCTGTTTATCGCGGTATTGTCCGGGTTCGCACTGTCATCCTTGGGCGAGCGCGGCAAACCGGTGCTCAATGTGCTGGAATCGGCCTCGCACATGGTCTTCAAGATCTTCTCGTACCTGATGCGCTTCGCTCCGATCGGTGCCTTTGGTGCCCTGGCATTTACCGTGGGCCAGTACGGCATCACTTCCCTCGGCTCGCTGGCCAAGCTCATCATGACCTTGTACATCGCCTGCGGCTTCTTCGTGTTCGTAGTGCTGGGCGGAATCTGCCGCGCTCACGGCTTCAGCCTCTGGAAACTGCTGCGCTACTTTCGCGAAGAGTTCCTGGTGGTGCTCGGCACTTCGTCAACCGAGCCTGTCATGCCGCGCATGCTGGAGAAACTTCAAGCCCTGGGTTGCAAGAAAGGCGTTGTCGGCCTGGTACTGCCAACGGGGTACTCCTTCAATCTGGACGGCACAGCAATCTATCTTTCCCTGGCCGCCATTTTCATTGCCCAGGCGTGCAATATCGAACTGAGCATGACGCAGACCCTGACCATGCTGGCAATCATGTTGCTGTCATCCAAGGGCGCGGCGGGCGTGACCGGCAGCGGCTTCGTCGCCCTGGCATCGACCCTTACGGTCATCCACGATATTCCGCTGGCAGGCCTGGCATTGCTGATCGGTATCGACCGTTTCATGTCCGAAGCCCGGGCGCTGACCAGCCTGGCCAGTAACGCCGTCGCGACGGTGGTGATCTCCCTGTCGGAAAACGCATGTGACCGCCAGGTCCTCATGCAACGCCTCGACGGGAAAGCCATCGCCGCCACGCCTGACACCCCGCAATGGGAAAGCACACCCCAGGCTGCCGAGCGCACCTGACACACACCTACACACATCAATCGATATCCATTCGAGCAGGCAAGGCATCGTTCATGCGATGCCCTGCAGGCCCGGCGGCATTCGCTTGCCCATGAATAACAACAAGAGAATATCCATATGCTTGCCTTTCTTGGCCTGGCCATGGTCGTGGTGTTCACCTACCTGATCATGTCCAAACGCTTGTCTCCGATTGTCGCGCTGACCCTGGTCCCCATCGTTTTCGCAATCATTGGCGGCTTTGGCGGCACCACCGGCAAAATGATGCTCGACGGCCTGAAAATGGTCGCGCCCTCCGCGGCCCTCCTGCTGTTCGCCATCCTGTTCTTTGGCCTGATGATCGACTCCGGCCTGTTCGACCCGCTGATCCGCAAGATCCTCAAGCGGGTCAATGGCGACCCGATGAAAATCGCGGTGGGCACGGCGCTCTTGTCACTGACTGTCGCCCTCGACGGTGATGGCACGACCACTTACATGATTACCTGCGCAGCCATGCTGCCGCTGTACAAACGCATTGGCATGAATCCGATGATCCTCGGCATCATATCGATGCTTTCCCTGAGCATCATGAGCGGCATGACGCCATGGGGCGGCCCTGCAACCCGAGCCATTGCCGCGCTGGGCCTGGATGCAGGCGAGTATTTCATTCCGTTGCTGCCCACCATGATCGGCGGCGCCGCCTGGGTGGTGTTCACTGCCTTTCTGTTGGGCCGTTCCGAGCGCAAACGCATCGGCAACGTGCAGTTGCAGAGCGGCGGCGGTGACTGCTATATCGACGAAATACTGGGCAATACGCCGCACAAACGCCCCAAACTGGCCTACGTCAATCTGGCGCTGGTCATTGCCGTGATGATTGCGCTGGTAACGGGCCTGATGCACTCGGCCGTGCTGTTCCTGATCGGTTTCGTCGTCGCGCTGATGATCAACTACCCGCAACTGGATATTCAGAAGGAACGCATCCTCGCCCACTCCGGCAATGCCATGACCGTGGTTCTGCTGGTCTTCGCCGCCGGGGTTTTCGCCGGGATCTTCTCTGGCACCAAGATGGTCGACGCCCTGGCGCAAACCCTGGTGGACTGGATTCCACCGCAATGGGGGCATCTGTTCCCGCTGGTCGTCGCCCTGACCAGCATGCCGCTGACTTTTGTGCTGTCCAACGACGCTTATTACTTCGGCGTGGTACCGATCCTTGCCAATGCCGCGGCCGCCTATGGCATCAGCCCGCTGGAAATTGCCAGGGCTTCGATTCTGGGCCAGCCGGTGCATCTGATGAGCCCGTTGGTGGCCTCGACCCTCTTGCTGGTCGGCATGATCGACCGCGACATCGGTGAGTTCCAGAAAGCCACCTTGAAATGGGCGGTGCTGACCTCCCTTGTGGTCACGGCCCTGGCTCTGCTGACCGGCGCCCTGACGCTGTTCGTCTGACGTCACCCACCCCGTAACACGACTACTCACGGGTCCTGAAAAGGACCTGCGGATCACTGCACCTCCAATAACAACAACGAGTATTGAGCATGAGTATGTTTTTCAAGCGTGGAGCCCTTTTTTCCGTGTTGGGCGCCCTGCCCTGCGCCAGTGTCGGCGCTGCGGGCTTCGTTGAAGACAGCAAGCTGAAGCTGCAACTGCGCAACGTCTACTTCAATGAAAACTTCCGGGACGAGAACGGCCTGAGCGCCCGTGCGGCGAGTACAGCCAAAAGCGAGCGCACCGAGTGGGCACAAGGCTTCCTGCTCGACTATCAGTCCGGCTTTACTCAGGGGACTCTGGGTTTTGGCATCGATACACTCGGGCTGATGGGCGTAAAGCTCGACTCCGGCAAGGGCCGTAGCGGCACTGGACTGCTACCGGTGCATGGCGACGGGCGTGCGGCGGATGAGTTTGCCAGCCTGGGCGCAGCCGCAAAAATGCGTCTGGCCAAGACCACCGTCAAATACGGCTCGTTGCTGCCCAAAACCCCGGTGCTGATTTACAACGATGCTCGCCTGCTGCCACAGACTTATCAGGGCACGCAGTTCACCAGCAACGACATCGACAACCTGACCCTCACCGGCGGCCATCTGGCTCAATTCAAGTTGCGCGACTCTTCGGACAGCCGCTCGATTGTTCCCGATGGCTTTACCGGCAAAGGCTCGGACTTCTCTTATATCGGCGGGGACTACAAGCTCGGCAAGAACATTCGCCTCAGCTATTTCCATGGCGAGCTTGAGGATTTCTACCGCCAGAACTTCGCCTCGATCCAGCACGACCTGCCGATTGGCAAAGGCGTGCTGACCAGCGATCTGCGTTATTTCCATAGCGTGGATGCCGGCGCGGCTCGCGATGGCAAGATCGATAACGACATGCTCAGCGGGCAACTGACCTACGCTCTGGCCGGGCACAGCTTCAGCGGCGGTTACCAGACACTGAGCGGGGATGCAGGCCTGCCTTATATAAGCGGCGCAACCGTGTACTCATTCACCAATGTCGGGATCGGCAAGTTCATCGAAGAAGATGAAAAGACCTGGATGCTCGGTTATGGCTATGACTTTTCACGGGTTGGCATACCGGGCCTGTCGTTTACGACCAAATATCTGAGTGGCGACAATGGCAAGTCCGGCTCGGCAAGGCTGCATGAGTGGGAGCGCGACGCAGAACTGGCGTACGTGCTGCAAGGCGGAACGTTTAAAGGGCTGGGCATGAAGCTGCGCAACTATGTCTACCGCTCGGATTACGCACGGGGGCGTGACAGCAACCGGATCTACATCACCTACGAGATTGCCCTCTGGTGACCGGATACCGGTCGGCGAGTGAGGTTTTGTAGCTGACCATCACTCGCCTGCTCTTTATATAAAGTCTCGTAAAGGGCTCATGCCAACTCTTCAAGCTCGGCCAGCAGACCCGGCTCGATCACCAGCTCACTGGCAGAGAGGTTTTCGCGCAGGTGCGCAACCGAAGAGGTCCCCGGAATCAGCAGGATATTGGGCGAGCGTTGCAGCAGCCAGGCCAGCGCCACGTTCAGAGGCGAGGCACCCAGGCGAGTCGCGACGCGAGACAGGGTTGTCGATTGCAACGGGCTGAAGCCACCGAGGGGAAAGAACGGCACGTAGGCAATGCCTTGCTGGCTCAGCTCTTGGATAAGCTGTTCATCTGCCCGGTGAGACAGGTTGTAATGGTTCTGCACGCAGACAACCCTGGCGATTCCTTGAGCCTGTTTGATCTGCGACGCCGTGACATTGCTCAGGCCCAGATGACGAATCAACCCTTGTTGCTGCAATTCGGCCAGGGTCGTGAACGCCTCCTCGATCGGCCCCTCTTCGGGAGCCTGCTGGCTGCCCCAGGCCCGCAGGTTCACAACATCCAGCACATCGCGCCCCAGGTGGCGCAAGTTGTCATGCACCGCGCGGGTCAGCTCGGCAGGGCTCGGTGCCGGGTTCCATGAACCATCTGCACCGCGCAGAGCACCGACCTTGGTCACGATCACCAGATTGTCCGGGTATGGCTGCAAGGCTTCGCGGATCAACTGGTTGGTCACATGCGGGCCGTAGAAGTCCGCGGTATCGATATGGTTGACACCCGATGCCAGTGCTTCCTGCAAAACAGCAACTGCCGCTTTCGGGTCTTTGGGTGGGCCGAAGACATTGGGACCGGCCAATTGCATCGCGCCATAGCCCATGCGATTGACCGTACGGTCGCCCAACAAGAAAGAACCTGCCTTGCGTGCATTGCTCATGTCGTCCACCTCGGGAAATGTGTTCAGGCCACTATAGGCATTGACGACTCCACTGATAATGCAGTGCAATCCGCACAGGTTGTACGCCGGAGAGAACAGTGCCCGCAGATATCCAGGACTTGCTGTCCTATGTGATTGTCGTAAAAGCCGGAGGCTTTCGTGAGGGCGCCAGGGCCAGCGGCAAATCCGCCTCCAGCCTCAGCGATGCCGTGCGGCGCATCGAAGCAAGGCTCGGCGTGCGTCTGCTCAATCGCACTACGCGCAGCGTAATGCCCACCGAGGCGGGTGCGCGCTTGATGGAGCGGATCGTTCCAGCCCTTGCCGAGGTCGAGACATCCCTGGATGTGGTGAATGACTTCCGCGACGGCCCTTCCGGCACACTGAAGCTGAACGTACCTGCCAGCGCGGCCAGACTGGTACTGCCCGCAATCATCACGCCCTTTCTGCAAGCCTGCCCCGACATCCGTCTGGAAGTGGTCATCGAAGAAAGCTTTGTCGACATGCTCAAGGAAGGTTGTGACGCCGGGATTCGTTACGATGAACGTCTTGAAAAAGACATGATTGCCATCCCCATCGGCCCGAGACTTCAGCGCATGGCGACGGCAGCGTCACCCGCCTATCTCAAGGCCCATGGTCGCCCAGAGCATCCGCAAGACCTTCTGCAACACTCATGCATACGAGGTAAATTCGCCAGTGGCGCCATGCCGCTCTGGGAGTACGAACGTGATGGCGAAACCGTTTGCGTAGACCCCACCGGCCCTTTGCTGGTCAGGGCTGGAGGGGCTTCCGACCTGGCGGTCCAGGCGGCAATCGATGGCCTGGGCATCGTTTATCTGTTCGAGGAGTGGATTCAACCGCATCTGCAAAGCGGAGCACTGGAACCGGTGATGGAAACCTGGTGGCAGGAGTTTTCCGGGCCTTATCTCTACTATCCCGGTCGCCGCTACCTGCCTTCACCACTCAGGGCATTTGTGGACTTTGTCAAAGAGCAGAACGTCACCCGGCCTGACAGCAGAAAGTCTGGCATACCTTCTCCTTGACCAGATCCATGAACGCAGACACCGCAGCAGGAAGATGTTTGCGGCTCGGGTAAAGTGCATTCAGGCCAGGCCCCACGCGCTGGTATTGCGGGAGCACCTCTACAAGTCGGCCGGCCTGCAGATCCAAGTGGGTAAGCGTGGTGGGAAGCAAGGTTATGCCAAGCCCGGCCACTGAGGCCTTGCGCAGTGATTGCGCGGTATTGCCGATGAACCGGCACGTCACCTGAACCTCTTCCTCGACACCGTCAGGCCCGTCGAGACGCCATGTGGCAAAACCGCTGGGATGGGCAAAACCTATACAGTCCAGCCCCGCCACCTCCTGCAAGGTTTCGGGTTGGCCATGTCGGGCGATATAGCCAGGGCTGGCCACAAGTACACTGTTGCTGGTGCCTAGAATCTGCCGACTGACATAAGCCAGATCGTTAAGCGGCCCACCCCGAAACGCAACATCGATCTGATCGGCGATCAGGTCAGCCTTGTCATCACTGAGCACGAATTCGAGCCGCATCTTCGGGTACAACGCCATGAATTCGGCGACCCACTCCATCTGAAAGACATCGAAGAAATCGGCAGGCACTGCCACACGCATCAGCCCGCTGGACTCCTGACTGCCCATCATCAATGCCTGACCGGCATCGGCCAGATCATCCACGGCACCGGCACAGCGTTCGTGAAAGGTCCTCCCGGCATCGGTCAGGGTGAGCTTGCGCGTCGAGCGCTGCAACAGCCTGGAACCCAATTGCGCCTCAAGCTGCTGGACGCGACGGCTCACCGTATTGGACGGAATCCCCATGCGCCTCGCGGCCTCGGCAAAGCTGCCGTAACGCACGACCTGAACGAAGAGCGCGACATCATTGAGATCAAGCATCTGGCCCATTCCATTGAAATATGGACGAGTTAAATACAATCCATCCATCTAGTAAACAGACAGGGGGCCTTTTATCTTCTTCGCACCGAAATCACTTTCAGGCCGACCCCAGGCCCTACCTGTCAGAGAAATATCCATGAGCAATCACGAGGCCTTGCTATCGCCTTTCCAACTCGGCCCCCTGCCCTTGAAGAATCGTCTGGTGGTGGCACCGATGACCCGCAGCCGTGCGGGCGAAGGAGATGCTGCTACGCCTCTCGTCGCTGAATATTACCGTCAGCGGGCAAGTGCCGGCCTGATCATCACTGAAGGTTCACAGGTTTCGGCCCAGGCGAAAGGCTATCCGCGAACGGCTGGCATTTTCACGCAAGCACAAATTGCGGGCTGGAAGCAGGTGACCGACGCAGTACACTCGGCAGGAGGACGTATATTCCTGCAACTGTGGCATGTCGGGCGACTCTCCCACCCACTGGTTCAAGCCAACGGGGAGTTACCTGTAGCGCCCTCAGCCATCAAGCCCGAAGGTGAGCTGTATACCCCGCAAGGGCTCAAGCCCTATGAAACACCCAGGGCCCTTGCGCTGGATGAAATCCCAGGGGTTGTCGCGCAGTTTCGCCAAGGGGCCGAGCATGCAAAGCTTGCAGGCTTTGACGGTGTGGAAATCCATGGCGCCAATGGTTACCTGATCGATCAGTTCCTGCGCGATGGCGCCAATCTGCGCACCGATGAATATGGCGGCTCTGCCGAAAATCGCGTTCGCTTCCTCAAGGAAGTGGTAGAAGCGGTGATCCCGGTTTTTGGTGCAGATCGCACCGGTGTACGCCTCTCACCCAACCTCAATATTTTCTCGGTCAGCGACAGCACGCCACAGTCGACCTTTGAGCACGCCGTAAAAACCCTGAGCGGTTACGGCCTGGCCTACCTGCATGTTGTGCAGTTTGGCGAAGGCCACTTTGACTTCGTGAAACTGAAACAGCAATTTGGCGGAACCTATATAGCCAATGGCGGCTTTGATGCCGATCGGGCAGAGGCGACCATTCAGGCTGGCGACGCTGAACTGGTGTCGTTCGGCACACCTTTTCTGGCCAACCCGGATCTGGTTGAACGAATCCGACAGGGGGCCACGCTCAATACTCCAGATCAGGCGACGTTCTACCAGGGTGAAGAACGCGGCTATACCGATTACCCCGCCCTGAACGCCTGACTGTCCCTCAGCGCAGACAATGCATATGCGTTGTCTGCCAGACGGGATCGTCCTCCACATCGACCGTTACAAAACCCTGCTTTTCCCAGAAGCGGATCGCACCCGGCAGAAACGGGTGGGTGTGCAGGTACAACACCTCCACGCCACTGGCATCGGCCTGCACCTTGAGCGCTTCGTACAACTGCCCTGCCAGCCCGGCACCTCTGAATTCGTGGCTGACGAACAGGCGCACAATTTCCACCGCTCTGCGGCCTGCGTAGTTCAGTTGGGCAAAGCGATGGTCGTAAGGCAGATAACCGATGGCAGCGATGATCTCGCCTTCGCAGCAGGCGATCAGGAACCTGCCGTCCTCCGCGTCCAGATAGACCTGTTCAAAGTCGGCCAGATCAGCCGGAACGACGCTGGCATCGAGCATGGGAAATATTTCGGCACGGGCCGCCATGACAAAGTCGATGGTGCGGGGAATGTCGGCAGGCTGGACTTCAGTGATGGTGATGTTCATGGCAACTGACCTGGGTGGGGTAGCGCAGGGTAATACAATTTCGGGGCGAATTTAGTCACGAATGAATGCGCTTGTACCGAAGGTTCATGCACAGATTTACAGCATCGCCGCCCCATGACGCACCAATGCAAAGCGGGTTGGAACACGCCCTCACGTCATAACCTGCTGAAAACAGCCTTTTAAGCAAGCTGGCACACCCCCTGCATAGTCTGTGATAACCCCACCATGAATGTGGTCGGGCGGTGCATCCGGCAACGTCGTCCGATGTCACCCACAAAACTTTATGAATAACAGGCAAAGGCGCCTGGAACCGAAAGGTTCCGGGCGTCTTTTTTTTGGCTTTGAAAAACCTGATTGGCCTAGGCCGGGACTTGCTATGAACACCACAGTCTTACCCTTCAGCGATGTACAGACCCTTATCGTCGTCGGCAATGGCATGGTCGGTCATCATTGCGTCGAGCAGTTGATCGCAGGCGGCGCCCTTGATCGCTATCGCATTCATGTCTTCGGCGAAGAACGCCAGCGTGCCTACGACCGCGTGCATCTTTCAGAGTACTTCACTGGCCGCGATGCCGAATCCCTGGCCATGAGTGATGCGGCCCTCTATCAGCAAGCCGGGCTGACCCTGCACCTGGGTGTTCCAGTGCTGGAGATCGACCGGGATCGTCGCGAGATCATCACCGCTGAAGGCTGCTTCACTTATGACAAGCTGATCATGGCCACGGGCTCGTTCCCGTTCGTACCGCCAATCGAAGGTGCCCAAGGCGACTCACGTCTGGTCTACCGCACCCTCGAAGACCTGGACACCATTCGTTACGCCGCCAGCAAGGCTCGTCGCGGTGTAGTCGTAGGTGGCGGCCTGCTGGGACTGGAAGCGGCCAACGCCCTGAAATCCCTGGGGCTAGAAGCCCATGTGGTGGAGTTCGCGCCACGACTGATGCCGGTGCAACTGGACGATCTTGGCGGCGCGGCCCTCAAGGCCCGCATCGAAGCGCTTGGCGTTGGTGTGCACCTGTCCCGTGCCACACAGTCGATCAGCGACGGCAAGCAGTACCGCTATCGCATGAACTTCGCCAACGACGAGTTTCTGGAAACCGATCTGATCGTGTTCTCTGCCGGTATTCGTCCTCAGGATGCACTGGCTCGCCAATGCGAACTGGAACTCGGCCCTCGGGGCGGTATCGCAATCGATGAACACTGCCGCACCAGCGATGCGGATATCTATGCCATTGGCGAATGCGCGGCCTGGAACGGCAGTGTCTTCGGCCTGGTTGCGCCGGGCTATCAGATGGCCCGTAGCGTGGCCGCCCAGCTTTGCGGTCAGGACGCCGATGCCTTCTTTGGTGCCGACATGTCCACCAAGCTCAAACTGCTGGGCGTGGATGTAGGTTCCATTGGCGATGCCCATGGCGCACTGGCGGGTGCGGTCAGCTATCGCTTTATCGATGAAGCCACTTCCAGCTATCGCCGTCTGGTGGTGTCGGCCGATGGCAAGCAAGTGCTGGGCGCGGTGCTGGTGGGCGACAACAGTTATTACGACACCCTGCTGCAATACGCCCAGAACGGCATTCCCCTGCCCGCCGATCCTTCCAGCCTGATCCTGCCCCGTGGCGAAGGCGCGCCGACCCTGGGGGCCGATGCCCTGCCCGCCACGGCGACCATCTGCTCCTGCCATAACGTCAGCAAAGGCTCGATCTGCTCGGCCATCGATGCAGGCTGTACCGATCTGGCCGGCATCAAGACCCAGACCAAGGCCTGCACCGGCTGTGGTGGCTGCGCAGCCTTGCTCAAGCAGGTTTTCGAGCATGAACTGATCGCCCGTGGCGTCAGCGTCGACAAGAGCCTGTGCGAACACTTCGCCTACACCCGTCAGGAGCTGTATTCGATGGTCCGCGTCGAAGGCATCGAAACCTTCGAGGAACTGCTGACCCGCCACGGCAAGGGCGCCCATGGCTGCGACATCTGCAAACCTGCCGTCGGCTCGATTCTCGCGTCCTGCTGGAACCGGCAGATTACCGAGCCTTCGCTGGTGCCACTGCAAGACACCAACGACACCTTCATGGCCAACATGCAGAAAAACGGCACTTACTCGGTGGTGCCGCGCATTCCCGGTGGCGAGATCACACCGGACGGCCTGATTGCCATCGGTGCCGTGGCCAAGAAATACGACCTGTACACCAAGATCACCGGCGGTCAGCGTATCGACCTGTTCGGCGCACAACTCCACGAACTGCCGGATATCTGGAGCGAATTGATCGAAGCCGGTTTCGAGACTGGCCATGCCTACGGCAAATCGACGCGGACCGTGAAATCCTGCGTGGGCAGTACCTGGTGCCGCTATGGCGTACAGGACAGCGTGGCCATGGCCTTGCGTATCGAAGACCGCTACAAGGGCCTGCGCTCGCCACACAAACTCAAGTTCGCCGTTTCTGGCTGTACCCGCGAATGCGCGGAAGCACAAAGCAAGGATGTGGGTGTCATCGCCACCGAAAACGGCTGGAACCTCTATGTAAGCGGCAACGGCGGCATGCGCCCACGCCATGCGGAACTGTTCGCCACTGACCTGGATGACGAAACCCTGATCCGTTACATCGACCGTTTCCTGATGCTCTACATCCGCACCGCCGACAAGCTGCAACGCACCTCGGTCTGGCGCGAGTCGCTGGAAGGCGGCCTGGATTACCTCAAGGCCGTGATCATCGACGACAGCCTGGGGCTGGCCGACGAGCTGGAAGCGCAGATGCAACTGGTGGTCGATCGCTATGAATGCGAATGGGCCAATGCCCTCAAGGACCCGGAAAAGCTCAAGCGCTTCCGCACCTTCGTCAACGACAAGCGCAGCGACCCGGATGTCCACTTCGTCAAGGAACGTGAGCAACGCCGCCCTGCAAAACCTGAAGAAATCGCCCTTATCCCGTTCAAGGAGGTGGTCTGATGAGCCAGTCCAACATGGCCTATGCCGAAAAAACACTCGCGCCTGCCATGAGCACACAATGGCAGACGCTGTGCTCGCGCAAGGATCTGGTTGCCAACTCAGGCGTGGTGGCCTGGCTCGATGGCGCGCAGGTCGCGCTGTTCTATCTGCCTGAAACCGAGGAAGGCGAAAAGCTCTTTGCCATCGAAAACCGCGATCCCAAATCCGGTGCAAATGTCATCGGCCGCGGCCTCATAGGGCAGCTTGGCGGGGAACTGGTCATCGCGTCGCCGCTGTACAAGCAGCACTTCCGCCTGCACGACGGCACCTGCGTGGAATACCCGGAGCAACAACTCGAAGTCTGGCCGGTGCGCCTGAATGGCGAGCAGGTGGAAATCGCGGTTTAGCCTGCCGTTGGGCAAGTCCTACAAGGTTTATCTGTATATCCATACAGATAAACCTTGCTCACAACGCTTTCAGTGTTCATCCTTACCGCATTCAAACCCCATCAATGCAAGCGGTGGTTATGCGGCTGTTTCTCTGCGAAAAACCCTCACAGGCCAAAGATATCGCCGCCGTCCTCGGCGCGACCCGGCGTGGGGACGGCTGCTGGACAGGCCCCAACGCCACCGTGACCTGGTGCATCGGCCACCTGCTGGAAACCGCGCCACCGGATGCCTACGATGCCCGTTACAAACGCTGGGTGCTGGAAGACC
The DNA here is from genome assembly GCF_900187465.1 of Pseudomonas sp. Irchel 3A18. Lineage (NCBI taxonomy): Bacteria > Pseudomonadati > Pseudomonadota > Gammaproteobacteria > Pseudomonadales > Pseudomonadaceae > Pseudomonas > Pseudomonas sp. Irchel 3A18. Next base: position 343,967 of record NZ_FYDI01000005.1, read on the forward strand.
TGCCGATTGTCCCGGACAAATGGAAGATGCTGGTCAAACCCCGCACCGCCAGCCAGTTCAAGGCCGTAAAACGCCTGCTGGGCGAAGCTCGGGAACTGATCATCGCCACCGACGCCGACCGCGAAGGCGAGATGATTGCTCGCGAACTGGTTGAACATTGTCGCTATCGTGGTCCGATACAGCGCTTGTGGCTCTCGGCCCTGGATGACGCTTCGATCCGCAAGGCGCTGGCGTCCCTCAAGCCCGGTGCCGATACCTTCAGCCTCTATCATTCGGCACTGGGCCGCTCCCGCGCCGACTGGCTGATCGGCATGAACATGAGCCGCCTGTTCACCCTGCTCGGTCGCCAGTCCGGGTATCAGGGCGTGCTGCCGGTGGGCCGTGTGCAAACGCCAACCCTGCGGCTGGTGGTGGATCGCGACCGCAGCATCGCCGACTTCGTCCCCGTGCCTTACTGGGCCATCGACGTCAAACTGCTGCATGACGGTCAGGCCTTCATTGCCCAGTGGCGAGCCCCCTCAGATGCCTGTGACGATCAGGACCGCTGCCTGAACCAGCCACTGGCGCAACAGGCCGCAGAGGCGATTCGCAATGCCGCCAGCGCCAAGGTCGTAAAACTGCGCACCGAACGGATTCGCGAAGCTGCGCCCTTGCCTTTCGACCTGGGCACCTTGCAGGAAATCTGCTCGAAAAAGCTCGGCCTTGGCGCTCAGGAAACCCTGGATATCGCCCAGGCCCTGTATGAAACCCACAAGGTCATCACCTACCCGCGCAGCGATTGCGGTTATCTGCCCATGAGCCAGCATGGCGAGGCTGCGGGCATCATTGCCGCGCTGGGCCAATCAGACCCTGCACTGAGCGAACTGCTCAGGCATCTGGACCCGCAACGTCGCTCACGGGCCTGGAACGACGCCAAGGTCAGCGCCCACCACGGCATCATCCCCACCGCTGCCGCCCGAGGCATCGAGCGTCTGACCGGCAAGCCGCGAGCGGTCTACACCCTGATCAGGGCGCGCTATCTGGCGCAGTTCCTGCCCAATCACGAATACGACCGGACCCAGGCCGACTTCGACTGCGCCGGGCAGGCCTTACGGGCTGTCGGCAAACAGATCATCGAGCCAGGCTGGAAACGTGCCATGCCCGAAGCGCTGGCGCCAGCCAAAGGGCGCGAAGCCCCTCCCCCGCAAAACCTGCCCGCGCTGTTTCAGGGCTGCGACTGCCCGGTGAGCGATGTCATCCTCAAGGACCTGTGGACTCAGCCGCCCAAGCCTTTCACCGAAGGCGACCTGATCAAGGCCATGAAGAATGTCGCCAAGCTGGTGGAAGACCCGCTGCTCAAGCAGAAGCTCAAGGACACCACCGGGATCGGTACCGAAGCCACCCGCGCCGGCATCATTCAGGGCCTGATCGACCGGGGTTATCTGATCAAGCAAGGCAAGGCCTTGTCTGCCACTGCCGCAGCATTCAGCCTGATCGATGCCGTCCCTCGCGCCATCGCCGACCCCGGCACCACCGCCATTTGGGAACAGGCGCTGGACATGGTGCAAAACGGTGAAATGAGCCTGGAGGAATTCGTCGCCAAACAGGCCGCCTGGATGAGCAAGCAGGTCAGCCGTTGCGTCGGCCTGCGGATGACCATCAGCGGCCCCGCCAGCCCGGCCGGTGGCGCAGCGCCCTGGAAGAAAAAACGCAAGACCGGTACGCGCAAGGCGGCCGGAGCCACTGCAAGCAAGGGCAAACGCCCGACAAGAGCAACAAAGAAAGCCTGACCCCATTTGTATCTCGCCGCTTACAGCTTGCAGCTTATCGCTTGCGGCTTACCCCTGCTTTTCACTCCCCCCTATACATCAATGCCGTATTGATAGCACAATAATGATAATGATTAGCATTTACTAACATTAATGAATCTTAATTGTTACAATCTGGCTTTCCGTTTGAAGATGACTGCCACCAGAAGAAGGGAGCGGCACCACCATGCGTGTATTAGTGGTAGAAGACGACATATCGGTCAGCCACTGGCTTGGCAGCAAACTCCATGCGTTCGGCCATAACTGCAAGTTGACCCATGACGGTGAAGGCGCGCTGGAGATTCTTACGCAGGAAGCGTTCGACGTCGTAGTGCTAGACCGCATGTTGCCCAGGATGGATGGCATCGAACTGCTCAACCGGCTCCATGGCCGCTCCCGCCCTCCCGTGCTGATCCTGTCGGCAAACGACCAGACCAGTGACCGTGTCGAAGGTTTGCGTGCCGGTGCGGACGACTATCTGGGCAAGCCTTTCGACTTCACCGAACTGCTGTTGCGCCTGGAGGTGCTGGCTCGCCGGCACAATCAAACCGCTATGGAAGAAGTGATCTACATAGAAGATTTACGCATCGACCTGGGCCAGCGCAGTGCATGTCGGGCCGGGCGCAATATTGACCTGACCGACAAGGAGTTCCGCCTGCTGCAAGTGCTCGCCGAACATCCGGGCCAGACGGTCACCCGTACCATGCTGCTGGAAAAGGTCTGGGGCTATCACTTCGACCCGCAGACCAACCTGATCGACGTCCATATCTCCAAGCTGCGGACCAAGATCGACAAAGGGTTTGAGCGCAGCCTGCTGAGGACCATTCGTGCAATCGGCTATGAACTCGGCTAGTCGCTTCGAGCTGCGTCACATCCTTGAAACCAGCAACTTCCAACAAGCCGCCACCATGGCATTTGCCTGTCTGCTGGTGGCCTTGCTGTCGGTCATCGGCAGTGGTTGCGTGCTCGAAAGCGTCATGCGCAGCCACGTGCGGGAAATGATCCTCGCCGACGTACGCACCATGCATGAACTGACCCAGAGCCGCAGCAGCCATCAGGTCGCCGAACTGCTCAGGCAGCGGGACCTCTATGACCGGCGCAGCGAGCGTCATTCTCTGTTGCTGGACCCACAGGGCAAGGTCCTGACCGGCGATGCGACGATGCACGAAGTCATGGACTGCATCGCGTCCAGATGCCCGGATAACTGGCGAAACATTCGTAACAAAGAGCGGCAGATCATGGGGCTGGTGATCGAGCTGCGCGACGGCGGTCGCTATTTCAGCGCCTACGACCTGCAACCGATGCTGGAACGCACCCAGATCATTCCGCTGATGGCCGGCGCGGGTCTGTTTCTGGTGCTATTGGGCAGCCTGATCTTCAGCCTGCGTTACAGCCTGCGCAAGCTGTACCGCATAGAACGTATTCATGACGCACTGAAACGCTTTGCCAGTGGCGATCATCAAGCCTTTCCGCCCCATGACCGCAGCGGCGACGAGCTTGACCGGCTGGCCACCGAGATCTATCGCAACCTGGAGCGGATCAACAAGCTGATGGCCGAGGTCAAGGGCGTGACCAGCCATATCGCCCACGAACTGCGCACGCCGCTGACGCGATTGCAGAATCGTCTGGTCAGCGCAGCCGAAATCGCCACGGGTGATGTGCGCGAAGCACTGTGGATGGCCGCCGACGAAAGCGAACGCATCCAGAGCCTGTTTCGGGCGGTCATGCGGGTCGGGGAAGTGGAAACCGGGCGTTGCGCCCATCTTTTCGAGGAGTTTCCAGCCCAGGATCTGCTCAACGATCTGCGCGAGTATTACTTGCCCCTGGCCGATGAGCGCAACTCGCCGCTGGTGCTGAGCATAGACCCTGGCTGCAAGATCTGGGGCGACCGTGCCCTGCTGTTCCAGGCCATGGCCAATCTGGTGGACAACGCACTGAAATATGCGCCGCGCAATTCCACCATCACGCTCTTTGCCCGGCATCGCCCTCTCTTCGCCACCCTTGGCGTGGCGGATCACGGCGAAGGCATTCCGGCTTCTGCAACGGAACAGGTGGTGGAACGTTTCCATCGCCTGCATACCTCCGGCGACATTCCCGGCAACGGGCTCGGCCTGACACTCGTCAAGGCCATCAGTGAACTGCATGGCGGCTCCCTGCGGCTGAGCGACAACCAGCCCGGCCTGCGTGTCGAATTGCAGTTGAGCCGGGCGATTCCTTAAGGCTTCTTAATGATCTCCGCCTTGCCGCTTAATGAGAATAAATCTTAGTATCGTTTCACCTTGTTGAACCGTCCCAAACCGCTGTTCACTGCGGTCGGGGCTCCCTTTTCCGACATTTCATACAGGCTGCGCCATGCTCAACTCCTTCAAGAAATTCCTTAACGACGAAAGCGGCGTGACCGCCATCGAATACGGCATTCTGGCTGCCTCCATGGCGGCAGCCATCGGCTACATCTTCGGCTCGGACGGCCAGTTCATCGGCGCGCTCAAAGAGCGTTTCGGCGGTATCGCCGACCAGATCAGGTCCACCAACAACAGCACCGGCAGCAACTGACGTTACCCCGCAGGATTCCCGTCCATGACCAGCCTTGTCGTCGTTCTGCTGTTGCCCGCCTTGTGCTGGGTCGTGGTCACGGACCTGTTGTATCGCAAGATCCATAACCGACTGGTGCTGGCCTTGCTGGCGGGATGGCTTGCATTGCCGCTGCTGGCGCCCCTGAATGTCGGCCCTTTTGCAGGTTTGGGGACCTGGCAGGTCATTTCCGCCATGGGCTGGTCCACAGCAGGCGCGGCACTGGTCCTGCTGGTCGGTTACGGCCTCTACATGATCGAACGGGTCGGCGGCGGCGACGTCAAGCTGATGACCGTGCTGAGCCTGTGGATCGGCAGCGAAGACCTGATCACGTTCCTGATCATCACCTCGCTGGCTGGCGGCATCCTGGCGCTGGTGCTACCTACCCTGGAAATGCTTGAAGCGGCGCTTGCAAGGGGCGTGATGTGGCTGATCAGACGCATGCCGCAAGACACCATCGCCGTACCGATCATCTATGACGCCCAACGCCCCGCAGGTATCCCCTACGGTCTGGCCATCGCAGCAGGTGCGCTGTTCACCTTGTTGTTTCCCATCCACACCTGAACCCACAGTAGCCGTACTCGATGAAAAAGAATTCGCTCATTCTGCTGACTGGGGCCATTGTCCTCGCCAGTGGTTCCGCCCTGCTCGCACGGGCTTTGCTGGCACCGCCAAAGCCACCTGAAGTCAAGGCACAGGTTCAACCTGCCGCACCCAAGGAAGCCACTCGCCAGGTGCTGGTCGCTTCGCGCAACCTGCAACCGGGCGACTTCATCGATGCAGGCAGCCTGGACTGGCAACCGGCAACCGCACAAATGACGCGCTCCCTGTATTTCATCGAAGGCCAGGACAAACAGGACTCCTTGCTGGGCGCCACTGTGCGTCAACCGGTCGAAGCCGGTCAGCCACTGACCAGCAGCGTGGTCGTGCGCCCCGGCGAACCAGGCTTTCTGGCCTCGGTCATCAAGCCCGGCATGCGCGCCGTATCCGTGCCGACCAGCGCAGTGGAAAGCAACTTCGGCCTGGTGGCCGCCGGTGATCGCGTGGATGTGATCCTGAGCCTCAAGCGCGAACAGGAAACCCAGGCGCCGGACGCCACCGCCAATGCCGCGCCGTTTCTGGCGGCCCAGACCATCCTTCACGATATCCGCGTGCTGGCGATGAATAACAGCACCCGCAGCGACCTGAATGTACGCCGGGATCTGGAAGCCACGCCCAACGCCAAGAACACCAGCAGCCGTCAGAGCTTTGAAACCGTGACGCTGGAAGTCGCGCCGTCGGCGGCCGAACAACTGGCAGTCGCCAAGGAGATTGGCAACCTGCAACTGGCCATCCGCTCATCGGTCGAGCAGACCGAAGGCGAGCTGCTGACCAGCAGTGAAGTCACCACCCTGAACAAGACCACCAGCATTTATCCCTCGCAGAAAAGCGCGGGCAAATCCGGGCCGGCCACCACTGTGCAGCTCTTCAGGGGCAAGGCCACCGAAGTTCTGGACCTGGCGAAACACTGATCAGTTGCGTCTGCCGGCCTGTGTAGCGCTGGCAGACGCCCTTACGGAAAAAACAGCATGAAACGCACAGCGCAACCTCTGGCTTCGGGCCGGAACGGACTCTCCTTGCTGCTCGCCGGCCTCGGCTTGAGCGCCACTCTGGTCAGCCCGTCAGTTGTCATGGCCGAACAGGCGACCGTGGACAACTACGACATGCCGGCGAAAACCCCGGTCACGCCAGTCATCACACGTGCCCAGTTGCAACAGATCAGTGAAACCCAGACGGTCAACCTGACCGTGCGCCAGGGCCGTCTGCTGCAACTGCCTCGCGCCGCGGCAAAAGTGCTGTTGGCCGACCCGGAAGTGGCCAGTTTCCAGATGCCGTCGCCAAGCAGTGTCTTCGTATTCGCCCAGCGGTCAGGCGCCACGACCCTTTATGCACTGGACGCCAACGACAATGTGATCGCAGCCATGCGACTGGTCGCAGGCTTCGACCTGGAAGGCCTGCGCCAGCAGATCGAAAATGAAGTGGCGGGTTCACAAGTCAGTTTCGTACCCGCGGCAGGCGATGGCCTGATCGTTCGTGGACATGTTCGTACCCCCCTCGAAGCCCGTCAGGTCATGGCCAGCGTCAAGGCCGCCGTCGGCGCCAATGACAGCGCGGCAGGCGGACCGGGTGGCGGCGCTCCAGCCGGTGCGCCCGGTGGTGGAGGCCCGGCTGCACCGCGGGTCATCAATCAGCTCAAGGTCGAGTTGTCGGCACAGGTCAACATCCGGGTTCGGGTCGTCGAAGTGTCCCGCAACCTCAGCCACACGCTGGGCCTGAACTGGGACTCGGTCATGAACAGCGGCAAGTTCCGTCTGGCGACCGGTTCTTCGACCAGCCTGTTCAACGCCGCCAACGCGGCCTCATCGGCAGGCACCATCGCTGGCGCGACCCAGGCCGGTCAGTTGATCCGCACGGCCAACACCATTGGATTCACCGACGGCAACCTGACCGGGCTGATCAACGCCCTGTCGGTGGAAGGCATGGCCTCGGTCCTGGCCGAGCCCAACCTGACGGCCATGTCCGGCGAAACCGCAGGCTTCGCCGCCGGTGGTGAAGTGCCGATTGTGGTGATCACCAACAACAACGTCAGCATCACCTACAAATCCTACGGCGTGATCCTGCGCATGACGCCCACCCTGCTCTCGCCCAACCGCATCAGCCTGCATATCGCACCGGAAGTCAGTGATCTGTCCGATGACGGCGCAGTGACCCTGCCCGATGGCGGCTCGACCATTCCGGCCTTCAAGGTTCGTCGCGCCGACACCACGGTGGAACTGGCCAGCGGCCAGAGCTTCGCCCTCGCGGGCATGCTGCGCAGCAACGTTGCCCAGCAAGTCAGCGGCCTGCCGGGTCTCAAGGGCGTGCCGTTGCTCGGCCGCCTGTTCGAGGGTGAAACCAGCACACAAGAGGACACCGAACTGGTGATTCTGGCGACCGCTTATGTCGTAGACCCCGTCACCGAAGGTGAATTGCAAACCCCGGGCCGCGGCCTGCCAGGCATGGATGCGCAGATGCCGCGCCAGGCCAGCGCAGGGTACCTGTACTGATGGAGACCTTGAAAATGAAGCCTGCCACTTTCCGCCTCGCACTGCTGGTCTGCCTGCCCTTGTTCATGGCGGGCTGTACCGCGCAGTACAACGAACTGCGCGCCAAGCGCTTTGCCAACACGCCGATGCCGGTCACGCAGGTGAACCCCAGCGCCCTGAGCGTTTCCCTCAATACGGTCAATCAGGGTAAGGGGCTGACCGCCGAATCCCTGGAAAACCTCAACACGATGCTGAGCAATCAGGGCCGTCTGAAAAATCAGAGCCTGACCCTGCAACCCTTCACTCCTGCGGGTGAGCAGATGGCCAAACGCCTGGTACGGGTGCTGAGCGAACGCGGCGCGGATGCCGACCGCATCATCCTGGCGCCGGTCCAGCTCAAGGCTGCCGAACAGTCCGGCGGGTGGGACCTGCAGGTGATTTCCGAGGCCATGGTCGCGCAAATCCCCGACTGCCGGATCGCCAACGCCGATGCCTGGACCATGACCCCTTATCAGGCAGTCGGCACCCTTGGTTGTGCCAACCGGGCCAACATTGCGCGGATGGTCAGCGACCCTCGCGACCTGGTCCGCCCACGCACTCTGGACAGCGCCGATGGCAATCAGGCCAACAATGCCGTGCAGCGTTATCAGGAAAGCAAGACCACCGAACTGATGAACATCGACTTCTCCCAGGACGACTGAGGACGCCGCCATGAACGACAAGACCAACACTGTACTGCCCAGCGGCGACAAAACCTTTCTGGCACCGGTCCTGTTTGCCGCCAGTACGGCTGACCAGCGCAGCTTCGCCGAACAGTTGCAGCGCCTGGGCCAGCCCGAGGCGCTGGTCCTGAGCGGCGGAATCGAAGCGGCCAAGGCTTGGTGTGCCGAACAGCGGGCCAGCCTGCTGCTGGTGGACCTGGATGGCGAGCAATTGCCCTTGCAGGCCATTTCTGAACTGTCGAGCCTGTGCGATCCGGGTTGTGCGATTCTGGCCATCGGCAGCCAGCAGAATGTGGACCTGTATCGCGCCCTGACCCACAGCGGCGTGGTGGATTACCTGTGCAAACCCGTACCACTGGACTTGCTGGCCAGCAGCCTGGAGCGTGCGCGCAATATCCATCAGCAACCCCAGACCCGCCAGGTGCGTACCGGCCGCAGCATTGCCGTGACGGCTTGCTCCGGCGGGCTGGGCACCAGCACGGTCAGCGCCGGGCTGAGCCTGTTGCTGTCACACGAACGGCATATGCCAGTGGCCGCCGTGGATTACGATCGGCACAACGCAGACCTGTCCCTGCTGCTGGGGGCTCAGGGCGATTGCGGACTGGCCGCAGCCTTGAGCAGCAGCGAGATCGATGCCCGTTTTCTGCAACGGGCCATGACTCGTCTGGATGACCGCCTGCATCTGCTGGCCCAGGAACCTTCGGCCGACCATTTCGCGCCTATCGATACCGATCACCTGCTTGAACTGGGCGCCAACCTGTGCCGCTTGTTCAATCAGGTCGTATGGGACTTGCCATCCGGCCACCCTCAAGGTGCGCTGGAGGTGTTGCGCCACGTCGAAACCCGCATCCTGCTCAGCGAATTCACCATTCAAGGCGCCCGCAATACCCAGCGCCTGCTTGAAGAGATCGGTGACGAAAGCGAGGGCCAGCAACTGCTGCTGGTCGTCAACCAGAACCACGGCACTCACCAGACAGTCGCCCGCGAACAGTTCGAGGCCTTTGTCGGCAGGCGCGTGGACTTGGTGCTGCCTTACGCCGGGCATGCCCTGAGCGACAGCCTGTTGAGCGGGCCTCTGCGTCTGGAAGCTGCACCGGCCTTTCGTCAGGCCCTGCTGAATCTGGCAGACCTGGCCTGTGGCCGCAAACCGGGCAATGCCCTCGTAGCGCCGTCGGTGCTGGCCCGCCTCAAAGGCGCCCTGACCCGTCGTAACGCGGCCTGACACAAGGAGCCGGATCATGCTGATACGCAAGCCCAGAACCCCTGCCCCCGCTCCGGCAACATTGCCCGTGCAGGAAAGCGGCGAGTCGGTCATCGAGATGCAGAAGGTCAACACGACCAAGGCAAACCCTGCCAGCAAGCATGCCGACAGCGGCGCCAACCTGAACCGACGCCTGATCCGCGGTTTCCTCTATGACCAGATCGACCCGCTCAAGGCTGCGGCCATGGGGCGTGACAAGCTGCGTCAGCAGATTGAAAGCCAGATACGACGCATCTGCGATGAAAACCGCCTGCAACTGTCTCGCCCCGAAGAAGAGCAGATCGCCAGCGAAATGCTGGACGAGATGCTGGGTATCGGGCCGATCCAGCCGCTGCTGGCCGACGACACGGTCAACGATATTCTGGTCAATGGCGCGGGTCAGGTGTTCGTCGAGCGCTTCGGCAAGCTGGAGCTGTCGACCATCACGTTTCTGGACGAAGAGCATGTGTTCAACACTGCCCAGCGTATCGCCGCCGGTGTCGGGCGACGCATCGACGAAGCCAACCCCATGGTCGATGCGCGACTGGCCGACGGCAGCCGGGTCAACGTCATTACCTACCCGCTGGCCATTGACGGCACCACCATTTCCATCCGTAAGTTCATGCGCCGCAACCTGACGCTGGAATCCCTCGCGGCACGCCATGCCATGTCGATGGAAATGGTCCAGGTGCTCAACCGCGCCATGATTGCCAAGCTCAATATCGTGGTGTCCGGCGGTACGGGTGCGGGCAAGACCACGTTGCTCAATGCGTTGTCGCAAAAGATCAGCGAAGACGATCGCATCCTGACCATCGAAGATGCCGCAGAGCTGCAACTGCAACAGATCCATGTGGTGCGCCTTGAAACACGGCCGGTCAGCGCTGAAGGGACGGGCAAGGTCGACCAGCGTGATCTGGTGCGCAACGCCCTGCGTATGCGACCTGACCGGATCATCCTCGGTGAAGTGCGCGGCGGTGAAGCCTTCGACATGTTGCAGGCCATGAATACCGGGCATGACGGCTCGCTCTGTACCGTCCACGCCAACACCCCTCGCGACGCCATCATGCGCCTGGAAAACATGGTGATGATGGCAAGCATGCAACTGCCGATGGAAGCCATTCGACGCCAGATCGCCAGTGCCGTGAACCTGGTGGTTCAGGTCGAACGCCAGCGTGACGGCGGACGACGTGTTGTCTCGATCACTGAAGTCTGCGGCATGGAAAACGACGTCATCCAGACTCAGGAGCTGTTCGGCTTCAAGGTCCGCTCCACCGACAGCCAAGGCAAGATTGTGGGCGACTACGTGAGTAGCGGCCAACGGCCCGAGTTCTACAACCAGCATGCCCATCTGTTTGGCGATCTTTAAGAGGACACCCCATGCAAGCTGTCCTCGATTTACTCACACTGCTGGTCTTCGCCTGCGTGATGTTCGCCTTCTATGGGCTGCTGAGCCTGAGCAAACGCCGCCAGCGAGCCGCCGAAAGCGCGGCGCGTCTGGAACAATTGCTGCGCGACAAGGTGACGGTGAATGCACCTAAAACCGAAGTTGAAAGCATCATGCGGGAAATGCAGAGCGCCCCCCTGGGCCACATTCCCGTGCTCGGCACCCACATCACTCACCTGTGGATCAACCTGAACCTGCTGGGCTGGCGCAAGACCCTCAAGGGACGGGTCATTGCCTTCGGCATCGGCGGCTTTTTCGCCGGGGTGCTGATTGGTCGCGACACGCCCATCCCCTTGCTGTTCGGCAGCCTGATTGCGGTATTCGCCGCCATCGCCCTGTTCACGCTGTTCTATCGCCAGGCTCTGGCCAAGTACCACAAGCAACTGCGCCAGTCACTGCCCGAAGCCATCGACTCCATCACCCGCACCTGCCGTGCAGGCGTACCGATCAGCAATGCCTTCGCGCTGGTCGCCGATCATCTGAGCGGGCCGTTGAGCGTGGAATTCGCGATTATCGATCACTGGCTGCGCCTGGGTGTGCCGCTGCGGCGGGTCATGCAGGATTCGACCCTGCGCGTGCCACTGGCCGAGTACCGGTTTTTCGCGGTGATCCTGATCATCAACCAGGAAGCCGGTGGCCGTCTGGGCGAAACCCTGGACCGGCTCTCGACCACCCTGCGCGACCGTCACGAGCTGCAATTGAAGATTCTGTCCAAGACCTCCGAAGCACGGGCCTCTTCCAAGATCGTGTCATCGCTGGTGCCCGCCATGCTGGGCTACATGTACATCAATGCCCCTCAGGACTTCCGCTTTCTGCTCAACGACCCCACCGGCAACATGGTGCTGTTCTACGCCCTTGCCAGCGTCACGCTGGGGCTGGTCATCAACCACCTGATGGTGAGCCGAGTCGGATGAACGCTCGCTTTTGCGGAGAACAACAGCCATGACCCACGAAACGCTCATTCTGCTCGCCCTGGGGGTGATGTTGACCGGCACCGGCCTGGGCCTGCTCGGCTGGTACCTGGGTCTTTCGGAGAAAAGCCTGGACCTGCGCCTGGGCCGCAGCGAGGACAATCGCCAGCAACAGGTCCAGGCCAACATCCTGCGCACCGACCAACTGGCTCTGTCCGCCAATGCCAAACGTCTACTGCTGCCACTGGCTTCGGCCGGCGAGCATCTGGCGGGCACGGCACAGGATCGCCAACACCTCAACCGCCTGCTGAGCATGGCGGGCTTTCGTGCCCAGGCCAGCCTGGGTCTGTTGATGGTCGCCAAATATGCCAACGGCCTGCTGTTTCTGGGCATCGTTCTGTTTGGTGTTCTGGATGCCCAGAGCCGCTTCGGCCTCAAGGGTCTGGCCATGGGCCTGATCGCCCTGTTTGTCGGCACCACCCTGCCCGAAGCCTGGCTGAAATGGCGGGCGGCGCGGCGCGGCGGGCGCATGGCCCGTTCGGTTCCCGATGGCCTGGACCTGATGGTGATCTGCGCCGAAGCCGGCCTGCCGCTGGGCCGCATCATGCAAGTGGTGGCCAGGGAACTGGCGCTGTCGGCTCCCGAACTGGCGGATGAATTGCGCTACACCTTCGCCGAACTGCAAATCGTCAGTGACCGCTCACGGGCATTGCTCAACCTCGCCGAGCGCACGGGCGTCCGGGAAATCGAAAGCATGGTGGGAACCCTGATCCAGGCCGAGCGCTACGGCACTCCCCTGTCCCAGGCACTGCGCACCATCGCCGATGAAAGTCGCAAGACCCTGGTGCTGGGCCTTGAAGAAAAAGCCGGAAAGCTGCCCGCGCAAATGAGCGTGCCACTGATGGTCCTGATCCTGCCACCGATCATCGCGGTCATGGGCGCCCCGGCGATGATCCGCCTGGTCCGCGCTCTGGCGCAAAACTGATGCCTGCCTTGTCTCTGGAGAATACCGTGTCCTCACCTCTGTCCCTTTCACGCCTCGCCCTGCTTTCGCTGCTGATCATCGGCGCAAGCGGCTGCTCCAGCCTGCCCGGCATCGACCGTGACAATGCCCAGCCACAGACCAACGCCCCCCTGAGCAAAAAGGAAAGCGCCGAAGCACTGAGGCTGGCCCGCGTGCTGCGCGATAACGGGCGTATCGAAGCGGCCACCGAGGTCTACGCCAAGATGGACCAGCGCCAGCAACTCAGCCCCCGGGAACTGCTGGAATACGCCAGTGTTGCGGCGTTGGTGCGCAAGCCGCAGCAATCACTGGAACTCTACGGCCGTGCCCGACACGCCCTTGGCGGTGCCGACAATCTCAGCCCGTCCGAAAGCCTGATTACCTGCCTGGGCATGGGCCGTGCGCGTCTGGCACTGAATCAGCTTCAGGCTTCGGTGAAGGATTTCAATTGCGCGCTCAAGGCCCAGCCGGACAGCACCGAAGGCCTCAATGGTCTGGGCGTGGCCAGCAACAGCCTTGGCCAGACCGAGCAGGCTCAGAAGCTGTTTCAACACGTACTGGAGATCGACCCGTCCAACCAGCCCGCGCTGAACAATCTGGCCATGACCTACCTGAGCAGCAACCAGCCTCAGCAGGCCATCACTCTTCTGCAAGGCGCCAGCCTCAATGCCACACCCAGCCTGGTGCTGAACCTGGCCTTGGCGCATCTGCTCAAGGGCGATAACGATCAGGCGCGTCAGACCCTGAGCCGCAACCTGCCCGATGCCAATACCGAAGATCTGCTGCAAGCCTTGCAGGCCAGTGTCGCCCGCATCCATGCCGGCTCCCCTGCCGCAACCGAACTGCTCGCTGCCAGCCAGCGTCCGCTGGCACTGGGCACACCGCAGTGAAGCGGGCAAGCCCCTACAGCCAACGCGGCGTGACGGCGGTGGAGACCGCGCTGATCATGCCGGTGATCCTGATCGGCCTGATGATGTTCTTCGAGCTGGCGCGCATCGCGCTGGTGGTGATCATAGGCAATCTGGCGCTGGACTCGGCGCTGGGCGGCCTGCGCAGGGAGAAAATCGACCTGATGGCCACCGAACAGCTTCAGCCTTTGATCACCGAGCGGATTCTGCTGGCGTCCTACGGCTACCTCAAGGCCAACGAAATCCAGGTCGATGCAACGTCCTACAGCGCCTTGCAAGTCATGGGCGGGGACGATGCCAACGCCGATGAGTCCGCCACTGAATTGCCCGACGGCAGCCAGCCGGTGATTGTCGTCAAGGTGGCCCTGCAACAAGCCTACATCACCGCCCTGCCCAAACTGCTCGCCCTGCCCGACCGTTTTACCTATGAGTACCGGCAGGTGCTGGGCAACCTCTATAACACCGCCCTGATTGGTAACGAGCAATGATCAAGCGTACGCAGCAACGCGGCAGCGCCCTGCTGGAAACTGCACTGGCCCTGCCGATCATCCTGGGCACGGGTTTTATCTGCGCCGACCTTTACAACCTCAGCCGTGCCAAAACCGACATGGAGCGCAGCACCTCGACGCTGTCCTCGATCCTGTCGATTCAGGATCGGCTGACCCGTGGCGGCCTCGAACAGCTGATCGAGAACATACGTGGCCCGCGTAAGGACAACTATCAGATTTTCATCGCTCAGGTCCGACGCAGCGGTGAAGTGGTCTGGCATCTGCAACGGGGCAATGCCACCGGGCTGTGCGATGACCCTTTCGCCAGCAGCCAGTACAGCGGCGAGCTGCCCGAAAGCAGCCCCACACCATCTTCCTCCGAAGAGCCACAGCAAGACACGGTCTCGATGCTGATCGTGCAGACCTGCCAGGCCAGTACCGAACTGGCCATGAGCAGCGACCTGTTTGGCGGCAGAATCCTGCAAAGCGTCGCTCTGGACCGCATGCAGAACAGCGACCTGCAACTGGCTGAAGATCTGGCGCAGGAGGCCGGTCTGGACACGGACCAGAGTTGATTAAGCCTTCTTAATGGAGCCAGCCTTGCCGCTAGTTGGGAAAGATTCTTATTCTTGTATAAACCTCAAGGCTGCTGTCATAGCGACCTGTTGATCCCCTCAGGAATGACCGCTTCATGCTCAATCGCAGGCTTCAGCGCGGTAACGTCGCGCCCTTCATGATCCTTGCCACTGGCGGCCTTTTACTGGCCAGTGCCTACGCGATAGACGTGACGCGCATGACCGGCAACGCCTCGCAACTCAAGCGCGCGACCGACGCCGCCGCCCTGGCCGTCGGCCGGGCCAATGCCGACGGCGATGAAAACGTCAGCAAGGACCCCACCGGTTTTGCCACCGCCTATGTGCGCCAGAACCTGGGCATGGATGCGCAGCTTCTGGACAACCTGGGCGAAGTCACCGTCGAAGAAGGACGCAGCGCCGATAGCAATCCCACCTACCGGGTAACCGCGACGTCCCGTCACGACCCACAAGTCAGCGGTAATGCCAGTCAGGACCTGACGGTGCATTCCACGGCGGAGTTGATCAGCAAGCCGCTGGAGGTGGCGTTGGCGATTGATTCGTCTGTCAACTTTGCCTCGATATTCTCCGGTATCAGCCCGGACGCACAGTTGCACATGGACGCAACGGAACACTTTCTGGGCGAACTGTTCGGCCAGGACAGCAATGGCAATACCCGCGAGGAGAAAGAAAACCTGCGGGTAGCCATTATTCCCTTCAGCAACGATGTCAATCTGTACGACCCCGATCAC
Organism: Pseudomonas sp. Irchel 3A18; assembly: GCF_900187465.1. Taxonomy (NCBI): domain Bacteria; kingdom Pseudomonadati; phylum Pseudomonadota; class Gammaproteobacteria; order Pseudomonadales; family Pseudomonadaceae; genus Pseudomonas; species Pseudomonas sp. Irchel 3A18. The sequence continues at coordinate 359,430 of NZ_FYDI01000005.1, forward strand.
AGCCGAAACAGTCAACCACGGCTCAAGGAGTGGACGACTCCGGATGCACTGACCACTGAAGATCCGATCCCGAGCCTGCGCACCCGGGGCTTCTACCGGCAGTACGGCGACTTGAGCAATATCATGTTTCCGGACCGCAGAGCCAGGCGCCAGAGTTTCTACAGGGGAGACAACTACCGGGACAAGACCTATGACTGGATTGCCTCGCCTGCCGAGTCAAGGATGCGTCTGAACGCGAACATGATGTACCTGAACCCGGAAGACAATCGTCCCGTCGTTTCCGAGCGCCGCATGTTCTCACTCAGCACAGTGGATGCAGACGGTGCCGATCAGACGATCATGACCGACCACACCATCCCCAATGCCCCCTTGCTGCCTCTGGAAGCCAGCAGAAGCAAGATCGAAACGCGCGTGCGCGAGATCAGAGGGGACTGGCAGATCCATCCCCTGCCCGGGCTGGTATGGGCAGGCAGTACCCTGTCACCCAACTGGCGTGGCGGCAACGGCTGGGGCGACAGCACATACCCGCTGGACTTCAACGCCGATGGCAGCGGTCCCAATCGCAAGGCCATTGTCTTGTTGATGAACTGGAATGCAGGTTCTGCGTGGCGTGAGGAAAAGGAAACCCTGCGCAACTACCTCGACACCTGCCAATCCTTCAGCGACAACGGAATCGTTTTCTACGCCGTGGTTCGCAATACCACAGACATCAACAGCCCCGGCGGCCACTACGTGACACCTGCCGACTGGCTGAATCCCTGCACCGGCGGCGGCCAACGCCTGCATGTCATCGAAGGCAACTCATCGGACACCCCCGGTGATCTGAAGGCCGCTTTCGACAGCATCGCCAATGAACTCAAGAGCCAGGCCAATCGCGTGCTGCTGGTTGAATGATGCGCCTCCCTATTTCCGTCTACGCCCCAAAGGACTGTCCCAATGACTGAGCGTTCCCCTGCCCGTCCCCGCCTCCAGCGACTGTATCTGGCGCTTGAACCCCGGATGATGTTCGATGCAGCGGCGGTAGCCACAGCTACGGAAGTCGCTGCTGCAAGCGAAACCCAGAGCGCCAGTCCGGCAGCAGATAAAACGGCAGACAACTCCACGACCAGCATTGCTCATGAGAACAGCAGCACTTCAGGCAATGATCAGGAAAACGCCACCACAAGCCAGCGCACCACAGCGCTGGCGACCGATAACGGTGCCCACCTGAGTCTGGACGCTCTGACAAGCCTGGAAACCCTGAACACGATCAGCGGCCTGAGCAATATTGCGCAAACCGAACTGTCCAGTGATGGCAAGACCCTGTACGCAGCCAGCAGTACAGGTGAGCTGGCGATCTTCAGCCGTGACACCGAGACTGGCGCGTTGACGCTAAGCAACACCCTGACGGCCAGCGACACTCAGCTGACTTTAATCATTGATCTGAAGATCAGCCCGGATGGCGAAACGCTCCTTATGAGCGGTGCAAACGGCAGGTCCTATTCGGACACGCTTGCCGTATTCAACCGCGATCCAGCCACAGGAAGCCTTGTCTTCCTTGAAAGCCATTACATCCTCACGATAGAAACACTGGAAATCTCGGACGACGGTAAGTCGGTATATGCCGTCGATAGCGGCAACGAAGGGATCTATGTCTTCAGCCGTGATACCGCCAGCGGCAGTCTGACGCGACTGAATCTGGTCGAAAACACGTCATGGAGCCCACCTTACATGTTCGCCATATCGGCCATGGAGAGCCGAGGAGATTACGTATTCGTAACAACCCAGACCTTCTCCCCACCCCATACCCTGATCGCCTATCAACGAGATGCCGATGGCAACCTGGGCTCGCCGTTCTACATTCGCGATGGTCAGCAGGACAGCGCCGGCACGACGGTTTCGCTCAAGGCGCCGAGCCAGATCAATGTCTCGCCCGATGGCCAGAACCTCTACGTAACCACCTCTGAAGGCATTGTCACGTTCCGGGTCGAAGGCCAGTCCTTTGTCGTCCAGAACTCGATAAGCCAGGCCAATATCACTTCAACGGCCCTGAGCAGTAACGGCAGTACGCTCTATGCCACCCTCAGCGATGGCACCATCAATCGCTACAGCGCCACGACGTCTGGTCTGGTGCTGCTCAATAGCACAGCCGGTGGCCAGAGCGACGCCAGCGCGATTCAGGTCAGCGCCGATGGCGGCGTGATTGTCACGGGCTCGGGCATCAGCGTTCTGCAAGAAGCCAGCACCCGCTACCTGGAAGGCACGACCGCACAAAAGCTGAGCGATGCGCTGGTCAGCGACTCAACCCTGGACGCCCTCGACAACGGTAATGGTGACTATAACGGCGCAAGCTTCAGCGTCACACCGCAACGCGGTGACAACGCCGAAGACACCTTGAGCTTTATCCCCACCGGCAGCCTGACCTTGAGCAGTGACGGTTCGCAAATCCTGAACGGCGGCACGGCCATCGCCAACCTGACAGTCAATGGCTCCAGCCTGAGCATCACCTTTACCGGCCAGGTCAGCACCGCGCTGGCCAATCAGGTACTCCAGCAGGTCGGCTACAGCAACACCAGTTCGGATGCCGGAAGCCTGGCGGTCATGATAATGGCGTTCGACAACGGCCAGGGCGCCAGCACCTCACTGAACGTGGAAGTGCGTCTGGTGGACATCAACAACGCCCCCACTCTGACCACCACCGCCACCGATCCCAGATACTCCGCCCAAGGCAACCCGGTCGCTGTGTTTCAGGACACTGTCATCGATACCGGCGAAAGAGCCCAGTCGGTCAGCGGCCTGGACCTGAGCGTCACCGGCATACAGGACGGTGCCAACGAAGTGCTGGTCGTTGACGGCACACGCATTACCCTGACCCAAGGCAATACCGGCACCACCCGCAGTGGCCTGAGTTATGTGGTCAGCGTCAGCGGCACAACCGCCAGTATCGGTTTGAGTGGCGGCAACCTCAGCGTGGCCAATGCGCAGGCGCTGGTAAACGGCATCGGCTATTACAACGACAGCACCACCATCACCGGCGTTGATCGGGTGGTCGGCCTGACACTGATTCGCGACAACGGCACAACAGCCAATGGCGGCATCGACAGCACAGCGCTGAACCTGACCTCCACCGTGACCATGCGCGATAACAGCGCACCGCTGCTCAGTGACGTACCGACAAACCTGGCCTACACCGAAAAAGCGGCAGCGATTTCACTGCTCGCAGACACAGGCTTCAGCGATGTCGAACTGGACAGCGATGGCGATTACCGCGACGCCAGCATCCGTATCGTGCGCAGCGAAGGTGCCAACGCAGCCGATATCTTCGGTTTTCAGGAAGGCAACGGCTTTACGCTGTCCGCCGATGGCCAGCAAGTGCTCAAGGACGGCAACGTCATTGCCAGCTTCAACCTGACAGACGGCGCACTGGTGCTGACCTTCACGGCCAGCCAGCCGGTCAGCGCCGCCGATGCCAATCAGGTTCTCAAGCAGATTACCTATGCCAATGAAAACAGCGATCCAGGCAGCCAGGTCAGCCTGAACCTGTCGATCAACGATGGCGACGGTCTGACATCGACCGTACATACCATTGCCATCACCGTGACCGAAATCAACGACGCGCCAGAGTTGACCGCCAGTGCCCTCGACCCGACCCTGAGTTTTGGCAATAACACGGCGCTGTTCAGCGACACGCAGATTTCCACGGTGGAACAGGGTCAATCCATCATAGTGTTGCGTCTGGAAATAACCGGCCTGAGCGATGGCAGCCAGGAACGCCTGAACATCAATGGCACCCTTGTGGAACTGGTGAACGGCACGCAAACGGTCGGCGATTACACCTACACCGTCAGCCTGTCGACAGACACGGCCACGCTGACTATCACCCCGGTCAGCGGCATCAGCACTGAAGCGGCGCAAACCCTGATAGACGGCATCCGTTACAGCAATGCCAGCCTGGCACCGACCCTGGGCAGCCGTACCGTAACGCTGGTGAGCATTCAGGACAGCGGCGGCACGCTGGATGGCGGAACTGACGTCAGCGACCTGAACATTGCCTCCACAGTGAATGTCACTGCCAATACCGCACCCGGCATCAGCAACCCGAATCCGGGAACGGTGCTGACCTCACCCGCCATCACCGACCCGACCCAACCCACCCAACTGACACCGGGCAGCGTGGACTCGGCACCTTCAGCCATGGCCACTTCCAGTGATGGCAAGTTCGTCTATATCGTGGCCGGCAAGACCCTGACGATCTACGCCAGAACAGCAGACGGCCTGGTCGAGCAAGGCAGCTTCAGCGACGACCAGTATTTCAGCGACCGGGACGTCTTCCTGGAAGGTATGGACCGGGTATCCTCGGTCACGCTGTCGGTGGATGGAAGGTTTCTGTATGTGGCCGGTTTCGAGGCTACTTCCGAGACAGGTGCGCTTTCGACCATCACCCTGTATCAGCGCGACGTCACCACCGGGGCGCTCAGTTATATGGGCATTGCCGCCAGCAACGCCACAAGCAGTAACTATTTTGGGCAAATGGTGGTGTCCGCCGATGGAAGGTCGTTGTATGCCGTCAGCGCCGACAGCTCAAACAGCGGCATCACGACCTTCACCATCAATGCTCAGGGAGGCCTGACTCAATCCGGGCATCTGTCGGACGGTATTGGCCAAAGCTCGGACGTGGTGATTTCCAGCGACGGCCGCTCGGTCTATGTCAGCAATAGCTGGGACAGTGGCATCGCTATATTCAGCCGCGACACAACCACCGGCGCACTCAGCTTTGTGGGTTCACTGACAGCACTGGGCAACGGTCAAAACCTCAGTTCGATCGGCGGGCTTGCCCTGTCCAGCGCGGGCGACTTTCTTTATGTCTCGGACAAGAACAGCAACTCGATCCGGGTTTTCAGCCGCAACGCCGATGGCACCCTGACGCTGACCAGCACCCTCAGGTACGGGCTGAGAAGTGTCTATTCACTGGCGGATATAACCCTCAGTGCCGATGGCAGCGCTTTTTATCTTGCCCACGAAGGCAGTGATCCGAGCCTGCTGGTGTACAGCCGAGACGCCACCAGCGGTGCCTTGACCTTTGTTCGTGCCTATTCGTCATCGACAGGCTTCAACAACCTCGTCAGCGCCACAGATGGCAGCCTGTATGCCTTGGGCAGCGAGTGGTCAGGTTCGGATGTGGTGATCTTGAGCAGCCCGACCAGCGCCCCGCACTTCACTCAGGGTGGCGATGCCGTACTGCTCGCGCCTAACGGGCTTGTCAGCGATGCCGAGCTGGATGCATTGAACGAGGGCACAGGCAATTACAAAGGGGCCACCCTCACCGTGGCGCGCCAGGACGGTGCCAGCGCCGAAGACCGCTTTGGCCTGCAAGATTCTGCAACGCTTACCCTGTCCAGCGATGGCAGCCAGATCCTGCTCAACGACACCGCCATCGCCACGTTCAGCCAGAGCGCTGGCCGCCTGACCATCACCTTTACCGGCGATATCAGCCAGGCACAGGCGCAGTCGGTGCTGCAACACCTGACCTACCTCAACAGCGCCGACACACCGCCTGCGCAGGTGCAACTGGCGGCCAGTATCAACGATGGGCTGCTGGACTCGAACAGCGCGAGTTTTACCATCGCAATCACGGCAACCAGCACGCCCGTCATAACGCCGCCAGTGGTGACGCCTCCTGTCGTGGAACTGCCTGTAGTGACACCGCCAGTCGTAGCACCTCCTGTAGTAACGCCGCCAGATACAGACGGCGGTACCGTCATTACACCGCCGCCAACCGACGTGGATACCGGCAGCAGCACCCCGACAACCAACGTCACCGAGCCGGTTATCGTTGCAACGCAATCCGCGCCGCTGATGGGGCTGCGCCCAAGCGGGTTCAATGAAGTCCGGCAAACAGAAACGTCCTTGCCACCGGGCATCAGCCCGCTCGGCTTGCCAGCAGAGATAAACAGCACGCTGAACACTGTCCTGCCCGACGCCACGGGGTTGGAATCGAGTCAGCGCAGCGTCACCGAGCAACTGCTCGGCAGTAGCAGCATCCTCAGCGACACCCTGGCCTCCAGCCAGTCGGCACGTCCGGGCGAAACCTGGCAGATGCAGGTCAATGCTGCCAGCAGCGGGAACAGCGAAGTGCAACTGCCGCTGTCGTTGCTCGCCAACAACCAGAGCAGCCCGCAACTGCGCATGAGTAATGGTTTGCCCTTGCCAAGCTGGGTTCGATTCGACCCGCGCAGCGGCAAACTGATTGTCGATAACCGCCAGTTGACTGCCGCGCAACGCCTGAACCTGGTGCTGATCACCCGCGACCGCTCCGGTCAGGAACAACGCACACCCGTCCAGATCGAGGCCGGTGAACGGCCTCAGGATGCAGCCACCCGGCCAACACCTGCAAACACTCCACAAGCGCCCATACCGGAACAGGCCTTGCGCGCCCGACTGCAAGACAGCGCGCCGAGCCTGAACCTGGCTCATCAGGCCCAGAGCCTGTTGGAAAGCCTGCTCTCGATCGTGGACAACGAATCCAACGAAACCGTCGCCAACGCAGCGACCCAAGACGACCAGCGCGTCGCATGATCTTTTTCAGGGGAAACGCAACAATGTCCAGAATCACCCAAGAACAGCGACTGCCAGGCCTTGTGCTGCGCAAGACCGTCCTGTGCCTGACCATCGGCTGCATCGTTGCCGGCCTGAGCGCCTGTGCGGTCAAACCCGAACCTGTCAGCCTGGACCAGCAACTGGCCCAGGCCAGTGCCGACCGCAGCAAGATGTTCGACCGGCAAGAGCCCCTGAGCCGACCGGTCAGCCTCAACGAAGCCATGGCGCGAGCGGTGAAATACAACCTGCAACAACGCCTCGGCCTGATGGAACAGGCCATGGAAGAAGGTCTGCTCGATACCCAGAACCTGTCGATGCTGCCGCAACTGGCCGCTCGCGCAGGCTGGCGTGGCCGGGACAATGTCGCCGGGTCCTCCAGTGAATCGGTCCGCACCCGGACACAATCCCTTGAGCCTTCCACCAGTTCTGATCGTTCCGGCCATACGGCTGACTTGCAGTTGTCGTGGAACGTGCTGGATTTCGGTATCAGCTACTTCGGCGCCAAGGTCCAGGCCAACAAGAGTCTGGCGGCTGAAGAACGTCGTCGCCGGGTGATTGCCGACATCATCCAGCAAGTACGTACCGCTTACTGGGATGCTGCCACGGCGCAACGCCTCAAGCCGCAGGTGCAATCCACACTGGTTCAGGCCCGCGCCGCGCTGGATCAGGCTCGTGTCACCGAACGCGAGCGTCTGCTCACGCCTATCGACTCGCTGCGCTACCAGAAAAGCCTGGTGGAAATGATTCGTCAGCTGGAAGTGCTGGATGGGGAACTGGCGCTGGCCAAGGCACGTCTTGCAGGCTTGATGAACATTCCGCCTGCCAGCCAGTACACCTTGGCCGTCCCGGACGATGCCAGCATGACTGCGCCCGCCGTGGCCTACAGCCTGGACGATCTGGAAACCCTGGCCATGACCCAACGCCCGGAAATCCGCGAAGAAACCTATCAGGCCCGCAATGCGGTGCTGGAAACCCGCATGGCAATGCTCAAGCTGTTGCCCGGCGTCAATCTGTTCGCAGGCCTGAACCGTGACAGCAACAGCTATCTGGTCAATGAACAATGGGCCGACGCCGGCATGCAGATCAGCTGGAACCTGATGAGCGTGCTGTCCTATTCGTCGATCAAGAAGACTGGCGAAAACCGCGAAGCCGTGGCCGAACTGCGTCGTCAGGCGGTGCGCATGGCGGTGCTGACCCAGGTCAACGTGGCCTGGCAGCAATACCAGCGCGCCCACCAGTTGTTCGAGCGTTCCAACGAGCTGCAACGCTTGCAGGACGGCATTCTGGCGCAAAGTGAAAGTGCCTATAGCAGCCAGGCTCAGAGCCTGCTGGAGAAGGTACGGATCGAAACCGAAACCGTGTTGGCGAAACGCACCCGTGATCGCAGCTTCGCAGAGCTACAAGCCACCTACGGCGCCATTCAGCAGGCTGCCGGGCTCGATCCCCTGCCCCAGCGTCTGGCAGGCGAAAGCATTGCCGAACTGACTCAGGCCATCGCCCGCAATGCAGTTGACCTGGCAAGCGGTCAGGTGCATATCCCGCGTTTTGAAACACCGCTGAATACCGCAGCCCAAAGCCGCCCGGCCCCTGTCAGCCCGGTCGCCATCGCGCCGATTGCCAGGGTCGATATGTTCGACAGTCTGGGTTCGCTGCAAGGCGTTGAGCTCAAGGAACAGGGAAGCACGACAAATGCACGCTGAACCAGCCTCCATCAGACAGCATTCGCGAGTCTGGCTGGCGATTCTGATCAGCGTTGCCGCCAACATGGCGCATGCTGCTGATACCCAGCCAGTGTTGCGCGTGCAACTGAGCGCCATTGCCCAGACCACGCTGTCCAGCGAAGTCGCCGGGAAGATCACCGAACTGTCCATCAAGGAAGGTGAGCGATTCAAGAAAGGCGACCGGCTGGTGGCGTTCGATTGCAGTGTCTATCAGGCGCAGTTGAATCGTACCGCCGCCGTGCAGGAAGGCGCACGCAAGAAGCTTGAAGTCGCCAACCGCCTCGACAAGCTCAACTCCATCAGCGTCGCCGATGTGACCCAGGCCCAGGCGGCCATGGCAGTTGCCAGGGCCGAAAGCGGTATCAACCAGGCGATTCTGGGACGCTGCGCAATCACTGCGCCCTTCTCGGGGCGAGTCGCGGCACGCAAGGCGCAACGCTGGGAGTACGTCGCGGAAGGCAAGGAGCTGCTGAGCATCTACGATGACAGCGCCTATGAGCTGGAACTGATCGTGCCGTCCAACTGGTTGCGCTGGCTCAAACCGGGCCAGAACTTCAGCGTGCATCTGGACGAAAGCGGCAAGGACTATCCGGCGCAGATCAGCCGGATCGGCGCGATCATCGACCCGGTCAGCCAGTCGGTGAAAGTATTCGGGCGCATCACCCAGAGCGATGAAAGCCTGCTGCCGGGCATGAGCGGCGTGGCGAAACTGACGGCTCCGGGTGAGTCATGATTCAGGCGCAAAGCCGCTCCATGGAACACCTGACCTTGCTGGTCCAACTGGAGCAGCAAGTCCGCGCTGCCGAGAGCCTGCAAGCGTTGGGCTTCATTCTGCTCAACGACAGCCACTCGCTGCTCGAATACCGGCAAGCCATCCTCTGGCGCTGCGACACCCAGACCATACAAGGTTTCTCGGGGCTGGCCGTCGTGGAGCAGCAGGCCCCCATGGTGACCTGGCTTAACCGCCAGTGCCGCCGCTGGGAACAGACCGACAATGCCCGGCATATCCATGAACTGACCGCTTCGACAGTACCAGCTGAAGACCAGCCGCAATGGAGCGAGTATTGCGCACAGCGCCTGATCTGGATGCCGTTGCAAAAGGCAGGCGGCCCGCTTCTGGGAGCGTTGCTCTTGAGTCGCGATGCCCCGCTGCGCGACACCGAGCGGCTGTTGGCTCCACTGTTGCTGGATTGCTACGGCCACGCCTGGAGCAGCCTGCTGGGGCATCGCCCACAACGCCAGCCACTGCGCAGACGCAAGCGCCTGCTGTGGATCGCCGGATTGGCCGCAGCGGCATTATTGATGCTGCCGGTACGCCAGTCGGTATTGGCACCGGCAGAAATTGTCGCCCGGGACCCGGCCGTGCTGCGTGCGCCGCTGGCTGCGGTAGTGGACCGCATTCTGGTTCAGCCGAACCAGCGAGTCACCGCAGGCCAACCGCTGGTACAACTCGATACCCGCGAGCAAAGCAATCATCTGGAGTCGGCTCGACAGGCCTACGCCGTGGCCGATGCCGAACTGCGTCAGGCTCAGCAACAGGCGCTGTTCGACGAACGCAGTAAAGCCACACTGGCCACCCTGCAAGGACGACGCGAGCAGGCCAGAAACGATGTCGAGTTCTACACCGCCAACCTCAATCGCCTGCGCATTGAAGCTCCCCGTGACGGCATCGCGATTTTCGATGATCCCAGTGACTGGATCGGTCGTCCCGTCAATCTGGGAGAACGCATCATGCTGATCGCCGAACCTCAGGATGCCGATCTGGAAATCCAGCTCCCCGTCGCTGATGCCATTGCCCTGCAAGCGCAGACACCGGTGAAGCTGTTCCTGAACACCGACCCCACGGCGCCACTGGATGCGACCTTGCAACGCATCGGCTACCGCGCCAGCGTCAACCCCGATGGCGTGATGGCCTATCGACTGAAAGGCACCTTCGATACCCAGGACCCACGTATCCGCATCGGCCTCAAGGGCAGTGCCAAGCTGTATGCCGAACCCACGGTGTTGTTCTACTACCTGTTGCGCCGACCTCTGGCAGCCTTGCGTATCCATGTGGGGCTGTAAGTGATGCACAGCCCTTCAAGCATGGACCTGCCACAACTGCGCCAGGAACTGAAACTGCATCGCGGCCCAAGACTGCGCGACGGCTCGCCCAGCTGGACCCTTGAAGACCCTGCTCGCGGGCAGTTCTTCCGGCTTGGCTGGGCCGAAGTGGAAATGCTGGCCCGCTGGGAAACCGGCAACAGCCAAAAGGTGCTGGATGCGGTCAACACCCAGACATCCCTGACCCTGGATATTCAGGACATCAAAGGCTTTGCGGCGTTTCTCGGCAACCTGCAACTGGTCCAGGTCCAAGGGCCGGAAGGCAACGACAGGCTGCTCAAGATCAGCCAGCAGAACAAACATGGCTGGGCCGGCTGGCTAATGCACAACTACCTGTTCGTGCGTATTCCGCTGGTCAATCCCGATGCGTTTCTGGAGCGTACATTGCCGTGGGTGCGACCGTTGATGAGTCGCGGCTTTGCCCTTCTGACATTGATGGCAGCCCTGACCGGACTGATCCTGGTTGCCCGTCAGTGGGACGTCTTCGTGCATACCTTCCTGCACTTCTTCAGCCTTGAAGGCGCGCTGCTGGCAGCCATGACTCTAGGTTGTACCAAGGTGCTTCACGAACTGGGACATGCTTACACCTGCAAGCGTTTCGGTTGCAGGGTAGCAAGTATGGGCGTGGCCTTGCTGGTGATGTGGCCGGTGCTGTACACCGACACCACCGGGGCCTGGCGCCTGACTGCACGCCGCCAGCGCCTGGCGATTGGCGCGGCAGGCATGCTGGTGGAGCTGTCACTGGCCGCCTGGGCGACCCTGCTCTGGAGTTTCTTGCCTGACGGCCCGTTGCGCAGTGCGGCCTTCATGCTGGCGACCACCACCTGGATTCTGACCCTGGCCATCAACCTAAGTCCCTTGATGCGTTTCGATGGCTACTTTCTGCTGTCCGATGCGCTGGACGTTCCCAATCTGCAAAGCCGTGGTTTTGCGCTGGCCCGCTGGCGTCTGCGCGAGTGGCTGTTCGGCCTGGACGACCCGCGCCCGGAAGTGTTCGAGCCGTGGCTGGAACGTACGCTGCTGCTCTACGCCTTCGGCACCTGGGCCTACCGCTTTTTCCTGTTTTTGGGCATTGCCCTGCTGGTCTATCACTTCGCATTCAAGTTGCTGGGGCTGCTGCTGTTCGCCGTCGAGATCGGCGTTTTTATCCTGATGCCGATCTTTCGCGAGTTGCAACACTGGGCCGGACGCCGCAAGGACTACCGCATGAACCGCAATACCCTGATCACCACCGCTGTGCTCGCCGCTCTGCTACTGGGCGTCTGCCTGCCATGGCGCAGCAGCGTCCAGGCTCCGGCGCTATTGCGCGCCAGCCAGCAGGCAACCTTGCTGGTGCCCAACGGTGCCCGGCTGCAAAGCATCAATGTGCGGCCCGGTCAGATTATCGAGCGCGATCAACCGATGTTTCGCCTTGAAGCACCGACGCTGACTCATGAACTGAGCAACCTTGAACTCCAGATCAAGACCCTGAGCTGGCAACTGAGCTTCCAGCGCATGGACAAGGACGCCGCCACCCGCTTGCCGGTGGTGCAGCGTGAACTCGACACCGCTCAGGAGCGCTACAACGCCTTGCGCAGCCAGATCGATCAATTGCAGATTCGTGCACCCTTCGACGGCACCCTTGTCGATATGGCCGAGCCCCTGGCTGTCGGCCAATGGCTGCCGCCCGGAGAATGGCTGGCGACCCTCGCCGCGCCGGGCAGCGCATTGATCGAGGCTTTCGTCAGTGAACAGGACATGCACCGCATCGCCGCAGACAATCGCGCCTGGTTCTACCCCGAGGACTTGTCTCGTCCGCGCATCGAGCTGCTGGTAACCCGAGTCGAGCAAACCGCCGTGCGCAAACTGGCTTCGGCTCCCGAACTGGCTTCGGATTATCAAGGCGGCATCGCCACCCGTCTGAACAAGGAACACGAACCCGTCCCGGAACAGGCGGTGTATCGGGTTCTGCTGCAACCGAGCGGAGCATCGCAGAACATCGAACAGGCCCTCAGAGGCAGCGTCAGCATCGACGCCGAGACGCGCAGCCCGCTGCTTTACGCCTGGCAGAATGTGGTCGCCGTATTGATTCGCGAAGCCGCATTCTGACCTTAACAACTCTTAATGGACCCGCGATTGTTGGCAACTGACGCGGACTCTATCGTGCATTTCTACTTTCACGCTGGAGTCCGACATGTCCACCGCCACCCTTGCAGAACCGCTATCACGCGCCAAACGACTGAAAGCCGGGACTCATACCGAACACGACAACATCAACGATCTGGTCATGCGCAACGCGCCCTTTCAGAGCATTGAAAACTACGGCAACTTCCTGCGCCTGCAACATGGTTTTCATGGTGCGCTGCAACCGGTCTACCTCAATGAAAACCTGAACGAATTGCTGCCAGGCCTGAGCCAGCTCGACCGCTTCCCGGCCGTCGAAGCGGACCTGAACGATCTGCAGATCCCCACGCCGCACACCCCGGCACCGGCCGCCATCGGCTCGGTCTATCATGCACTGGGCTGGCTGTATTGCAGCGAAGGCTCGAACCTGGGCGCTGCCATCCTGTTCAAACACACTCGCCAGCTCGACCTGAACGAAACCCACGGCGCCCGCCACCTTGCCGCCCACGAAGACGGCCGCGCCCTGCACTGGCGCGCCTTCGTCCAGCAACTGGATGCACTGGAACTGACTGAAGAACAGGACAAGGAAGTGATTGCCGGGGCACGGGCGGCGTTTGATTTCTATCGTGACCGGTTGCAGCAGGTGTATGGCGTGGTTTGATCGTCTTCGCGAATGAATTCGCTCCTTGAGTGAGCGAATTCATTCGCAAAGCGCACTCATGAAAGACTGCATTTCACTATCGATTTTTGATCGACTCGATAACCGCCTCGGTGATATCCAGCACGACCTTTTTCTCGTTGTACACGATGCTGGAGTCGCTACCCACTACCCGTTCGTACTTTTGCGAGCGGGCATAGTTTTCTATCGCATCGTCAGCCGCCTGCTCGATTTTCTTCCGGATATTCATATCGAATTGCCGTCTTTTTTCTTCTACTGCTTCCATGCCTGCAAGCCGGACACGCAAGTCCGAAACCAGTTGATCACCTTCTGCAATCCGTGAGCAACATTGGGCAGAAATTGGGGAGTTTCCATTAGCGATACGCTTAGCCATCATTTGCTCACAGCATTTACTGATTCAGCCGCGAAGCCCCTTCCAGCGTTTTCCAGAGTTTGCGCATGGTCGGGTTCTGATTGGCTATCGCGCAGTAAGAGCGGATTTCCAGTCGGGTGCTCCACTCTTCGCCACCGGCTCTTACCAGTAACCCTCGTTCAAGCTCGTCAACAACCGCGCTTTGTGGCAACCAGGCCACGCCGTAGCCTTCGATGGCCATGCGCATCAGGAGCATGGCCATGTCCGCTTCGTAGCAGCGCTCCAGATTGAGGGGAGTCGGGCCATTCTTGGTGACGATATCAGCGACACGCCCCAGAAACGTCGTTGCGGTGTAGGCAAGGTGCGGGACGGGTTTTGCGGCGCTGCCCGGCAAGCGGTACAACGGCTGGCCTTTCTTGTCCGGGGCGCACAAGGGGATGAAAGCGTCATGCCCCAAGGCCAGGCTGCCGAAGCGTTCGGCATTCAGCATGATGGGCGCAAGGGGATGGTGGTAGACGATCATCAGGTCGCAACTGCCCTCCTCCAGAGCAATCACGGCATCATGGATGTTGGCGGCGACAACCCGTGCGTTGAATTGCTCGTTCTGTTGCTGAAACTGCGAAAGCCACTTGGGCAGAAACGTCATCGACAGGCTGTGCCCGGCCGTGACCTGAATGGAACGCCCAGGCATGCGTTCCACTTCGCGCAAGGTTGAGCGCAGCCTCAGCAAGCCTGCCAACACTTCACGGCTCTCTTCACAGAAGGCGCTTCCGGCAGCGGTAAGTCGCACGGGATAGGTGCCACGGTCAACCAGCTCGACGCCCACCCACTCTTCAAGTGAGCGAATCCGTCGCGACAGGGCCGATTGGGTCACGCAACGAACTTCGGCCGCACGGGAAAAGTTTTTCCATTCGGCGATAGCCAGAAGATCGTCCAGCCATTTGATTTGCATACCCGCATCTCCCGCTGTGAGAGGTGCATTTTACGTCGACTTCGCAGCCCTATCGCTGCCATTTCAGCAACTATTCCAAAAACGCATGGGTTTAGCATGATTACTCATCATCGCTGACAAGCGCTTCCCTAGAATCGCCGCTAGCACCAGGGCCACAAGAGCCATTGGGCGAATCTGATTGGTCTCCTGCCGGATAAAAAATCAAAAACCACTTGAGGACAGCTTCGTGAAGAAAAACAGACTTCCACGGCAAATCGCCATTGGTATTGCACTGGGCGTGCTGGTGGGTTGGGCGTGTCACCATTTCGCAGGGAACGAGCAGAATGCCAGGCAGATTGCTTCGTACTTTTCGATGATCACCGATATTTTCCTGCGCATGATCAAGATGATCATCGCACCGCTGGTATTCGCCACGCTGGTCGGCGGCATTGCCAGCCTGGGGAACTCACGATCGGTCGGGCGCATCGGCATGCGCGCCATGGCCTGGTTCGTGACCGCTTCGGTGATCTCGCTGACAATCGGCATGGGGCTGGTCAACCTGTTTCAGCCCGGAGCCGGGCTCAATATGGACGTCACCCAGCATGCGACGGCGGCGGTGCCGGTCAATACCGGCGACTTCAGCCTCAAGGTGTTCATCAGCCACGTGTTTCCCCGCAGCATTGCCGAGGCCATGGCCAATAACGAGATTCTGCAGATCGTGGTGTTCTCACTGTTCTTCGGCTTTGCGCTGGCTGGCGTCAAGCGCGCCGGTTACACACGGATCACCGACACCATCGATGAGCTGGCCAAGGTGATGTTCAAGATCACCGATTACGTCATGGCCCTGGCACCAATCGGTGTGTTTGCGGCCATCGCTTCGGCGATCACGACTCAGGGGCTGGGTCTGCTGGTCGATTACGGCAAGCTGATCGCCGAGTTCTATCTGGGGATTGCGGTCCTTTGGGGCGTGCTGTTCGGTGCTGGCTATCTGTTCCTCGGGCGTTCCGTTTTCACGCTGGGCAAGCTGATTCGCGAACCCATTCTGCTGGCGTTTTCGACAGCCAGCAGCGAATCCGCCTACCCGAAAACCATGGAAGCCCTGGAGAAATTCGGTGCGCCCAAGCGGGTGTCCAGTTTCGTATTGCCGCTGGGGTATTCGTTCAACCTCGATGGTTCGATGATGTACCAGGCCTTCGCCATCATGTTCATCGCCCAGGCCTACAACATTGACCTGAGCTTCACCCAGCAACTGTTGATCCTGTTGACGCTGATGATCACCAGCAAAGGCATGGCAGGCGTGGCACGTGCTTCGGTGGTCGTGGTCGCCGCAACCCTGCCGATGTTCAACCTGCCGGAAGCCGGGCTGCTGTTGATCATCGGCATCGACCAGTTTCTGGACATGGCGCGTACCGCCACCAACGTCGTGGGCAACAGCATCGCCACAGCCGTGGTCGCGAAATCCGAGCCACACGAAGAGCCCGATGAAACAGCGGATAACGCAGATGTACACGCCCAACCCGGACACCCGGTTTCGGTCGCCTGAGGAGCAGGGTCATGAAGAGAAAATCCAGGTCGGCCAGCAAGGGTGCCTTTGTTCGCAAGCTGGGTATTGTTGGAGGGCTGGGCTCGCTGGCCGGTGGTGACCTCTTCTACAAGCTGGTCAAATCCAGGGCGGTGCTTGAGGATCAGGGCCGCTACCACTTCCTGTTCGAGCAGCACCCGTTCAAGGACGTGCGGCTGCCGCTGGACAAGGAAGCCAACATGACGTCGCGCAAGTTCTATGTGTTCCAGGTGTGCAAGTCGTTCGAGGAAAGCGGTGTCGATGCGGTGATGCTTCCCTGCTTTGCCAGCCATACGTTCCGCGCCGAAATTCAGGAGGAACTGGGCATTCCGGTGCTGGACATGATGCAGGCGCTGGTACGGCACATTCGTCTCAGGATCAAACCCGGAACGACGCTGGGCGTGATTGCTTCGGATTTCGTCGCTCATTCAGGGCTGTTCGAGCGGTATCTGGGCCAGGATTTCAGGATCGTTTACCCCGATCCAGAAGCGCAGTCTGCGCTGATGGACGCGATGTACGGCGTTAACGGCATCAAGGACGGCCACCTTGAAGGCGCGCCTCTGAAAACGGTCCATGAGGCGTGTCTCTCCTTGCAGGCGCAAGGGGCTGCGGTGGTGCTCCCCGGTATGACGGAGCTATCACTGGTTTGCCCAGAGCTTCAGCGCCGCGGGGTATCGGTTCTGGATATCAACGAAATCTACGCCAGCTTTGCGACGCTGGAAAAAGGCCAGTCTGCACGCCCGCCTTTCAAACTTGGCATCGTAGGCGGCGTAGGGCCTGCCGCCACCGTGGACTTCATGGGCAAAGTGGTTGCCCATACTCCAGCGGGAAAGGATCAGGAACACATCAAGATGGTGGTCGAGCAGAATCCGCAGATCCCTGATCGCACCGCCAGCTTGCTGCATGACGAAACCGACCCGACCATGGCGATGTACGCAACCTGCAAACGCCTGGAAAGCGCTGGTGCAAACGCCATCGCAATCCCCTGCAACACCGCTCACGCTTTTGTCGGACGCATCCAGCCTCATTTGCGGGTACCCATCGTCAACATGCTGACCGAAACGGTGGAGTGGATCGTGCAGCAATACGGCTCAGGCAAGAACGTCGGCCTCCTGGCCACGTCCGGTACGGTTCAAAGTCAGGTCTACCACGAAGCGGCAAACCGCGCAGGGCTACAGATCATCACGCCGGGGCTCGATTACCAGCACATGGTCATGGAAGCCATCTACGGCGAGCGCGGCATCAAGGCCGGATTCACGGAGGGTCTCTGCAAGGAGCAATTGCTGCTGGCGGCGGAGCACCTGTGTGAACTGGGCGCTGAAGTGTTGATTCTCGGCTGCACGGAATTGCCATTGGTACTCGCCCACAGCGAGGTGTTTCAGATAAAGGATCACACCGTCGCGCTGGTCGATCCCACAACGATTCTTGCGTTGAAATGCATTGAGTTGGCGGGTGAACAGCCGGTCAGGGTAAAGATCGATGCGGCTTGAAAAGTGAAACGTAAAGGGCGCCTCACAAGCGCCCTCTGGATGAATTGAGTGCTGACTTCAACCGACCTTTTTTTGGGAATCAGGCGTCATGAAGCAAGCTATAAATGCTTTTGATCCGGGATATCTCATCAATGTCAATCTTGAGGTTTATCGAAGAAAGCTGGCGCTGATACAGAGCAATGAATGTATTCAGTTTAAGTTTTTGCACGTCGATGGCCGATTTCGAGTAGGTCATTACCAACAGGCCATTTAACTCTTTCTTCACCTCCCCTGAAAAATTCACCTTCTGATTCCACAGGTGGATATCAAGCCTTATGAGCGCATTATGCTCAGCGTAGACAATGTAATATTCTTCGGTATTTCCAAAGGCTGGCGAATTCCCCAGAAAGCCGGACACGATGTTTGTCACCATGGCATTGATAGCTTTCTTACCCCCGCTCCCCACGCCCGGAGATATTTTTTCCATCAGTGGCTCGACGGTATTTTTTATCGTATCGCCTTCGATCCTTGTCACTGCAAATACCCTGGAGTCTGTTTCCAGAATGCTTTCAATGGGGACTTGAGCATTGTCCGTGGTTCCCGACACACGCAAGTCAGAAGCCGTTTTGATCTTGAAATAATCGGCCTTTGCTTCACTGAGTTGCACCAGAAGCTCCAAGTGCTCTCTGACAACGGGCTCGGCGTCAGACCCCTCTGTTTTCACAAACGAGCGCAGCGAATACAACGTACTCATAAAATCACCCCAATAGAGTTTCTGCAGGTACACACGGCCAGGAGTCAGCCCTCTTATGCTCTCAAAACAGCTTGGCCAATATAAATACAAGTGGATCAACTGAACATCCTTACCACTGACGATGCACTCCCCACCTCCAGCGCAGATCAGGATTTCCTCATCGCAGACATCGGTGGGACCTGCGTGATCGGTCCTCGCTGCCGGCAAGCCATGGCGACGGGCATCGGCAGAGCAAAAAATTTACATCCAGTTACATTCACACTCAGTAATAATTCTCAATGGAGATGTTATATTGTATCGATAACTATCAGGAAGTCCTCCATGTCGTCTCGTAAAATCGCGTCTCTGACCAGCCTGGCAATCGGAGTGCTGGGCAATGTCAGTTTCGCTGAAGAACTGCCGCAAACCCTCGAACTGGACAGCGTCAACATTTCCTCCGATTACCACTATGAGACGGCCACCAGCCCGGTTCAGGGTTATCGGGCCACGCGCTCGGCAACGGCGACCAAGACCGACACCGCCATCAAGGACATTCCGCAATCCATCAGCGTGGTTCCGGCCTCGGTACTCAAGGACCTGGGCAGCAACAGTGTCGAACGCGCCCTGGACTATGCCGGTGGTGTGTCGAAGCAGAATAACTTCGGCGGTCTGACCCTTTACGAGTACAGCATTCGCGGCTTTACCACTTCCGAGTTCTACAAGGATGGCTTCAGCGCCAACCGTGGTTACCCGACGACGCCGGACACCGCCAATATAGAGCGTATCGAGGTGTTGAAAGGCCCGGCGGCCAGCCTGTATGGCCGTGGCGATCCCGGCGGTACGGTCAATATCGTGACCAAGAAGCCGCAACGCGAGGCGTTCACCACGCTGCAAACCAGTGCTGGCAGTTGGGATCGTTATCGCACGGCGCTGGACGTAAACACGCCTCTGGATGAAGAAGGCAATGTCCTGTCGCGGGTCAATCTGGCGGTCGAGGACAACAACAGTTTCCGCGATCACGTCGAGAGCAATCGCGTGTTCGTGGCCCCGTCTTTCAGTTGGCAGTTGAATCCCGACACCAGCCTGTTGGTGGAAACCGAGTTCGTACGCCACAAGTCCACTTTCGACCGTGGCATCGTCGCGCCGAACAACAAGTGGAGCGGCATGTCCCGTTCCACCTTTCTGGGCGAGCCGGACGACGATATCGATAACGACAACAACATGATCCAGGTCGCGCTGGATCATCACCTCAATGATGCCTGGTCGCTGCGTCTGGCCAGTCATTACAAGGAAGGTGAACTGTCGGGCTACGCCAGTGAGTCCCGGGCGCTGAGCGCCAACTCGCAAACCGTCAACCGCCGCTATCGCGAACGCGACATGAACTGGCATGACAGCATCACCCAACTGGAGCTGCGCGGGCGTTTCGATGCCGTGGGGCTGGAGCATGAGGTGCTGATCGGCACCGAATACGAGAACTACCGCAAGAACGAACGGGTCACCAATATTGGCGGCAGCAACTATGCCATCAATATCTACAACCCGGTCTATGGTCAGGCCAAACCCAATGGTGTCCGCACCGGTACGGACTTCTTCGAGCACGTCGAAAGCCGCGCCTTGAACCTGCAGGATCAGATCGTGTTCACCGACAAGTTGCGCGGCATGATCGGTGCCCGCTACGAGCATTTCGATCAGCAGATTGACGATTACACCACCAACGTCAGGTCCACACAGGCTCACGACGCCTTCACCCAGCGCGCCGGCCTGCTGTATCAGTTGACGCCACAAGTCGGCCTGTTCGCCAACGCCTCGACCTCGTTCAAACCCAATAACGGCCTGGATGCCTCAGGCAAGAGCTTTGATCCGGAAGAAGGTGTCGGTTACGAGATCGGGATCAAGAGCGAGCTGTTCGACGATCGCTTGAGCACCACCCTCGCCGCTTTCCATATCGAGAAGGAAAACGTGCTGGCCCTCGACCCTTCCACCGACAGCAATCGCGCCATCGGCGAAGCCCGCAGCCAGGGCGTGGATCTGCAACTGACGGGTCAAGTCACCGATGCCATCCGTGTGATCGGGGCCTTTGCCTATATCGATGCCGAAGTGACCAAGGGTGACCGGACCATTCCGACCGGCAGCCGGATTCTCGGTGTCGCCAAGCGCAGTGGCAGCCTGCTGGGCGTTTATGAATTCCAGGAAGGCGTATTGCGAGGCTCTGATGTGGGCGCCGCGTTCACCTATGTCGGGGATCGCTCCGGCGAAGCCGGGACCCGTTTCGAGCTGCCGGCTTACCATACCGTAGACCTGCTCGCCCATTACAAGGCCACTGAGAACGTGACCGTTGGCCTGAACCTCAACAACCTGTTTGACGAGAAATACTTCGAGCGCTCCTACAGCAATTACTGGGTCGCACCGGGCGAGCCACGTAACTTCACTGTCAGCCTGACCCTCAACCTCTGACCGGAAAACAAGGACGCATCATGATTTTCAAACCATCAGTTCTGGCCTTGAGCCTGCTGGGCGCCCTTTTCGCGGGCCATGCGAGCGCTCATGGTCTGTGGACCGAACAGCGTCGCGGCAATATCGAAGTGGTCTACGGCCATGGCGCAGAAGACAACGCCTTCAAGGCGCAAAAGGTCAGCGGAGCCTGGGCCTATGATCTTGCTGGCCGGAGGGTTCCGGTCACGGTGCAGCGTCTGGACGACCATGCACGCCTGCAACCCCTGAAGCCGGTGGCGGTGATGTCTGTCGCGCTGGACAACGGCATGTGGACCAGAAACAAGGACAAGAAGTGGATCAACGAAGGCCGCAGCAAAGTACCGGGCGGCACCGAGTCGATCCATACCTTCAAGTACAGCCTGGCGATTTATGAGGAAGGCGCTCGCCTGCCCTCATTCGACAAACTGAAGTTCGTGATCGTGCCTCAGGTCGACCCGCTGACAGTCGGACCGGGCAAACCGTTGCCGGTGCGTGTGCTGGTGGATGGCAAGCCTGCGGCGGGTATCAAGCTGTTCGGGGATTACCGCAGCGCTCCGGACGTGGTGAGTGCCGAAACCGATGCTGAAGGTCGCGCCAATGTAGTCGTGCGTAACGAAGGTTTAAATGTGATCGCGGCGGAGGTCACGCTGCCGGTCAAGAACGATGCCGATATCGAAGCGCGGGGCCTGTTTACCTCGCTGACCTTCGTGGGGGAAGCGCATCACGATTGATGCAACAAAATCTGTAATGCCGATCAGGTAAGGCACAAAGTGATTTATGACCTTGACTGATCGGTATTACTTCTAGGCTTTGTACGAAAAGTCGGCGAGCGAAGGTCAGGCAAGGCAAAAACAGGCGAGGAAGCGGAGTTTACGTATTGTAAATGAGCATTCCGAGCCTTTTTTAACGCAGCATCACCGAGCGCAGCCACTTTTCATACAAAGCCTAAACAAGTACCTCGGTATTACAAGTATTTCAGCCAGGTAATATCACGCCGCCGCGCTTTCAGCCCCGCAAACCAGCGCACTGCCGGGAACAACGCCACCGCCAGCAGCACTGAACTCAGCCATACGCCCCACATCGCATCGAAACCGAAGTAATCGCCCTGATTCTTGCCCCAGATCGCTACAGCAATCAGGTACAGGAACTTCAGCACATACAGATGCAGCAAATAGAAGAACATCGGTGCCGAGCCCAGGATCACCAGCGGTTTCAGCCAGCCCCTCTCCTGAATCCGCTCGAACCAGATCAGCACCAGCAGACCGATGCCCAGTGTCAGGCTGAGGAACAGCAATGACGGCGGGTATTTGGTGATATTGAAAAAGCTCATCAGCGTCTGCACGCCGGTTTCGCCAACACTCCAGGGCTTTTCGCCATAGCCGTTGATCAGGCGCAAGACCATGAAACCGATCAGCGCCCCCAGCCCCCAGACCAGCAAACGACTGCGACGCGCAACAGCATCCATAGCCGACGAAAACCAGGGGCCGGCGGCATAGCCCAGAGCGATGACACCGATCCAGGGCAGCAACGGATAAGAGGTGCGCAAACGCAGGGTGTCACTGACTTCGATCCAGCCGCGATCATGCAGAATCGCCCACGGAATATGCATGGCCGACTCGACACCGAAATGCAGCGAGTCCAGCAGGTTATGCCCGGCAACGATTACCAGCCCGATCACCACCAGCGCCCAGCGCGGCAGAAACACCATCACCGACAAGGCAACCATGCTCAGACCGATAGCCCAGATGACTTGAAGGTAAATAATGGTGGGCGGGAATTTGAAGGTCCAGGCGAAGCTGACCAGCGTGAACTCCAGGGCAATCAGGAACAGGCCGCGCTTGAGCAGAAAGGCCGAAACGTCAGTTCTGCCACTGTACTTTTCGCCATACAGATAGGCCGAAAGCCCGGTCAACAGCACGAACAAGGGCGCACACACGTGGGCCAGCAAGCGGCTGAAGAACAGTTCCGGCGCAGTCGTGGCGACATCCATCGGATCACTGACCTGACGGTGCAGGAAGAAGGTTTCCCGCACATGGTCCAGCAACATGAAAAGAATGATCAACCCGCGCAGGGCGTCGATCGATCGCAACCGTGAGGACGGCGCAGGAGTCGAGGGAACAGCTGTTGTCATGGAAGGTTCTTGTCCGTTGAGGGCTGTAACAGGTGCATGATGCTTCAAACGTGCGGGCAAGCCTCGCTCACACAAAACGCCGGGCGCATTGTGCCGCAGTCAGGCTTGCCCATGACAGTGCCATATTTCAGAACTCGTTCTGCAAGGCCTTGTAGCCGCGAACCAGATCGATATTGGTGTGTGCCACATCTTCCGAGAACTCCGAGGCCGAAATACTCACCGGCGGGAACTGCGAAAGATCGGTGTTCGGGCCGATGCGGGTGGTGGACGGCACGTAGAAACTTTCCGGCAGATCGCGACCATCCACCACCGAGTTATGGCGCACGACACTGCCATTCCCCACCTGACAGTTGAACAGCACGCTGTTGAAGCCGACGAAAACCCGGTCGCCCACCGTGCAGGGGCCGTGGACGATGGAGCGGTGAGCAATGGACGTATATTCGCCGATGGTCACTGCCGCACCGGACTTGGAGTGGATCACCACGCCATCCTGAATATTGGAATTGGCACCGATGATGATCGGGTCCATATCGCCATTGGCGTTGACCTCGTCGGCCCGGATCACGGCATAGGGACCGACAAAGACGTTGTCCTTGATGATGACCTTGCCGCAGATGATCGCGGTTTTATCGATATAGGCTGACTCGGCAATGACCGGCAGATGGCCGGAAGGGTTCTTGCGGATCACGGTGGTAGTCCTCAGGACGTATAGTTGGAGGTATAGGCCACGGCATCGTGGGGGTGCAGGCTTTCCAGGTGACGCACGCTGACACTGGATGCGGCAAACAGCCCTTCCAGTGCCTGCTGGATCTTGCGTGCAGCGTCTTCGACGTACATCAGATTCTGGCCATTGAGCCGGGCAAAGGCCTGCTCGTCGGCGCGTTTGACGGCAGTTTGCACCGGAGTGCCCAGGGCGCTTTCGGTGGCATCGATCAATGCCATCAGGCCAAGCGCGGTGGCCTGCTCCGAGATGCGTACCTGAACCGTTGCCACACTGCGCTGGCTATGAGGTGTTGCGAAGGAAGCATTTTCACGCAGCCAGGCCGCCGCATGAGCAGGGCTCAATGCTTCCTGACCGGCAAAGCGCGCCAGAAACGCCTCTTCCACCAACTGGCGCGACAAGGCTGCCGAACAGGGGCAGGTCGAGGAATACGTGACATCCACCGAGGCATCGAGGGATAAGCGCCCTCCTGCCCAGACCGCACTCAATGTCACTGGATAGGATTTCCAGCCACTCAGGCCTGGGGTTTTCAATGCCGGTCGGCGACACAACAGATTGAAACTCACCTTGAGCCGGGCGCGGCTGGAATGGCAATCGGCATGGCTGGTGACCATGGCTTCAAGCAACGCCGCCAGGGTGCCAGGAATGAATGGCTGATGTTCGGCAAAGCTGTCGAGCAAGGTATAAAGGCGCGACATATGAATGCCCTTGACGCCGGGATCCGCCAGGTCGACCTGCAGATCCACATAGGCATGTATCGGATGCGCCACACCGGGTTCGCCCAAATGAATCGGGACTTCGACACCTTGCATGCCTACCCAGTCAAGGGGAATCAGGACTTTGGAAACTTCCGTCAGGGCAACGTCAGGGAGGGGGTTATTCATTTCTGTAGTTCATCTCGTTGGCCTGCTTCGCCACCACGGGCGAAGCATGATGTAAGCGATATGGGCAACGTTCTACGCCAGCCAATATTGATACACTATAACATTAGCAACCAGAGAACCAGACATGCCTCCTCGGGTATTGCGCATCAGGTTTTCGCCAGCTCCTCGATCAGGAAGTCCCGAAACGCACTGACCGCCGCAGGCAGGTTGCGCCCGGCCATGCTCTGCAACTCGATGCGTCGGGCTTTCATGCCTTCGTCGCTGATCGGCAGAGAGCGCAACTCCTTGCCAAGCAGACGCCTGTCCAGCGTCATTTCACTGGACAGACTGATGCCGCCCTCCTCCCGGACAAAGCGCAACAGCGCGCCTATGTAATTGCTGGTCAGCACCGGATCGAACAGCAGGCCCTGTACGCCGCAGCAGATATCGAACAACTGGCGCAGTGTCGTATCGGTATTGGTCAAGGCGATGGCATAAGGCTGAAGCTCTGCCAGCGAGACTTCCGGGCGTTCTGCCAGAGGATGGTGGTTGCTCACCACCGCGCAGATGGCTCCGGTATGGATGTATTCGACCTTGATCTCCTTTTGCGGCGTCAGGCTGAACGTCAGGCCAAGGTCAGCATCGCCGGAGCGTACCTTTTCCGTGGCCTGGGCCGGTGCGCAGACTTCCAGTGAAAAATGGATGCCTTGATAGGTCCGGCGAAACAGCGCGATGGCCTTGGGCAGAAATTCCAGGGCGAAACCTTCGGAACAGGCAATGCGGACATGACCGCGCTGCAAGCCGTGCAATTCGGTGATTTCCAGTACCACCTGCTCGGCTTCGAGCTGGGATTTGCGCGCATAGGCCGCCAGGCGTATCCCCGCCTCGCTCAACACCATGCCTCGGGCACGCCGCTCGAACAGCACCGCATCCAGATCCCGCTCCAGCTTGGCGATCTGGCGGCTGACCGCCGATGCCGCGACATTCAGTCGCAATGATGCCTCACTGATCGACCCGCAGCGCGACACTTCCAGAAAGTAGCGCAAGGCCGTGGATTGCACACCGTAGAGCTGCATGAACGCCTCCAGCGTTGCCTTTTCGGCAAAGCAAGTATCGAAAGATTGTGCTTGTGGCATTGATACGCTTTGCCTAGAGTCGTGTCGAGGCCTAATAAAACCATTGCCTGCTTGTACTCCTTTCTCCTTTCGCATTTGCGATCCACTGCCCTTTGATACAACCACTTCGCCTTATGGAGATGACGGCATGGGCATCAAGGGTTTCGCTCGCAGCATTGCGCTGCTGGGCTTGTTCAGCAGCTTTTCCGCCTTCGCAGGCAAAGCCGATGACACGCTGGTTTACGCATCCGACAGTGAACCTGAAAACATCAGTCCTTATCACAACGACTTGCGCGAAGGCGTCATTCTGGGTCGACTCATCTGGGATAACCTGGTCTATCGCAACCCCGACAGCGGCCAACTGGAACCCATGCTGGCCACCAGCTGGAAACAGGTCGACGACAGCACCATCGATTTCGAATTGCGCCAGGGCGTGAAATTCCACAACGGCGATGCCTTCACGGCCGACGATGTGGTGTTCACCCTCAACTACGTGGTGTCGCCGGACTCCAAGGTCGTCACCATACAAAACGTCGACTGGATCAAGAGCGCAGAAAAGCTGGGGGATTACAGCGTCCGCCTGCACCTGAAAAAGCCCTTCCCGGCCGCACTCGAATACCTGTCCAATGCCGTACCGATGTTCCCGAAAAACTATTTCGAGAAAGTCGGCCTGGCTGAGTTCAGCCGCAAACCGGTGGGTACCGGCCCTTACAAGGTTGCGTCCATCACCAGCGGTGTCGGCGTGAACATGGACAAGAACCCGGACTACTTCCAGGGCAGCCCGCAAGGCCAGCCGAAAATCGGTCATATCCAGTTCAAGGTGATTGCGGACTCCGAAACCCGCCTCGCCGAGCTGATGACCGGTGGCGTTGACTGGGTCTGGCGCGTGGCACCGGATCAGGCGCAAAGCCTCAAGGGCATGCAAAGCCTGGTGGTGACCAGCGGCGGGACCATGCGTATCGGATTTCTGATCCTCGATGCCCGTGGCACCTCCAGCGCCGATTCGCCCATGAAGCACCTCAAGGTGCGTCAGGCAATCAACCACGCGATCAACCGTGAAGGCCTGGCTTCACAACTGGTGGGCGGCGAAAGCAAGCCGCTGCAAGTGGCCTGCTACCCTGGTCAGTTCGGTTGCGACACCACGGCGGCAACGGTCTACAACTACGACCCGACCAAGGCCAAGGCGCTGCTTGCAGAAGCGGGCTATCCCAATGGTTTCGAGACTGAAATCTTCGCCTACCGTGACCGAGACTATGTAGAGGCGATTATCGGCAACCTGCGCGCCGTAGGGATCAACGCCAAGCTTCGCTACCTGAAATACGCGGCACTGCGTGACCAGCAGCGCGGCGGCAAGGTGCCGATGTCGTTCCAGGCCTGGGGCTCGTTCTCGATCCTCGACACCTCGGCCTCGGCCGGCACATGGTTCAAAGGCAACCCGGACGACAACATCAAGGACCCGCAAGTCCAGGGCTGGCTGCAAACCGCAGACAACGCGCTGGACCCACAAGTGCGCAAGGACAACTACCGCCTGGCCTTGCAGCGCATCAGCGAACAGGCCTACTGGGCACCGCTGTTCAACTACTCGATGAACTATGCGTATGTCTCGGACCTGAACTTCAAGCCTTACCCGGACGAGCTGCCGCGCTTCGTTCTGTCGAGCTGGAAGTAAGCGCCACCTGAAGTAAATCGGTGAGTGCGGCACCACTGCGCACTCATCAATGTCATCCCATGGATACAAGGTCACTTGCCATGTATGGATTCCTTTTGCGTCGCCTTGGTATCGCCCTGTGCGTGGCGATTACCGTGTCGATCATCAGTTTCTCTCTCCTGCACCTTTCCGGTGACCTGGCCACCGCCATTGGCGGACCGGAAGCCACCAGCGAACAGATCGAGCAGATCCGTGTGCAGTACGGCCTCGACAAGCCGCTGGTCACTCAATACTTCAACTGGCTGGGCGACCTGCTGCGCCTGGACCTGGGTGATTCGTTCTTCTTTCAGGAGTCGGTCTACAACCTGATCGCCTCGCGCCTGTCGATCACCCTCGGCCTGGGAGCCATGGCTCTGGGCATCGCCCTCTTGATCGCCATTCCGCTGGGCGTACTGGCAGCGGTCAAGCGCGATACCTGGATTGATCGTCTGGCCTTGAGCATCGCGGTTCTGGGTCAGGCGATGCCCAGCTTCTGGTTTGCCCTGATGCTGATCGTGGTGTTCTCGGTCACGCTGAAATGGCTGCCGGTTTCCGGCAATGCCACCTGGGCGCATTTTGTGATGCCCGCCATTGCCCTGG
The DNA here is from genome assembly GCF_900187465.1 of Pseudomonas sp. Irchel 3A18. Taxonomy (NCBI): domain Bacteria; kingdom Pseudomonadati; phylum Pseudomonadota; class Gammaproteobacteria; order Pseudomonadales; family Pseudomonadaceae; genus Pseudomonas; species Pseudomonas sp. Irchel 3A18. The sequence continues at coordinate 387,247 of NZ_FYDI01000005.1, forward strand.
GTTACTACGCCACACCGGCCATCATGCGCCTGACCCGCGCCGGGATGCTCGATGTGCTCAACTCCGATTACATCCGCACTGCTCGCGCCAAAGGGCTGCGCCCTTCGACCGTGCTGTTCAAGCACGCGCTGCGCAATGCCCTGATCCCAGTGGTCGCACTGGCGGCCGTGGAATTCGGCTTCATGCTCGGCGGCTCGGTGGTCATCGAAACGGTGTTCTCCCTTCAAGGCATCGGTCAACTGGCCTGGGATGCCATCGCCCGTGACGACTTCCCGGTGGTTCAGGCCGTGGTGTTGCTGATTGCCGTGATCTACATCGTTCTCACCCTGCTGGCCGACGTGCTCAACGCACTGCTCGACCCGCGCATTCGCGTGAAATAGGAGGCCCCATGAGCACGACAACCTCATCCGCTCTGGTCATCAACGACTACCAGCCACCGGCGAAAAGCATCCTGCGAAGCCTGCGTAACAGCCTGCGTCATCGCGGCTTTGCGATTGGCATGTTGCTGCTGGCAATCATTCTGTTCGGCGCGTTGTTTGCTCCGTGGCTTGCGCCTTACGACCCTTACGCTCAGGACGTCATGCTGCGCATGAAGCCGCCGGTATGGATGGCCAACGGCACCTGGGATTACATTCTGGGCACCGACAAGCTGGGCCGCGATTACCTGTCGCGCCTTCTCTATGGCGCGCGTATCTCACTGTTCATCGGTTTCTCGGCAGCACTGATCTCCGGCCTGATTGGCACGGTCATGGGCCTGTTGGCCGGCTACTTCGGCGGCAAGGTCGATGCCGTGATCAGCTACCTGATCACCACCCGCCTGGCCATGCCCGTGGTCATGGTCGCGCTGGCCTCGGCCTCGCTGATGGGCGGTTCGCTGAAAGTGGTGATCATTCTGCTTGGTTGCCTGCTGTGGGACCGTTTCGCAGTGGTGGTCCGTGCGGCGGTGCAACAGATTCGCGATGCCGAATATGTCGCCTCGGCCCAGGCACTGGGCTGCTCGACCTTTCGCATCCTGGCCAGTGAAATCCTGCCCAACCTGGTCGGCGCACTGATCGTGGTTGCCACCCTGGAAATGGCCCACGCCATCCTGCTGGAGTCGGCGCTGTCGTTCCTGGGCGTGGGTGTACAACCGCCGATTCCGTCCTGGGGCCTGATGATCGCCGAAGGCAAACCCTACATGTTCTTTTCCCCCTGGGTCATCGCCATCCCCGGTGTCGCACTGATGGTGCTGGTGCTGGGCATCAACCTGGTCGGTGACGGCCTGCGTGACTTGATCCTGCCCGATGGGCGCAACTGACAGAGGATATCCGGACATGGCTCTCTTGCATGTTGAAAACCTGCGCGTCGATATCCCCCTTGGCCAGGAAACCCTGCACGCCGTTCGCGGCCTGGATTTCCATGTCGAGCGCGGCGAAATGCTGTGCATCGTCGGCGAGTCGGGATGCGGAAAATCCCTGACGTCCCTGGCGCTCATGGACCTGCTGCCGCGCAAGGCAAAACGTACCGCAACGCAACTCAGCCTGGACGGCATCGATATGCTGACCCAGAGCGAACGCCAGATGTGCGACCTGCGGGGCAACCGCCTGGCGATGATCTTCCAGGAACCCATGACCTCGCTGAACCCGGCCTACAGCATTGGCGATCAGCTGTGCGAAGTGCTGCTGCGCCACCGCAAGGTGTCGCGCAAGGATGCCATGTTGCGTGCAGGGCAGATGCTGGAAAAGGTCGGCATCAGCAATGCGGGCGAACGCCTGCGTCAATACCCGCATCAATTGTCGGGCGGCCTGCGCCAGCGGGTCATCATCGCCATGGCGTTGATGTGCGAACCCGATGTGATCATCGCCGACGAGCCCACCACGGCGCTGGACGTGACCATTCAGGCGCAGATTCTGCGGCTGATTCGCGATATCCAGAAAGAATTCGGCATGGCCGTGATCTTCATTACCCACGACCTCGGGCTGGTCGCCCGCATCGCCGACCGGGTTGCGGTGATGTACGCCGGGCAAATCGTCGAAACGGCACCCGCCGTGCAGTTGTTCGAGAACCCGCAGCATCCTTATACCCGTGGCCTGCTGGCCAGTATCCCGATTCCGGGGCGCACGCAACCGGGTCAGCCGCTGGGGTCGATTCCCGGTCTGGTGCCGAGCCTGGTAGGCGAACAACAAGGCTGCGCGTTCCGCAACCGTTGCTCACAAGCGATTGAAGCCTGCGCCAGTCACGTCCCCCCCGTGGAAAACGACGACCACATGGCCCGCTGCCTGTTTGCCACTCCCGCAACGCCCACCGTCTTCCACCGGGAAGGAGCACTGTCATGAAAAAAGATATCGCTCTGGAACTCTGTGATATCCGTCGGGAATTCAAGATCAATCGCGGTTTCTTCAAACCGACCGCCACCCTGAAAGCCGTGGATGGCGTGTCCCTGCGCCTGATGCGCGGCGAAACACTGGGGCTGGTGGGCGAGTCCGGTTGCGGCAAGAGCACCCTGGCGAAAATGCTGCTGGGTCTGCTGCCGCCCAGCAGCGGTGATGTACTGGTCAACGGCAAGCATCTGGCCGCCACCGACCGCAAGGAAATGGCGCGACGCATCCAGCCGATCTTCCAGGATCCCTACTCTTCTTTGAACCCGCGCAAGACCCTGCGCGAAATCGTGACCCTGCCGATGATCGTGCATGACATCGGCAACACGGCCGAACGCCGCAAGCGCACAGAAGAAATGCTTGATGTGGTCGGCTTGCCCAAACGGGTCATCGACAGCTATCCCAGCCAGCTTTCCGGTGGCCAGCGGCAGCGTGTGGCCATCGCCCGTGCGCTGATCATGCGCCCGGATGTGTTGATCTGCGACGAACCCACTTCGGCGCTGGACGTTTCGGTACAGGCGCAGATCCTCAACCTGTTGCAGGACCTCAAGCGCGAGTTCGGCCTGACCTACCTGCTGATCAGCCACAACCTGGCGGTGATCGAACACCTGGCAGACCGAGTCGCAGTGATGTATCTGGGCCGCATCGTCGAAGAGCGCAGCCGCGAATCGCTGTTCTCCGAGCCTGGCCATCCTTATACCCAGGCACTGCTGGACTCGGTGCTGACCCCCGACCCGCATCTGGGCATTCCCGACCTTGGCCTGCATGGCAACTTCCCCAACCCGATGTCGCCCCCGACCGGCTGCGCCTTCCATCCGCGCTGCCCAAGCAGCGGCGACACCTGCAAGCAGCACTATCCGGCCAATGTTTCCGTCAAGGGCGGAACCGTGCGCTGCCATCTTCGCGACACCCCTCAACCCCTGGAGCTAGTAGCCTCATGAGTAGTCGCTCGAACGCTATCGATAACGTCTGCGAACAATTCGACAACGGCGCTTTCTTCGCCCTGTTGCAAAGCAGCGTCGCCTACCCGACCCAAAGCCAGGAAGCCGCCAGCTTGCCGGAGCTTTATCGCTACCTGAAGGAGTTCATCACGCCGCATGTGGAGCGCTTGGGCTTCAGCGTGCAGATCCATGAAAACCCGGTGGCCGGACGCGGTCCGCTGATGATCGCCACCCGCATTGAAGACCCGCACCTGCCAACCCTGCTCAGCTATGGCCACGGCGATGTGGTGCGCGGTTACGACGCGCAATGGTACGAAGGTCTGTCGCCCTGGCAAGTGGTCGAACGCGGGGATCGCTGGTACGGTCGCGGCACAGCGGATAACAAGGGCCAGCACCTGATCAATCTGACCGCACTGGAGCAGACCCTGAAGGCTCGCAACGGCAAGCTGGGTTTTAATGTGAAGCTGCTGCTGGAAATGGGCGAAGAAGACGGCTCCCCCGGCTTGCGCGAATTTTGCGAAAAATACAGCGAAGCGCTGGCGGCCGATATCTTCATTGCGTCCGACGGCCCTCGTCTGGCGGCGTCACGACCGACGCTGTTTCTCGGCTCGCGGGGCGTCTTCAATTTCGAGCTGAACGTGGACTTGCGCGAAGGCGCGCATCACTCCGGCAACTGGGGCGGACTGCTGGCCAACCCGGGCATCATCCTGGCCAACGCCATCGCCAGCATGGTCGATGCAAAGGGCCGGGTGAAAGTCGCCGGGCTGATGCCCAAGGCCATCCCTGAAAAAGTGCGTGAAGCGCTGGCGGATATCGAAGTGGGTGGCGGTCCTGGTGACCCCGATATCGATCCGGACTGGGGCGAGCCAGGCCTGTCCCTGAGCGAAAAGGTGTTCGGCTGGAATACCCTGGACGTGCTGGCTTTCAAGACCGGCAACCCGGACGCTCCGGTTCACGCCATCCCCGGCAAGGCCTTTGCCCATTGCCATATGCGCTTTGTGGTGGACAGCGACTACACCACCTTCATACCAGCCGTACGTGCTCATCTGGATGCCCATGGCTTCAGCAATGTCGAGGTCAAGCAAGGCCGGATCGACGTCATGAACGCCACTCGCCTGTCGCCTGACAGCCCCTGGGTGGAATGGGCACTTGCTTCGCTGACCACCACCACTGGCAAGAAACCCGCGTTGCTGCCCAACCTTGGCGGCTCGTTGCCCAATGATGTGTTTGCAGAAGTACTTGGCCTGCCCACCGTCTGGGTGCCACATTCGTACCCGGCGTGTTCGCAGCATGCTCCCAACGAACACCTGCTGGCACCGGTGGTCAAGGAAAGCCTGCAAATCATGACCGGTCTGTTCTGGGACCTGGGCAATGATGCTGAACGCCTGACCCGCGAACATCAGGCACTGGAGAACGCCTTATGAATGAAGCTAAAAAGCTGGCCACCCAATGGCTCGCCGGACAGCACGATGCCATGGAGTCGCTATTGCAACGGCTGGTGGACACCGACTCCAACAGCTACGACAAGGCTGGCGTCGATGCGGTCGGTGAACTGCTCGCCGCCGAGCTACAGGCCGATGGCATCGGCGTCGAACGCATCGCCGTCGAGAATTTCGGCGATGTACTGCTGGCCGAACTGCCGGGCGGTCCGGGCAGGCCGGTCCTGCTGCTGGGGCATCGCGACACGGTTTTCCCCAAAGGCACCACCGCCACTCGCGGCTATTCCCGCGATGACAAACTGGCCTACGGCCCGGGCGTGGCAGACATGAAAGGCGGGCTGGTGCTCAACTGCTTCGCCCTCAAGGCCCTGAAACGCCTGCCGCCGTTGCCGTTTCCGGTACAGATTCTCTATACCGGCGATGAAGAAATCGGTTCGGGCAGCGCCCGTGTTCATATTGAACGTCATGCCCGTGCAGCCCAGGCCGTGCTCAACCCGGAACCGGGACGCGCCAGCGGCAATGTCGTCAGCGCCCGCAAAGGTGGCGCCACGCTGATCATCGAAGTCAGCGGCCGCGCCGCGCATTCGGGGGTCAACCATGCCGACGGTGCCAGCGCCATTCAGGCACTGGCGCACAAGATCATCAAGCTGCATGCCTTGACTGACTATGCGGCAGGCATCACCACCAATGTGGGTCTGATGTCCGGCGGCACCTCCAGCAATACCGTCGCCCCAAGCGCCACGGCAAAGCTCGATGTGCGCTTTGTGGAACTCAGGCAATGGGATGAAATTCTCAAGGCCATTAAGGCCATCGTCGCCGAAGAGGAACTGCCCGGCACAACGGCCCGTCTGCTGGAAGCCACCACCTTCCTGCCCATGGAAGCCAGACACAGTACCGAGCTCTTGCGTCTCTATCAGCAACAGGCAACTGAATTGGGTTTCATCGTGGAAGGCGAATTCACCGGTGGCTGCGCCGACTCCGGATTTACCGCCAGCCTGGGCATCCCGACCCTGTGTGGTCTGGGGCCGGTCGGCGGCAAGGTGCATACCGATCGCGAATACCTGGAACTGGCGACCCTGGTCCCAAGAGGCCAGGCACTGGTCGCGACCATTCTGGCGCTGAATGAATCATCCGCCCCTACACCAACGCCGTAGGAGCGAATTTATTCGCGAAAAAGCCCACCGCTTATTCCAAGGACTGCCCCCATGCCTCACTCCGACCTGCTCAGCAAACCCGCCACCGAACTGCGCACCCTGATCGGCAACAAACAACTTTCCCCCGTCGAACTGCTGGACGCTTGCATCCAGCGAATCGAAACCCTCAACCCAAAGATCAATGCCTTTTCCGCCACCTGTTTCGAGCGCGCCCGCAAGGAAGCGGCAGAAGCCGAGCAGGCGGTGATGCAAGGCAAGCCTCTGGGGTTGCTTCATGGCCTGCCCATCGGCATCAAGGACCTGGAAGAAACCGCCGACGTACTGACCACTTACGGCTCACAACTGTTTCGCGACAATGTGCCCAGCCGTGACAATGTCTTTGTAGACCGTCTGCGCAGCGCCGGAGCGATCATGGTCGGCAAGACCAACGTCCCGGAAATGGGCGCAGGAGCCAACACCCGCAATGTGGTCTGGGGAGCCACCGGCAATCCTTTTGATCCAAACCTGAATGCCGGTGGTTCATCGGGCGGTTCGGCTGCTGCGCTGGCGGTGGATATGGTGCCGCTGTGCAGCGGCTCCGACACCGGGGGCTCATTGCGCATTCCCGCCGCCCTGTGCGGCATCGTTGGCCTGCGGCCTTCACCAGGTCTGGTGCCCAGCGAGCGCAAGAAACTGGGCTGGACTCCCATTTCAGTGGTCGGCCCCATGGGCCGAACTGTGGCCGATACCTTGCTGCAATTGCGGGCATCGGCGGGTCTGGGCCAGTCCGACCCGTTGAGCTATGCCATCAGCAACGACGAGTTTGCGCCCCGCTCCATCGACCTGAGCCAGTTGCGCGTCGGTTACAGCGAAGACTTTGGCAGTTGCGCCGTGGATAACGAAATCCGCGCCGTGTTCCGGGCAAAAATCGACGCCCTCAAGCACCTGTTCAAATCCTGCGAGGCCATCGACCTGAATCTGGAAAGCGCCCATCGCACCTTCGATGTCTTGCGCGCCGAAGCCTTTGTCGCCGGCCTTCAGGATGCCCATGAGCGTGACCCGGACGCACTCGGCCCCAACACCCGTGCCAACTATGAAATGGGCGCGGCCATGTCGTTGCAGGATTGCGTCAAGGCCCATGGCGAACAGAGCCGCATCTTCCGCAGTTTCCAGCAGCAGTTCGAGCGCTACGACCTGATCCTCGCCCCCACCACACCGGTTTCGCCTTTCCCGTGGACCGAGTTGTATTTGCGTGAAGTCAATGGCGTGCCGCTGGACAATTACTATCGCTGGCTGGCGCTGTGCTACACCATCACCCTGACCACCAACCCTGCCGTCTCGATCCCCTGTGGTCTGGACCACAAAGGCATGCCGTTCGGCCTGCAAATGATTGGCGGCTTCCGGGGCGATGCAGCCTTGATGGCCTGCGCCCAGGCGCTCGAACAGGCCACCGCAGGCGACCCGCGCCTGTCCCGCCCGCGACCGGACCTGCAAAAACTGATGAACTCGGCGGTGGACCTGACCCATATCGTCACTCACCCACCCATCTATGGCGGATCGAGCACGCTCAAGCCGGATATCGGGGCGATGTGATAGGCATGGCCGGGCGAACAGCGCAATAATGCCCGGCCATCCCCCAAGGAGCTTGAATCTGTGGCCGTTTCCCAAGCCATCCTGCCGATATTTCTGTTGATCGTCCTGGGGTACGTGCTGGGACGCCGCAAGACACTCACTCCCGATAGCACCAAGGCCCTGAGCAATCTGGCCTTCAAGCTGTTCATGCCCATGGTGCTGTTTACCGGCATGGCCAAGGCACCCCTGCACGATGGTCTGGATATCCGGATACTGGCGGCCTACTTCATTCCTGCGCTGATGGTGTTTGCGCTGGTCAATCTGGTAAACCACCGCTTTGCCGGACACCCGACGCCATTCGGCCTGACGGCGAGTTTTTCCAATAACGTGCTGATCGGCATTCCGATGATTGCCGGTCTGTTCGGCAATCCGGGGCTGGTTCTGCTGTTTACCGTGATTGCCGTTCACAGCCTGTTGCTGTTCAGCTTCCAGAGCCTGTACGACAGTTTTGCGGGCAACGAGCCGTTCAATTCGCGCTCATTGATTGCGAGCCTCGCGAACCCGATGATCATTGGTCTGTTGCTGGGCGTGGCGCTGAATCTGTCCGGCCTGGCATTACCCGACTGGGCCGATCACCTCACCACCTGGCTGGCCCAGGCTGCCCTGCCCTGCGCCTTGATCGTGCTGGGTGCCAACCTTTCCAGCTACCGGCTGACACCCAGCGCCGAGGCCTTGGGTATCACCTTCGCCAAACTCGCGCTGATGCCGCTGCTGGTGTTGCTGGCCTGTGTCGTGCTGGGCATCGAAGGCATGCCGCGGGCCGTGCTGGTGCTGATGGCAGCCGGGCCGTCCGGGGTCAATGTGCTGGGCTTTGCCCGGACCGTGCCGGACGTCCAGAAAACCAGCTCGGCGATTTGCCTGACCACCCTTCTGTCGGTGGGGACATTGCCGTTATGGATGTGGATCGGGACGCTGCTTTAAACATCTGCCAAGCGAATTCATTCACGAATGAATTCGCTTACACGGCAGTGGTGCTAAACAGCCACCGCCTCCACCTTGCGATGCTTCTCGTACAGGAAGCTCAATACCGCATGGCGATATTGGTTGTACAGCGGGTCATCGGCCATAGCGATGCGGTTGCGCGGGCGCGGCAAGTCGATCTTGAGAATTTCACCGATGGTCGCCGACGGGCCGTTGGTCATCATCACGATGCGGTCGGAAAGCAACACCGCTTCGTCCACATCGTGGGTGATCATCAGCACCGTGTTCTGCAATTCGCTCTGGATTCGCATCACCTCGTCCTGCAAGTGGGCGCGAGTCAACGCATCCAGCGCGCCAAAGGGTTCGTCCAGCAGCAGGACCTTGGGCTGCATGGCCAACGCACGGGCGATGCCGACCCGCTGTTTCATGCCACCAGACACTTCGCTCGGGCGCTTGTGCAGGGCGTGGCTCATGCTGACCATGTCCAGGTTATACAGCACCCATTCATGACGTTCGGCCTTGCTCTTGCTGCGTTTGAAGACTTTATCGACCGCCAGCGCCACATTCTCGTAGACCGTCAGCCAGGGCAGCAGCGAATGGTTCTGGAACACCAGGCTGCGATCCGGGCCCGGTGTGCGAACCTCTTTGCCATCCAGGATTACCGCACCGCTGGTGGATTCGGTCAGCCCGGCCACGATGTTCAATACCGTGGACTTGCCACAACCCGAGTGGCCGATGATCGAGATGTACTCGCCCCGCGCCACTTCCAGGTTGACGCCGGTCAGGACCTGGCTGGAGACGCCATCACGCTCGAAGGTCTTGCTGACGTTTTCGATGCTCAGATACTTGTCGTGCGCATTCATGTGCTTGCTCCTTAACCGGCCGATGTGCCGCGAGTGACCAGATGACCGATCAGGGCCACCAACCGGTCGAGTAGAAACCCGACGACACCGACGTAGATCAGCGCCAGGATGATGTCGCTGATGCGCGAGGCGTTCCACGCATCCCAGATAAAGAAACCGATACCCACGCCACCGATCAGCATTTCGGCGGCAATGATCGCCAGCCAGGAAAGACCGACACCTATGCGCAGGCCGGAGAAGATGTACGGCGCAGCAGCAGGCAACATGATCTTGCAGAAGTACTCCACGCCATTGAGACGCAGGACCTTGGCCACGTTGCGGTAGTCATCGGGAATGTTGCGCACGCCCACCGAGGTATTGATGATGATCGGCCAGATCGCAGTGATGAAAATCACGAAGATCGCCGAAGGGTGACTGTCCTTGAAGCCTGCCAGCGACAGCGGCAACCAGGCCAGTGGCGGTACGGTGCGCAGGATCTGGAACAGCGGGTCAAGTGCACGCATGGCCCAGGCCGACTGACCGATCAGCACCCCGAGGCTGATCCCGGCGACCACTGCCAGCGTATAGCCGTAAGCGACACGTTGCAGGCTGGCGAGCAGTTGCCAGGCCATGCCCTTGTCATTGCCGCCGTTGTCATAGAACGGATGGATGATCAGTTCCCAGGTTTCATGAATGACCTGGGTCGGCGGCGGCAAGGCCGCGCCCTTGCCGCTGCAGAGCATTTGCCACAGCAATAGAAACAGCGCGCCCACCACCAGCGGTGGCAATACACCCTGCACAAGGAACTGACGCAGGTTCTTGATTCGTGCAGGCCAGCGACTGGCGGGCTTGCCGGTAACGCTCACGGGCGTTCCCGCGGCCTTGAAGCTTTTACTTTCAGCGTTCATCGATTTCTCCCAAGCGAGTGGCCACTATCAGGACAAAGCCTTGATGGTCTGGCTGTCCAGATAGGCCTGCGGGTTTTGCGGATCAAAGGTCTTGCCATCGAAGAACCTCTCGATACCACGCGAGGTGGAGGCCGGAATCTGTGCCGCCGGTACATTCAGTTCAGCTGCAGCCTTGCGCCAGATGTCTTCGCGGTTGACCTTGTCCACCAGCGCCTGGCTGTCGAAGCCCTGCGGCAGGTAGCCCCAGCGTTTGTTCTCGGTGAGGAACCACAGGTCATGGCTCTTGAACGGGTAGGACGCGAACTCGTTCCAGTAGCGCATCATGAACTGGCTGTTTTCCACGACCTTACCGGTGCCGTAATCGAAGTTGCCTTTCATGCGCTGCACAATGTCTTCGTAAGGTGCGTTGATCCAGCGGCGCTTGGCGCAGATCTTGGCGACCTCTTCCTTGTTTTCAGGCTGATCGCAGAACATCTGTGCTTCCATCACTGCCTTGAGCAAGGCTTTGGCCGCATTGGGGTTGGCATCTACATAATCGGCACGCAACGCCAGAGCTTTTTCCGGGTGGTTGTTCCAGATTTCGCTGGTGGTGTTGGCGGTGTAGCCGATCTTCTGATTGACCAGTTGCCCGTTCCACGGCTCGCCCACACAGAAGCTGTCCATGCTGCCGACCTTCATGTTCGCGACCATTTGCGGTGGCGGCACGACGATGGTCGACAGGTCTTTGTTCGGGTCGATGCCACCGGCCGCCAGCCAGTAGCGCATCCACAGGTCATGGGTGCCGCCAGGGAAAGTCATTGCGGCGTTGATGCTCTTGCCTGCTGCTTTCTTGGCATCCAGTGCAGCCTTGAAAGGTGCCGAGTCGAGGCCCAGCTTAAGGTCAGCGTATTCGTTGCCAACGGAAATACACTGACCACCCACATTCAGGCGCGCCAGGATGTACATCGGCACCGGCCTGTTATTGGGGGTGATCTTGCCTGCGGCGATCAGATAAGGCATGGGCGTCAGGATGTGTGCACCATCGATGCCATTACTGGCCGAGCCCAGCACCAGGTTGTCGCGTGTGGTGCCCCAGGAAGACTGTTTCAGCACTTCGACACCGGTCATGCCGTATTTGGCGAACAGACCTTTCTCGTCAGCCACGAACAGCGGCGCAGCGTCGGTCAGGGCAATGAACCCCAGCTTGGCACTGGTGGTTTCCAGGCCATCGGTGCCAGCAGCCCAGACCACGGACTGCAAGCCTGGCGGCAGAATGCTCAATGCCGCACCGCCGCCCAGCAAGCCCAGCGACTGTTTGAGGAAAGACCGCCGAGGCGCATTTTCCGGGCTGTCTTGCTCGTGGCTATCTGGCTTCTCGTCCATATCACTCCCCCAAAAACACGCATAAAAAAACGGCGTACACACGCTCCAGGCCTTTGCCGATGAACGTGTGGACGCCGTTGTCCGGAATTCGCTTATGTGCCGCAGTCTTCGTCTTGAAGCACCCGGCTTGCACAACCTGTAAAGCAGTTTGCATGCCAGCTCTGCAACAACCACGAATCGCGTGGCTTGTAGCGAAGATGTGTCTGGCTCGCTGTGCGCCTCGGGATCGTTTCGCACATTACTGGGGCGCGACCTGCACCGCTTGCCCGGCGCAAGTGCACAAGGGTCAGTGACGCTTGCGCGGTGCAGGACGAGCGGCGGCGAAGGCCAGCAGGGTCTGGGAGACGTCGACCATACGCTGGCCGCGCTCCATGGCTGACTGGCGCAGGCGCTCGTAGGCCTGGCCTTCGCTCAACTGATGTTCATCCATCAACAGGCGCTTGGCCCGCTCGATCAACTTGCGTTCGTTGAGGGCCTGTCGTGCCTCTTCGAGCTCATCGTTGGCGCTCAGCAGGCGCTGGGTCTGAGACTGCAACAGATCCAGAACCGAACGCCCCAGGTTCGGCCCCAGGCCATCGGTTGGCGTGCTGTCCAGATCGATGGCCTGGACACTGAACAGGCGCGCCTGATCGACACTGCCTTCAGCTTCCAGGCTCACCAGACGGGCGAGCAATTGGCGGTGGTTGTCCAGATCGGCACGAGCCTGCTTGATGCTCTCCTGACAACGGGCCAGCAGCCCATCGGCCAGGTAGATCTCGATATCGCGCATGGCATCAATGCGCAGGCTATTAAGGTCGAACCAGACCTCCGACAGCATCGAATCGACTTTCTCGGCCTCCGAGGTTTTCAACGCCACGCCACGCAAACGCCCAAGCTGCGCCACACAATCGCTGCTTTCCTGATTGCGCCACAGGCGTCGGGCATCGTCGTCGGCGAACTGGATGAAGGTCTGGAAACAACGCTCCTGGCTCTGCACCAGATGTTGAAGCCGGTCATGAGCTGCAGCATCGAAATAGCCCGCCAGAAAGCCGCCCACGCCACAGGCACGCTCCTGCCCTGCCAGTTCCTTGCCCTGCATGAAATTGAACATCGCCACCAGAACGCGGGTAACCACCGGGTCGATGGCGGTGTCAGCGGCCTCGAATACAACCGCCAGCAAGCCACCGATCAGACGGCTCAACACCATGGTGGCGTCCTGAGGCTTAAGCCGCTGCTCGCGAATGCGTCGCCGCAAGCCAGGCAGTTCATCCAGGCCATGCATGACATAGGCGATACGGTTGAACAGCCGGGCGCGGTCGGATGCACTGGCAGCGTCCAGATCAATACGCTCGAAACAGTCCAGGACCCGGGCTTCGATGGCCTTGGCCTCGGCTGTCAGTACATCAAGCTGGGTCAGGTGATGGGCCTTGCCGCTGCCCAGATACATATTGGAATAACCACGCTCACGTTGCAGGGCATGCACCAGCTGGCCGACCTGCGTCACCATCTGGCAAGTGGAGGCCAATCCTTCCAGGCCTTCCAGTTCGCTGCGGCGCGCAGCCAACATGAAACGCAATGCTGCGGGCATGTTTTTATCAGTCATGGAATAGCTTCACGGGTGGAGTTCGGGGTCTCCATGCAAAAGCGGGTCCATGCCTCAATCCGAAAGAGGTATGTTGCTTGAGGTTGCAGGAGATCACCCGCCGCCTCGGCACCGCGCTGTCGCGCAGCAAACAGGAGCAGGTGTTTCCAGGTTCATGGTTCGGCTTGAGGCCGCCTTGCGCCTTTACGGCGCGTTCTGCGGCGCTCTCACGATTGTTGTGTAGGAGCTTCATTCGCTCCTACCGGGATGAGCAAAAATCCTCCAGACACCACCGATTGCGACGTGGGTGACGGCCGAGTGGAGGTATTGCGTAGTGGGGTGCGAGGCAGGACGCCGAGCAAGCCGCCGCAGGGCCATGGAAGGCCCGTCGGCGCGTACCCACGGAGCAATGCCGGAGCGAGGGAACCCCGCCCCAAGGCGGGGCCGAACCGGAGCGGATGGTTTTCCCCCTTTTGCCGAAACAAAAGGGGGCCGCCGTAAAGGCGGAACCAGTAGGAGCAGCACATATCAATAATGGATATGTACGCCGGATAACATTTTTACCCTACATAAAATACTTTCTAATTCATGGTCTTGCGTCTTGTTTGATGAGAGCGCATTCATTCGCGAACGGCTCATTGCTTGATGAAGTCCAGCAGATAGCCGTTGATCTCATCAATCAATGTCGTACACATGCCATGAGAGGCACCGGGGATGATTTTCAGCTCCGAACCACGCACCAGCTCTGCACTTTTAATAGCCGAAGCGGCTATGGGCACGATCTGGTCGTCATCGCCATGCAGGATCAAGGTGGGAATATCGAACTTCTTCAGGTCTTCGGTGAAATCGGTTTCGGAAAATGCCTTGATGCAATCCAGCTCGCCCTTGATAGAACCCAGCATGCCGATGGCCCAGAACGCATCGATGGTGCCCTGAGAAGCCTCGACGCCCTCGCGGTTGAAACCATAGAAAGGTATCGCCAGTTCCTTGAAGAACTGCGAACGATTGGCCGTGACGCTCTCGCGAATGCCATCGAAGAATTCGATAGGCAGCCCGTCGGGATTGGCCTCAGTCTTGAGCATGATCGGCGGTACTGCGCCAATCAGCACCGCCTTGGCGACCCGTGCAGTGCCATGACGACCAATATAGCGGGCGACTTCGCCGCCGCCTGTGGAGTGACCGACCAGAACCGCATCCTTCAGGTCCAGCGCCTCGAACAGCTCGGCCAGATCGTCGGCGTAAGTGTCCATTTCATTGCCATCCCACGGCTGGCCTGAGCGGCCATGTCCGCGCCGGTCGTGGGCAATGACTCGGTAGCCGAGCCGACCCAGGAAGTTCATCTGGGCATCCCAGGCATCGGCATCCAGCGGCCAGCCGTGGGAGAACACTACCGGTTGCCCGGAACCCCAATCCTTGTAGTAGATCTCGGTGCCATCTTTGACTTTCAACAGGCCCATAAACATCAATCCTCATGTTATGCAGCAGTGACAGGAACAAGGACGACATTCGCGCGACGTCATACGCAATCGACGCATCGAAGGTGTGGGAATTGAGACTAGACCGTAATAAGGGCATAGCCTTGTGTGGATGTGCCCTGGTGGACCGATGGTTCGGTCAGGCGGGTTCGCGCTGGCTGTTGATGTAGCGAATGAGGGTGTTGACGGTCTGTTGCAGTTCGCCGGAGTTATCCAGCAGGAAAACCGAGGGATTGCTGGCCATTACATTCACGGCAAAGGAAGCGTTGCGCTCCAGCCTTGCTTCGATTTCCGCGACCGATTCACGTCCTCGTGCCAACAGACGCTGACGCAAGATCTGCTGATCGACCGTCAGCAGCACCGCCAGCAGCGTCGGATAACGCACTTGCGCCTGCTGCAAGTGAGCCCTTGAACCGTTGATGAGCACGTTATGGCCTTCAAGCAGCCACTGGTCTATTTCGATGGGAATTCCGTAGCGCAGACCATTAGCCTGCCAGCTCAAGGCAAAGGCGCCCTGCTCGCGCATGGTCTCGAACTGTTCGACGCTGACGGCCTGGGCTGCTTCGCCCACGGCCTCGGCAGAACGGGTAATGACCCGCCGCACGATACGGCAATCATTGAAGGCCAATGTTTCCCGTGCGGCATCCAGCAGGCTGTCCTTGCCTGAGCCGGACGGCCCGATGAGATAGATCAACCTGCCCACCATCAAAACACCCTCGCCAGACGTTGCGGGTAACGACAGACCGTGGGGCGCTCACACCACGGCCAGTAAAAGACTGGCCGGATGATAATCGTTCAAGGGGATATTCAGTAGCCCTGTTTCACACGTCAGATGCGGAAACTTCCCACCAATTGTTGCAAACGGGCGGCCTGTTCTTCCAGCAGGTTACAGGCATCCAGCGTCAAGCGCAGGTTATCGACACCCTGCTGGTTGAGGGTGTTGATATGCGTGATGTCGACGTTGATCGACTCCACAACGGCGGTCTGCTCTTCAGTTGCAGTAGCAACCGACTGGTTCATGCCGTTGATTTCATCGATACGTCGGGTGACGCTGCCCAGACGCTCACCGGCGCGGTTGGCGATGCTCACGCTGTCCTCGCTCTGACGCTGGCTTTCGGTCATGTTCACGACCGCTTCCCGGGCGCCGACCTGCAACTCTTCGATCATGGTCTGCACTTGCTGGGCAGAATCCTGAGTCCGGTGCGCCAGGTTGCGGACCTCATCGGCCACCACGGCAAAACCACGGCCCGCTTCACCTGCGCGAGCCGCCTCGATGGCAGCGTTGAGGGCCAGCAGGTTGGTCTGCTGGGAAATGCTGGTGATGACCTCGAGAATCTGCCCGATATTGGCGGTCTTGCCATTGAGGCTCTCGATGTTGACGCACGACTCGCTGATCTTGCCCGAAAGCTCGTTCATCGCAGCAATGGTCTGCTGCACGACGCTCTGCCCTTCACCGGCCAGGTCGCTGGCATCGCTGGACTGTTGCGAAGTGCGAGCAGCATTCTGGGCGATTTCCTGGGCTGCAGCGCCCAGTTGATTGATGGCTGCGGCAACACTTTCGGTACGATTGGATTGCTGATCGGAGTTGGTCATGGACGAATTGGACGCCTTGACCACTCGCGTTGCGACTTCACCCAGTTGCCCGGCAGTGGAAGCCACTTCCCGGATAGAGGTATGGATACGCTCGACAAAGTGGTTGAAGGATTGCGCCAGTTCACCGAACTCATCCTGGGAGGTAATGGCCAGCCGCTTGGTCAGATCGCCCTCACCGTCCGCAATGTCACGCATGGCGCGCCCCATCTGGTGCAATGGCTGCATCAGCACACGAATCAGCAGGCCCAGCAACAGGATGATCACCAGTACGACCACGCCCATGGCGGTGATCGCCGACGTGCGGAACTCGCTGAGCATCGAGTAGGCCGCTTCCTGATCCAGTACCAGAGCGACATACCAGTTCGCTGTTGAAATGCCCTGGACCGGCGTGAAGGAGACGAACTCCGTCTTGCCACCGGAGGTGATTTCACTGACACCGGCCACGATCTTGGGCGTGTTGTTCGGATAGGCTTCGCTGATGTTCTTGAGGACCAGCTTGCTGTCCGGGTGAATCAGGATCTTGCCCTCTGCACTGACAATGTACGCATAACCATGGCCGCCGAAATTCAGGGAGTTGATGGTCTTGCTGATACTGTCCAGGGAAATGTCCGCACCCGCGACACCGGCAAACTGATTCTGGATCTTGACCGGTGTCGCCAGGGTGACCACCAGTTTGCCCGAGGAAGCGGCTATGTAAGGTTCGGTGACGATGATGCCGGGCGCGTTCTGCGCTGCCTTGTACCAGCCACGGGCACGCGGATCGTAATCGGCGGCGCGATTGCCAGCCGGAATGGAAAACATCACGCCTTCGGTGCTGCCGAAGTAACTGAGCTGGAAGTTCTCGCTGTAAGCCTGCAAGCCGATTGCCCGTTGCAATTGAGGCAGGGCCTTGCCATCGACAGCAATCTGTTGGGCCATGGACTGCAGCAGTTGCGAACGGCTTTCCAGCCAGGTCTGAATATTCTGAGTCGTCAGAGTGCCCAGCTGTTGCAATTCGGACAGGACATTGGATTTCAAAGTTTGGCGTTGTCGATAGTCGTTGATGACAATAAACGCACTAAACGCGACCACCACAATCAACGCAGCCGCCAGCAGAATTTTCTTGCTGAAACCTAAACTTTTAATCATGAGAATACTTCCATTGCAGAAACCGGAACGGCGAAATAGCAATCACCCGAAAAGCCTGACAACTGTGTCGTTTCTACGAACCAGGGAGATTGGCAAAAACCGCTGATATGTCAGTAGGTGCCTGCAATCCAGAAAGCTTTCAGCAACAGCTTGCTCCGGAAACGGAGCGAATTGATATCATACACACATGCATTTTCCATGACAATTTGAGCATTTATTTAAAATGCCTTGTCTGAAAACGTCTCCTGTTTAATTTTTTCATTAATGACGTCAATAAAGTGCCGAACAATCCGACTTGAATGATCATTCTGGCGAGTGCACATACTTTTCAAAAGGACATGCCTTACTTGACCATAAACATGCCATAAACTTTTTATCCAGTTTTTTCAACGCCGCTCATCGCATCGTAAATACCCTGGATGATGTGCTCAGGGTGCCAGAGCTGAGATGCACCTCTCACAATGCATCGGCAAACGTGCACAGAGGAAAAAACTGACTATCGTTGAATCATCCGACGTACGAGGATGCCATCGATGACTCTTGAAAAACTGTTTGAAGATTTGCACAGCCTGCCCAGCATTCCCAAAGTGGCCCAGGACCTGATGCTGCAGTTCGATAACCCCTCCTCCAACCTGGAAAGCATCGCCCGCAATATCGAGAAGGACCCGGTGATTGCCGCAAAGGTACTTCGTCTGGCCAACTCTGCACGGTTTCGCGGCTCCCGGGAATCATCCAGTATCGAAGACGCAGCCATGCGTCTGGGCTTCAATACCCTGCGCACGTTGGTGATGGCCTCGGCAGTGACGGGTGCTTTCAAGGCCGGGCCAAGTTTCGATCTCAAGGCGTTCTGGCTCAAAAGCTTCCAGGTCGCGGGGATCTGCCGGATGCTGGCCAAGCAGACCGGCGCAGATCCTGAAATCGCCTTTACGTGCGGGGTCATGCACAACATTGGTGAACTGCTGATCCAGACCGGTGCGCCACAAGTGGCCGAACGGTTGAACAACGCCGCCAGGGCCGGGACAGCAGGACGTGCAGCCAATGAAACACTGCAGTTGGGCTTCGGTTATCCGGAAGTGGGTGCAGAGCTTGCCAACCGCTGGCATCTGCCGCATGTCATCAAACAGGCGATTGCCTATCAGGCCAACCCGGTCCAGGCACCGGACAACGCCCCGCTGCCACGCATCGTGGCTCAGGCCATCGTGATTTCCGACGCACTGGAAACCGGTGGCGGCGCCACACCTGAAGCACAGAAGGCAGCAAGCGGCCCGTTGATGGAGGGCATCGACCTGGATGCCCTGTTCAAAGGCCTGCCTGCGGTATTGGAGGCAGACAAGGCGTTCTCACAACTGCTGTCCTGAACCCCTCCGCGCGCAGGAGCGAATTCATTCGCGAATGAATTCGCTCCTGGCATCTATTTCAGGAGCAAACCTGAAACCAGGGCCTTGTTGAAGCCTTCCGGATCTTCCATCTGAGGGGCATGCCCCATGCCTTTGAACTCGACCAGGGTGGCGCCCGGAATCATTTCGGTAACCTGCTTGCCCAACACCTTGTAATTACCGATCCGGGCCTTGACCTCCGGTGGCGCGATATCGCTGCCAATGGCTGTGGTGTCGGCATCACCGATCATCAGCAAGGTCGGGACTTTGAGTTTCGGGAATTCGTAGAAGACCGGTTGGGTGAAAATCATGTCGTAGATCAGCGCCGAGTTCCAGGCGACCGCTTTCTGGCCCGGCCCCTTGTTCAGACCGGCCAGCATATCGACCCACTTGTCGTACTCAGGCTTCCAGCGGCCGTCGTAATACGTCTTCTGCTCGTATTGGCGAATCCCTTCGGCGGTTACCTTCAGTTCACGCTCATACCATTGATCGATGCTGCGATAAGGCACGCCCAGGGCTTTCCAGTCTTCAAGGCCGATCGGGTTGACCATTACCAGCTTTTCAGTCTGTTGCGGATACATCAGCGCAAAACGTGTAGCCAGCATGCCGCCAGTGGAATGACCGATCACCGAAACCTTGTCAACCTTCAGGCTGGTCAGCAACTCATGGGTATTGGTTGCCAACTGCTGAAAGCTGTATTGGTAGTAGCCAGGCTTGGTGGAGGTGCAGAAACCGATCTGATCCGGCGCCACGACGCGATAACCCGCCTCGCTCAGTGCCTTGATGCTGTCTTCCCAGGTAGCGGCACAGAAATTCTTGCCATGCATCAATACGGCCGTGCGGCCATTGGCCTTGCCGGTGGGCGCGACATCCATGTAGCCCATTTCCAGTTTCTGGCCCTGGGACTGGAAGCTGAATTTCTTCAGGGCATGGGGATAGGCGAACCCTTCGAGTTGCTGGCCATAGCTGGGCGTTTCGGCAAACACTGCACCCGGCAGCGCAAGTGTCATGAGAAAACCTGCGATCTTTGCAGCACGCATAAAGAACCTCCTGTAGGAAATGGAGCATGAACATGCGGGAATTCATCATGCTGGCCTACAGACTTGCTCCTGTCACGCAAGCAGACATTTCATAGTGTTAACGCCGAGTCAGATAGACTGTCGCCATCCTTTCGAAGTACGGCCTGGCATGGAGCAAAGGAATAACGATGAATCGCAATGAACTGCGCAAGGCAGACATCAACCTGATGGTGGTTTTCGAGACATTGATGCTGGAGCGCAATGTGACGCGCACTGCCGAAAAACTGTTTCTCGGCCAGCCGACCATCAGTGCTGCACTCAATCGGTTACGCAGCCTGCTCAACGACCCGCTGTTCATCCGGGTCGGTCATCGCATGGAACCCACCGCCCGCGCCCATGAAATTCTCAGGCACCTGACCCCGGCACTGGATGCCATGTCCATGGCGCTCAGCCTGGCCAGCGACTTCGATCCGTCGGTCAGCACCATGACCTTTCGCATTGGCATGTCGGACGATGTGGAATTCGGCTTGCTCCCCGCCTTGCTCAAGGCGGTACGCAAGGAAGCACCGGGCGTGGTGCTGGTGGTCAAGCACGTCGATTACCTGAATATCTCGGAAGTGCTGATGTCCGGCGAGATTACCGTAGGCGTCTGCCTGACCCGCGACCTGCCAGCCAATGCCAAGCGCAAGCCATTGCGCAATGTACAGCCGCGGGTTGTAAGGGCCGACAAGTCGTCGACACCCATGACGCTGGATGAATACTGTTCACGGCCTCATGTGGTGGTGTCCCATGCAGCGAACGTCAGCAGCTTTGCCGATGAGTGGCTGACGGCGCTGGGACGCAAGCGAAAGGTGGTGCTGTCCGTGCCGCGCTTCACCACCCTGCCCGCGCTGATGGCCGGGACCGACCTGATCGCCGGTCTGTCAGACTTCACGGCCAGTGCAATGAGTGCGTTAGGGTTATTGCACGATGAGCCCTTGCCGTTCAGTACGCCGGGGCTGGATCTGTCGATGACATGGTTGAGCGTTATGGACAGCGATCCGGCAGAACGCTGGCTGCGCAGCCGGATCGAGGAATTCATGGGCGAGCACCAGGCGGTGCCCGCCCTGGAGGGCATCAGCCAAAGCGACCGGTGATGTAGTCTTCGGTCTGGGTCTTGGAAGGCTTGGTGAAGATGGTGTCGGTATCGCCGTGTTCGATCAGTTCACCCATGAACATGAACGCCGTGTAGTCCGAGCAACGGGCCGCCTGTTGCATGTTGTGGGTCACGATGATCACGGTGAACTGCTCTTTCAGTTCGGTGATCAACTGCTCGATACGGCCAGTGGAGATCGGGTCCAGTGCCGAAGTCGGCTCATCGAGCAGCAGGACCTGAGGACGCAGTGCGATGGTACGCGCGATACACAGACGCTGTTGCTGACCACCGGACAGGCTGGTGGCGCTGTTCTTGAGCTTGTCCTTCACTTCATCCCACAAAGCGGCGCCACGCAGGGCCTGCTCGACGCGGTCTTCCATTTCACGACGCGACAGCTTTTCGTGGTGACGGATAGCGTAGGCAATGTTCTCGAAGATCGACATCGGGAACGGCACCGGCTTCTGGAACACCATGCCCACCTGACTGCGCAGACGGTTCATCGAGTAACCCGGCGCCAGGATGTTTTCGCCATTGAGCAGCACTTCGCCGCGCGCTTCCTGTTTCGGGTACATCGAGTAGATACGGTTGAACACGCGCAGCAGGGTGGACTTGCCGCAGCCGGACGGGCCGATGATCGACGTGATGCGCTTTTCAGGGATCATCATGTCGATGGATTTCAGTGACTTCTGGTCGTTGTAGAAAAACTCCAGACCGCGCACTTGAATCTTGGTTTTTTCGTTGGCAAGGGAAAGGTTGTTCATCAGGACGCCCTATTGCGCAGAAGAATTAAGCGAGAAAGCAGACTCAGTATCAGTACGAAGAGCGTCATGACCAATGCACCGGCCCATGCCAGGGAGTGCCAGTCTTCAAACGGGCTCATGGCGTACTGGAAGACAACCACCGGAACGCTGGCGATTGGCTTGAGCAGGTCGCTGCTCCAGAACTGGTTGCCGAAAGCGGTGAACAGCAGCGGCGCGGTTTCGCCGGTGATACGTGCCAGCGCCAGCAGAACACCTGTCACCACGCCCGCCTTGGCGGCACGCAGGACGATTTGCAGGGTCAGCTTCCATTGCGGCACACCCAGGGCCAATGCGGCTTCGCGCATGGTCGAAGGTTGCAGTTGCATCATTTCATCGGTAGTACGCACCACCACCGGGATCACCAGCAATGCCAGGGCCAGGGCACCGGCAATCGCCGAGAAACCGACCTGTTGGCCTGTGAGCTGGTTGAGCGGCAGCACGACCACGGTGTACACGAACAGACCCAGCACAATCGACGGCGCCGACAGCAGAATGTCGTTGATGAAACGCACTGCGTTGCCCAGCTTGGAGTAGCGGGCGAACTCGGCCAGCCAGATACCGGCCATCAGGCCGATTGGCGTACCGATCAACAGACCGATACCGGACATCAGGAGGCTGCCGTAGAACGCGTTGGCCAGACCGCCTTCGACACCCGGCGGCGGGGTCATGCCGGAGAACAGTTGCAGGTTCAGGGCATCAATGCCCTTGATGATGGTGGTCAGCAGAATCCATACCAGCCACAACAGACCGAATGCAGTGGCGCCGCAGCTGAGCACCATTGCGATCTTGTTCTTGATATCACGAACCCGGTACAGGCGCTCGCTACCGGTTACGTCCTTACTCATAACCCCTCCTTACGCGAAAGACGCGACAACATCAGACGTGCAAGGGCAAGCACGATGAAAGTAACCACAAACAGCAGGAAGCCCAGTGCGATCAGCGCCGAACGGTGCAGGTCGGTGTAGGCCTCGTTGAACTCGTTGGCGATGACCGATGCAATGGAGCTGCTCGGCATCATCAGGGATGCGGAGAACTGGTGGGCGTTACCCAGAACGAAGGTCACTGCCATGGTTTCACCCAAAGCACGACCCAGCCCCAGGAACACACCGCCAACCACCGCCGAGCGGGTGTAAGGCAGAACGATGTCCCAGACCACTTCCCAGGTCGTGCCGCCCAAGGCGTAGGCAGACTCTTTAAGGGTCGTAGGAACGGTACGGAAAACTTCCTGCATCACCGAAGTAATGAACGGCGTGATCATGATCGCCAGGACGATACCTGCGGTCAGCATGCCGATACCTAGCGGCGGGCCCTGGAACAGGCTGCCGATAATGGGCAGGCCACCCAGGTTTTCATTGATCCACGGCGACAGGTGTTCAGCCATGAACGGGCCGAATACGAACAGCCCCCACATGCCGTAGATGATCGAAGGAATGCCGGCCAGCAGCTCGATGGCCGAGGCAATGGGCATCCTCAACCAGGGCGGCGCGACTTCCGTCAGGAAGATGGCGATGCCGAAACTCACCGGAACGGCGATCAGCAAAGCCAGAAAAGATGTCACCAGCGTACCGTAGATCGGAACCAGGGCACCAAACTTGCCGTTGTTCACGTCCCATTCGGAACTGGTCAGAAAACCAAAACCAAAGGTCTCGAATGCCAGACTTCCGCCCCACAGGGTCGACAGGGCAATACATCCCAGCAATGCCAGCACCAGCATGGCGGCGCCTTGCAGCGAACGCCTGAACCAGGCGTCATGTCGATGATCCCGCTTGGCGCGCTTTTCGCCTTCGGAGTCGATGTCTGAGACGTTCGCGGACAGGTATTGGGTGTTTTCAGTCATGTTGAGTCCACTCGCAAGAAAAAGCCCCCGTCACCGAACCGATATCGCGGTTGATGACAGGGGTGAGCTACAGGCTTGAATCACTTACTTGGTGAATTCGGTTTTCCAGTAGCCTTCTACACGCTCAACCAGCGATTTCGGCAGAGCGACGTAATCCAGTTCTTCGGCCTGCTTCTGGCCATTTTCCAGAGACCACTTGAAGAAGTCGAAAGTGGCTGCACTTCGCTCTTCGTTCTTGGCCTTCTTGTACATGATGATCCAGGTGGTGGCGGTGATCGGCCATGCTTCGTCGCCCGGAGCGTTGGTCATGATCAGACCGAAATCCTTGGCGCTTGCCCAGTCGGCAGTGTCAGCCGCAGCGGCGAAGGTCTTGGAAGTCGGGGTTACAAACTTGCCAGCCGCGTTTTTCAGCTGGGTGTAAGACAGTTTGTTGGTTGCCGCGTAGGAGTACTCTACGTAGCCGATGGAACCCTTGATCTGCTTGACGTAGGCAGAAACACCTTCGTTACCCTTGCCACCCACACCCACTGGCCATTTGACGGTGGAACCGAACTGCAACTTCTCATTCCACTCCGGGCTGACTTTGCTCAGGTAGTTGGTGAAGTTGTAGGAAGTGCCCGAACCGTCGGAACGGTGAACAACAGTGATGTTGGTTTTAGGCAGAGTCACGCCAGGGTTGAGGGCCTTGATGGCCTCGTCGTCCCAGGTCTTCACGGTGCCCATGAAGATCTTGGCCAGTGTCTCGCCATCCAGCTTCAGCTTGCCGCTTTCGATGCCTTCAACGTTGACGATTGGCACGATGCCACCGATCACGCTAGGGAATTGACCCAGGCCAGCGGCCTGCAGGTCTTCTGCCGACATCGGGGCATCGGATGCGCCGAAGTCAACGGTTGCTGCCTTGATCTGGGCAATACCGCCGCCCGAACCGATCGACTGATAGTTGATGCGGTTTGGAGAATTCTTGCTGTAGTCCTGGGACCACTTTGAAATAACCGGGAAAACGAAACTCGAACCAGCGCCAGTAACATCAGTCGCGTGGGCAGCACCGCTCAGGCACAGCGAAGCGATCAGAAGCGACAAGCGTTTTTTAGTCAGCAGTATCACGGTAATACCTCAGTCCAGGAGAAAGTGTGGTGGTCCACTTAAGGAGGCCCGAGGCGGATTTAAAACCTGAAATGTTGCTGTTTAATGACAGTCCGTCGACTCGTGTCAGAAATGAGCGTTTTTTGTAGTCGATCTCCTACGCCCGCCCACCATAAAAAACCGGTAAAGCCCCGTATTTACAGGGGTTTCCTCCTGAATCCCGAAAAATATCAATCTGCCACCCCATCAAGATGGCGCAGAGCCATCTCTGTTTTTAAATTGTAAGAAAGCGCGTCTTTTTAGAACCAATGTCAGGCTGGAGATGACTTTTTATAGCAACAAGGTCTTGAAGACTCCGCCGGTCGGAAGCATCGCACCTATCTTTTCCCAGTCCAGACCAATGACAGGTAACGACCCAACATTGGAGACTCACATCATGATCGGCAACCGAATAGCGGCTTGGGGCCTTGCGGCCTTACTGGCAGGTATGAGCGCAGGTACATGGGCAGGATCGACCGGCCCTACCCATCCAGAAGGCAATGACCCGGACAGCCCGGCCATGGAGCTGAAAAGCGATCAGGAAGACAACACCGACGGCAGCAGCCCCGAAGCGGACGGCAGGGTCCCGGACCCGGAGCAAACCAACGGGATGGGCAGCGACAGCACTCAGGGCTCGAACGGCGATAACGACAGCAGTACCGCCAATGATAAAAAACCCTCGGATCACTGAGATCAGTCCAGTTGATCGGGTGCCCACTGCACGTAACAGACTTCTACAGGCATGCCATGCTCGGCACAGAAATCCAGCCAGCGCAGTTGGTTGTCCTGTAGCCGGTCGCCAGGTCCCTTGACCTCGATCA
Organism: Pseudomonas sp. Irchel 3A18; assembly: GCF_900187465.1. NCBI lineage: Bacteria > Pseudomonadati > Pseudomonadota > Gammaproteobacteria > Pseudomonadales > Pseudomonadaceae > Pseudomonas > Pseudomonas sp. Irchel 3A18. Next base: position 412,649 of record NZ_FYDI01000005.1, read on the forward strand.
TGCGATAACGACGCTGTTCGGGGAAAAACTGAATCAGGTCAGGCATGCCGGTGCGATTGGCCTTGATGTCTTGCAGCAAGCGGCGAAACCAGTGGCCAAGGTGCTCGGCAGGCAAACAATGCAGAGCCTGCTCAAGCAACTCGGGGGTCAGGACGCTCCAGAACACGAAGGGCGACTGCAGGCCGGACTTGCTCTGGAAGTGCTCACGAATCGTCGCCTGATAGGTACCACTTTCCAACTGGGCCAGGCATTCATCGAACAATGCGGCACGGCGTTGGTAGAAATCCGGGCTGAGAAGATCGCTGGGGGCGCTATGGAAGGGATGGAAAAACGCTCCCGGCAGCGGTGCGAAAATAGCCTTCCAGCACAGCAGGCCGAACAGTGAGTTGATCAGCGCATTCTCGACGTAATGCACCTCGCTGCCCTCTTCTGCCAGATGCTCGCGGGTGAGGAACTCGACACTCAGACCCGGCACCGGCACAACGCTCAGATCCAGGCGTGACACGCTGCGAGCGGCCGCACGCTTCTCGACCGCCAGACCCAGCTTGCGCTGTAAACGCGGCAGAATGCGTTGCAGATGCTGAAGCTCGGCATCGTTCTGTGGCACGGCCCTGACCTGCTCCAGCAGCGCCATGGCCTGGGCATATTCGGCACTGAGTTCCAGAACCCGGATCTGCCGCGAACGCGCACCGGGATAATTGCACTGGCGATAGACCTCCAGTGCCAGCGGCCATTCCTTCAAGCGCTCGGCCTGCTGCCCGATATGGAACAGCAGTTTGGCACAGCGCCTTTGCAGCCACGGATTGCGTGTTTCGATGGCCATCGCCTGTTCGGCCAGCAACGCCAGCTCGATGCCCTGCTCCATGGCTTCCCGGCAGGCATGCAATTGCAGGCAGACGTCTATGTCCACCCGTTCGCTGATGGCCCGTGAATCCGGGGAAAATTCGACTTTCTCATAGCGAAAGATGCCCAGATCCGCCAGCACGAACTCCGACCACTCCTGATACAGATTGCCGAAATACAGAAGGCGCAGGCGATCACACAGCGGCATCACCTTCAGCTCGAATACCTGATCGTCCAGGTCGGGGTGCCACTGATCCAGAGGCTGGGCGACTTCATAGACCGATTGCAGCCGCTCAAGCCACTGCGGCTTGCGCTCCGGCCCTTTTACCGCATGGGCCTTGAAACACTGGCTCAGTTCGTCCTTGCGCAGCAATTGAAACAACGCTTCCAGATCAAGCCGCGGACGTGCGTCGATCAAGCCATGCGCCAGCAATGGCAGCGCCGCTTCGCGGGTATCGCCAATTTCGTCGTAATCGAGCTTGCTGGCCCGGAACAGCGTGCCCTTGCGCATGACCATACGCACCAGCAACCCTTGGGCAGGCGTCGGCAACCCGGAAAAATCACTGATAAACCGGCGCTCGTGCTCATCCAGCAGATCGTCGTAACGCTGAACGATCCAGGCCAGGACCTGACGGAAGTTTTCCAGGTAATAAAACGGATTGTCGAGAGGTGGAGTGCTCAAGGATACGGTCACATACGGCAGAGACAGGCGGCCAAGGATACTGGTTATCCGTACAGATTCCAGCCATGAATCCATCGGTTTTCAGGTCGCCCGATAAATGGTGCATTTCGCAAAAGGGCCTGCGGGCCGTAAGATCGCCCTTTTTGGCAAGGAGCGGATATGCAAGCGCCGCTGGTTTACCTCGCAGGTTTTGATGTGTTCCGCCAGGACGCCGTCGAATATGGTCAATACCTCAAGAACCTGTGTGCAGCCCAGGGTCTGGAAGGGTTGTACCCGTTCGACAATGAAGTGCCGTCCGGGTTGTCTGCTCACGACACAGCGCAATTGATCTGCACGATGAACATCGCAATGATCCAGCGTTGCACGGCGGTGCTGGCCAACCTCAATGTCTTTCGCGGCCTGGAACCCGACTCAGGCACCGCGTTCGAGGTTGGCATGGCGGTGGCGCTGAACAAACCGGTGTGGGGATATTTCGAGCCCGTCGCCTCGTTACGCGAACTGGTGCCTCATGATGAAAACGGTTTCGACAGCCAGGGTTTCATCGTGGAAGACTTCAACCTGCCCCGCAACCTGATGCTGGCCTGCACCTGGGCGGGAAGCAGCCCGAGTGCCGAGTCGGGGATCGAAGCATTGGCCCGGTATCTGACCTCAAAGTAGGAGCAACCGGGCAGCGATCCGCTTATTCGCGAAGAGGCATTCCAGATGATGAATATGTACCGGATGTCGCGGCCTCTCGCGAATAAATTAGCTCCTACGCGGGCTGGAGTTGGGGCTCACCCCAATGTCGATGACCCGATATCACCGGTAATGGTCGGGTCAAGCTTGTCGGCATCGACAAAATCATCCAGACCAAGGATATCCAGGTCCAGATAGCCTTCCGGATCATTGTCTTCATCGGCATCGGCATCGTTCAAAGGCGACTGGTCACCGCCAAAATGCTGTACCGGAGTGGCAAATCGAGAAAAGTCTGTTGCGAATGAAGATGTCTGCATGGATGCCTAGCTCCTGTTTTTCTCATGAAATCAGATACGTCCTACGCATCTGCATGACCACAGGCTATCGCAGCCGCGGATAAAAGCGCAAAACCTCAGGTCCAGCCTACAAATTCGCCACCGTTGTCACGCAACATCTGCAGCATTTTCTGGGCGGCCGGTGACAGGTAACCACTGCTGCGCAGTGTCACGCCAATGGTGCGTTTCATCGTGGTCTGCTCCAGAGGCACTTCGCGAAGATGCTGCATGTTCTTGCCAAACTCCAGTGACTCCCTGGCGATAAAGCTCAGCAGGTTGCTCTGGGCAATCAGCCCCGGCAGCAGGGAAATGGAGTTCGCCTCGATCTGCACCACGGGCAGCGGCAAACCATGGGCGGCAAAGGTCGCATCCAGCCATTTACGTGAAGACACACCTGTGGGCGGTAACACCCAGCGATAGGCATTCAAGTCGCTCATCTGCAGCGGCGCCTTGAAAATCGGATGCTGCTTGCTGGCTATGACCACCGCTTCGTCCTTGAGAATGGGGTAGCTGACAACCTGGTCATCGTCAGGAATCAGCGAGCAGATAATCATGTCCAGTTGCCCGGAACGCAGTGATTCGCCAAGCAAGTCGTCCTGTCCGACCACCAGCTTCAAGGTCACGTCCGGCGCGCGTTGCAACAAGGCCGAAGTCAGCTTGGGCATCAGGTATTCCGCCATCGTGGCCGCGCAACCCACGCGGATATTGCCCACCATGCCACTGGCGAAATCCCGGACCTCCCGCTGGGTCTGGGCAATGCTCTGCTGCAACTCCCTGCCCCGGGCCTGAAGCAGTTCGCCCACCGGGGTCAGCTTGATGCGTCGCCCGTCACGCTGGAACAGACGTGTACCAAAAGACTCTTCCAGACGCTGAATGCTTTTGGTCAGTGCCGGCTGGCTGCGATTGAGCTTTTCGGCTGCGCGTCCCAGATGACCCAGTTCAGCGATGGTTTCGAAATAAGTGAGGTCCCGCAGGTCCATATCCATCAACCAAAGTTATCAATTCATGATTATTAGAAAATAGACTTGATCGATTGAAGTGTCGATACTTTATACGACCGGTCAGGTCCTGATCGGCAGCCAAAGTCTGGGAGAACCTCCTTGCCACGTGCTTCAAGTCTGTCGCTATCCACGCTGCCTCCTCTGGCCCAATGGGCAAGCCTGCTGCTGGTTGCAGGCACCTTCGGGCAATTTCTCAAGTACCTGAACGTTCCTGCGGCGCTGTTCCTTGGCCCGATGCTGGTCGCCATCGGTTTCGGTGTATCGGGTGCGACCATCCGCATGAATAAAAAGCTTTTCCAGCTGGGCCAGGGCACGGTAGGCGTGCTGATCGCCCACGCCATGACCATCGGTGTGCTGATGACCGCCATCCAGTCCTGGCATGTCATGTTGTTCGCCACGATCCTGACTGTGCTGCTCAGTGCGCTGGTCGGGCTGGTGCTGGTGCGCTTTGCCGGCATCCCCAGCAACACGGCAGCCTGGGGCACCTCGCCGGGCGCGGCATCAGCGATGGTGGCCATGTCCGAAGACTACGGCGCCGACTCCCGAGTGGTCGCCACCATGCAATATGTGCGTGTCGTGTGTGTGGTGGTGGTCGGCTCGCTGGTCAGCCGCTTCATGGGCGCTCCCGACAGCGGCGCAGACCTGCACAGCAGTGAAGTGGCGCTGCAAGGCATGAACCTGCTGGACTTCGGCCTGAGCCTGGGGGTCATCGTATTCGGTGTGCTGCTGGGCGCGCGAATGCCTGCCGGTGCCTTGCTGGTGCCGCTGGTAATCGGCGGTGCTCTGCAATTGAGTGGCCTGCTGCAAATCACCATCCCCACCTGGATGCTGGCCATGGGGTATGGCGCCATAGGCTGCTACATCGGCCTGCGCTTTGACCGTGAAACCATCAGCTACGTCTGGCGACGCCTGCCGATGATGATCTTCGCCTCGATGCTGCTGATCGTGTTGTGCGCCCTTTCAGCCTGGCTGATTGCCGTGATGCTGGACAAGGATTACCTCTCGGTCTACCTGGCCACCAGCCCCGGCGGCCTGGATGCGATGGCGATCATTGCCATCGACACCCATGCCGACGTCGGTTTCGTGCTGGCGATGCAGACCCTGCGTCTGTTCGGCGTGATCCTGACCGGCAGCTTCCTGGCCCGGCAGATCATCCGCCTGACCGACAAGCGGATACCGGCACATTGACTCCCGTCAGGCCATGCCCGCCAAGGCACTGGCCAGGCTTGGCGCCAGCGGCAATACCGGCAGCAGAGTGGCCTGATAGGCGTGATACAGGTCCGGCTTGCCCGGCCAGATATCCGCGCTGGGTACATTCTGCTCGTTGAGTTCGTGACGCCAGCTACCGTGTTCATGGTCGATAAACAGGGTTTCGTTGAACTCCCAGAAGCAGCGATACCAGTCCTCATACTGTTTTTCGCCCGTGCGTTGCAGCAATGCAGCCGCTGCGGCCGCCGCTTCGCAATGGGTCCAGTGCAGACGATGGCGCACCACCGGGCGATTCTCCCAGTCGAGGGTGTAGACAATGCCTGGCGCGCCATCGACATTCCAGCCATGGCGGCAGGCATTGGCAAACAACTGACGGGCATCGTTCAGCAACCACTCAGGCGTCGGACGGCCTGCGCGCTTGAGGGCGGCCTCCAGATGCAGAACCAGACGCGCCCACTCGAAAGCATGCCCCGGCGTGGTGCCGAAAGGCCGGAAACCGTCTGCGGGGTTTTCGCGGTTGTAGTCGGGTAAAGGCTGCCAGGACTGGCTGAAATGCTCGACAACCTGGAAGTCATTGGCCGCGGCATGCCCATGGATGATCCGTTCGACGATACTCAGCGCCCGGTCAAGCCATTGCGCGTCGCCGGTAACATCCGCCAGGGCCAGGAAAGCCTCGGTGCTGTGCATATTGCTGTTGGCACCGCGATAAGCTTCTTCGCCCTGCCAGTCTCGAGCGAAGGACTCGCGCATGGCGCCCTCTTCCTCGCTCCAGAAACGGGTCTTGATGATCTGTATCGAATCGGACAGCAGCGCCTGGGCACCCTCTCGTCCGGCCACCACCGCCGAGCTGGCAGCCAGGGCGACAAAGGCATGCAGATAGGCCTGCTTGTCGGTCTTGCCACCCTCCTCCAGCGCTGCACTGAACCAGCCACCGTGCTCGGCGTCACGCAACGGGCCGCTGAGGGCTGCAATCCCGTGATCCACCAGCGCGGCGCAGCCGGGAATGCCCTGAGCGTGGGCCATGGCAAAACTGTGGGTCATGCGGGCGGTGTTCATGGTCTGAGCCGTGGCACCGACCATGAGACGGCCATAGCCGTCGAGGCTGCCGAAGCCGTTTTCCAGCTTCGAGGCCTTGGCGAAGGTCAGCAGGCGAGTACCTTCCTGCGCCAGCCATTGATGATGACGTTGCGAAAGCAGCCAACTGCTGAAGTTGTAGTTGTTATTGTCCATGACGCGATGCCGCCTCCAACGATAAGAAATTTACCGGTGGTCTTTCCGACCGTGGGCAATCATGCGCGCCACGGCCGGTCAGCGGCAAGCGGACCTGTAAAGGTTCTGCTTCAGACCTTGAAGTTGGACACGACCTGATTCAGGTCGGCAGCCAGGCGTGACAGCTCATGGCTGGAGGCGCTGATCTGGTTTGCACCCTGGGTGGATTGCATGGACAGGTCGCGGATATTGACGATATTACGGTCCACTTCACGAGCCACTTGTGCCTGTTCCTCGGCGGCGCTGGCGATGACCAGGTTACGCTCGGAAATCTGGTTGATGGACGAAGTGATTTCGCTCAGGGACTCACCCGCACCCAGGGCAAGCGACAAGGTTGAATTGGCACGGTCACGACTGGTCATCATCGACTCAAGCGCCTGGGCGGAGCCATTGCGCATGGCGCTGACCATGGTGTCGATTTCCAGAGTCGACTGCTGAGTACGATGGGCCAGTGCCCGCACCTCGTCGGCCACCACCGCAAAACCACGGCCCGACTCACCGGCACGCGCAGCCTCGATGGCGGCGTTGAGCGCCAGCAGGTTGGTCTGCTCGGCAATCGAGCGAATGACATCCAGCACCTTGCCGATGTCCTGAGACTGATCAGCCAGGTTCTGCACCAGCGACGAAGTAGACTGTACGTTAGTGGTCAGGGTCTGGATCGACTGCACGGTCTCGTTCACACGCGCCTGACCGGCCTTGGCCGAGGCGCTGGAATGGTTGGAAGCATCGGAGGTGGACACCGCGTTGCGCGCCACTTCTTCAACAGCCGAAGTCATTTCATTGACAGCTGTGGCCGCCTGATCGATCTCGGCATTCTGTTGGTTCAGGCCGCGATAACTGTCTTCAGTGACCGAGTTGAGTTCAGTCGCAGCAGATGCCAATTGGGTGGCTGAGCTGCTGATATTGCGCATGGCGGTGCGCAGGTTGTCTTTCATCTGCTCAAGCGCACGCAACAGGCGAGTGACCTCATCACTGCCATCCACCACGATGTCATGGGTCAGATCACCCTTGGCCACATGCTCGGCAGCCGATACAGCGCTTTCCAGAGGCCTGACGATACTGCGGGTCAGCAACAGAGCCAGGCCAATTGTGCCCAGCGCTGCAAGGAGCACAAACGCAATCACGATATTGCGTGACTGGTCATACTGGATTTCGGCGGCCTTGCCTTCGGCATCGACCTTTTGATTGTAGAACTCGCCCATGTCACTCAGTTGCTTGCCCGAGCCATCGACGATGGTTTTCATGTCCACCAGCAACAGCTTGTTCAAACCGGCACTGTCGCCCTGGCCAGCCAGCACGAATGAACGCTCCAGAGCTTTCTGATATTCACCCAGGCTGACGCGGAATTGATCGGCCAGGGTCTTCTCTTCCGGGGTATCGACAAACTTGTCGAGTATGTCGAGCTTCTTGGCCAGATCCTGATTACGCACGTCCATCTGGCTGCGGTAGGTAGGAATATTCTTGGTATCTGTGTCCAGAGCCATACGCAGGGAAATCGTGCGAATGCGCAGCATGATTTCGCGAATATCGTTGACCACTCGCATGCTCGGCAGCCAATTGGTTTCAACCGCGATTTCGCTTTGGCGAATCGCAGACATCTGCACCAGCGAGAACCAACCCAACAACGCAACCAGCAGGGAAATCAGGGTAAAACCCAGGCCCGCACGGCGAGCGATAGTTAATGTGCGTAAGTTCATGGCGAGAGGCTCTTATATTTAGAAGGCAGTTTTGTAACTGGTTGTCAGACAACCTCCTATCATATCGACGGCTCGCAAGGCTTCTTGAGAGCTAAATGGAATCATTTTTTCGAGAAGAGCAACGTACTTTTGCGACAGGGCCTGTAATCAACAGGCCCCGCTCAAACAACTGTTTCAAACTTTATACATTCACTTGCCCGCAACACGTTCGGCCGCTAGTTCGGCCAGAAGATTACGTCTTGCGGTGGTGATGATGGCGACCGGATCCTTGGGCAGGTCGTGTTCGACGATATAAAGAGGCCTGTCAGTTCGCTCATAAGCCGGAATGATTTCCTTCCAGCTCAACAAGCCTTCTCCCAAAGGCGCGAAGTTCATTTCATCGTCACGTACTCCGATGCCGGAGTTGTCCTTGGCATGAATGGCAAACAGTCGACCGGCATACTGTCTGATGAAACGGGCCGGGTCATGTCCGCCGCGGTAAATCCAGGCCACATCGACTTCAAGCAACAGGTTCTCGGGCTTTGTAGCACTGACCAGCCACTCGAAAGCGGTCTTGCCCTGATACTTTTTCATTTCGAAGTCATGGTTATGGTAAGCCAGCTTCATGCCGTACTCCCGCAACCTGGCGCCCAGACGATCCAGTTCCCCACCCAGTTTGCGCCAGCCTGCGGCATCGGTCGGACGATCGGCCGGATCGAGCCAGGGCAGTACCAGAACCTTGTTGCCGATGGTCTGGTTAAAGGCAATGGTGGCTGGGAGGTTGTTGCGCAGGGTTGCCAGTTGTTCGTGGGAAGAGACGACGTTCAACTGATACTTCTCCAGCAGGAACTTGAGTTCATTGGCAGTAACGCCCTGGTTGCCGACGACTTCAAGGGAGCGAAAACCTGCACTTTTTGCCATGGCCAGTTGTTGCTCAAGCGTGCCGGCATTGCGCAACGTATACATTTGCAGGGCAATCGGACTGGTTGCACTCGAAGGCGGCGCAGCCATTGCGGCACTTCCTCCCGTGACAACCCAGACAAAGAGTGCGGACAGTACGGCAGACTTCATGAAACCCATGGCAACTTCCTTTGGCTATTGATTTATTCAGGACTTGGAAAACGTGATACCGGCCGGCCGCGCATCGCGAAAAGCCAGAAGAAAGACCAGCACGACACCCAGTGAAAAGGTCGCCGGGAATAACCAGATGCTGCGCCAGAGGTGGCCTTCGGGCCCTGCGTAATAATCGGAGACATGACCCGCGACCCAGAAACCGATCAGCATGCCCACGCCATAAGTGGCCAGGGTAATAAGTCCCTGTGCCGAACTTCTGAAGCGCTCCGATGCCTTGGCGTCGGTATAGATCTGGCCCGATACAAAGAAGAAGTCATAACAGATGCCATGCAAGGCAATGCCCGCGAACAGCATGAAAGCCAGGTCGCCATTATTGCCGTAGGCGAACAGGAGATAACGCAAGGCCCAGGCCAGCATCCCGACCAACAAGGCAACCTTGATACCGAAGCGATGAATGAAAAGCGGCAACAGCAGCATGAACACCACTTCGGAAACCTGGCCCACCGCCATTTTCGCCGTGGGGTTGGCTACACCGATTTCTGCCAGAAACGAGTTGGCGTTCTGGTAATAGAAAGCCAGCGGAATGCAGATCAGGATCGAGGCGACAAAGAACACCAGATAACTGCGGTCCTTCAACAGGCCCAAAGCATCCAGCCCGAGCAACTGCCTGAAACCTTCACGACCCGCTGTGGATTTCTGCGATGGCGTACCGGGCAGGGTAAAGCTGTACAGCCCCAGCGCCAGTGAAGCGAGGGATGACATCAGGAAAGTGCTGCGAAGAGCGCCGGACGAGATTGCATCCTGGGAGTCCCAGGTGAAGACAAAACTGATCACCACCCCGGCCACGATCCAGCCGATGGTGCCCCAGACACGGATACGGGCGAACTCCAGAGCCGGGTCTTTCATCTGCCGGAAGGCCACCGAGTTCACCAGTGCCAGGGTCGGCATATAGATGATCATGTAGGCCAGCAGATAGGGATAGAACTGACTGAAGTCAGGCGCACGATACAGCTGGTACAAAAGTACCGCGCCCAACAGGTGCAGCACGGCGAGAATACGTTCGGCGTTGAAATAGCGGTCGGCGATCAGGCCGATGACAAAGGGCGCAATGATCGCGCCCCAGGATTGTGTGGAAAATGCCATCCCGACCTGACCGCCACTGGCACCCAGGCTGGTGGAGAGAAAAGTCCCCAGGGTGACGAACCAGCCTCCCCAGATAAAGAATTGCAGGAACATCATGGCGCTCAGACGCGCAGTCATAGGGGTCATAACAGTCACCGTTTTATTTTTATAGCGGTAAACAGCATCGGGTTCAGGTGCCGGAATCAGGGGTCGGACAGCCCCAGCAGTCGGCGGTTGGATCGCTCATCGGCCGCCACACTGGCGAAGTCGTCGAATGCCTTTCGGGTCTTGGTAATCATGTGTTGCCGGATGAATGACGCGCCTTCAGCCGCGCCCTGTCCGGAGTCCTTCAGGCAGCATTCCCACTCCAGCACCGCCCAACCGGCAAAGTCGTATTGCGTCAGCTTGCTGAAGATGGATTTGAAATCGATCTGGCCATCGCCCAGGGAACGAAAGCGACCGGGGCGTTCGACCCAGCCCTGATACCCGCCGTAAACACCGGATCGGGCATCGGGACGAAATTCCGCATCCTTGACGTGAAACATGCGAATGCGCTCGTGATAACGGTCGATAAAACCCAGGTAATCCATTTGCTGGAGCAGCAGATGACTCGGGTCATAAAGAATCGCTGCCCGTGGATGATGATCAACAGCCTGGAGAAAACGCTCGAAGCTGGCGCCATCGTGCAGGTCTTCGCCGGGGTGAATCTCGTAACAGAGGTCGACACCAGCCTCATCGAAGCAATCGAGGATCGGCAACCAGCGTTTCGCCAGTTCGGCAAAGCCCTGCTCCACCAGACCTGCGGGTCTTTGTGGCCATGGATAGACATAAGGCCACAGCAACGCGCCGGAAAAAGTCGCATGCGCCGTCAGACCCAGGCGCTGACTGGCCCGCGCAGCCAGCTTCAACTGATCGATTGCCCATTCGGTCCGCGCCTGCGGCTGACCGCGCAGATGAGCTGGCGCGAAGTCGTCGAACAGCGTGTCGAACGCCGGATGCACCGCCACCAACTGGCCTTGCAGGTGCGTCGACAGCTCACTGATCTCGACACCGGCTTCAGCGCAGACAGCTTTCAGCTCATCGCAATAGCTCTGACTTTCGGCGGCCCGTGCCAGATCGATGAACTGCGTGCCCAGCGTCGGCAACTGAATGGCCTTGTAACCCTGGGACGCAGCCCAGCGGGCAATGTTGGCGAGTGTGTCGAACGGTGCTTCAGCCGACATGAACTGGGCGAGAAAAATGCCCGGCCCGCGCAAACCTGTGGATGCCTGACTCATGACAGTCCTCCCTGAGTGCAGACCAGCTCGGTCCACTTGGCGTCGCCACGATGGCTGGCGATCACGGTTTCGATAAAGGCCATGCCGCGTAATCCGACATCGATGCCGGGCACACCCTCGGCATCGCTGCCGTCGATGTCGGCACGAATGGCGCTGGCGAAATCACCATAGAGGTTGGCCATCGCTTCGAGATAGCCTTCAGGATGCCCGGCGGGCAAACGCATGCGCTGACTGGCGGCGTCACACAACCAGGGCTGGCCGACACCGGAACGCAAGATGCGCAAAGGCTGGTCAAGAGAACGATGGATAAGGCTGGAGGGATCTTCCTGGCGCCACTCCAGACCACCTTTACTGCCATAGAGGCGAATCTTGAGTGGGTTCTCCTCACCGGCACAAACCTGGCTGGCAATCAGCACACCGCTGGCACCTTCAGCCATCTTGAACAGCATCGAAGCATCATCGTCCAGTTGCCGGCCTTCGATGTGTACAGCCAGCATCGCGCACAGTTGCACAATCGACTGACCGGCGACGAACTCCGCCAGGGAAAACGCATGGGTGCCTATGTCGCCAATGCAACCGCCCACTCCAGACTGCTCGGGTCGACCTCGCCAGTCAGCCTGCTTGTTGCCCTGCCCTGCGACATCCTGGCTGAGCCAGCCCTGGGGATACTCGACAATCACCTTGCGCAGCTCGCCGATCACGCCACTGCGTACCATCTCCCGAGCCTGCCAGACCATCGGATAACCCAGGTACGTGTGGGCCAGGCCATAAAGGCGGTTGCTGCGACCGACGACTTCCTTCAAATCCAGCAACTCGGCCAGGTTCAATGCGGCAGGCTTTTCGCTGAACACATGAAAGCCCGCGCTCAGCGCCTGGCTGGCAATGGGTGCATGCAGATGATTGGGGGTAACGATCACCAGCAACTCCATGCGCTGGTCTGCCGGTAGCGCACGCTCGGCTTCGAGCATGTGCTGCCAGTCGTCATAGCAGCGTGACTCTGGCAAACCCAGCGCCAGGCCAGTGTTGCGGTTGTTTCGGGTATCCCGGCTGAAAGCGCCGCAGACCAGCTCATAACATCCATCAAGCCCGACGGCCTGGCGGTGAGCCTTGGCAATGAACGCGCCCTCACCTCCGCCGACAAAACCCATTCTTATTTTTGGAATTGCTGCATTCATCACGAAATCTTCTCTGTTTGAAGCAAGGTCAGGCTCAGGTTTTACTGAGATGTAACCGGTTACATCGTGGCGAGAACTTATCCCCTCCCATGCCGGGTGTCAAACTCCGGATCCGGGTTTTCGAAGATTTCTGCACACGCTCAACCTGCGGTAAGCTCGCAGGCCGCACAGCTTGAAACGAGGTGGTTTTGTCCAATATCCGTGAAGTGGCCCGACTGGCAGGGGTTTCGGTCGCTACCGTGTCGCGAACCCTCAAGTCCCCCGAGCGCGTGCTGCCTGAGACCCGTGACAAGGTCAATGCCGCCGTGGAACAGGCCGGTTATCGCCCCAACCTCATGGCGGTGCAGTTTCGCTCCCGCAAGACCGCCAATCTGGTCATTCTGGTGCCGACCATCGCCAACACTTTCTTTGCCCGGGTGATCAGCGGCGCTCAGCAGGCCGCCCAGGCCGCCGGTTATCGACTGCTGCTGTGCGACACCCAGGGACGCGAGGAAATCGAACGTACATTTGCCGAGCTGGTATATGCCCATCAGGCAGATGGCGTGATTCAACTGCGCGCCTACGACCCTTACGATACAACCTGCTCCAGTGCCGACTTGCCCCCCATCGTCAACGCCTGCGAAGTGATCAGCAATGGCCGCCATCCGACTATCAGCCTGGATAACCATGCCGCCGCCAAAGCCATGACCCAGCACCTGATCGAACTGGGACATCGCCGAATCGGCCTGATCAAAGGCCCCAGAAGCAGCCCGCTGACCCGCGACCGCGTGGCCGGATACCTTGATGCCCTGGAACAGGCAGGTATCGAATTCGATCCTGCGCTTGTGTGCCATGGCAACTTCAGTCTGCAAGCCGGTTATGACGGCGCAGGCGCCATCCTGGAACTACCCGAACGGCCCACCGCACTTTTCTGCGAAAACGATGAAATGGCCATCGGCGCACTGAAACGCATCAAGGAACACGGCCTGCGCGTGCCCGAAGACCTTTCCCTGGTGGGCTTCGACGACATTCCACTGGCGGCCTACTGCGACCCGCCACTGACCACCATTTCCCAGCCTGCCGAAGCCTTTGGCCAGACAGCCGTCCAGATGCTGATCGCCCTGATCGAAAAGAAACCCATAGAACAACGCCATATCGTGCTGCCGTTTGAATTGACGTTGCGCAACAGCACAGCTGCGCCGGGTTTCAGAGGGCGGTGATTACCGCCCCGCCACACGCCAGACCCGCGCCAGATCCCGCGCCCGGTCATGCAGCAGGCTCGCTGCATTGCGGCAGGCTTCATCCAGGGTCATCGGCCCGCTGGCCAGGGCGAAGGCGGCGCTGATACCGTGCTCGTACAATCGCTCATAGCCCTCGCCCAGCGTGCCCGCCAACACAATAACGGGCACTTGATGGCGGGCGGCAACTCTGGCGACGCCAAAGGGCGTCTTGCCGCGCAAGGTCTGGGCATCGAAGCGCCCTTCCCCGGTAATCACCAGGTCCGCGCCCACAAGCGCCTGTTCAAGACCGGTGAGATCGGCCACCACTTCCACGCCCGCCCGGAATGAGGCCTTGAGATAGGCCTTGGCAGCAAAGCCCATGCCGCCAGCAGCACCGCTGCCGGGGCTGTCGCGCAGATCCTGGCCGACCGCCTGCACGGACAGGTCGGCGAAATGCCCGAGCGCAGCATCAAGCGCCAGAACCTGTTCAGGGGATGCGCCTTTCTGCGGACCGAAAATGTGCGATGCACCGTTCGGGCCGCACAAGGGATTGTCCACATCGGCAGCGATTTCAAAGCGTACATCGGACAGCCGCGGATCAAAGCCGCTCAGATCGACGCGAGCCAGTTGTGCCAATGCCAGGCCACCCGGCACCAAAGGCTGGTCATTGCCGTCGAGAAACCGTGCGCCGAGCGCCGACAGCATGCCGGTGCCAGCATCGTTGGTCGCGCTGCCGCCAATGGCCAGGATCACCCGTTGAGCTCCGGCGTCCAGTGCCTGAGCAATCAGCTGACCAGTGCCGTAAGTCGTGGTGATGCAGGCATTGCGTTGTTCGAGGGTCAGCAATTGCAGGCCGCTGGCCATGGCCATTTCGATAATCGCGGTGCGGCTGTGCGGCAGCCAGCCCCAATGGGCCTGAACCGGGCTTTCCAGTGGGCCGCGGACTTCAGCGCTCATCAATTGCCCGTTACAGGCAGCCAATACGGCTTCGATAGTACCTTCGCCACCGTCGGCCATCGGGCATTCGATCAGTTCGGCAGTCGGCCAGACGTCGGCAAGGCCACTGGCAATGGCAGTCGCGACAGCCTGGGCGCTGAGGCTGTCCTTGAAAGAGTCGGGTGCGATGACGATTTTCATTGTTGTTCTCCATATCCGATGCAGGGATGTTCTCACCCCGTCATGGATTTTCCGCCTGACCTTCGCACAATGAATGTCAAAGGTTATCGGTCATTTGAACAAAATTCGCCTTCAGCCAGAGCGAGGTGTCATCTGCACGCCCAGATACAAACGCAGCACGTCATCGGTCTTGTAAGGATCACATCCCGTCAGCTCGGCAATCTTTTCCAGCCTGTAACGCAGGCTGTTGCGATGGATACCCAAGGCTTCGGCGCAGGCCTGGCTTTCCCCGCTGTATTCAAACCAGCTGCACAGGGTTTCCAGCAATTGGCCATGATTGTGCAAGCGGCCAATCGGCTCGGCAATCTCCTGGGCGAGCCAGTCGTGACGATGACGCCAGAACAGCACCGGCAGGCGATAAGCCGACAGACGCAGCAGACGCTGGTCGGGCCGGGACTGACGGGCGTAATCCAGCAGGTCCTGCGCAGCGCTGCAGGCATGGCGCAAGGCAGGCAGATCGGCCGATGGCTCTGCGGTGGCCATGCGTAACACCGGCCAGCCATGCTCATCGAACTGCTTGAGCAGCAAGGCATCGTCCCGGTCCTTGCCCTGCGCCCGACACCAGTACAACAGAGTCGGCTCGCGCATCACACACCAACTGTCGGCGTAGCGGCCATTGAGCCAGGCAACCAGTTGGCTCGCTGTGGAAGTCTGCTCGGCCAGACGGATCAACACCGCCTGACGCGGCAAGTGAGGTTGCAGGCCCAACTGTCGCGCTTCATCCACCAGGCTTTCCGGACAGTCCTGCAACAGCAGGCGAGCCAGCAGGTCTTCGCTGCGCTGCAAGCGCCACTGTCGATCAGCCTGCTGACGACGATGCTCCATCAGCATTTCGGCGGTCATGCGCACCAGTTCGCCGTAGACCCGAACCTCGTCTGGTTCACCGGTAATGCCCAGCACGCCCACCAGCTTGTGATCGAGCATCAGCGGCAGATTCACGCCAGGTTTCACACCGCCCAGATGCAGTGCCGCCTGGGAATCGATCTCCACTACGCGGCTGTTGGCCAGTACCAGTTGCGCCCCTTCATGCCGGGTGCACAAACGCTCGGGATCGCCACTGCCGATGATGATGCCCAGATAGTCCATGACATTGACGTTGTAAGGAAGAATCGCCATGGCCCGGTCGACAATGTCCTGAGCCAGGACTCGGTCAAGGGCGAACATGGAAAAAACCCTGCGGCAGGAAAGGCTTGGAATGGATAGGCATGGGACACATTTTTGGATTTATTGAGGTCTGGAGTGTGCCTGCAAGTTTGGTGCTTGTCTGTAGCCCGAGGCAGACGGCGCAGGAGTGAATTCATTCGCGAAATGCCCCGTCTTCGCGAATGAGCGGAGCGCCGCCCGATTGCTCCTACAGCGGCACCAACCGTTCGCGGCTGTTGCTCAGGTGGGTCCACATTGCAGCCCTCGCAGCATCGGGGTCTTTGCGACGGATGGCACTGAGCAGTGCCTCATGTTCGAGGTTGGCCAGATAGCCGTGGGGAGCCATGCTGGCACCGGCGCGCTCGCTCGATGCGATGCGCGTGCGGGGAATGATCGCGCTGCCCAGGTGCTGCATGATTTCAATGAAGTACGGGTTGCCTGTCGCTTCGGCGATCAGCATGTGAAAGCGCTTGTCGGCTTCCACACAACTGTCTTCGTTGGCCAACAGATCCTGATAGTCATCCAGCGCCTGACGCATCGCCGCCAGTTGTTCATCGGTACGACGCAATGCGGCCAGGGCCACAGCCTGGGTTTCCAGGCCGATGCGCAGCTCGATGATGTCCCGCACCCGGGAAACCGTTTCAACCTTGAGACGCAACCCGGTCTGGTCGCTGCGCTCCAGCACGAAGGTGCCAACGCCATGGTGGGTCACGACCAGCCCCGATGCCTGCAATTTGGAAATCGCTTCGCGCACCACGGTGCGGCTGACGCCGTGCTCACGAACGATCTCGTTTTCGGACGGCAGCTTCTGACCGGGAGCGATCTTGCCCAGCAGTATCCGCTGGCTGAGTTCGGTGACCAGATCGGTGGCCAGGCTGTGTTGACGACGCTTTGAGGAAGCGATGCTGGGTTCTTGCATGGCGATCATGTCCTGAAACACCGGTTTCTAAGCCTCTCACTTGTCTGAAACAACGAGTGCAAGGTCGACGATGGGCTGGATCATAACACCGGATAGCCTGCGGGATGCCCATTCGCCAAGGGCTCTGTACTTGTCTAACTTGTCAGACAAGCGATCATAAAATCAAAACAACAGCTTTTTCAGCACCGGCTGTCTTTTCAAGAATCTTCTGCTCTCCCTTTCTCGAAAACGCCCTCAGCTCCAAGCTTCATAAATCCTTAAAAAACCTTAAAACCCAATGAATAATGGGATTAAAACAATAAAAATCCTGAAAAAACCACACCCACTCCAAGCCTGTTCATTTTCAATAAATACAAAAAATGCCTGATACCAAACGCCTGGGGGGACTTGCGCGGCAAACTTTTACTTGTATGATGACCGACAATGCAAGGGACACATCTTGCACATACCCGCATAAAAACAACGAGTGGGAGATTCAACCTTGAGCACGTCCAATCCCGGGATAGCTGACCACAAGGACCCGGTCCTGAGTTCGGCCATATCCAAAGTAAAACGCCACGTTCTGCCGCTTTTCGTCATCATGTTCATCGTGAACTACATCGACCGGGTGAACATCGGCTTTGTGCGTTCGCACATGGAGCATGATCTGGGCATCGGTGCTGCGGCCTATGGCCTGGGTGCCGGCCTGTTCTTCATCGGTTACGCGCTGTTTGAAGTTCCTTCCAACCTGCTGCTGCAAAAAGTCGGCGCCCGAATCTGGCTGACACGCATCATGTTCACCTGGGGCATCGTTGCCTCCTGCATGGCCTTCATCCAGAACGAAACCCACTTCTATATCCTGCGTTTCCTGCTGGGCGTGGCCGAAGCCGGTTTCTTCCCGGGCGTGATTTACTACTTCACCCGCTGGTTGCCTGGCGCCGAACGCGGCAAGGCTATTGCCATCTTCCTCAGCGGCTCGGCCATTGCTTCGCTGATTGCCGGCCCGTTGTCAGGCCTGCTGTTGCAGATCAATGGCCTGGGCATGAAAGGCTGGCAGTGGATGTACTTCATCGAGGGCATGTTCTCGGTGGGTCTGTGCTTCTTTGTCTGGTTCTGGCTGGACTCCAAACCTCACGATGCCAAGTGGCTGAGCCGCGAAGAACAGGACGCTCTCGTCAAAGCCATCGACGACGAGCAACTGGCCCGTGAAGCCGCAACCCCCATCAAGCCGTCACTGGGCAAGCTGCTCAAGGACAGTCAGATCATTCTGTTCTGCCTGATCTACTTCTTCATCCAGTTGACCATTTATGCAGCGACCTTCTGGCTGCCCAGCATCATCAAGAAAATGGGTGACCTGAGCGACATTCAGGTGGGCTTCTTCAACTCGATCCCCTGGTTACTGTCGATCATCGGCATGTACGCCTTCGCTTCGCTGTCGGCCAAATGGAAACACCAGCAGGCCTGGGTCGCCACTGCCCTGCTGATCGCAGCCGCCGGGATGTTCCTGTCCACCACTGGCAGCCCGGTCTTTGCCTTTGTCGCCATCTGCTTCGCGGCCCTTGGTTTCAAATCGGCATCGTCACTGTTCTGGCCCATCCCGCAAGCCTATCTGGATGCGCGGATCGCTGCGGCAGTCATCGCCCTGATCAACTCGGTAGGCAACCTGGGCGGTTTCGTGGCCCCTACCACCTTCGGCCTTCTCGAACAGAACACCGGCTCGATTCAGGGCGGGCTCTATGGCCTGACCGCAACGTCGCTGATTGCCGCAGTCATCGTCTTTGCCGCCCGCAACAAGCCAAAGCCTGGCGCCACACCGGTTGCCGCCGTACAGACATCGGCCAGTCATTGATCACTCACGGACTCGCCTTTAAAAGGATCAGACCATGAACACTCCAAACAAGACCCCTGTCATCACCAGTCTGCAGGTCGTGCCGGTGGCGGGCCACGATGACATGCTGCTCAACCTCAGCGGCGCGCATGGCCCTTACTTCACCCGCAATATCGTGATTCTCAAGGACAACGCCGGTAATACCGGCGTGGGTGAAGTCCCTGGCGGCGAGCGCATTCGCCAGACGCTGGAAGATGCCCGCTCACTGGTCGTCGGCAGCAGCATCGGCACGTATCAGAAGATCCTCAATGACGTGCGCCAGGCATTCGCCGAACGCGACGCAGGAGGCCGTGGCCAGCAGACGTTCGATCTGCGCATCACCATTCACGCGGTCACCGCACTGGAAGCTGCCTTGCTGGACCTGCTCGGCCAGCATCTGGAAGTACCGGTGGCCGCCCTGCTGGGCGAAGGCCAGCAACGCGATTCGGTGGAAATGCTCGGCTATCTGTTTTATGTCGGCGACCAGCACCAGACCAACCTGCCCTACCGCAGCGAAGCGGATGCCGACAACGACTGGTTCCGGGTCCGCCATGAAAAGGCACTGACGCCCGAAGCCGTGGTTCGCCTGGCAGAAGCCGCTCACAGCCGTTATGGCTTCCAGGACTTCAAGCTCAAGGGCGGCGTATTGCGTGGCGATGAGGAAATCGAAGCCGTGACCGCGCTGGCCGAGCGCTTCCCCGATGCCCGCATCACCCTGGACCCGAACGGGGCCTGGTCATTGAAAGAAGCGATTCGTCTGTGCCGCGACCAGCATCATGTGCTGGCCTATGCCGAAGACCCATGCGGTGCTGAAAACGGTTTCTCCGGTCGCGAAGTCATGGCCGAGTTCCGCCGCGCCACGGGCCTGAAGACCGCCACCAACATGATTGCCACTGACTGGCGTGAAATGGGCCATGCGATTCAGTTGCAGTCCGTCGACATTCCGCTGGCCGACCCGCACTTCTGGACCATGCAGGGTTCGGTGCGCGTGGCCCAGATGTGCAACGAGTGGGGCCTGACCTGGGGTTCGCATTCCAATAACCATTTCGATATTTCCCTGGCGATGTTCACCCATGTGGCCGCCGCTGCACCGGGGGATATCACCGCCATCGACACCCACTGGATCTGGCAGGACGGCCAGCGCCTGACCAAAGAGCCTCTGCGGATCATCGGTGGTCATGTGCAGGTCCCGAAAAAACCGGGGCTGGGTATCGAACTGGATGTGGACCAGCTCAACAAGGCCCATGAACTGTACAAAGGCATGGGCCTGGGCGCCCGCAACGATGCGGTCGCCATGCAGTTCCTGATTCCGAACTGGGAGTTCAACAACAAGCAGCCTTGTCTGGTGCGTTGACTCCACCCGCTTTTCAATAACTTGCTCTCCCCTGGCAACCGGCGCGTAACCCCCTTACGCGCCGTTTTTTTTGCTCCGATCATGACGTGCTATGGTGTGTGCAACATTTTGTCGCGACTGCCCGTCATGCTGCATATCGCTCGCACTCACCCACGCCTGAGTCTGGCCACGTTACTGGGCCTGGCGGGCGGTATCGCTTCCGCCTTCTTTTATAAAGACGCCTCGTTCACCAGCAATTGTCTGACCGGCTGGAACATTGGCGTGTGGCTTTACCTGATCCTGATCCTCACTCACACCCTGCGCAGCAACGCCGAAGACGTCAAAAGAATCGCCATGATCGAGGATGAAAATGCCGGCGTGATCCTGATGACCGTGAGCATTGCGGCCCTGGCCAGCCTGGCGGCCATTTTCCTCGAACTGGCAGGCAGCAAGGACATGACCAGCAACCAGCGCCTGTTGCATTACGCCTTTACCGGCATGACCATCGTGGGTTCCTGGCTGATGATCGGAGTGGTCTTCAGCCTGCATTACGCCCGCCTGTTCTACACATGGAAAGGCAAAGAGCCGGCCTTGCGTTTTGCCGATGGCGAAACCCGGCCCGATTACTGGGACTTCCTGTATTTCTCCTTCACCCTGAGCGTCGCCGTGCAAACCTCGGATGTAGGCGTAGCCAGCCGGAACATGCGCCGGATCGTCCTGGCCCAGAGCCTGATCGGCTTTGTGTTCAATACCGCGATCCTGGGGTTTTCCATCAACATCGCTGCCAGCCTGTTTGGCTGACAGACCGAAACCAGGCCTCTGGAGCCCTCGAATGACAAAAACAAGCATTGCAGTGATCGATGACTGGCAAGACATTGCCAGCGATGTAGTGGACTGGTCCGTGCTGTCGCCCATCGGCGAAGTCAGTTTTCTTCATGACTTCCCGGCCGACACTGCAACCATGGTGCAGCGCCTGCAAGGTTTCGAGATCATTTGCATGATGCGCGAACGCACCTTGTTTGATGAAGCCCTGCTCAGCCAGTTGCCACGCCTCAAACTGCTGGTGACCGGCGGCATGCGCAACGCAGCCATTGATATCAAGGCTGCGAAACGGCTGGGAATCGAAGTCTGTGGTACCGAAAGCTACAAGCATGCCGCACCGGAGCTGACCTGGGCGCTGATCATGGGCATCACCCGCAATCTGGTCGCGGAAGCCAATTCATTGCGCGACGGCAAATGGCAAGTCGGCCTGGGCAGCGATCTGCATGGCAAGACATTGGGCATTCTGGGGCTGGGCAGCATCGGTAAATGGATTGCTCGTTACGGGCAGGCGTTCGGCATGAACGTCATCGCCTGGAGCCAGAACCTGACAGCCGAGGCAGCCGCCGAGTCGGGTGTCACTTATGTGAGCAAGCAGGAATTGTTCGAGCAGGCCGACGTACTGTCGGTGCATCTGGTGCTCAGCGACCGCAGTCGTGGTCTGGTGGATGCTGAAGCCTTGGCCTGGATGAAGCCGAGTGCCTATATCGTCAACTCGTCGCGTGGCCCCATCATCGATGAAGCGGCGCTGATTACCACTCTGCAACAACGCAGGATTGCCGGTGCGGCGCTGGATGTCTTCGATATCGAGCCATTGCCGGCCGAACATCCGTTCCGCACGCTGGACAACGTATTGGCGACCCCGCATATCGGTTATGTCACCGAAAACAACTACCGGACCTTCTTCAGCCAGATGATTGAAGATATCCAGGCCTGGCATGCGGGTGCGCCAATTCGAGTGTTTGCCTGATGTAAAGGGAAGTCTTCGCGAGACAGCCCGCGAAGACTTCATGCCTTACAAGCTGTAGGAAATACCGGCCTGCACAGTGCGCGGCGCGCCTGGGTAAGCGAAGGCATTGCCCCACGCCCCTTCTTCAAACTCTTTGTTGAAGAGGTTTTTCACATCAAGATTGAGCTTCACGCGATCGTTGACCTTGTAGTAGGTGAGCAGATCGAAAACCGTGTAGCTGTCCATATCAAACGACTCGTTGACCGTCCGCCCCTCACGCTGCGCCACATAACGGCCACCCGCGCCGACGCCCAGGCCTCTGAAGGCGCCGTCCTGGAACTCATAGACGTTCAACAGGCTGAAGCTCTGCTCCGGAATATTCGCCAGGCGAGTGCCTTTTCTGAGCGAGTTGTCCTTGGTGACTTCGGCATCCACATAGGCGTAGTTACCCATCAGGCGCCACTCGGGAGTCAGGTTGCCGACCACGTTCAGGTCGAAGCCGCGGCTACGCACCTCACCTGCCGCCACACTGAATTCAGGGTCGACCGGATCGCTGGTCAGGACGTTTTTCTTGTCGATCTGATAGACAGCGGCATCAACGTTCAACTGACGATCAAGCGCCTGCCACTTCACACCGACTTCATAGGACTTGCCCTCTTCGGCCTTGAAACCACCGCCCTGGCGACTCGCGCCGGTGTTTGGCTTGAAGGAGCGCGCCGTGTTGGCATAGACCGCGACCGTGTCGGTCAGGTCGTAGACCAGACCCAGGCGCGGAGTGACCGCGTTGTCAGCCTTGGTGAAGTCTTCGGCATCGGAGACATAAGAGTCATAGTCGTGCTCGAAACGCTCGAAACGGGCACCGGCCAGCAACTTCAAGCGCTCGGTCAGCGCCACCTGATCCTGCAGGAACGCGGCGTAGGTCTTGAGGTTTTCTTTATCGTGGGTCGTGGTGCGGGTCAGCGCCGGACGCGCCTGGCCGTAGACCGGATCGTGGATATCGATGGTGTAGGCGCTCAAACCTGCCGCGGAGCGCTGGATGATCGACTTGTAGTCGTAATCCTCATATTCCACGCCAGCCAACAGTGTGTGGTCGAAGCCACCGGCAGTGAAGTTGCCCGTCACGTTGAACTGCACGTCGCGGTCGGTCCACTCCAGCTTGCGATAGTTGTAGTTACGCGCCAGCGTACGGCCATCGGGGTTCATGCCATTGGCCTCGACTGCATCGCCCTGCATGGTCCCGTCGAGCAACTGAAAACCGCCGCCCAGCTTCCAGTTGTCATTGAGGTCATGCTCGAAACGCACCTGCGCCATGCTGGTGTCGGTGTGCAGCTTGCCCGCGTCCTTTTCACCGAAGAACGAGTCACGGGAAGCTGTGCGCGTCTGGTTGGTATAGCGTGTCAGGCCACGGTCGAGGGGCGCATTGTTGCGCATGAAATCACCCTCGAAGATGAGTCGGGTCGCGTCGTTGACCTGCCAGCTCAAGACCGGAGTAATGCCGTAACGCTCGGTTTCAACGTGATCGCGGAAGGTATCGCCGCCCTCGCCCACCACATTCAGGCGATAGGCAAAACGGCCTTCGTCATCCAGCGGGCCGGTGGCATCCAGCGTGCCACGCTTCATGCCCTGATCGTTGATCTGGCTGCCCAGGGTAACGGCTCTTTCTGCCAGCGGCTGCTTGGAAACCACATTGAACGTACCGCCGGGATCGCCACGGCCATACAGCGTGGTCGCCGGGCCGCGCAGGACCTCAAGACGCTCGATGGTGTTGGCATCGGGCATGCTCGGGTAACCCCGGTTGATCGGGAAACCGTTGCGATAGAACTCGCCGGTGGTAAAACCACGCACGGTGAAGGTCGTCAGGCCCTGAGCGCCGAAATTGTTGGCACGACCCACGCCACCGGCGTAGTCGAGTGCATCCTGCAGGCGTATCGCGCCGATGTCTTCCACCGCTTCGCGGGTGACAACGCTGACCGACTGCGGGGTTTCGTGCAAAGAGGTGTCAGTGCGAGTGGCACTGGCGGAACGGGTCGCACGATAGCCCTGGACCGGGCCTGTCGCTTGCTCGGTGTCGGCAGCGCCCTGAATGTCGATATTCTGCAACTCTATCGACGCTTTATCGGCAGTAACCGGATCAGCCCAGGCAGCCTGGCTGATGGCTTGAATAACGCAGAGAGAAACTAAAGTACGACGCATCAACGTGTATATCCCCGATGAAAACCAGGCCGTCATAGGACCCGGCAGGTTTTTTTGCGCGAATAGTACAGATTCTCATTAGTACTTGATACAAATTGCTAATAAATAAAAATGGACAGCCGCGCCCCTTTCGCAAAGGCATCGAGAAAGAGGCAAACTGGCGGCCTGCACACGCCCGATCAGGAGCCACCCCAAATGCCACTCTCCCACCTGCCCACTGCTCCCAACTGCGCCCTGCTGGTCATCGACATGCAATATGACTTCATGCCCGGTGGCCGACTGGCAGTACCCGATGGAAATGCAGTCCTGCCCTTGATCAACCGCCTGGGCGAACGCTTCACACGGGTGATCCTCACTCAGGACTGGCACCCGGCAGGTCATATTTCCTTTGCTTCCAGCCATCCGGGCTGCACGCCCTTCGAGAGCATCACCCTGCCCTACGGCCCTCAAACGTTATGGCCGGATCATTGCGTGCAAGGCAGCCATGGCGCGCAACTGCATGCCGACCTGAACCTGCCGCATGCGCAGTTGATCGTGCGCAAGGGCTTCAATGCGCACATCGACAGTTACTCCGCATTCATGGAAGCGGATCGCACGACCACGACCGGACTGGCCGGTTACCTGAAGGAACGCGGTATCGACACGCTGTTCGTGGTCGGCCTGGCGCTGGATTTCTGCGTTTCGTGGTCAGCCCAGGACGCCCGCAAGACAGGCTTCACCACCTATGTGATCGAGGACGCCTGCCGCGCCATCGATATGAACGGGTCGCTGGAAAATGCCTGGCAGGCGATGCTGGCGAGTGGCGTAAAGCGGGTGCAGAGCCATGTGTTCTTGGAGCGCGCAAGCGGCCTTCGCGAATGAATTCGCTCCTACTCGGAAACAGGCGAACGAACGACAGTCGGTCCGTGTCTGAACCAACAGCCCCTCATGCGCAGGAAGTTGAGTTCCATGGACCAGTCCCCAGACGGCAAGACCCCAGGCTTGTCAGCCGAAGAACAACGCGAAATCGATGAAAACCAGCCGCCCCGTGCGGCTGTTCTGCATGAAACCATTCGTATCCAGGGCGACCATGAACTGGAGCGCAGTGCTGCGGCCCTGTGGTGGTCGGCGCTGGCCGCAGGCCTGACCATGGGACTTTCGCTGATGGCCATGGGGCTTTTCAAGTCGCGACTGGCGGATGTAGAAGCCAGTCATGTCATCGCCAGCCTCGGTTATTCGGCAGGTTTTCTGGCCGTGATCCTCGCTCGCCAGCAGCTCTTCACGGAAAACACCCTCACCGCCGTATTGCCGGTCATGAGTAAATTGACCCTGGGTAACGTCGCCAGACTGCTGCGGTTATGGACTATCGTCCTGGCAGGCAATCTGGCGGGTACCCTGCTGGTGGCCTACGTGATGCTGAACCTGCCTATTTTCGATAGCAAGACCGACCAGGCGTTTCTGGAGATCGGCCGCAAGGTCATGGAAAACGACGTCAACCACATGTTTTCCAAAGGCATCGTCTCCGGCTGGATGATTGCGACCATGGTCTGGATGATCGCCTCCATGGAGAACGCTAAGATAGCCATTATTGTGATGATCACTTACCTGATGGCCCTGGGTGATTTCACCCATATCGTCGTCGGCTCCGCAGAAGTCTCCTATCTGGTATTTGCAGGCGAAATTGCCTGGAAAGATTTCTGGCTGGTCTTCGCAGGCCCGACCCTGGCCGGCAATATCATCGGCGGCAGTTTCATTTTCGGGCTGCTCAGCCATGCGCAGATCCGCAGCGAAAAGGACATGACTGCCAAATGGGAACGTGATCGCAAGAAACGCCAGGCCGAAGCCCTGGCCCGAAAAGAACAAAAGCGTACTGAAAGTGCATAACCCGGCAGCCCCAGACCACGACAATCAAAGTTTCTTAAACTTTTATTAAGCAAACACCCGGGCATTAAAAGGCAAACTACGGTTTTCCCGTATTTATTCAGGCAAAGATCATGACCAGAATCCTGGCAATCGAAGACGATGCTGTCACCGCAAGGGAAATCGTTGCGGAGCTCAGCAGCCATGGCCTTGAAGTGGACTGGGTGGATAACGGTCGTGATGGTTTCGCCCGGGCATCAAGCGGTGAGTATGACCTCATCACACTGGATCGAATGCTGCCGGAAATGGACGGATTGAGTATCGTGACCAACCTGCGCGCCCAGGGGATTGCCACCCCGATCCTGATGATCAGCGCACTGTCGGATGTGGACGAGCGTGTGCGTGGCCTGCGTGCCGGGGGCGATGATTACCTGCCAAAGCCTTTCGCCTCCGATGAAATGGCGGCACGGGTCGAAGTGCTGCTGCGCCGCAGCAATCCCGTGACGGCTGCCAAGACCGTCCTGCAGGTCGCCGACCTGGAGTTGAATCTGATCAGCCGTGAAGCCTGCCGGGGCGGCAAGCCACTCACTCTGCTGCCTACCGAATACAAGCTGCTGGAATTTCTCATGCGCAACAGCGGGCAGATCATTACCCGGATGATGATTTTCCAGGAAGTCTGGGGTTATCACTTCGATCCGGGCACTAACCTGATCGATGTACATATCGGCCGTCTGCGCAAGAAGATCGACCCGCCCGGCACCCCGCCGCTGATCCAGACTGTTCGGGGCTCCGGCTATGTTATTGCCGAACCCGTCTAAAGGCTGGCGTTCTTCAAGCAGTCGCCTGCTGGCGCTGTACAGTTTTCTGTTCGTGGCCTGGAGCGGCATTCTGCTGGGCGTGCTGTATTGGGAAGTCACCTCCTACCTGGGCAACCTCGCCCGCCATTCGCTGATGCAGCGCCAGCAACTGTTTTCCCGCTTTGAAGGTCATGAACTGGTCGATGCGCTGGCCACCAGCATGACGTTCGATATGCGCTCCGTGGATGCCTACGGCCTGTTCGATGCCAATCTGCAACCGCTGGCCGGGCCGATCCGCCAGATCCCCCCAAGCCTGCCCCTCGATGGCAGCATCCATCAACTGAAAAACTGCATCGAATCCAGCGACCCGGAACTGCCGAGTGACAGTTGCGATGCGATTGCCACAGAAACCCCCGATGGCCGCTGGCTGGTGCTGGTACGCGACAACGGCTCGCTGTTCGCCGTCTCGACCCTGATCCTCAAGGCCCTGCTGTGGGGCATTTCCCTGACCATCATCCCCGGCGTAGCCGGCTGGCATCTGCTGCGCCGCCGTCCCTTGCGCCGCATCCGCGCCATACAGGCCAGCGCGGAATCGATCATTGCCGGCGACATGTCGGGGCGCCTGCCGGTGTCCAACAAACGCGACGAGCTGGACATGCTGGCGGTGATCGTCAATGTCATGCTTGATCGCATCGAAAAACTGATGAACGAGGTCAAGGGTGTCTGCGACAACATCGCCCATGATTTGCGTACCCCGCTGACCCGCCTGCGCGCTCAGCTCTACCGCATCCAGCAGCAATCGGCGGACGATTCACCTCAGGCAACACAGATGGCGCAGGTGATCGCCGATGCCGACACGTTAATGGCCCGTTTTCGAGGACTTTTGCGTATTTCGGAAATAGAGGACCACCAGAGGCGCTCGGCCTTCGTGGAGCTGGATCTGCGTCCGCTCTTGCAGGAACTTCACGACTTTTACCTGCCACTTGCCGAAGAAGACGAAGTGCTGCTGATACTGCAACTCAATGAGCCGTTACCGACGCTGGTCGGTGATCGCGCCTTGTTGTTTGAAGCACTGGCCAACTTGCTGAGCAATGCAATCAAATTCACACCTGCGGGTGGCACAGTCCTGATCAGTGCCTATAGCAAAGGCGATGGCAGCAGCCCTTGTATCGAAGTTCAGGACTCCGGCCCCGGCATCCCGGCCTCTGAACGCGAGGCAGTCTTCCAGCGTTTCTATCGTTGTGAAGACGGCAACCAGCAAAGCGGCTTCGGCCTTGGCCTGTCGGTGGTTGCGGCCATCGTCAATCTGCATGGCTTCAGTGTGCAGATCGGTACCAGCCAGTACGGAGGAGCCAGCATCGTAATGGAGTGCCAAAACGTTAATACCCTGATATAAAGCAGGGCCTTCCTTCTTGAAAAAACATACCGTGCCTGCATTTTGACGAAGATAAAGGCTCTAGCCCGCGGCAAACGGCACTTCGCTATAAATCTGGCGCAGGCTGGCAAGCACTTATTTGTAACAAATCATTTCAAAAAGTGACTTTGTTGGACCGATTCAGCAAACACAAGTTCCGCACCATTGACGAGTTTTTCACGCTCGATACGTTGCTTTTCACCGAATAATATCTCTTT
Organism: Pseudomonas sp. Irchel 3A18; assembly: GCF_900187465.1. Lineage (NCBI taxonomy): Bacteria > Pseudomonadati > Pseudomonadota > Gammaproteobacteria > Pseudomonadales > Pseudomonadaceae > Pseudomonas > Pseudomonas sp. Irchel 3A18. The sequence continues at coordinate 440,832 of NZ_FYDI01000005.1, forward strand.
GATATCACCTCTTCGATTTCCCCCCGGAAAGACGGGACACCGCTCGTCGGCATTTTTATGACGCCAGCCACTTGTCGGTCCGAGGCCGCTGCGTTATCAATAGCCACCGTGATTCATGTTCTTCCCGCAACACACCAACCATAACAATAAAGACTCAATGGATTTCGCCACTAACCAGGCGAGGCTTTGGCATGGCCGCTAGAGCAGAGAAAACCGTATTAATCAGTAGGATCGACTTAGCCTGGGAGGCTTCTATTTATGGGCGCGCAATCAAAGATCATAAGCGTTGGAGAGTTCAAGCTCTACACCGAAACCTATTGGAAAAGCAGTGCTGCAAAGACCGTTTTGTTGATTAACGGAGCACTTTCCACTACCGGTTCCTTTGGCCAGACGGTCAAGTATTTACAACCCCACTACAACCTCGTGTTGTTCGACCTGCCGTTTGCAGGACAGTCCCGCGCCCACAATCGCGACGACCTGATCGTGACCAAGGAAGATGAGGTCAAGATCCTTCTGCAAATCATCGAACGTTTCCAGGTCAACTACCTGCTTTCGGTTTCCTGGGGCGGCGTATCGGCGCTGCTGGCACTGGCCGAATCGCCACCAACGGTAGAAAAGGCGCTCATTTCCTCCTTCTCTCCGGTGCTGAACGAGCCAATGCTCGACTACATCGACAAGGCGCAGATCTACCTGGCAGCCCGTGAAAAACGCAAAATCGGCTCCCTGCTCAACGACACCGTTGGCAAGTACCTGCCGCGCCTGTTCAAGCTCTACAACTACAAGCACCTGATCAGTCTTGCCGAGCACGAATACAAGCAGATCGACTTCCATATCAGTCAGATCCGCAAGCTGAGCGCCAGCAACTATGTCGAGCGTTTTTCCTCGATCAAGATCCCGGTGCTGTTCATCAATGGTGAAAAAGACGAATACACCACGGTCGAAGATGCCCGCAGTTTTGCCGATTACATTGCCCAGAGCAGCTTCAAGGCAGTCCCCGATACCGGGCACTTCCTGGACCTGGAAAGCAAGGCAGCCTGGCTGGCATCGCAGAAGAACGTGCTGGAGTTCTTTGGCACCGAAGAAGTGAGCAGCGAGCAAGTATGGCCTGACGCAACCGCGATTGCCTGACAGCACCCGTGAAACGGTGATTCACCGGTGTTGGCTTATTCCACAAGGCAGTGGCTGTGTTGTTGATGACTATTAACCCTGAAACTCTTTTACGTTCGTTTTGCCGTATTACCGGAAAAATCCGACCTTCGCACCCTCGACCGTCCCCGGGCCGGCCCTTGCTGGCCCTGGGACTTCACTGCGTTCTGGCGCTCTCGATCAGCGCTTGTTCTGCCGGGAAACCTGCGGAAAAAGCACTGGTTCGCGTAGCGGTCCAGCAAGTGACATCCAGCGATGTCACGACCAGTGTCGTACTCACAGGCGACATCCAGGCGCGCAAAGTGACCGATCAGGCCTTTCGCGTGTCAGGCAAGCTGGTGCAGCGGTTCGTGGATGTAGGGGATCGGGTGCGGGCCAATCAGGTATTAGCCAGACTGGACCCGCGTGAACAAAAGACCGACCTCGAGTCGGCAAATGCCGAACTGGCAGCCCGGGAATCACGGTTGCGCCTTGCACAAAACAACTATAAGCGTCAGCAGACATTACTGCCCAAAGGTTATACCAATCTCAGTGAATACCAGCAGGCACTCTCCACTCTGGAAAGTGCCCGCGGGGACCTGGCCTCGTTGAAGGCCCGTCAGGCCAATGCCCGTGACCAGGTCGGTTATACCGAACTGATTGCGGTGGCCGACGGTGTCATCACCGCTCGCCACGCCGAAGAAGGCCAGGTGGTACAGGCCGCTACACCGATTTTCAGCCTTGCTCATGATGGCGAACGTGAAGCCGTATTCGCCGCTTATGAGTCTTTACTGAGTTCAGATCAGCCCGGCGGTGCCGTACTGATCAGGACCCTAGGCCTGCCCGATATCGAAGTGCCCGGCAAGATCCGTGAAATCACGCCCATCGTGTCCGCGTCCAGCGGCACGTTGCGGGTACGGGTTTCACTGCCGGACACCTCTGCAACGCTGGCGCTGGGAACCGTCGTCAGTGCACAACTTCTGACCCGTTCGCAACGGGCCTTCACCCTCCCCTGGTCGGCCTTGAGCCGTACCCACGGGCAGCCTGCCGTCTGGCTGCTGGACGACAAGTCCCAGGTCAGGCTGGCCAAGGTGCAGGTGATGCGTTACGAACAGGGACAGGTTGTCATTGCCTCCGGTTTGTCGGATGGCGACAAGGTGGTTTCCAAAGGCGCTCAGTTCCTCTATCCCGGGCAAAAAGTCGATGTCGCTGAACACACAACCAGCAGCGCCTCAACCTCCGCCGTGTCATCGGAAAACACGCTATGAGTCTGACCGTAAAGACCTGCATACAACTGTGGCTGTTTTGCGTGGTGCTCATGTTTCTCTCGGGTTGTCGTGACAAACCGGTTCGCGAGTTCATCGAGCGGCCGGTGCTGTTCACCGAGATCGTCGACCAGCGCAATGACCTGCACGGGCGTTTCGCAGGCAGCATCCAGCCGCAATACGAAGTGGCCCTGGGGTTTCGGGTCGCCGGGCGCATCGCCACCCGGCATGCCGAGACGGGCCAACTGGTGCGCAAAGGTGACTTGCTGGCCACTCTTGAACCCAGCGACCAGCAGAACCGGTTGCGGGCTCAACAGGCAGAACTGAGCAAGGCTCAGGCGTCGTGGCAACAGACCCGGGATGAACAGTTGCGCTACCAGCAATTGTTCGAACGGGGCGTGGGCTCGCAGGCACGTCTTGACCGGTTGAGCAGCGACCTGCGCAGTCAGGAAGCCGCTCTGCATCAGGCGAAAATTGCCGCTGAACAGGCCAGCGACCATCTCTCCTACACGCGCCTGCAGGCCGAGTTCGACGGTGTGGTCACCGGCTGGCATGCCGAGGTCGGCCAGGTGATGGTCACCGGTCATTCGGTGGTCAGCCTGGCACGTCCAGAAAGCCGCGAAGCCGTGGTGGACCTGCCGGTGGAGTTGGCTACGAATCTGGATAAAGGCATGCAGATCAAAGTGGTTTCCCAGTTGAACGAGCAAGTGTTCGTCAGCGCTCAGGTTCGCCAGTTGTCACCGCAGATCGATGCCGCGACCCGCACCCAGCGAGTGCGCCTGACCCTGCAGCAGATTCCGGACAGCTTCCGCCTGGGCTCGACCGTCAGTGTCGAAATCAGCAGCAACGTGCCCACCTTCCGCGAACTGCCCGACACCGCCCTGCAGGAGCGCGACGGCCTGGCGCAGGTCTGGGTCATCGACCCGCAGACCGCCACCCTGAACCCGCGCACGGTGCAGGTGCTGACGCGCCATGGTTCGGCGGTGCGGGTCAGCGGTGAATTGAATGATGGCGACAAGGTCGTGATCGCTGGCGTGAACAGCCTGCGACCCGGCCAGAAAATCCGTGTCGAACGCGAGGTCAGTTTGTGAGAGAGCGCTTCAATCTGTCTGCCTGGGGCCTCAAACACCGCACGCTGGTCTGGTACATGATGTTCGTTTCACTGCTGATGGGAAGCTGGTCGTTCCTCAATCTGGGCCGTGAAGAAGACCCGTCTTTCGCCATCAAGACCATGGTCATCCAGGCACGCTGGCCGGGCGCGACATTGCCCGACACCTTGCAGCAGGTAACCGACCGCCTGGAAAAGAAGCTCGAAGAAATCGACGCGCTGGATTACGTGAAGAGCTACACGCTGGCAGGCGAATCGACGATCTTCGTGTTCCTCAAGAGTGAAACCCGCAGCGCCGATATTCCCGCCGCCTGGTATCAGGTGCGCAAGAAGATCATGGACGTTCGCGGCGAATTGCCCAGCGGCATTCAGGGCCCAGCCTTCAACGACGAGTTCGGCGATGTGTTCGGCAGCATCTACGCCTTCACCGCCGACGGCCTGTCATTCCGCCAGTTGCGCGATTATGTCGAGCAGGTCCGGGCGGATATCCGCAGCGTACCGAACCTGGGCAAGATCGAACTGCTGGGCGCCCAGCGCGAAGTCATCTACCTGAACTTCTCCATCCGCAAACTGGCGGCGCTGGGCATCGATCAGCGTCAGGTGCTGCAAAGCCTGCAGGCGCAGAACTCGGTCACACCGGCCGGGGTCATGGAAGCCGGCCCGGAACGTATCGCCGTGCGTACCAGCGGCCAGTTCACCAATGAACAGGACCTGCTGGCGGTAAACCTGCGCTTTGGCGACCGCTTCTTTCGCCTGAGCGATCTGGCAACGGTCGAACGTCGCTATGCAGACCCACCCTCCTCGCTGTTTCGCTTCAACGGTCAGCCCGCCATTGGCCTGGCAGTGGCGATGAAGCAAGGCGGCAATATTCAGGAGTTCGGCAACCGTCTGCAACAGCGTATCGATGAACTCACCGGCGAACTGCCGCTGGGCATCGATGTGCATCTGGTGTCCAGCCAGGCCGATGTGGTCGACAAGGCCATCGGTGGTTTCACCCGCGCCCTGTTCGAGGCGATCCTGATCGTGCTGGTGGTGAGCTTCATCAGCCTGGGTATCCGCGCAGGTCTGGTGGTGGCCTGCTCGATTCCGCTGGTACTGGCGCTGGTGTTTGTCTTCATGGAATACAGCGGCATCACCATGCAGCGCATTTCACTCGGGGCCCTGATCATTGCCCTGGGGCTGCTGGTGGATGACGCGATGATCACCGTGGAGATGATGGTCACCCGGCTTGAAGGCGGAGACTCCCTGCAACAGGCCGCGACGTTTGCCTACACCTCGACCGCCTTTCCAATGCTCACCGGCACGCTGGTGACCGTCGCCGGTTTCGTGCCCATTGGCCTGAACTCCAGTTCGGCGGGTGAATACGTGTTCACCATGTTTGCGGTCATTGCCGTCGCCCTGCTGCTGTCCTGGCTGGTGGCAGTGCTGTTCGCGCCACTGATCGGCATCTATATCCTGAAAAAACCCGAGGGCCATCAGGCACACAACAGCGCCTGGATGCGCGCCTTCCAGCGCGTGCTGTTGCAGGCTCTCAAGCATCGCTGGTGGGTGATCGGCGTCACGGCCCTGGTCTTTGTCGGCTCGCTGTTTGCCGGCAAGCTGCTGCAAAACCAGTTCTTCCCCGACTCCGATCGCCCGGAAATCCTGGTGGATATCTACATGCCGCAGAACGGCTCGATCGAAGGCACCCGCCAGACCATGGACCGCTTCGAGGCCACGCTCAAGGACGATCCGGACATTCTTCGCTGGAGTTCCTATGTGGGCAAAGGCGCCGTGCGTTTCTATCTGCCGCTGGACCAACAGTTGAACAACCCGTTCTATGGGCAACTGGTGATTGTCAGCCGGGGTGGCGAAGGCCGTGACCGCCTGATCGAACGTCTGCGCCAACGCTTTCGCGATGACTTTGTCGGTGTGGGCGGCTACGTGCAACTCCTGAACATGGGGCCGCCCGTGGGCTGGCCGGTGCAGTATCGGGTCAGCGGCCCGGACATCGAACAGGTTCGCAGCAATGCCATGGCCCTAGCCGCCATCCTGGATGCCAACCCCAATATCGGTCAGGTCATTTATGACTGGAACGAGCCGGGCAAGGTGCTCAAGATTCATATCGCTCAGGACAAGGTGCGCCAGTTCGGCTTGTCGTCCGAAGACGTCGCGCAGATCCTCAACAGCCTGGTCACCGGCACCAGCATCACTCAGGTGCGCGATGACACTTACCTGATCGACTTGATAGGCCGTGCCGAAGATCAGGAGCGCAGTTCCCTGCAAACCCTGAGCAGCCTGCAGATCCCGACACCCAACGGCGCCACAGTACCGCTGATGGCATTCGCCACCCTGAGCTACGAACAGGAGCAGCCACTGGTCTGGCGTCGTGATCGCCTGCCGACTATCACGCTGAAGGCCAACGTGATCGGTCACCTGCAACCGGCAGCACTGGTCAAACAGTTGCAACCGCAGGTCAAGGCTTTCACCGATCAATTGCCGGTGCGCTACTCGGTGGCCACAGGCGGCGCGGTAGAAGCCAGCGCCCGCTCACAGGGGCCGATCCTGAAAGTGGTGCCCTTGATGCTGCTGTTGGTGGCGAGCTTCCTGATGATCCAGTTGCACAGCGTGAAAAAGCTGCTGCTGGTGGTCAGTGTCGTGCCGCTGGGCCTGATTGGCGTAGTCGCCGCCCTGCTGCTGACAGGTTATCCGCTGGGCTTTGTGGCGATTCTTGGCGTACTGGCGCTGATCGGCATCATCATCCGCAACTCGGTGATTCTGGTGACACAGATCGATGAGTTCATGGCGGCAGGCGAAGATGCCTGGACGGCGGTGGTCAAGGCCACCGAGCACCGCTGCAGGCCGATTCTGTTGACGGCAGCGGCCGCCAGCCTGGGGATGATCCCCATTGCCCGTGAAGTTTTCTGGGGACCCATGGCCTACGCCATGATCGGTGGTATTGCGATAGCCACCGTGTTGACGCTGTTCTTCCTGCCCGCCTTGTACCTGGTCTGTTACCGGATCCAGGCACCCAAAGGCTGATCGCTGGATCAGAGCTCGACAACAGAAAAATCGAACAACGACTGCGCCGCCTCGATCAGCATGCTCTGCTTGATCGGGGCCGGGCAATCGAGGTTGCGAAACTGCTCGACTACCGTGGCGTAGCTGACGTGATGCTCATGCTGGGTATGCGGCCAGTCACTGCCCCAGACCATGCGACGCGCGCCGAAAGCCTGGACCAGCAAAGGCAGTGCAGCATTGGCGAAAGCCATGTTCTGCTCATCGCTGCCGCCCAGGCGGTAGATGGCAGAAACCTTCATCCAGATCTGCCCGCTCAGGCCCAGCTCCAGCAAGGCCTGAAAAGCCGGATCGTCGACGCCGACGCTCGCGTCGGGCCGACCAAAATGATCGACCACGATCTTGCAGCCAAACGGCAGCAGGTCGCGAATCAGCCCCGGGAGATCAGCCACATGGCGATGCAACTCAATGTGCCAGCCCAACGCCCAGACATTCTTGAACAGGTCCCGCCAGCCCGGCTCGCTGAAATCCGGCAAAGGCCTGCCCATCAGATTCAACCTGATGCCGACAACACCCTGATCGGCCAGGCGCTGCAACGCCGAACGGCTGATGGTGTTATCCACCACCGCTACACCGCGCAGTTGGCCAGGCGCGTGAGCCAGGGCATCGAGCAGGTATTGATTGTCCGTGCCCAGAAAACTGGGCTGCACCAGCACACCATGGCTCAGGCCATGCTCGCGCAAATTCGCCAGATAGGACTGCAAAGTGGCTTCGTAATCAGGGGTATAACGTAGACCTGGAATCAGGCTCACACCATTACCGAAGACATGGGCATGAGCATCGATACCGAGAATCGGCGAACTACAGGGGTCAGTCATGGAACTCATCTACTAAATGAGCGCGGTGCCGTGACACCGCGCAGAGAGGGGGCCGATCAGGCCTGCTGTGGTGTGCCCTTTTCGGTGGCATCCGCGTTGTCAGGCGCGCCTTGCAGAGTGCGTCCTCGGGTTTCAGGCAAGCAGAGCGCAGCAACCATTGCCACGCCGTAGGCGATCCCGGCATCGATACCGATCGCCGTACCCAACGACATGGATTCGCTCATGTGTCCGACCAGGAACGGGAACACCGCCGACAGCACACGGCCGAAGTTGTAGCAGAAGCCAACCCCTGCCCCGCGCACATCTGCCGGGTACAGCTCGTTGAAGAACGAGCCGAGACTGGCGGGAATGCCTGCCGCGAAGAAACCCAGCGGGAAACCGAGGAACAGCATCTGTGTGTTGCTCAGCGGCAACATCAGATAACACTGCACGGTAACGATGCAGCACAGCGCGAACAGTACGATGTTCTTGCGACGACCAATGCGGTCGATCAGCATGCCGCTGGTGATACAGCCACACCAGAAGGCGAAGATGATCACTGCCAGATAACCACCGGAACTCAGCACCGAAAGATTGCGTTCGGTCTTGAGAAAGGTCGGCAACCAGGTCATGACCGCGTGGTAGCCACCGTGCGCACCCAGCCCCAACAGACCGCCCAGCAGCGTCACGCGCAGCAGCTCGGGACGGAAAATGCCCGCCATGGATTTGAAAAAGTTGCCCGACGAGGTCTTTTCCTTGTGCATGCGCTGATAGCTGTCCGGCTCTTCAACGTTGCGGCGCACCCAGATGATCAGCAAGGCAGGCAGCAGACCGACGCCGAACATCACCCGCCAGGCAATATCCTGCGGCACGAACGAATAGATCAGGGTAAACAGCAGAACCGCCATGCCCCAACCCACGGCCCAGGCACTTTGTACGGTGCCCATCACCTTGCCGCGGTATTTGGACTGAATGGTCTCGGCCATCAACACCGCGCCCGCCGCCCACTCACCACCGATACCAAAGCCTTGCATGGCCTTGACGATCAGCAACTGGTTGAAGCCGGTCACGAACGCAGACAGGAAGGTGAAGAAGGAGAACCACAGAATCATCAATTGCAGGGTACGGACCCGGCCATAACGGTCGGACAATGTACCGCCCACCCAACCGCCCAGTGCCGAAGTGACCAGGGTGACGGCACTGATCATGCCGGCGTCGCCCTTGCTCAAGGCAAAAGCGGCGATCAGCGCAGGAATCGCCAGACCGAACATCTGTACTTCCAGCGCATCCAGCGACCATCCGCCGAAGCAGGCCCAAAACGTTTTGCGTTCCCGTGGAGTGACTTCGCGATACCAACTGAACATGCGCAATATCCTTATGAAGCGTGCAGTAAATGACGGGATTGAAGACTCAGCGAATTTCTACGCTGTAACGGAAATGGCTGGCATGCCCACGGGAGCGACGCCATTCCAGCGGCTCACCGGCGTAATTGCGCGCCAGCCGCTCGATCACCACGACCGGGCTGCCGGTCTGAACCTGCAACATGCGGGCATAGACGTCAGTAACGGACTCGGCTGTCAGGGTTTCCTCGGCATAGGCCACAACCTGACCGCACAGCTGTTCATAGATCGGATAGAGCAAAGGCCCCTGAGCATTCAGGTCCACGTCCAGCAAGGCCTGGAACTGAACCCGAGGCAGCCAGATCTCTTCGGTCAGAACCGGCTGCGCATCCAGCAGTCGCAGACGGATCATGCGAATCACCGGCGCATCCGGAAGCAGCCCCAGGGCATGACTGACCGCCGACGGCGCAGCAACGGGCTCGATAGACAGAATCCGGCTTTCCGGAACCTGCCGGACGCCGGACTCGGTCTGGAAACGGAAGAAGCGGAACAGCGAAGACTGGAACTGCGCACGTCGAATGAAGGTGCCACGCCCCTGCTGACGTTCGAGGATGTTGTCATTGACCAGGATGTCGATGGCTTTGCGCACCGTGCCGGTAGACAGGCAATACTCGGCGGAAAGCGCCGCCTCGGTAGGAATCGCCTCCCCCGGACGCCAGCGATTATTGGCGATCTGCTCGGCCAGGCAATCACGCAGACGTTGGTAGAGCGGCAGACGTTCATCACTTGAGAGCTTATTCATTCCCTGATTCATCCAGTCATATATATGAATATGCACAGTATTCATCTGTTACAAATGAACGTCAAGGATTTGATTAGCATATTGCCATCATTCGCCAAGCGTAGATGAGTTGTGACCTTGAGAAGAGAACGATCAGCGAATGAAAAAGTGCGCAGAGGCTACAAAAAACCATAACCCTGGATTCCGAGGAAGAAAGGCCCCTCTCCCTGGTCTGTGTCATTTATTTTTCGGGCGTTGAAAATTGGCTCCAGGCAGAAAAAGCCAGGAGCACAACATCAAGATTCAGACATACCCAGAATGGGAGGGCTGCGCTGGTCGCCGCACCAGCGCCGTCAACATCTTCATCAGGCTGACCGACCCCGTAGGCATCACTGTTGACGACGGGAAGAATGGTCGACCTGAAGCGGCCAGAAACACATAGCCACCTCAGGCAACCCTACGGCCTTAAAACTTTACGTTACCCATTATCAAGAGCCATAAACATCAAGTGCCAAATCAATATTCAACTCCCCCATTTTCCTCAGCAAAGAGCTGTCAAGAATGGCGCCCGTATTACCCGGCGAGTACCACCCGATGAAAAGCTCGGCTCGGTCTCCACTCTTATTGATCAACTCAAAAGTAGAGGCGTGCCTCATAAGATCCGTCAGCGTCTTTTCCAGAAACTCATGCAGCTCCCCGTCCTGCTTATCCGCTAACTTGAAAGAGCAATAATGCCTGTCGTACACCCCACCCAGCGCTTGTCCGCCGGGGCCTTTTCTAGGATCACCCATTTTATTCTTCCACTTGGGGGAACGCTCGAGTTGCTGGCAAATGATATCCGGGTCAACGTTCAGACCAAAAAATCGCAAAGAAACTGAAAACTTGAAGGAATGCATATGTCCACAGCCTCAAGGTAAGTAGGTACTGATAGGCCCATTATTGACCGCTTCACCGTTTGAGTCGCCCGTTATGACATCTCCATTGGGTGCGACCCCAGTCCAGTCACGCGGTCCGGCCCCCACACCATCTTTGACGCCATGGAGGTCATCCTTGTCCAGACCTGGCACTTGATCGATAGGTATTGTTCCTGACGGACAGTTTTTAGGCTTTGAGCCAGGCTTGGGTTTTGCGTACATAGGTGTTGAGCCAGGGATCGTGGCTACAGCAGCTGCGCCTCCCAATACAGCACCCATCCCCCAAAAGCCGGCCCCACTGGTAGCCGCTCCTGTTCCTCCCAAGGCCCCAAGCCCAAAGAACCAGACTAACCGCCCATCAGGGTCAAAGTAATTGACCGGGTTCTGATAGGCATACCCAAACGTATTCAGCCCTCCTGCCAACCCGATCGGATCACTCTGTACATACCGCCCGGTTTCCGGGTTGTAATCCCTGTAGTAGTTGTAATTCAGTTGCGTCTGCGCGTCGTAGATCTGCCCCGGAAAGCGCAGTGCTACGCTGGTCGCCGCACCATCGCCGTCAACATCTTCATCAGGCTTACCCACCCCGTAGGCATCACTGCTCCAGCGCCATTGCAAAGCCTGTGTGCTGTCAGTTGCCAGTCGTGGAGTATTCAGGTGATCTGAATGCAGGTAAACCAGCTTGCTGCTGCTCACTTCTCCCAACGAAGAGAAATTGGCCGTCAACTGGGCAAGAGGCATGTCATCCAGCCAGAACCAGTATTGGCCGCTGGTTTTCAAACCATTTGCATCGTAAAAGGTCTGGCCAATGAGCTTTCCGTTCGGGCCATACAGGTACGTCGTTGTACCGATAAGCGCCTGGCTGCCCATATCGTAAACACGCTTGCTGACCCGCTGCCCCAAAGCGTTGTATTTGTATTCAGCGATCTGATAGATGCTGGCTTGATGGACCTGACTCAGACGCCCTTGACTGTCATAGGTAAGGCGCAATCCGTTGACCGGTGTGTGGTTGCCAGCGGCATCTACTGGTGCCGTAGCGCCATTTATGCCGGTCAGTCGATTGCTGTCGCTGGCATAGGCTAGCGTCTGGGTTTCAGTGGTGCTGTTACCGGCCAGATTACTGGTGGTGCGTCGTGTACGGTTGCCGGTCGCATCGAGGGTATAGGCTTTTTTGATTGTACTGTTCTGCTCCTGAGTCAGACGACCCAAGGCATCGTACTCATACTGCACCGCCCCCCAGAGGCTATGGGTCGTCGAACTGATATTACTGTCAGCGTCATAGCGATAAGTCGTTTGCCAGTTGCCGACGTGTTGCTGTGTCAGTTGATAGTCCTGATCGTAGGTTTTCGACAACAGGATGCCGTTACCCCAGGTCAAGGTTCTGACAGGGCCAAAGGGTTGATAGGCAATGTTGCTGGCCAGGGTGACGGTTTTACCAGCCACTGCCAGTTGTATACCTGCTACCTGCCCGGCGGTATTTCGGGCGTACGTCACACCAATACTGGACGGATACCCCATCTTTATGAGGTTGCCGGCGGCGTCGTAACCATAAGTCAGGGTTTCGCTATAAGTACCGCTGTTGACACCTACCGTACGCTGCTGCCCGGCCAGGTTGCCTTGAACATCGTAGGAGTAACTCAGCAGTCCGGCGCTGTCCTGGATCCCTGTACGGCGACCGATGCCGTAATTGCCGCCCGTGGTCTGATCGTAGAGAAACTTGATGTTCAGTGCAGGCGTGGACGGGTAGTTTTTAGTGATCAGCCGATTGAGCGCATCGTAGGTGTACTCGGTCACGACACCACGAGCATCCGTGCTGCGAATCAGGTTATTGGCCTCGTCGTAGACAAAAGTGCTGGTCCCGGTATCCGGGCTGACGGTCTTGAGCAGGTTGCCTTGGCCGTCATAGGCATACTGGGTCTTTACGCCCCGGGGATCGACAACCTGAGTGACCCGGTCATCGGCGTTGTAAGCCAATGAAGTAGAGCCTTGCAGCGGATCGACAATCTTGATGACCCGGTTCAGTGCATCGAAAGATTGCTGGGTCTTGTGGCTTCGTGCCGAGGTGTCACTGGACAGGTTGTCATTCAGGTCATAGCTGTAACGTCGAGTCTGGTTGGCAGCCCCCACAACCTGAACCAGACGCCCCAACTCATCGAATGCACGCCGTTGCTGGCGAACTACAGCCCCACTGCTGTTCTTGATGACTTCAGCGGTACGATTGCCCTGTGTATCCAGTGTATAAGTAATACTCTCGCCGAGAATATTAAGAATGGTCTTCAAGCGCCGGGCATTATCGTAAGTGTATTCAACCCAATTACCGTTGCCACCGGTCACTTTAATGACATCGCCTACGGCATTGTAATCGAACCGCGTGGTACTGCTGCCAAGCGTCGTACTCGCCAATAGACCATTCGTTGTATATGACAGTGTTGTCACCGCACCATTGGGGTCGGTTATTTTCTGAGGGTTACCCTGTACATCATAGTTGGCCAGCCTTGTCACATGCCCAAGTGCATTGGTCACCGAGGCCAGATTACCCTGAGCATCATAGGCAAAACGGGTTATATCGTTCAAATCGGTACGAGGACCGTTGACCGTTTCCAGTTGACCCAGCGATGTATAACTGTATTGCGTCGAGGCGGCCAATGCCATACTCGACATATTGACGACCGCCAAAGCCACCCACAACGATGACCTATTAAAATAGCTGAGAATGCTCACACATCAAACTCCACAACAGAAACATTCAGTTCCATGAATTCATACCCGACTGACCACTGAAGTATTGACCCGCCGCCCCTGAGCGTCATAACTGTAAGTCGTTATACGGGTAGGCGTCGTGACCTTGACAGGCTTTTGAAAAGTGGCATGCCACTCAACCAATGTTTCCTTGGACACGTTCGTCCCCACCGCAACAACAGTGCGTACCAACAGATCCCGATCATTGTAATAATATTCAGACCGGACACCCATATTATCGACCTTTGCCGACATACGCCCTTTAGTGTCATATTCAAACTTCGAGTTCGAGTAAGGGCAGGACGGCGTGGGCTCACCAATGATTTCCACTATTCGACGGCTGTGGTAAATCTCTTTGAATTTATAGGTCGTCTGCTTACCCCGTTCATTCGTCACCACCGTGGTCAGGTGATCTTTATAGTTCAGCCTGCTGGATTCCACGCCCTCAGCATGTTCGCTGGAGATGGCACGGAATGAGTCGTCATATTTCCATGTTGCAAAACGAATTCCCCGCTCATCCGTTATACCGGTCAACAACCATGTGGCATTGGACACTTCATAATGGTAGTGGCGCGTCAGTGTCTTGCCATCCACGATCTTGCTCAAGGACAACAATCGCGTCGCATCGGCCGCGTAATGATACGTAATGCTGAGCCCCCCTACCTTGGCGCTCGTAAGCTGCGAAAGCATGCCCAGCGTCATGACAAGGGTCTGTCCAAACACATTTTTGACAGTGACCGTATTATTAGCCGAATAGGTCAGTGTCTGCGTAAGCCCTTCGGTATCCTTGATTGAAATCAGCTTTCCAAGCGAATCGAAGGTCAACTGACTGCCGTCCATGGCCGTGTACACATACCCGCTCCCGCTGGACGACATTTTGCCAGCTGCGCCGTACAAAGGGGTAAACCCCTTTTTCATAAACACATGCCGGGTCCCGTCAGCCCGAACATAGGTAATTACAAACTGGCCGATGGACAGATTATCTGAATAATTATGACGCCATATACCGTCATAACTGTTATAAACCCGCGTCAGATTTATGGCCGATACGCCTTTACCGGTGTAATCCATCTCTTCCTGAAACTTGTTGCCCGAAATAAGATTGACAGGATTCCCCACCATGCCACAAGGCTGAGGCACATCATCATTCAAGACCTTATTATTATCGTCGCCGTCTCCTATCTCATCGTCCAAGGGAAAAACGATATCACACGCCATCCCCCACACGGTCACCGGAGAGCCCGCCAATAGAAAGGCCGTTAACACACACCCCCAAAAGCTTCTTAAACCACGGGCCTGTTTTTTTAGAATATCGTCCATGTTCAACCTTGCAATACGACTGTAAAAGATGCGTTAGCAGACCCATTGACCCATTCAAGATTCACAGGCCTCACCGCCAGGTCGCCGTGCTGAAAACTGGAGAAGTATTTATCGATCACTGTCACTGCCCGCAATCGGGGAACAGCACTGTTCATTGCAGTGTGTGCAATACCACAACATTCATTACTGGCCAGCAACCGAGTGCCAAATACATGGCCATCACGCAGTACGAACACATCAAAGCCAGACGAAAACCGAGAGGCTGTAGACGCTATAATGCGGTCCGAAAGAATAGGAAAGGATACATGTATATCCGCAGAACCATCAGGACGTGTCTTGACCCGGGTAGACACCAGTGGTCGAGACTTCTCTCTCAAATAAGAGTCAGCCTGAAGTACGAGAAGATCGCCGCCTTCCACGGGAGCAAATGCCGAGTCAACAACGTTAATCTTGAGATTAACCTTGGGCAATCCATACTCTCCCGTTACCACACCCTGTGGAACCCAGCGTTCAAAGAAATGCATGATCCGTCCGGACAGAACATCCCCGCCTTTATTCAACCTGTATAGATCAGGCAAACGTTTTCCATCGCTTGCCCGGATATTCAAAGGCAGGCACGTGCCGACCAACATAACTCCTTTTAATACATGACGCCTGGAATACACCGAATACTTATCCTCCATCATGATGTCAGCTCCTCTTCGGCATGAGCCTGGATATAGACATCACTGGTCGGGTAAGCACAACACAGCAATACAAATCCTTCGGCTAACTGATCATCATCCAGGAATGAACCATCTGACTGATTGACTGTTCCACCCATGATTTTTCCAACACACGACGAACAAGAACCCGCACGACAGGAATACGGCAGGTCAAGCCGATACTCTTCGGCCTGGTCCAGAATATAAGCGTCATCAGAACAGCGGAAAGTACAACCGTCGATCGTGACATTGTATACCTGCCCTGTTCCCCCGCCGCTGCCTCCTGGAGTACCTGGCGCGGGAGCTGTTACTGGAATACTGGGTAGCGTTATAGTGCCGCCTGCCATCTTTCTATCCTTAAGTAAAAACACTGAATAAGCGCTTACACACATCGCTCTACTTGAGCAACGGCATACAGAGCGGTCGCAACCCGTACCAACATCGATACAAAACCGACACACCCAAGGGAAGACGTGCGAACAGACCCTTTTTTCAAAAAATAAGTAAAAACAACTCAATAGATTTAAACAGACGTTTAAAGGCGCCGATTTCAAGAGGCTCGTCACACGCAGAGCATTTTTCCTTGGCCGACCCGAGCGAACCGATGCCTTCCGACTGACTATTGTTTTCAGAAATATCTTGTATCAATCAGCCGCACCTACTTAATCTCCGCCAAAGCCGTTAGCCTGCTCAGCATCCACTCCCGACCGCTCTGGCAGGCTTGCTTTACGCGGCTTTCCGGTCTTTTGCACAAGCGAGAATACTCATGAGTACTTCGATCCACGCCCGGCACGGCGCTGTCACCATGACCAGGGGTCTGGTGATGCTGTTTGCGTTCTGCTGCGGCGCTATCGTTGCCAACATCTATTACGCCCAGCCGATCATTGAGCTGATTGCGCCGGACATTGGCCTGTCGAGCACCATGGCCAGCCTGATCGTGTCCTTGACGCAGGTGGGTTATGCGCTGGGGCTGTTCTTTCTGGTGCCGTTGGGGGATCTGCTGGAGAACCGGCGCTTGATGCTCTTGACCACCGGGGTTGCGATTCTCAGCCTGTTGGGCGCGGCGTTTGCCGAGCAGCCCAATCTGTTTCTGGTGGTGTCTCTGCTGGTGGGGTTCAGTTCGGTTTCGGTGCAGATGCTGATTCCGCTGGCTGCGCATCTGGCGCCTGAGGAAACGCGCGGGCGGGTCGTCGGTTCGATCATGGGCGGGTTGCTATTGGGAATTCTGCTGGCCCGGCCAGTTTCAAGTGTGGTGGCGGATCATTTTGGCTGGCGTGCGGTGTTTGGTTCGGCGGCAGTGTTGATGGCGGGAATCAGTGTGGTGCTGGCAACCACCATGCCGAGGCGTGTTCCGGATCATCGGGCGTCATATGGCCAGCTGTTGTTTTCCCTTTGGATTCTGCTGCGCCAGCAGCCGGTCTTGAGGCAGCGGGCGTTTTATCAGGCCTGCATGTTTGCCACTTTCAGCCTGTTCTGGACGGCCGTACCGCTGGATTTGGCGCGTAACCATGGTTTATCCCAAAGCCAGATTGCCTTGTTCGCACTGATCGGTGCCATTGGTGCCATTGCTGCGCCCATCAGCGGACGCCTTGCGGATGCGGGCCACAGCCGTGTCGCCACGCTGGGTGCCTTGCTGTTTGGGGCCTTGAGTTTCCTGCCGGGTCTGATTCCTGCGCCCTACAACCTGATCGGCCTTGCCGTGACCGGTGTCGTGCTGGATTTCTGCGTGCAGATGAATATGGTGGTGGGACAACGGGCTGTCTATGCACTGGATCCCGCCAGCCGCAGCCGGCTCAATGCGTTGTATATGGCCAGCATTTTTATCGGCGGAGCGATTGGATCGTCGGTTGCCAGCGTGCTGTTCGATCATGGAGGCTGGGTGTGGATCAGCGTGGTGGGCACTGCCCTGCCCTTGATTGCGCTGCTGGTTTTTTTGAGGGATTCGCGGCGGTAGGTTTTTCGCGACTGAGCGGAGCGCCGCACGAGTCGCTCCTACCGTATCGGGCAGGAGCGACTTTATTCGCGAAGCTAGAACGTATGCTCCAGCCACCGTTTCAAGTCGGCAACTTCTTCTTGATTGATGGTATGCCCCATCCCTTCATAGACATGAAACTCCGGCTTGATGCCTAGCCCCTTCAAGGTTTCTTCGGTGCGGGTTGCGCCACTGAAAGGCAACACCGGGTCTGCGGTGCCATGGGCTGCGAACACGTTGAATGTCTTGAAGCGTTCCTCGGGCTTGAGGCTGGCTTTCAGTACAGACAGGACCGGACCACTCAAGGCCGCAATGCCGCCGACCATATCCGGGTCGCGTAGCGCCACCTCATAGCTCATGACGGAGCCCTGACTGAAGCCCACCAGCACCACTTTGCCTGGCTGAGTCCGGTATTTCTGGGTGGCCTGTTTGATGAAGGCCTTCAGCAAGTCACCGCTGTTTTTCAGGTCCTCGGTCACGCCATCGTAGTTGCCCTCTTCGATCCGGCGATTGAACCACTTGTAGCCACCCGGCCTTACCTCGATGGGTGCCCGCACGGACAGGTAGTTGTAGTCCGGGGACAAGAGATCCTTGAGGCTGAACAGGTCCGCCTCATTACTGCCGGAACCGTGAATGAAGATCACCAGCGGCCTGTTCGGCACATCGGCGCTGGCCTGAGCCAGGTATTTCAGAGGCAGATCGGCGTGCAACGTATTTTCTGCCTGCACAAGACTCGAGAAGGCAAACAGCAAGACGGCAAAAAACTTCAGCATGTGTCCATATCCTCCAGTGGCACTGCCTGCCAGCGGCAGTGCCGTGAGTGGGCGTCGAGCCTCATGATAGCTGCTTAGTTCTGCATGCTGGTGCGTGAGACTTCTGGTTTGAGCAATTGCATCTGTTGGCGATAGTCATCGGTGACCTGACGCGCCTGACTGCCGCTGGTGATGACCCGTGGCGTAATCAGCACGATCAGCTCGGTACGGTCCTTGGATTTGCTGGTCGCGCCGAACAACCAGCGCAAGCCCGGAATGCGCCCCAGATACGGCACAGAACTCACGGTTTCGGCATTGTCCTGCTTGATCAAACCACCCAGCAACACGGTCTGGCCGCTTTGCGCCGCCACTTGAGTGGCCACCGAGCGAGTGGAAATACGCGGGTTGCCGTTGTCATCGGTAACGCCGGAGGTGTCGGCATCGCTGACCTGTTGCTGGATGTCCATGTACACCAGGCCACCCGGATTGATGCGTGGCACCACATCCAGAATCACACCGGTCTGCACGTATTCGACACTGCTCAATGTCGTGTCGGAGGTGTTGGTATTGACCGTGGTCTGGCTGATGGGGATGTTGTCGCCCACTTGAATCTGCGCTTGCTGGTTGTTCATGACCACCAGCGACGGAGCCGACAGCACCTGGGTGCGGCCATTGGTTTCCAGTGCGCGCAACGCGACCTGCAGGTTGCTGCTGACAAAGGAGTAGAACAACGAATCCGTCGCGCCCAGCCCTGCGCCGCCGGAACCCAGTGCGCCCTGACTGCCGGCGGTGTCGGCTACCGTGGTGCTTGTGGAGTTGCCCGCCAGCCGGCCCAGATACCACTGCACGCCCATGTCCAGTTCGCCGGTGAGTTTGACTTCCAGAATCCGGGTTTCGATCTGCACTTGAAGTGGCGGATTGTCGAGGCGCTTGATAGCCGATTCGATTTCCTTCCATTGCGCCGGGCGTGTACGGACCAGCAACTGGTTGCTGCTCTTTTGCGCAGTGATCCGGGTGCTGGAATCCAGACTCTTGCTGGCGTTCGAACCCTGGGCGCTGTCAGCAGAATCGCTGCCCTGATCTTCTTCCTGCGCCTCGCTGTCGTCGGCATTCTGGTTATTCATGCCACCGTTGTTGTTCATGCCACGGTTATTGCCGAACCCGCCACTGTTGCCCAGACCGCCGGAACTGCCGTTGAAGCCGGAACTGGAACCGAAGCCACCACTGGAGTTGGGCGACGACAGCGTGGCCGTGCGCAACCCCGGCGCGACCCTGGCCGGGGAGTCATCCTTGATGGCAGCAGTGCCGTAGATCTGGCGCAGGTATTTGGCCAGGTCGGTGGCCTTCATGTTGCGCACGTCATAGACGTACATCTGCGGCTCGTTGCCGCCACCTTCGTCGATGGTATGAATCCACTGGCCGACTTCGCTCAGGTATTCGGGCTGGGAGGAAATCGCCACCACCGAATTGGTCCGCTCGATGGGCAAAAAGCGCACCATGCCAGCCAGTGGCATGCCGCTTTTGGGGCCGAATATCTTTTGCAACTCGGGCATCAGTTCGCTGACCGAGGCACGCTGCAAGCCGAAAACACCGACCGACATACCCTTGAGCCAATCCACATCGAAAGTGTCGATGGTGTCCTGATAGTTGGCCAGTTCATCGGGCGTACCCGCCATGCTCAGGACATTGCGGGCCGGATCGACCAGCAGGAAGGCGTTTTCACGGGCAAAGGGCTTGAGCAGCTTCTGCATTTCCGTGGCCGAGATGTAGCGCAGCGGGAACAACCGAGCCGACATGCCCGCTGCGGGTTGCGCCACCGGCATTTCCGGCACCAGCTTGCCCGCCACCGCCTGACTGGACGGCAGGATCACGTAACGGTCGCCCTGGCGAATCATCGCGTTGTCCGTCCAGGACAGCAGCGTTTCCAGAATCGACAATGCTTGCTGCTTGTTCACCGGTTTGGAGGTGGAGAAGCTCACATCGCCCTTCACGCCCTGGGCAATGCTGTAGTTCTCATGCAGCAGGTCACCCATGATGCTGTTGATCACTGCCTGGATAGGCTGATTGGTGAAGTTGAAGACGATATCGCCGGTCTCGGCCTGAGCGGCAGGCGAAGCCGCAGGGGTGCGGACAAAGCGCTGATTGCCTTTGATGATCTGCCGTTGCGGCGAAATGGCCGAGGGTTGTGGCTGGGTGTCGACAGGCGCCTGCTCGGTACGAGGATCTACCGGCGGACGTTGTGAACCCGTGCCTTGCAGCGCTTCCTGCAGCATGCCGTTGTCGGGGTCAAGAGTGTCGGGCGCAGTCGCGCAGCCGCCAAGAGCGACGGCAGTGGCCAGACAAAGCAAGGGTGTGCGCAAGGTAGCGATGGCAGGAACTCCTGAAAAGGTACCCATCACGGGGCTGAATCGTTGGTTAAGGTAATTGGTGGCGTGTTCGAGGGCGGCGGCAGACGCGGTGCGGGCAAGCGCAAGGCTTGCGTGCGGCCATCGAAACTGAATGTGGCTTGCATCGGCTCGACACTGTCCAGCGTCCAGCCATTGGCCAGGCGCTGGCCTTGTTTGATTTTCAAGGGCGGACCATCGTTTTGCTTGAGCAGTGCAACCTTCAGGGAACCGTCGATGATGACGCCACTCAGGGTCATGCCCGACAGGCTGGTGGCCTGCACATTGGCTTGCTCCACCGCACGATCAGGGCTGCGATCAGGGCTGAACAGCGGGGTTTTCCAGGTATTGGACAGGCTGTCCAGACTCGCTTCGGGGGCACGCTGGGCTTGTGCCGAATGGTTGACCGGGTTGCGCGGCGCCTCTTCGGGCAGCCAGTCCGGTGAGTGGGCCGCGCCACTGAGCACCAGAGCAACAAGCACTGCCAGCAGTGTTGCCAGCCCCAGCAATGCCCACTCCAGAGGACGCAATAGAGTCTTCATTGCTCGCCCTCCCCAGCCAATGCAGGTTGCAGGTAGCCACGCACCAGCAGATGCACCACCAGCTTGCCCGCACCACCCGTTGCCGGAGCATTGGCATCGCGGCGCATGCTCATTTCATCGACGAACAGAAACGGTCGCTGATATTCCAGCGCATGCAGGATGGCCGTAAGCGGCTCAATGGCGCAGTTCAACGTCAGGCTGACCTTGACCTGCCGATAAGGCTCGGCACTGTCCTGCTCGGGAGTGATCGGCATGCGCTGGGTCAAGGCGCAGCCACCGCCGGTTGTGGCGTGACTGTTGATCAGGTCGGCAATGCGCTGCATCAGGTCGGCGGCCACGGCACTGGGGTCCTGACCCGGCAACAGACTGGTGCTGCTGGCCGGATCGTTACGGGCCTGTTCCAGTTGCTGGCGCAGGGAGTCGCCCTGTTGCAGCAAGCCGGCATAACGCTGTTGCTGTTCGCGCAGTTGCTCGGTCTGTTCGCTGATCTCACGCAACGGGCCGGCAAACCAGCTGTCGATCAACAACCAGTAGGCCAGATAAAGCACCAGCGCCAGAACGATCAGGGCCGCGCCCCGACGCTCACGGCTTGTCAGTGGACGGCGCATCGGCGTTCTCCTGATGCAGATGGGCACGCAGGGAATACTGATCCTTGCCGGTCCGGCTATCGGGCTGGATCACGCCCTGAAACTGCGCGTTATCCAGGCTGTGGCAATTCTTGGCCCGGGCAATGAGGGCGCTGGCCTTGGCGCTCTGGCCAGAAAAGGAGATTTCGGCGCTGTCGCTGATTTCCAGACTTTCGATCCAGGTGTCCGAAGGCAGGCAGGCGGTCAACTCGCTGAGCAATGCCGACAACGGCGTTTGAGCCGCCTTGCGACGTATCAGGTAATTGGCCGCACCCCGGGTATTGGTCAATTGCTGGCGCAGCTTCTGGACTTCGGCAACCTGAGCCTTTTGCACCTGTACGCTGGCCTGCATCTCGTCCAGCAAACGCTGTCGGTCGTTGAGCCAGAGCAACATCAGGCCAAGCAACAAGGCACCACAGGTCCACAGCAGCCAGCGCTGCACACGATGACCGGAGCGAACCTGATTAGAGCGCAACGGAGTCGGCAGCAGATCAATGCCCATGCGCTGTGTGACAGACCCCACATCCACGGCATCGGGTTGCAGCCCCTGGGCAGCGCACTCGGCAAGAATATGATCCAGACGCTCACGCAGAATGGCCACCAGCGTGACCTGAATGAAACTGGCACTGCGGCTTTCCTGTCGTGCGACAAAGTACAGTTGTCCGGCATCGAACGGGGTAAAGCGGTCCAGCTCGTAACCCACCACCGTGGATAGATTACGGGCCGCTGCAGAGGGCAATTGCAGGGTCTGCACCAACACATCGGCTGGCGAAAGCAGCAGGATCCGGCGCGCATCGGCAGATGCTTTGGGCATGTGCGATGGCAGCGGCCATGAGTAGACCTGCTCGACGGTTTCCTGGACCAGCCATTGGCGCACACGAACCGGCAGGCAAGCCTGTAGCTCCGCCAGCCATAACTGCCAGCCCCGCTGTGCCAGACTTCCACGCCACTGCTGGGCAACCCGGTCGCGCAACGCGAAGACAGGCGCCAGACGTGCTGATAATGAATTCATTCTTGCCAACGCAGCACCTTGTAAGGTTGTGCGTTTTCCCCCGCTGGACTCAATAAAACCGTGATTTGTAAATGGGCGGACGTACCACCCGGTCGTTGTGCCTGGCTGTCGATGAACAGAACTTCGCCGGGATCGGCCCCCACGGCGCTCTGGTTCGGCAGGTTCAGACTGCGGCGTATCAAAGCTGTTGCAAATGCTGGATCAGGCCGCTCCAGACCACTCCAAAGCGTGACTTCCGGCACCAGGCAGACATACAGCGCCTGATTCATGCCCGGCAGTTGGCGGATCTCTTCGATCACCCGCAACGGCGGCTGCCCACCGCTGCGTTGCGCCTCAAGAAACTGCGCGATGCCACTTGCCTGGTTTTTCGCAGCACCACAGGCCTGCAAGAGCCTGGAAATATCTGCAACCGGCGCACTGTTGAGGTCCAGCTTGCCCAACTCGCTGCGCACACTGACGAGCAATTGAGTGTCATCGAACTTCAAGGCAACCGGACGTCCATCCGCTATCCAGACCTTGCGCTGCGCCGGATCGAGCAGACCTTGTATCGCCATGTTCATGCCCGCTTCGGCCGCCAGAATCGCCTGGGTGTTCTGCCGCAGCCAAAGCGCCTGGCGACTTTCCAGTTGCACCCAGCCGGCCAGCCCGCCGAGCAAGAGGCTCAGCAGGGCCAGCACCCAGAGCACCACCAATAGTGCAACGCCCTGCTGATGCGGGTAAAAACGCTTCATTGGCCCCCTGCTCCACCGGACAGGTCCAGACGCAAGGCAACCACTTCACTGACCCAGGGCACCGGCCCGTTCAACTTCATATCGACGCGTACGGCACTGGGCAGGCGGCTTGGCCATGGCCAGTCGGCCAGCCATCCGGTCGGCTTGCCCTTGGGCGAGAAACCGCGATAACTGAACGTCAGCGTCTGCACATTATTCAGCAGGACCTGAGGCTCGCCCCATGGCTGCACAATCGTGCCTCCAGGACCCGACCTGATCTGCTCGAACGCCACTTGCAGGTCGCGCTGCCCTTCTGGCCCGCTCAATTGCAGGGTATGACGCTGAATACCCCCACCCAGTTCACCAGGCAGGGTCGCAACGAATTGCAATTGCTGGGCCGAACCCTCGAAAAACCCGTTGCTGACACTATCGTCCTCGGATGTGTCCAGCGGCAATGCCTGGCCAATCGAACTGCGCAGGAATGCCTGCGTCGCCCGCACTTCATCAAGGCTTTGCGTATAGCGCTCGGCCTTCAATACCGCGCGATTGGCACCCAGCAACGCACCTGCAATCAACACCAGCAAGATGCCCAGAAGACTGAGCACCAGCATGATTTCCAGCAGCGTGAAACCACGCTGAGACGTTTTCAAAATCCCGCTCCGGCTGACACACCGCGCAGCTTCAAGGTACTGAACTGCGCTCGACGCTGATCTTCCTGAAGCGTCAGGTCAAGACGAAACAGACGTGACTGGGTACCACGGCCCGGCATCTGGCGAATACTCAGGGTCCAGTCGATACCGGCCAATGCGCCCTGTCGCGTGCCGTTTGCCAGCGGGCCGGCGCTTTCCTGATCCATAATCGTGCGCGCAGCATGACTGAGCCTGTCACTGTGGGACACCTGCTGCAATGAGCGGGCACTCTGCCCGAACGCCACCAGCAGCACACTGCTGCACAACGCCATGACGGTCAGGGCCGCCAGCATTTCCAGCAGCGTAAAACCTGACTGCGAGGTGTTCATCGGAGTGTTCGGACCTGAACGCTGCCGGTCAGCCAGCCGATATCGATCCGCCAGCGACGGTCACCATTGACCAGCGTGAGGTTGCCGCCACTGGAACCGCCATCAGGGTAAAACTCCACCGCAGATCCCAGATCGGCGGCCGTCTGCATGTTCACCTGCAAGTTTTCCGGCCAGTGCTGCACACGCTTGCCCGGGGCCTTGAATGTCATCTTGCGCAGGTCGAACACGGTGCGGGCCGGCTGTCCGGTGACAATCGCCCGAACCCGAGTCGCCCGAAGCGCTTCGACCATGTCGCCCACGGCACGACGCTCGCTGGCAGCACTCAGACCCTGTTGCAAACCGAAACCCACCAGACCTACGGCGATGCTCATCAACACCAGCACCACCAGCATTTCCATCAGGGTGAAACCGCGGTTCGCGACAGGAGAATTCATGACGCCTCCTTACTCCCAGTTGCCCAGATCGGCGCTGTAGCCTTCACCACCCGGCTGACCGTCCTGACCATAGAAAATCAGATCGAAGCTGCCATGCTGACCCGGAAAGCGGTAGCCGAACGCATGGCCGAACGGATCCTTGAGATCCGAAGGCTTGGCGTAAGGACCGTTCCAGCCCGAAGAGTTGCCTGGCTTTTCCACCAGTTGCTGCAAGGTCTTGGGCGGCGAGCCGACATCCAGTGCATAGCTTTCAATCTTCATGCCCAGGCTGGCCAGTTGCGCCTTGCCTGCACCGTATTTGCCCTTGTCGACGTTACCGCCCACCTGACGCACGACAATGGTCGCCACGATACCCAGCAGAACAATCACGGCAAGCATTTCCAGCAGGGTAAAACCGCCCTGTCGGCGTCCGGGTTTGAAGCGCGTACGATTAAGATTCATCGGGGTCATTCCTCATTCATGAATTCAGATATTGCTGGTCAGGCTCATCAGCGGCAGCATGATTGCCAGCATGATCACCGCGACCATGCCTGCCATGACTACCGTCAGCGCAGGCACCAGCGCCGCGAGCATGCGGTCGATACCGCGCTTGGCTTCCACGTCGAAGACATCGGCGACCTTGAGCAACATGCTGTCCAGTTCGCCAGCCTGTTCGCCGACCTCGATCATCTGCAATGCCAGATCGGGCAATAGCGGTTGGGCACCAAAGGCACTGGCCAGTGTGCCGCCGCCCTTGACCGACTCTGCAGCCTGTTCCACCTGCACCTGCAAGGCCCGGTTGGTGCAGACCTGTCGGGCGATGACCAGCGCCTGCAATAACGCCACGCCATTACTGAGCAAGGTACCCAAGGTGCGAGTCAGGCGTGCAGCTTCGACTCGCTGCAACAGCGGGCCGATAACCCGGATACCCAGCAAGCGACGGTCACGGCGTTCGCGGCGCTGGGGGTCGCGCAGGCGCACGGCCATGGTCCAGGCCAACACAATCAGCCCGGCAAACAGCGCCAGACCGTAATCCCCCAGAAACTGGCCAAGACCGAGAATGACCTCGGTAATCAGCGGGATCGGCACGCCCAGGTCCTTGAAGATAGGCACGAATTGCGGCACCACATAAGCCAGCAGCAAAGCCAGGGAGCCCAGCACGCCGACCACCAGAAACGCCGGATAGATCAGCGCATTGATGACTTCGCCGCGCAGCAACTGGCTGCGTTCCAGATAATCGCTCAACTGACGCAGGGTGCTTTCCAGCGCACCGCCAGCCTCACCGGCGCGCACCATGCTGATGTACAGCGGCGAGAACTGGCTGCCCTCTTCTTCCAGAGCAACAGACAGCGGTTTACCGGCCTTGACCTGTTCGCGAATCCGCTCGATCAAGGCTCGGGTCTGCGGCTGGCCGGGCTGTTTGAGCAGAATTCCCAGAGATCGTTCCAGAGGCTGGCCAGCACCCAGTAGCGTCGCCAGTTGCTGGGTAAAACTCACCAGGGCCGCGCCACTCAACAGCCCACGCCCAAAGGCGCGGCTCAAACCGCCCAGGCCGGCGCTTTCTATATGCAACACCATCAGGCCACGCTTTTGCAGGGCTGCCACGGCTGCTTCCTGATCCCTGGCTTCCAGTGCACCGTTCTGCACGGCACCCGAAGCATCCAGAGCACGAAACTTGAACAGGCTCATGAGCCGTCACCACGGGTGACACGCAGTACCTCCTCCAGCGAGGTCACACCCGCAACGGCCTGACGCAGACCTTCTTCATGGAGGGTACGCAAACCACCCCGTCTGGCAGCTTCCTCCAGGGTCGCGGCATCGGCATGACGCATCAGCAGGCTTCGCAACTCTTCATTCATGACCAGCAATTCGGTAATTGCACTGCGCCCGCGATAACCGCCGCCCGGCGCGTCGGCACGGGGTCGATAAAGGCGAATCGGACGCTCGTCGGTGAAGCGCTCAAGCCCGTGCTCGGCGATCAGCTCAGGCGGCGCATCGAAGGCTTCACGGGTAGCAGGGTCCAGACGACGCACAAGTCGCTGGGCCAGAATACCGTTGACCGTGGAAGCGATCAGGTAGCTTTCCACACCCATGTCCAGCAAGCGGGTGATACTCGCTGCCGCGCTGTTGGTGTGCAGGGTCGAAAGCACCAGGTGACCGGTCAGCGAGGACTGGATGGCGATACGGCAGGTTTCCAGGTCGCGCATCTCACCAATCATGATGACGTCCGGGTCCTGACGCACAATCGAGCGCAGCGCTCCGGCAAAATCCAGGCCGATGGCGGGCTTGACCTGAATCTGGTTGATGCCTTCGAGCTGATACTCCACCGGGTCTTCAACGGTGATGATCTTGCGCTCGGCAGTGTTGAGCCGCGACAAGGCGGTATAAAGCGTGGTGGTCTTGCCGGAGCCGGTCGGGCCGGTCACCAGCAGAATTCCGTGGGGACGCTCCAGCACGTCAAGGAAATGCTGCAGACGCTCGCCATCGAAACCCAGGCTCGGGAAATCGAAATCGATGGTCTGGCGATCCAGCAGACGCATGACCACCGACTCGCCAAAACTGGTGGGCACGGTAGAAACCCGCAAATCCAGTTCCTTGCCCTGGATGCGCAACATGATGCGTCCGTCCTGGGGCAAACGGCGTTCAGCGATGTCCAGGCGGGCCATGATCTTGACCCGGGAAATCACGGCTGCCGATGAACTGGAAGGCGGCGCTTCGGCTTCATGCAATACGCCGTCGATGCGATAACGCACCTTGAGCTGGCTCTCGAAGGGTTCGATATGAATGTCAGAGGCACGCTGTTCGACTGCACGCTGCAGGATCAGGTTGACCAGACGAATCACCGGCGCTTCGGAAGCCAGATCCTTGAGATGCTCGATGTCTTCCAGCGAACCGCCGTCTTCATCGAGGTTTTCAATCAGTGTGCCCATGGCCGAACGTCCCTGGCCGTAATAGCGCTCGATCAGGGTTTCGACTTCATTGCGCGGCCCCACAGACAGACTGACCGGCACTTCGCAGGCATAGGCAATGGCCTGGAACGGATACAACACGGCGGGGTTCGCGGCCAGCACCTGCAAACCGTTGTCACTCCACCCCACCGGCACCACTTGATAATGGCGCATGAAGCGCTCGGTCAACGCTGGCAAAGGGTCAAGCAAGGGCGGCGCAGCTTCGGCTATTAATAGCGGGGCATTCAATAAAGCGGCCCAGGCACGGGCCAGCTCGAATTCGGAAACCAGACCCAACCGGGTCAACAGAGCCAGCAGGTCTGTGCCTTCGGACTCCTGCTGCAAACGCTGTGCTCGCTCAAGATCCTGGGTTTTCAGACCGGCATTGCCCATCAGCCAGGCACATACCTGAGTGGCATCGGGAATCAGGAGCTGAGTAGCATCGACGGGTTCTGACTGCATTTTGGAGGAAATCTGTACACATCGGAGGGGCATAGACTACAGCACTCCCCCATAGCGAGGGAGGCCATGCTCAGAAACGTCTTACATCAATCGGACTGTTTCTGAGTAGTCGAACTCTGAGGACGACCGCCTTTGGTCGTTTCGGTGTTCTGCTTGCGAGTAGCCTTGGTGTCCTGGGTCTGGGTCATCACCGTGGAGTCGCTTGCACCGGAAGTCGCATCTGCATCCGTTGCTTCAGCCGCAACTACCGCGCCACTAAGCGCCACACCCAGAACAACACCCGCACCAAAAATCGAGAACTTCATAGCAAATACTCCAACCAACTAAATTCAAGGGTTACATCAAGCAAGGCCAAGAAACCGAATCAGGCCTGACAACTAAGCCTCTGGCCATCAAGCAGCTTTCGACCCCAGAGACAGGGCTCGAAAATTCTTAAACCAATCGACCAGTAGGTTTAACAAGAGTTCAAAAATTGTAAAGAAAAAAGTCAAAAACGAACAAAAAACAACAAAAACACACTTTTATTTGACTTTTAATTGGACTTTTCGTCTTAATTGTTTCGTTTTGTTATTTCAAAGCGCCATCAACTAGTGGCACTCTGAAATCAATCAAGCAAAAAAAATCAAACAATAGTTACATGGTAAAAACATCATAAAACTGCAACACCCGCTTGAAGTTAAAACACTTTGAATCGCGGTGACGGGAAACTGTTGCCCAACGAAAGGTCATGAAGTCAGCGACCCCCGTCGCCCTTCTCACTGCATGACCCCTTATTGAACAAGTTGTTGGAGAGACGCATGAACAAACGGAAAATGATCGGCGCCCAGTCGGCCCTGGCCCTGCTGGCATTGGCTGTATCTCAGGTGCACGCTACCGACGCCGCTCAGCAGGAAGCTCGTGAGGCACGTGCCGAAAAGGCCGCGCAAAAGACCCTGGACAAGATGACCCAGGAAGAAAAACTGGCCTACATCGGTGGTACCGGCGGCTGGGACGTGAAGCCACTGTCCCGCTACGGTATCCCGCAGATTCACGGTGCCGATGGCGGCGTCGGTGTGCGCTACACCAGCGAAGGCAACGATCAGGGCGTGGTCTATCCGTCCGGTCCGAACCTGGCCGCTACCTGGAACCCGCGCCGCGCCATCGACCTGGGCCGTGCCCTGGGTTATGACACCGCCACTGGCGGCTATCAGTTCATCACCGGCCCGGGCATGAACCTGTATCGCATGCCCTATGGCGGCCGTGCGTTTGAATACCTCTCCGGTGAAGATCCGTTCCTGGGCGCCAGCCTGGCACCCGGCGTCATCAACGGCATCCAGGCACGTGGTGTGTGGGCCAACGCCAAGCACTACGCGGCCAACGACCAGGAAAGCAACCGTTTCAACCTGAACCAGCTCATGGATGAGCGCGTACTGCGCGAGATGTCGCTGCCTGCGTTCGAATCGGCGGCCAAGAACGGCAACGTCGCCATGATGATGTGCGCCTTCCAGAAAGTGAACGGCGAGTTCGCCTGTGAAAACGATCTCCTGATCAAGCAGATTCTCAAGAAGGAATGGGGCTTCAAGGGCTTCGTACAGAGCGACTACAACGCTGTCGTCCATGGCCTGAACGCTGCCCAGGCAGGCACCGATCTGGACATGATGGGCTTCCAGATGAACAGCACCAACCTCAAGCCTTATCTGGACAGTGGTGAGCTGAGCGCTGCGACCATCGACGACAAGGTCCGCCGCATCCTGAAGCAGATCTACCTGTACAAGTTCGATACCAAGACGCCTCTGACCACCCACAACATGAACAGCGCTACCAGCAACAAGGTCGCCCTGAACGCCGCCCGTGAAGGCATCGTGCTGCTCAAGAACCAGAACGATCTGCTGCCGCTGGACAAGCAGAAGGTCAAGAAAATCGCCGTGGTCGGCAATCTGGCCAAATATGCACCGCCTACCGGTTTCGGCAGCGCCAACGTGCAGGCAACCCGTTACGTCAGCGAGTTGAGCGGCCTGCAGCAGATCGCACCGAACGCCAAGGTCGAGTTCATCGACGGCCTGTCACTGGACCCGAAAGCCGCACAATGGACCAGCACCAACATCGCTGGCGACGACGTGAAAGGCATGAAGGTCGAGTACTTCAGCAACGCCAACTGGTCTGGCGATGCTGCGGTAACCCGCACTGAAAACCATGTCGATCTGGACTGGGCCAACGACACCGACCTGCCGTTCGACAGCAACACCTCGACTTCCGACCCTTACACCAGCAAAGGCTCTACTTCCGGCTCGCTCAATGGCGATACCTCTTCCACGTCGATTCGCTACACCGGCAAGATCACCCCGACCCAGAGCGGCGAGCAGGTGTTCAAGCTTCGCGCCGACGGTGCCGTGCGCCTGTATGTCAACGGCAAGAAGATCATCGACAACGGCGACGGCAAGCCACTGCCGGGCAACAGCATTCCGCCAACCATTCCTGAATACGCCAAGATCAACCTGGAAGCTGGCAAGAGCTACGACGTGAAGCTCGAATACTCGCGTCGTGCCGGTTACCTGTCGACCATGGGCGGCCTGGTAGGCGTACAGATGAGCTGGGCGGCATTGAACGCACCTCAGGATCTGTCCGGTTACGATGCGGTAGTGGTTGCTGTCGGTAATAGCGCCGAATACGAAGGTGAAGGTTTCGACCACAGCTTCGATCTGCCTGAGTATCAGAACGAACTGATCCAGAGCATCGCCAAGGTCAATCCCAATACCGTGGTGACCATGTACGGCGGGACTGCCCTGAAAATGAGCGACTGGATCGATCAGGTTCCGGTGGCACTGCATGCGTTCTACCCGGGCCAGAACGGTGGTCAGGCGCTGGCCGAAATCCTGTTCGGCAAGGTCAACCCGTCGGGCAAGCTGCCGATCAGTATCGAACGCAATATCGAAGACAACCCGGCCTACGCGTCTTTCCCGAAATTCGACAACGAGAATACGCTCAAGGAAATGGACTACAAGGATGACCTGCTGCTGGGTTATCGCGGTTACGAGAAGAAAGGCATCAAGCCGCTCTACCCGTTCGGCTATGGCCTGTCCTACACCACCTTCGGCTACAGCAATATCAGCGTTACGCCGGGCGTAGCGGTGGGCAATACGCCGATCAAGGTCTCGTTCGACCTGACCAACACCGGCAAGGTCGGTGGTTCGGAAGTCGCGCAGTTGTATGTTGGCCAGCAGAACCCGAAAGTCGAGCGCGCCCTCAAGGAGCTCAAGGGCTACAAGAAGGTGTTCCTCAAGCCGGGTGAAAGCAAGCGCGTGACCATCGAGCTCAACGATCGCTCGCTGGCTTACTACGACGTCAACGCCAAGAAGTGGGTGGTAGATGCCGACACCTTCAACCTGTCGCTGGGCAGTTCGTCTCAGGACATCCGCCTGAACGCCAAGCTGGTCAACCCGTTCCGCCAGGAACTCTCGACCACCACCAGCAACCCGCTGCCACGTTCGGCACTGAACTCGGTGAATGTCAGCAAGCCAGCGGTGAAGACCGGTGGGGTGTTTGATCAGGAAACCGAATAACCGTCAGGGTTCACATCGGCAGGTAACCGTCGCGGGCAAGGCCCCTACCACATGGACTGTGTGGGAGGGGCCTTGCCCGCAATAGTATTTCCAAACGATAAATTCGCTACCTCGATAGTGGCTCAGGGACGCGCCCTTATCGCCTGATCGACCTGCGCAATGTAGGCATCGAAACTGTTCACCAGATCAACCTGCTCCGGGAAGCGCAGCCACTGGATCTGCAGCCCGTCCATCATCGCCAGAATCTGCTGGATCAGCGCTGGCAAATCCACATCTCCGCGCACTTCCCCGCTGTCCACCAACGCCGTGAACTGGGCCAGCAAGCGCTGGTAGATCCGTTGGTAACGTGTCTGGAACCAGTCCCAGGCGGGATGGTTTTCCAGCAGGCTTTCTGCATTGAGAATCGAGAACGCACGAATCACGCCCGGCGCCGTGGCATTGGAGCGGTTGATCGCCCGCAGGCTGCCCAGCAGGCCGGTGAGGTTATTTTCTGCGCGGACTTCATCGGCGATCTTGCGGCTGACTTCATCGCGCCGGTCCAGCACGCCCATCAACAGGGAAACCTTGTTGGGAAAGTGATGCAGCAGGCCTGCAACGGATATGCCGACAATCCCCGCCACCTGGGCCATGGACGCGCCGGTATAGCCTTCCAGGGAGAATACCTGCAAGGCCGCATCGAGCAGTTCTTCGCGGCGCTTTTCGCCTTTGGGCGCACGTCGTTGCCGGATGGCTGGCGACCCCGTGTCCTGTGGGTTGTGCCGGGTCATGGCAGGCTCCTTCTTGTTCAGGCGCGTACCCTACTCACTCAGGCCGCAGGTCGCAATCCCGTGGCGCGACCGACTATCGTCTACCACCGCTCACCCAGCCCAAGCAGACCAAGGATCTGGCGGCGCAGGTCCACAAGATAAGGATCGTCACGATGACGTGGATAAGGACGCTCGATGGTCAGTTGCGCCTTGATACTGGCAGGCCGGTCACTGAAAACGATCACCCGATTGGCCAGCAGCAACGCCTCTTCGACATCGTGGGTCACCAGCAGCGCGGTGTAGCCCTGGCGCTGCCACAGGTCGATCAGCTCCTGCTGCATGGCAATCCGGGTCAGGGAATCAAGCTTGCCCAGCGGCTCGTCGAGAATCAGCAAGCGCGGCTCGTTGACCAAGGCACGTGCCAGCGCCACCCGCTGCGCCATGCCGCCAGACAATTGCCGTGGATAAGCACGATCGAACTGACTGAGCCCGACCTTGGCCAGCGCGGCATCGACCTTGGCCGAATGGGTTTTCAGCAAACCCTGGGCTTGCAGACCCAGCGCCACGTTGTCCCACACCCGACGCCAGGGATAAAGGGTCGGGTCCTGAAAGACCACGACCCGGGAAGGATCCGGGCCGCCGATGGGGACGCCATCGGCCAGCAAGGCACCGGAATCGGCAGGTTCAAGCCCGGCCACCAATCGCAGCAAGGTGGACTTGCCGCACCCGGAAGGCCCGAGCAGTGCAACGAATTCGCCAGGGGCGACATCCAGCGAAACCTTGTCCAGCACCGGCAAACGCTGGCCATCCAGGGCAAAACCATGGCTGAGGTTATCGATACGCAATGCAAGCCCGGCTTGCGGTGAAGGATTTGAAGCCTGAGTTGCCGCTACCATTTCATGGTTCCTTGTTGCCAATCCAGCAGGCGATCACGAACCAGAAACAGCGCCGTGATCAGACCGGAACACGCCAGCGCCATGATCAGCAGCGCAGCATACATATTCGCGTAAGCCGCCCAGCCTTGCGCCCATTGCAGGTACCAGCCGATCCCGGATTTGACGCCCATCATCTCGGCCACCACCAGCGTCGAAAAAGATGCGCCCAGGCCCATGAACAGCCCGACGAACACATGGGGCAAGGCAGCAGGAATCGCCACGTTGAAAATCAGGAAGCCGGGCTTGGCACCCAGCGTACGCGCCACGTCGTAATAAGCCTTGTCGACACTGGCAACCCCCGACCAGGTCAGCACCGTCACCGGAAACCAGGTGGCCAGCGCAATCAGGAACACGCTGGCGCTCCAGCTCGTGGGGAATAGAAAGAAGCACAACGGCAACAGGGCTGTGGAAGGCACCGGACCCAGAATTCGCAGGACCGGATGCAACCAGTAGCCAATGCTGCTCGACCAGCCGATGGCGACCCCGGCGATAAAACCGGTCACGGCTCCCAGCGCCACACCGGTGCCCAGCAACAGAGCCGAATGCAGCAGACTTTCCAGCAAACGCGGCCAGTCTTCGACGTACACATCCAGCAAGGCCTGTGGTGGTGCAAAAAATGGCACAGGCAGCAGACCCAGCTTGGCCGTGAGCACTTCCCAGATACCCAGCAGGATCGGCAATGCAATCAGCCATGGTCCGGCCGTCTGAGCCCGGCGAGCCAATCCGTCAGACCAGCGCCCGGCAATACCGACCAGCAGGATCAACAGTGCAATCACCAGACACAGATTCGCCAGACCTTCGGTCATCGGCCATTTGCGGGTGGCGTTGGGCAGGTACAGGGTCAATGCGGCGACAACGATCCAGGCAAAAACCGCCACCGCGCCCAGCTTCCAGAACCCGAAAGCCTGGCGGGATTCGTCAGTCGCCAGGGTGGAGGCCTCAACTGAAGACATCGGCGGTAATCTCCCTGGAGAATTCAACGGCATCGGTGCTCTGACGAATGACTTCGACGGTTTTCAGGTCCGTGACGTAGGTCTGGATTTCCTGGGTCAATGCCGCGCCGACGGCATGATGGCCGTGTGTATGGTCGTGAAGGATCGCCTGAACCTCTTCCACCGAGGTGTTCAAGGCATGGGCCTGGAAGCCCTTGGCGACCACTTCGGGATTTTTCACGGCGTAATCATGCGCCTCCAGAATCGCCTGAGTCAGGGCCGCCGCCACACGCTTTTCTTCGCGCACCAGCTTGCCGGTTACACCCACCACACAGCAGCTCAGGTTGGCGTACTCCTCCACCAGATTGGTGGACAGCTCACGCGCCTTGCCGGCGTTGATCAGGCGATACATGAACGGGTCGCTGCCGCTGACAGCCTGCACCTCACCCCGCTCCAGCGCGGTACCCAGCAAGTCTGCGGGGTAAAGACGCCAGTCCACATCCCGCACCGGGTCAACGCCATGCTTTTTGAGCAGTACCGAGAAAAAATTGCGGTCAGGGCTGGCCATGTCGGTTACGCCGATGGCCTTGCCCTTAAGGTCTTCGAGCTTGTTGACCGGGCTGTTGACGGCACTGAGCAGGCGCAGGCAGCCGCCATGAGTGCCCGCCGTCAGCTTGACGTCGAAGCCCTGTTCCAGCGCCTTGAGCCAGCGTAGCGCCATGCCGACACCGGCATCAGCCTTGCCGGTGGCAATGGCTTCCAGCAGCACCTCGGTGGAGTTGCCGAAGTTGACCAGTTCCACGTCCAGGTTGTGCTTCTTGAAGAAGCCCTGGCCATGGGCGATGACCACTGGCGCCAGGCAGACCGCGTTGAGGTTGACCGCCAGCTTGAGTGCTCGCGGTTCAGCCAGACGAATGAAATCACCGGTACCGGCAGGCTCGATATCCGGATGACTCAGATGCCCGGCATGCTCATCCACTGCCCAGCCGGAACGCGGCAACGACAGCAGCAAAGGGCTGGCCAGAACGGCACTGGCCCATCCCAGCAAGCGACGACGGGTTAAAGAATCAAAAGCGGCCATGCGAGTCGTTCCTTGAGAATGAAAACGGTGAAGGCCTTCACCGAGAATTTTTAATAACTTTTCTCAAGGTTTCGGCAATTGGTTAAAACCATATCACCGGACAAAACATTCTATAAATTCATTTAATTTCTATATAAATATGCAAATAGTCTATCAAACGACAGACACCTGAGCGTAGCGCCGCAGAACCATCGCCAGGCCCCACACCAGCAGACTGATGGCCAACGAGAGCACTACCAGCCCGCGATCCCCCGACGTTTCACGCACCAGAGCGTAGAACCAGGGTGCGCCCGCCGCACACAGAAAACCCGGCGCCAGCAGCCTGCCCTGCAACTGGGTGTAGCGGGCATGGGCAAAAAGCTCGAACGGCAGGCTGGCACGCAGCAAGGTACACAGGCCGTTCATGGCCCCATAGCCAAAGATGAACAGACAGGCCAGCCAGACTCGTCCCTGGCTCATGAGCGCCATGGCAAAACACAGCGCAAGACCGGCACCCACCCAGACATTCAAGCGCAACGCCGACATGGATTGCCCCAGCAACACCTGCAACAGGCGAGCGCTGGTCTGCCCGATGCCCCACAAGGCCACCAGCCCCAGCGGAACACCGAACCCCGCCAGCATCGCTGGCAAGTGCGCCGACAGACCGGCAGACATGAAGCCGATCAACATCATGCTCAAGGCATAACCAATCTGCGGCAGATAAGGCGTGGCAATGGGCGGCTCGCCGGATTCGACACGCTCTTGTGCAAAACCTGTACGGGCGTCCGGCAGCCCGCTCGCTAACAGCCCGCTGAACAGCGCCAGAGCGGCATACACCCCAAGCGCACTGCGCCAGCCAAAAACGTCCTGCAAGTAATGCCCCAAGGGCCAGAACACCGCTGAAGCCAGGCCACCCAGCAAAGTGATCTGCATCATCAGAGGACGGGCTCTGGCAGCCAGTAATCCGGCCAGCACTGCAAACAGCGCATCGTAAAGGGACAAACGCATCCCGACGCCAAGGATGCACCACGCCATGAAGTACAGCGTCGGGCCATGACACAGCGCCAGAGCACAGCATCCGACCGTATTGAACAAGGCTCCCGTCTGCATCACCTGCCGTGCGCCCAGATGCTGGATCAGACGGGCAACCAGTGGAGAAACCAGCCCCATGACCAGCATCGCCACCGATAATCCGGCAAAAACCCGTTGCCCGCTCCAGCCCAGGTCATCGGCGATGGCGTTGCCAAAAGCGCCCGGCAGGTAAAAGGTCACGCCCCAATTGATCAACTGCGCAACGCCCAGTCGCAACACTGCATGCCGGGGCAAGCCCGAGCCGTTCACCCGGTATCACACAACAGGTTCAGGCAGGCTGAGCGAACCGTCGCCCAAGGCACGCTGCATCAGCACGGTATCGACCCAGCGTCCGTGCTTGAAGCCCACCGACTCGAAGACGCCTACCCGATGAAAACCCAGGCGTTCGTGCAGGCGGATCGACGCGGTATTCTCACTGTTACCGATAATGGCGATCATCTGCCGCCAGCCGCCTTCGACGCAGTGCTCGACCAGTTCTCCGAGCAGCGCCTGGCCGATGCCCAGGCCCCCCATACCACTGCGCACATAAACCGAGTCTTCCACAGTAAACCGGTAGCCCGGACGCGGCCGATAAGGCGTGACATAGCCATAGCCCACTACTTCACCCAGGCGCTCGGCAACCCGATAAGGCAACCCCTTGGCGAGCACTTCGGCGCGCCGACGCCGCATTTCCGCCAGACTCGGCGGCTCCAGCTCAAAGCTGGAAATCCCCTCCAGCACATGTTCGGCATAGATCGCATGGACCATGGGCATATCATCGTCGCGGGCGTCACGCAGGGTCAGGACATCGTTCATCTTGAAGACTCTTTGGCGGGTGCTATTGAATGGGAACAATGATGCAGCGCGGCAATTCATAAACAAAGCTATGATCATTCATCCTCAGCATAAGTAAAACTTTGCCATGCGCCGACTGAACCTCAACCATCTGCACACCTTCTCGCTGGTCATCGTCCACGGCAGCTTCTCGGCGGCAGCCGAACGCCTGAACCTGACCCAACCAGCGGTAAGCCTGCAAGTGCGGCAACTGGAAGAGCACCTGAACCTGCGATTGATCGAGCGAGTGGGCAAGCGCATCAAACCCACCTCGGCAGGCAGCACCTTGCTGGAACATGTCTCGCGAATCGACGCGGTGGTTGAAGACGCCATGCTGGAGCTTGCCAGCCATGCCCATGGCATAGCCGGACAGATTGCCATCGGCACCGGAGCCACCGCCTGCATTCACCTGCTGCCGCCGATACTGCAAGACCTGCGGCGACGCTTCCCCGATCTGGACGTGCGGGTGAGCACTGGCAACACTGACGGTATCCTCAAGGCCGTTGAAGAAAACCGTCTGGACCTGGCTCTGGTTACCCTGCCCGCTTCAGGCCGTAGCCTGGAAGTCACACCGCTGCTGGAAGATGAATTCGTGGCGATTTTCGCCAGCCAGCAAGACCCGCTGCCCGAGGCCTTCACACCCAAGACACTCAGCGATTACCCGCTGGTGGTGTTCGAAGCCGGCAGCAGCACACGCCTGCTCATCAACGAGTGGTACTTG
This sequence comes from Pseudomonas sp. Irchel 3A18, assembly GCF_900187465.1. Lineage (NCBI taxonomy): Bacteria > Pseudomonadati > Pseudomonadota > Gammaproteobacteria > Pseudomonadales > Pseudomonadaceae > Pseudomonas > Pseudomonas sp. Irchel 3A18. The sequence goes on from NZ_FYDI01000005.1 coordinate 478,659, forward strand.
CAGGCGGGCATCCGCATCAAACCGGTGATGGAACTGGGCAGCATCGAAGCCATCAAGGAGATGGTCGCCGCAGGTCTGGGTTACAGCATCGTGCCCCGTATGTCGGTAGCCGCGACCCATCATCGGCGCGGGCTGCAAGTCCACTCGCTGACACCGGGACTGAACCGTACACTGGGCATCGTGTTGCGTCAGGACAAACCGGTGAGCAAGGCATTGCGCAAGGTGCTGGATGCGCTTCGCGGGTAAGCGATTCGTTCCTGCCGCTATCCTGCTTTGGCAGTTGCATATGCTGTCGACCAAGTTGTACGATGACTGCTGACCTCACAGATTCGGCAACCCATAAAGGAGCGCAGGTCCCGCTTTTATCCGGACCTGTCTCCCACGTCAAAACAACAGGAGATACCGATGCCTAACATTCTCGGCCACAACTTCATCGCTGGTGGCCGCAGCGCCCTGGGTCAGATCCAGCAGAAAAGCCTCGACGCCACGACCGGTGAAGAACTGCCGTACAGCTTCTCCCAGGCCACCGATGGCGAAATCGATGCCGCTGCCCTGGCTGCCAAAGAAGCCTTCCCGGAATTCCGTCAACTGAGCCCGGCCCGTCGCGCCGAGTTCCTTGAAGCCATCGCTGACGAGATCGACCAGTTGGGCGATGACTTCGTCGCCATCGTCTGCCAGGAAACCGCTCTGCCTCAAGCGCGTATCCAGGGTGAACGTGGTCGTACCAGCGGTCAGATGCGTCTGTTCGCCAAGGTTCTGCGCCGTGGCGATTACCTCGGTGCCCGCATCGACCTGCCGCTGCCGGACCGAAAGCCTCTGCCACGTGTGGACCTGCGCCAATACCGCATCGGTGTAGGCCCGGTCGCCGTGTTCGGCGCCAGCAACTTCCCGCTGGCCTTCTCCACCGCCGGTGGTGATACCGCTGCTGCGCTGGCAGCCGGTTGCCCGGTGGTCTTCAAGGCTCACAGCGGCCACATGGCCACCGCCGATCTGGTGGGCAGTGCAATTATTCGCGCAGCCGAACGCACCCAGATGCCAAAAGGTGTGTTCAACATGATCTTCGGCAATGGCGTCGGTGAAGGACTGGTCAAGCACCCGGCCATTCAGGCTGTCGGTTTCACAGGTTCTCTGGGCGGCGGTAACGCCCTGAGCAAGATGGCCGCCGAACGTCCGCAACCGATTCCGGTCTTCGCGGAAATGTCGAGCATCAACCCGGTGGTGCTGCTGCCGGAAGCGTTGGCAGCACGCGGCGAAACCGTGGCCAAGGATCTGGCGGCTTCGGTTGTCATGGGTGCTGGCCAGTTCTGCACCAACCCTGGCGTGGTGATCGGTCTGCGCTCTGCAACCTTCTCGGCCTTCCTTGAGCAACTGACCGAGCACATGGGCGGTCAGGCCCCGCAAACCATGCTCAACGCTGGCGGTCTGCGCAGCTACAGCAAAGGTGTCGAGCACTTGCTGTCACATCCGGGCATAACGCATCTGGCAGGCAAGCCGCAGGAAGGCAAGCAGGCTCAGGCACAACTGTTCAAGGCTGATGTCAGCCTGCTGCTCAACGGTGACGAACTGTTGCAGGAAGAAGTTTTCGGCCCGACCACGCTGGTGATCGAAGTCGCTGACGATGCCGAACTGAAGAAAGCGCTGCTGGCCTTGCGTGGTCAGCTCACCGCGACCCTGATCGGCGAGCAGACAGACCTGGCCAAATACAACTGGCTGCTGCCGCTGCTGGAAGAGAAAGTCGGTCGCATTCTGATCAATGGCTACCCGACTGGCGTCGAAGTCTGCGATGCCATGGTCCATGGCGGTCCTTACCCGGCGACTTCCGATGCCCGCGGCACCTCGGTAGGCAGCCTGGCCATCGATCGTTTCCTGCGTCCGATCTGCTATCAGAACCAGGCTGACAGCCTGTTGCCACCTGCCCTGCAGAACGCCAACCCGCTGGGTCTGAAACGACTGGTCAATGGCGAGTGGAGCGACCAGCCTATCGTCTGATCGGTAGCCACAAAAAACAGCGGCGCGGCCTGAAAAGGCTGCGCCGTTTTTTTGCATCCACAACTGTGACCTTGTGCCGGATTGCCAGGACCTTGTGCCGGTCCTGGCCGGAATCAGCACCGCATCGACCGTCAATCCGGTCGTGCGGTAGATAACACGGTATGCACCTTCAGCCAGTGCATACCCTTTTTTCAACGCTGGCGAATCAGACAGCCTCCGAAACATTGATCCGCACCGGCACGTTCAACGACTGCCCTAATGGCAGACCAAACAGCAGAACGTCGGAACGTTGCTCACCGAAGCGGGCGATATTGGGCAAGCGAGCCCACAGGTGCGCACCCACCGCCGTGACGATCTTCTGACTCGGAGTGTTGGCCGCCATGATCCAGGCCACCAGATTCTCAAGCCCCGCCTGTTTACCCAGGATCACCGTCGCTTTACAGAGCAACACGCCAATACCGCTGCCGAAATGGTCGCCGCGCACGTAGATAGCCGTTTCCCCGGTTCTGTAGCAGGCCTGGGTTCCCCAACTGAAGCGGTTGATCGACAGCCAACCCAGAACTTCGCCGCGACGCTCGTAAACGTAGACCGGCAAACCATCGCGCTTGTAGAGGTTGACGTAGAACTTCACTTCTTCGTAGGTCATCGGCCGGGTAACCGGCGAGTTGGCGCCACTGCCCGCCGTTTCATTGAAGATGTTCATCATGGCTTCGAGGTCGTTTTCAGTGAACTCGCGAATACCGCGTGGCAGACGTGGCAGCTCGGGTTTAGGGACAAAACTGTTCATCAGTGAATCTCCTTGGAATAAACGCTGGATTTGAGCTGCCCACGGGCACGGGCCAATCGTGAGCGGATGGTGCCAATCGGGATATCCAGATGGCGCGCAGCATCCTGGTAGCTGATGTCTGAATCGACCACCAGTTGAATGACAGTGCGCATGTCCACCGAAAGCTCTTCGATGGCTTCGAGGGTCCGGCCCAGGGTGCGCTGAAAATCGCTGACCAGGCTCGGGTCATGGCCATGTTCCAGATTTTCCAGTTCGGAGTCGGTCAGCTCCATGCACTGAGGCTGGTTGTAAAACGTTTTGAAATGGTTCCTCACCAGATTGGCTGCAATCCCGAACAACCAGGTTTCAGGGCGGGAGGTGCCCAGATACTTGTGTTGATTGCGCCAGGCTTCCAGATACGTCATCTGCATCAGGTCATCGACATCCGCCTGATTGAACACACGTTTAGCGATGAAACCTCGCAGCTTTTTCTCGCTGCTTTTAGCAAGGCCACCCAAGTCCAGTGCGATAACACCAATGACTTTCCCTTCGCGCTGCATGCCTTTGACTTCCACGGTTGTATCTCCATATCCATAAGTAACTTTTGCCAGTAGTGGCCAGATAGGGAGAGCAGCGAACGTACCAACTATTTAATATTTTCAAGTCATTGTTTTATAAGGATTTAAAGGCAATAAAAAGGGTGTTTTGTGCCATTTGTTGCATTCTCGACATAAAGGCTGTGCAAGAACTGGCACAGCATTCAAAACACCGTATTGCAGGAACCGGTTGCGCTTAAACGCCACTCAGCAAACACATGTTCCGAGGCGATAGCGCAGCCCATGAAAATCAACTCCTTCCCAGATATGCGGCCTGCTGACCTGGAGCCGCTCCCTCGCCCGCCTGTTGCGGAAACACGATCGTTCGCTCCCAAGAATCCATTGCTCGATTCCATGGAAGAAGTGGCGATGAAGTTCAGTGAAAGCGTGGAGCGCCACAGCAAGGGACTGGACGAGCGACATGTTCGCGAGTCCGGCAGTTCGCAACGTATCGAACGCATCGAGAAACTGGCCGAGATGTACCGCCTGCTCGATAACAGCGAGCAGCCAACCCTGGAGCAGCAGGCCAGGCGCATGCAGATCCAGATGATGCAGCAAGGCAGTTCGATGCCTGACCTGCTGAAGATGGCGGACAACGACCCGGCGCGGGCCGACATTCTGTTGCAGCAGGTGGTGCGCCTGTCCGTTGCCGAAGGCAGCGAAACCAGTCACGACCAGGCTCAGACCATGCTTGAAGAGCTGCGCCTGACCCATGGCGACAAGATTCGCGCCGGTTTGAATACCGCCAGCGCCATCGCCCTGTTCAGCAGCGACCCTCAGCAACGCAGCCTGATGCGTCAGCTCTATTACAAGGCAATCGTAGGTCAGCAGCCGCTGGCAACCCTGCTGGAAGCCTTGCTCGAACGCTTCAATGAAGATCAGTTCGCCCGCGGCCTGCGCACCCTGCAGCGAGCGCTGGCAGACGACATTGCCGCCCTCGCCCCTTCACTGCCGGGCGGCGTACTGCGCTCGATGCTGCGAGGCCTGGGCGCCAGCGGCCAGTTGAACAACCTGCTGAAAACCTGCCTGGCGCTGCTTGAACGCCTGGCAAAGAAATCTCCCGACAGCGCCATGACCGCACTGGGCATGAGCAAACGAGTGCTGCGTTTCTGCGGCAACGGCTTCTTCGCCCGCGACCTGACATTGCTGGCCGAAGAAACCATTGGTCGCACGCCCAACCTGCAACCGCTGTTCTTCAACGGCCTGTACCCGTTGCTGCAAAACCTGCCTCTGCCGTTGTGGAAGGACCTGAAAACCCGCCAGAACGGCCTGCGCCTGTTACAGGGCCTCATGGATGAATTGTCTCGCCAGGAACGCAAGGCCATGGGCATTGAAGATGCCGGGAGAACCATCCAATGATTCGCATCATCCATGCACTCAACAACCTCGCGCTGGCGGTGATGAGGCGCACGGAAATCGTTGGCGCGATCATGGTCATGGCCATCGTGTTCATGATGATCCTGCCCTTGCCCACCGCGCTGGTGGACGTGCTGATCGCCCTGAACATCTGTATTTCGTCATTGCTTATCGTGTTGGCGATGTACCTGCCGCGCCCGCTGGCGTTCTCGACCTTCCCGGCGGTGTTGCTGCTGACCACCATGTTTCGTCTGGCCTTGTCGATTGCCACCACCCGCCTGATTCTGCTGCAACAGGATGCCGGCCATATCGTCGAAGCATTCGGCAGTTTCGTGGTCGGCGGCAACCTGGCAGTGGGTCTGGTGATCTTCCTGATCCTGACCATCGTCAACTTTCTGGTGATCACCAAGGGCTCGGAGCGGGTTGCGGAAGTGGCGGCACGCTTCACCCTGGACGCAATGCCCGGCAAGCAGATGTCCATCGACAGCGACCTGCGGGCCAACCTGATCAACGTGCGCGAAGCCCGGCATCGCCGTGAGCAGTTGTCCAAGGAAAGCCAGCTGTTCGGTGCGATGGACGGTGCGATGAAGTTCGTGAAGGGTGATGCCATCGCCGGCCTGGTGATCGTGTTCATCAACCTGATCGGTGGTTTTTCCATCGGCGTGCTGCAACACGGCATGGAAGCCGGTGATGCCATGCACCTGTATTCGGTACTGACCATCGGTGACGGCCTGATCGCTCAGATCCCTGCGCTGCTGATCTCCCTGACCGCAGGCATGATCATCACCCGTGTAGCCCCTGACAGTCAGACCGCCGACGCCAACATCGGTCACGAAATCGCCGAACAGCTCACCAGCCAGCCAAAGGCCTGGGTATTCGCCTCCATCGGGATGATGGGGTTCGGCCTGATTCCGGGGATGCCGACCCTTGTGTTTGCGTGCATCAGCTCGCTGTGCCTGTTCAGCGGTCTGATCCAGTTGTGGCGGATTCGTCAGAAAGAGCTTTATCAGGATCAGGTCGGCTCCGCCCGCAATGCCGCGCCCGAACTCAATGGTCGCGAGGATATCCGCCGCTTCAACCCGTCACGGGCCTACCTGCTGCAGTTTCACCCAAGCCATCAGGGTTTGATGGAGCTCGACATGCTGATTCAAGGCATTCGCCAGCGCCGCAACACACTGGTTCACAACTTCGGCCTGACGCTGCCCTCCTTCGATATCGAGTTCGTGGAAAGTTGCGAAATCGACGAATTCCGCTTCTGCGTTTATGAAGTGCCTTTTGTACGCGCCACCATTTCCCTGACCCACGTGGCCGTCGATATCCGTGATGTGGAGGAAGACCAGCCCGGCGAACCCGGACGGGTCGATCGCGACGAAGCCCAGTGGATGTGGGTGGATGCAAACGATCCGCTGTTCGAGGACGAGGACATCGTCGGCATACGGCCTCATGAGCTGATCCTGGAGCGCATGAGCCGCGCCTTCCAGGCCACCGGCCCGCAATTCATCGGTCTTCAGGAAAGCAAGGCGATCCTCAGCTGGCTGGAGTCCGAACAACCGGAACTGGCCCAGGAGCTGCAACGCACCTTGCCTTTGGCGCGCTTTGCTGCCGTGTTGCAACGTCTTTCTGCCGAACTGGTTTCGTTGCGCTCGGTCAGGCCGATTGCCGAAACCCTGATCGAACAAGGCCAGCATGAGCGCGACCTCAATGCCCTGACCGACTATGTGCGCATCGCCCTCAAGGCGCAGATCTGTCATCAACACAGTGAAGAAAACACCCTCCACACCTGGCTGGTGACGCCGGAAACGGAAGTATTGCTGCGCGATGCCCTGCGCCAGACCCAGAACGAATCCTACTTTGCCCTTGAGCCCGAGCTGGGCAGTGCGCTGCTCGAACAGTTGCGCGAAGCCTTCGCCCTGCAATCGAACCCGCCATCAAGCCCCAAGGCCATCCTGCTGGTTGCCCAGGATTTGCGCAGCCCCTTGCACAGCCTGCTGGCAGATGAGTTCAACCACGTACCCGTGCTGTCTTTCGCCGAGTTGTTGTCCACGGTGCAAGTCAAGGTCCTGGGTCGCATCGACCTGGATGAAGCACAAGCCCTGCTAGCCTGACGGAGTCCCTATGGAAACCAAGAAACACTACGAACTACGGGTACTGACCGGCCTGCATCGGGGCGCGGCACTGCCCTTGAACGGCGATCAATGGAGCATCGGCTCATCCAGCGGCGCAGACCTTGCGCTGTACGATCCCGGCATCAAGGACAGCCACTGCATGCTGCGGCTGGTGGACAGCACCTGGTCGCTGGCCAGCAGCGAAGGTGCAGTCACCGACAGCGAGGGCCACAAGATCGAGGGCATCACCCAGCTTGAGCCGGGTACGCCCTTTGCCCTCAATGGCGTGTGGTTATCGGTGCTCAGCGCCAACACCGAATGGCCGACCGAAGAGGACGAAGAACAACCTGAGACTTCTGCACGGGACTTTGCACAGGCCCTCAACGACCCGGAGCTCGAACAGGCATACGGCCCTGAACCCGAACCGGAACCCGAGGAGCTTGTGGCCGAGCGTGAAGCACCGGCGCTCAAACGGGCACCGCGTTCACTGCTCGGGCCTTTACTGCTGGCCGGTTCACTGGTGGTCTTTCTGGGCGCGCTGTTCTGGCTGGTCAATCAACAGGAGCCTGCACCGCCCGCGCCGATCAAGCCCTCCAAAATCGAGCTCAAGGATGCCACCGAGGTCAAGAAAGTCCTCACCAAGATGCTTGAAGAACGCGAGCTGCAAAAACGCATCACCCTGGCCGAAGAAGAAGGAAAGATATTCCTGCACGGCCCTTTCGACGAAGACGACCTGCTGCAATCCACCTCGCGCATGCTGTTGCACTTCGATCGCCAGTACAAAAGCCCGCTGCAAGTGCTCAACGCCCTGCCCGCCGCCACTGCCGAATTGCCCTTCACCATTATTCAGATCAGCAACACACGCCTGGCCAGTGTCCTGACCAGCGATGGCCGACGCCTGTTCCTGGGCGATGAAGTCGATGGCGTGCGCTTCGTGGACATCAACGAACACAAAGTGGTGTTCGAGGGTGAGCGGCGTGTGGAGGTGAGCTGGTGATGGAGTCGACCATGACACCTCTGGACAGCTGGCGCCAGGAACACAGCGAGCGACTGCAACGCTGCGCACCGGTCGAGGTCATGGGCCGTATCGCCGGTGTCAAAGGCATCCTCTTGCACAGCCACATGCCTCAGGCCCGTATCGGGGATCTGTGCGAAATTCGTCGGGCCGACGGCAGTGAAGTCATGGCCGAAATCGTGGGCTTCGATCGCCAACACACTTTGCTCGCGGCCCTCGGGGCGCTGGACGGTATCGCCATCGGCGCGCCGGTCAGGCCACTGTTCCAGCCCCACAGCCTGGTGGTGGGTGAATACCTGCTGGGCTCGGTGCTGGATGGTTTCGGCCGATCGCTCAGCGGTGATGGGCCTTCGGCCTTTGCCCTGTCCGGCGCAGCGGGTGCCCAGCCGGTGATTCGCGATGCGCCGCCCGCCACCGAGCGTCCCAGGATCGAAGCGCCGCTGTCCACCGGCCTGCGCGCCATCGACGGGCTTCTGACCCTTGGCGAAGGCCAACGGGTCGGGCTGTTCGCCGGGGCGGGTTGCGGCAAGACCACGCTGCTGGCAGAGATGGCGCGCAATACGCCCTGCGAGGCGATTGTGTTCGGTCTGATCGGTGAACGCGGACGTGAATTGCGCGAGTTTCTCGACCACGAGCTGGACGAAGAACTGCGCTCGCGAACCGTACTGGTCTGCTCCACTTCGGACCGCAGCAGCATGGAGCGTGCCCGGGCCGCCTTCACCGCCACCACCATCGCCGAAGGCTTCCGACAGCAAGGCAAATCGACCCTGCTGATCATCGACTCTCTCACCCGTTTCGCACGGGCCCAGCGGGAAATCGGCCTGGCCAGTGGCGAGCCGGCCGGTCGCGGCGGGCTTCCACCGTCGGTCTACAGCCTGCTGCCGCGTCTGGTGGAGCGCGCCGGGCGAACCCGGACCGGCGCCATCACGGCCCTGTATTCGGTTCTGATCGAACAGGACTCGATGAACGACCCGGTAGCCGACGAAGTTCGCTCCCTGCTGGACGGCCATATCGTGCTCTCTCGGCGCCTGGCAGAGCGCGGCCATTACCCGGCCGTGGACATTCTCACCAGCCTGAGTCGAACGATGAGCAATGTGGTGGGAACCGAACAGGTCAAGGGTGCCACACAGATACGCAGACTGTTGGCTGCTTATCAGCAAGTTGAAATGTTGATCAAGCTGGGTGAGTACCAACAGGGGAACGATCCATTGACCGACTTCGCTGTGCAATCGCGCGATCAGATCATGGATTTTCTGCAGCAATCGCTACGAGATCCGGTGTCGCTGGAAGATACCCTGGACCACCTCATACAGGTAACTGCTGATGTCCCACGATGACCTTGACCTGCTGGATTCGGCCAATGATCCGCAAATGAACAGCCTTGGCGAGACCCTGGATATCCTGGCGCCGATCCGTCGGCATCGCCTGACCCTGGCCGAACAGGCCTGGCGTCGCCAGAACCAGGTGCTCAACGAGCTGCAGACCCGTCTGCATCAGATGACCCAGGACCTTGAGTCGTTGCACCAGGCCTATCGGCAGTCACGCATCGAGCAGCGCGAGCGCCATTCAAACCGCCCGCTGCCCCTGAGCGAAATGAATGACTGGCTGGCACAGGAACGTCAGACCATCCGGCATATCGAGCGCAACGAAAAGCACCTGAGCAATCTGCAGCATGAACATCGCCAGCAGAAAATGTGGACTGACGACAGCCACACGGAACTGCGCAAACGCCAGCGTGATGTTGAAAAACTCGATTACCTGATGGATCTCGCTCGGGAGGCCTCATGAACACCAAGCCTGTCCCCCACAAACCTACGCCTCCTCGCCCGCAGGAGCCGCCCAAGCCTCGCAGCAGCAATAACAGCAGCAGCGAGAACACGGCCACGCCAATCAAACACGAACGCGGCGAGCATGTGCCTCATGAAACCCTGGAAGAAGGCGAACTCTTCGAGCAGATGATGACCGCGTCCAACGACAACGTCTTCTGGCTGGGCAACGACCAGCCACAAGGGCTGAGCGATGGCTGGCGCGACGGGGAAAAGCATGGCGGCAATGCCTCGTTACCACCGGCACCGGTCGAGGCCTTGTGGGATTCCCTGCTCAACCCGATCGAGGAACACCTGGCCAGCAACGAAATGGAACCCATGGAGGCCATCTTCGAGCTACCGGAACTGGGCAAGATAACCGTGCAGGTCATCCCGCGCAGCGACGGCCTGGATATTGCCCTGCGCTTTGCCCGTGATACCGCATTGCAACGCTGTCAGGAAAACCGCGAAGCCAGTCGTGAATGGCTCAGCCAGCGGTTGGGACGTCGCGTCAGGCTCACTCTCGATCAGGCAGGTCATTGAAATGAATGCACAGGCACTTGCCCTCAGACCCGTCAGCACCACCGAGGCTTCGATCAGGCAGCGGATAGGCACCGGTCTGAGCCTGCCTTTCCAGCTCAACCGGCAAAAAGGCCAACTGGCCCTGCGCCTGGCGCCCATGCCCGGCCAGAGCGTTGACGAAGGTTATCTGGAATGTGCATCCGGACCTTTGCGACTGACCAACACCGAAGCTCTGCTGGGTCTGTTGTCCAGTTGCCCGGCTCTGTTGCAGCAATCGGACAACAGTGAAGACCATCAATGGTACTGGCAGCTTTACAACCATTACCTGAGCCCGGAACTGCAACACCTGTTCGGCTCCCTGCAACCGCTTGATCAGCCCAATGAACAAGGGCTGGACTGCCTGCTGGAAGCACGCATCAACGGTTTGCGGGTCTGCTCGCGGCTCTCGGCGCCGCCCGCCACCCTGCTCGACCTGCTGGACCGCGGCCAATGGCAGCACAGGTCCGTCGGCAAGACCTGGCCGTGGCCCATAAACACCCCGTTGCTGCTGGGCCATCTGGCACTGACCTACAAGCAATTGAAAGGCCTGCGCCCGGGCGATGTGCTGCTGCCTGATCACCCACTGTTTACCCCCGATGGCCACGGAATACTGCAACTGGGCTCCTGCCGCCTGAGCCTGGTCCAGGAATCCGCCAACGCATTGTGCTTCACCCTTACCGAACTGGAGCAAGACACCATGAATGCCACTATCGACCACTTTGCGGCGTCCGACAGCGATAACCCGATCCTGCTCGACGATATCCATCTGCAGGAACATGAAGACTTCGCCGAAAACGCGGCTGACGGAAGCGACGATCTGGAACGCTTCAACGACCTGGCCCTGGCCCTGACGTTGCGGGCGGGCAATCTTTCTCTGAGTCTGGGTCAGTTGCGCTCACTGTCTGTCGGCTCCGTACTGACCTTCAACGGCTGCACGCCGGGCAATGCCATGCTGTTTCATGGCGAACGTGCCCTGGCACATGGCGAGCTGGTGGATGTCGAAGGACGTCTGGGCCTGCAGATCACCCGCATGGAAGCTTTGCGGTGAACCTTCAGGATGCCAACCCACTGACGCTGGCCCTGTTTCTTGGGGCCCTGTCACTGGTGCCATTGCTGATGATCATCTGCACGGCCTTCCTGAAGATCGCCATGGTGTTGCTGATCACCCGCAACGCCATCGGTGTCCAGCAGGCGCCGCCGAACATGGCGCTGTATGGCATTGCCCTGGCCGCCACCCTGTTCATCATGGCGCCGGTGTTCAACGAAATGGGGCAACGGGTCAAGAAACTCCCCGATCGGCTGGACAACTTTGCCGCCATGGAAAGCGCCGGCAAACATGTAATCGAGCCGCTGCGCCTGTTCATGACCCGCAACATCGACCCGGACATCCAGACCCACCTGCTGGAAAACACCCAGCGCATGTGGCCCAAGGAAATGTCGTCCCAGGCCAGCCGCGATGACCTGCTGCTGGTGGTGCCGGCCTTCGTGCTGTCCGAGTTGCAGGCCGGTTTTCAGATCGGCTTTCTGATCTATATCCCGTTCATCGTCATCGACCTGATTGTCTCGAACATTCTGCTGGCCCTGGGCATGCAGATGGTTGCGCCGATGACCATCTCGCTACCGCTGAAAATCCTCCTGTTCGTGCTGGTGGATGGCTGGACCCGCCTGCTCGACGGGCTCTTCTACAGCTACATGTGATCCGCCGAGGCTTTATGGAAACCCTGACGCTTTTCAAGCAGGCCATGTTGCTGGTGGTGGTGCTGTCCGCTCCGGCGCTGATCGTGGCGGTGATTGTCGGTGTCATCACTTCGCTGCTGCAGGCGGTGATGCAGTTGCAGGATCAGACTCTGCCATTCGCCATCAAACTGGTTGCCGTAGGCGTGGCACTGGCGCTGACCGGACGCTGGATAGGTATCGAACTCATGCAACTGGCCTACCTGTCTTTCAACATGATCGGTCAGACGAGGCCTTGAGATGTTTGAACTCCCGTTCAAGGAAGTCAGCGAATCGATTATTGCCCTGACCATCGGCATGGCAAGGCTGTACCCGTGCCTGTTCCTGATTCCGGCGTTCGCGTTCACCGAACTCAAGGGCATGCTGCGGCACACCATCGTGCTGGCCCTGGCCCTGTTCCCGATGCCCAGCATTCGCGCGTCCCTTACCGGTCAGACCCTCGACTGGCTGGACCTGACGGCGCTGTTGCTCAAGGAAAGCATCATCGGTCTGCTGCTGGGCCTGTTGCTGGCCATGCCCTTCTGGCTGTTCGAGTCCATCGGCTGCCTGTTCGACAACCAGCGTGGCGCGCTGGTGGGAGGCCAGATCAACCCGGCACTGGGCGACAACACCTCGGAACTGGGCCACATGCTCAAGCAGGTCATGATCCTGCTGATGATCCTGGGCGGCGGTTATGCCAGCCTGACCCAGATCATGTGGGACAGTTATCTGATCTGGCCCGCCACCCAATGGGTGCCCGTCACCGGCCCCGAGGGGTTCGAGGTCTATCTCAAGCTGGTCGCCAGCACGTTCCGCTTCATGGTGTTGTACGCCGCGCCGCTGGTAGGCCTGTTGCTGCTGATCGAATTCGGCATGGCGATTCTCAGCCTGTACAGCCCGCAACTGCAGGTCTCGACCCTGGCGATGCCTGCCAAGAGCCTTGTAGGCCTGGGCTTTCTGGTGCTGTACATGCCCATGCTCACCTGGCTTGGCGAAGGGCGCCTGGATGAACTGAAAGACTTGAAGCACTTGCTGCCGCTGATGTTGCAGATCCCCTGACCGCCCTCTGCCGGAAGCCGGACCATGAGCGAAAAAACCGAAGAACCCACGCAGAAAAAGCTCGACGACGCACGCAAGAAAGGTCAGGTCGGGCAAAGTCAGGATATTCCCAAACTGTTCATTTTCGCGGCCTTGATCGAGATGATCCTGGCCATGGTGGACTCCGGCATGGAGCGCCTCAAAGAGCTGATGATTCTGCCCATGATGGAGCTGGATCGGCCTTTCGGCGCCGCCCTTGGCGAAGTGATGACCAAGGCTGGCCTGGAGCTGCTGCTGTTCATGCTCCCGGTCCTGGGGGTTGCCGCCGTCATGCGTCTGGTGGGCGGCTGGGTCCAGTTCGGGCCGCTGTTCGCCACCGAGGCCCTGAAGCTAGACTTCGAGCGCCTGAACCCCATCAATCAGTTCCAGCAGATGTTCTCTTCGCGCCAGTTGTTCAACCTGTTCAACAGCCTGTGCAAGGCGGTGATGATCACCCTCGTGCTGTATTGGCTCCTGCCGCCGTCACTGGGCGACCTGATCGGCCTTGCCCAGACGGATCTGGACAGTTACTGGAAAGCGCTGGTCGACCTGTTCAGACGCCTGTCACGTATCTGTCTGGGTTTGCTGCTGGTGCTGGCAATCCTTGACTTCGCCCTGCAGAAGTACTTCTTCATCAAGGGTCAGCGCATGAGCCATGAAGATATCCGCAAGGAGTACAAGGAGTCCGAAGGCGACCCGCACATGAAGTCCCACCGCAAGTCCCTGGCCCGGGAAATCTCCGAGAAACCCGGCTCCGCGGCCCCGGCCCAGGCACCGGTCGAAGACGCCGACATGCTGCTGGTCAACCCGACCCACTTCGCCGTGGCGCTCTTCTATCGCCCTGAACAGACTCCGCTGCCGCGTATCATTTGCAAGGGTCGCGACGCCGATGCCCGGGAACTCATCGAGCGCGCCCGCAAGGCTGGCGTGCCCGTGGTGCGCTTCGTCTGGCTGGCACGGACGCTGTATCGCGAAAACGTCGGGCAGTTCATTCCACGGGCCACCCTGCAGGCTGTGGCGCAGGTTTATCGTTTGTTACGCGAAATCGATGAACAGGCAAAAGGGGACACGATCGAGATGCCTCACTATTGAGGCCTCATAAACAAAGAAAAATACGCCGAATTTTTTCCTTATAAATCAATATACTTACCCGCGTAACAAAAACACCTAATATCCAACGAATAAATAACGCACTGCCTTTTATAATTTTCCGTTCTATAGGCCGGGTTGCCACGCACAAAGCCCGCCTATAGATTCAGCCTCGTACTCAGTCAGCAAGACACACTGACGCAGTGGCTTCAACACGGACTATGTTGAAGTTTGAATCAGGCAATCACGGAAGATTTGTATTATGAATACTGATCAGAAAAGCAACTGCCGCTCCTCGTTCAAGGCAACACATGAACAATTCGCAAGAATGTTCGCACTTTCCGAAGCAAACCCGGACCCTGCAATCTCATTGCGTTCCCGGTTCGTAAACATCCTCACACCCCGCTCTCAAGGCCTGATGCGCGACGCTTGCGACACACTGCAGCCCCATAATATTCCTGACTTGATGACACCCCTCACAAGACTGGCTGAAAACAGCGAAGAGCGTTTTCATTAGCCGGTTCAATACACACCTCTTGCTCTAACTGTTTAAAAACGAACGCTGAACTTATTCGGTTTGTCCGCCCGACAATCCGTTACGGAATTCGTGTACGCGCTCGTCCGTACTTCCAATGAAATATGAATCTTTCCAAGATGGAGATAACTATGACTGGACTCAGAGTTGGTATCGTTGGTCTCGGCGCACAGATGCAGGAAAATCTGCTGCCCACACTTCTGCAAATGCCGGATATTCGTATCGTGGCGGTCTGCGACAGTGACCGTACCCGTGCCGAACAAATCAATCGTTTCGTATCCAACGTGATGATCACCGACAGCTTCGACGAAATGCTGGCATCCGCCAGGCTCGATGCAGTGGTCATGGCCTGCCCGCCCCAGGCGCACCGCGACCTTTCGTTCAAGGCCATGGCCAAGGGTGTACACGTATTCGTCGAGAAACCACCTTGCTTCACACTCGACGAACTGGAAGCACTGATCGCTGCCAGCAACGATGCCAAAGTGGTTACCGGCGTCGGCATGAACTTCAAGTTCGCCAAGCCCATGCAGCAGTTGCGCAAGATGACCAGCACAGAACAGTTCGGCCAGACCGTGCATGTTCAGCTCAACCACTATGCAAGCAAACCCACGTCGCCGCTCTGGGGCCTGGACTCGACACTGCGCTCCTTCCTGCTGGCCCAGGCCATTCACACCATCGACCTGGGCGTGACCTTCGGTGGCGGCGAACTGCGTGATATCGAGTCCCGGGTGCAGCGTCATGGCGACTCGTTGCTGGTCAGCCTCGAACTGCAATTCACCACAGGTGCCAGTGTCAGCCTGCTCAGCGGCACCCTGTTCCCCTACTTTGAATTCGACATGAAGATTGTCAGCTCGAACTCGATGATGGTGGAGCTCAACAACCTCTGGAACATCACCATGCACGAGCCGGAGCACGGCACCAGTGCCACAGGTACCGCCAAACGCTGGCGTGGGGCGTGGCAGCCAGGGCCACTGGATTCCGGCTATGAGCGCAGCGGTTATTTCGGCGAGCTGGAAAAGTTCTTCCATGCCGTGCGCACCAACACCGCCTTTGAAGCGAGCTTTGAAAGCTTGCGTGCGACTTACAAGGTGATCGAGAGCATCTGCGACGCAGCCGAACAAAATCTTGCCCTTAGCGCTTGAGCCCAACCAAAGCCTGTTACGGAATCCATGAAAATGTCAGCCAATCTTTCCAGCACCGCAAATGCACACGCTCCCGTTTCCGTTTCCGATAAATATCGCCCGGTATACGCGGACGACCTGCTCACCATGAAACTGACCCTGGAACGTCCGTTGTCGGGCACCAGCGATGTGGTGGGCGAATACGAAAGCAAACTTGCCGAGTGGTTCGAGGCGCAGCATGCCATTGCCGTGTCGTCAGGCGGCGCAGCCCTCAGCGTGGCTATTTACGCATCGGGCGTGGGTCCGGGCGATGACGTCCTACTGACGCCTAGCTGCCCGCTGTGTACCATCTACCCGATCATTGCCGCCGGCGCCAACCCCATCTTCGTCGATACCCGCGCCCATGGTTTCGGTGCAGACCCGGCCTCGATCAAGGCTCGCATCACGCCGAACACCAAGGCCATCATCGACATCCCGATGTGGGGCTACCCGAGCGAAGTCGACGAGTTGCGCCTGCTGACCCATGAACTGGGCATCAAGCTGATTCTGGACCTGGCTCACTCCCATGGCACGACCCTGCAGGGCCGTCCACTGTCGCAGTTCGGTGACCTGTCCTGCTTCAGCACCCACGAGCGCAAGCCACTGGCGACCGGAGAAGGCGGTTTCATCCTCACCGACGACGATGCACTGGCAAAGCGCTGCCGCGACTACAGCCGCTTCGGCAACCTCAATGGCAAGGATTTCGGTCTCAATTACAAGCTCGCGGCACTGCCGGCAGCCCTGGGCGGCAGCCGTCTGGCGTCCCTGGCCGGGCAAATCGAGAAACGCCGGGAAAACGCGGCCTACTTCCTCAGCAAGCTGGATCACAGCAAGGTCCGGGAGAAAAAAATCATCGATGGCGGCCAGCCGAACTATTACTTCCTCAACCTTGAGCTACATTTTGCCGACAACCGTGCTTTCATCGACTACCTCGATGATGCGGGCATCCCTTCCGACATCAAGCGCTATGGCTGCAAGGCGCTCTATGAGTTCCCGGCACTTGCCCAATACCGCAACGAGTGTCCAAATGCAGAAGCCTTGCTGGCAGGCATGACGACAATTCCGGTTCATCCGGATATTACCCAGACGGAACTGGACTACATGGCAGAACGCATCAACCAGTACGGTGCCGCCTGAATGACGGCCCCTCTCGATCGCTCACAACTGGATCGGCATTTCACCGCGTCCGGGTTCGTCTTGAACCCGGACAGGAAGATGCTGCTGTTGCATCACCGCAAGCTCGGTGTCTGGCTGTATCCGGGCGGTCACATCGAACAGGGAGAAACACCCGACGTAGCCGTACTGAGGGAGATTTTCGAGGAAACGGGCATCCGCGCCGAACTGCTTGGCGAGCGCGATGAGGAACTTGCCGATATCGAAACCGACGTCACCGTATTGCATCAACCCTACCGGGTGTTGTGCGAATACATCGATGACAAGCGCGGGCCGCACTATCACCTGGACCTGATCTATGTCACGGCAACCCCTCTGCTCGCCTGCCCGGACGACAGAGAGGTGGAAAATGCGCGATTCTTCAGCCATCAGGAAACAGCAGCGCTGCAGATGTTTCCCAACTTCCGGCGAATGGTAGACCGAGTCTTCGCAGACGATGCGCTGTGGGATCTGGTGGGAAAAAAGGTGTCGCCATGAACCTGAGAACCGTTACCCAGAAAGGCACCCTGCACTCGGCTGACGACCTTCGCGAGCTGGAAAGGGCCCTGCACTCGGGCCTGACGGGTACCTCGCCGATTGTCGAGGAATACGAAGCCGCGATTGCTGCGCTGTACGGCATCAAGCATGTGATCAGCGTTTCGTCCGGTGCGGCTTCGGTGACGGCCGCGCTGGCCGGCGTCGACTTCCGGCCGGGCGATGAAGTCATCGTCGCCCCGACAGGACCGATCTGTACGGTACTGCCCATTCTCGCGATGGGGCTTGCACCGGTGTTCTGCGATGTCGCGCCGGACAGTTTCGGTCTGGACCCGCTGGATCTGCGGCGCTGTATCAGGCCGCGGACCTGTGCAGTGATCGAAGTACCGATGTGGGGTTATCCGGTCAACTCGAACGCGACCTGGGCTTTTGTGAAGGAAGCCGGAATCCCGCTGATCCAGGATCTGGCTCACGCCCACATGACCCGTCTGGACGGAACATGGCTGGCACGTCATGGCGACATCAGTTGCTTCAGCACCCATGACTGCAAGTTCATCTCCACCGGCGAAGGCGGCTTCGTGATGACCGATGACGATGAGCGGGCACGGCGGATTCGCGCCTACACCCGCTTCGGCAATCTGACTGGCGAGTCCCTGGGCATCAACCTGAAACTGGGCGGGCTGCAGGCTGCCCTGGGCCTGGCCCGGTCACGTCAGCTCAATGCACATCTGGAGCAACGCCTGAGCAATCGAGAACGGCTTCTGGGCCTGCTGGACAACCCGGCGTTTCGTGAAATGCCAGTGGTCCCCGGTGGTGTGGTGAACGGCTATTCGTTGTTGCTGCAATCGGTGGGGCATGACGGTCGCCAACTGGTGCATTACCAGCAGCGGCACGGTATCGAGTCCGATATCGGCAAGTACGACAACCAGCCGCTGTACCAACTGCCGTTACTGACCCGGTATCACCGCGATTGCCCCAACGCCGCCAGGTTGCTGCGTTCATTGACGACGGTGCCATTGCACCCGGATCTGAAGGACGACGACCTGCATTACATCGCCAAGGTGCTCAATGACTACTCTCCCAACTGAATCGGGCACACGCTCGGGCCATGCGGTGGTGATCGGCGGCAGCGTGACCGGCTGCCTGACCGCTGCCGTGCTGGCGCGGCGCTTCGAGCGTGTCACCGTGATCGAGAAAAGTGATTTCTACGACGAAACCGGTCCGCGCCAAAGCCTTCCACAGGAACACCACGTGCATCTTCTGCTATTGCGCGGCAAGCAGATCATGGAAGGCATTTTCCCTGGCCTGCTGAGTGCGCTGGAACAGGACGGTGCCCAGGTAGCGGATCTGGGACACGATGTGAAGTGGTATCAGCGCGGCCGCTGGAAAAACCGTTACCGCAGCGGCATCCATGCCCACTATTGCAGCCGCAGACTCATCGACAACCAGTTGCGCCGCTGCCTGACGACAGTACCCCAGGTCGAGATTCTGTCCAGCACGCGAGTGACAGGGATCGAATTTGCCGGTGCCGACAGACAGCGCCATGTCAAAGGCGTGAACATCGACAACGGCTCGGGTGCGCACCACCTGCCTTGCGACCTGCTGGTGGACTCCAGTGGCCGGGGCACGCACATGCCCTCCTGGCTGAAAGAGGCCGGCTTCGGCACGGTGCAGAACAGCGTGGTCAAGACCGAGCTGGGTTATGCATCGCGCATCTACAAGCGGCTCCCCGCTTTCGCCGAGCAATGGCAAGTGCTGCTGGTGTTGCCAGCGGCTCCGGAACAACGCTCCATGGGGGTCATCAGTCCCATCGAGGGTGACCGCTGGATGGTGACCACCGGTGGCTGGTTCGGCCACTTTCCCGGCAAGGACCCGGACGATTTTCTGCAGGCACTGGCCAACCTGCCGGTGCCTGATATCCACGAAGTCATCCGAGAGGCCGAGCCGCTGTCGGAGGTCTTCACGTTCAAGATGCCCGGCAGCCGCCGCACCCATTACGACCGCCTCGAACACTGGCCGGAAGGTTTGCTGGTCGTGGGTGATGCCTTGAGCAGCATGAACCCGCTGTACAGCCAGGGCATGACCATCGGCGCACTCGAAGCCGACTGCATCGACAACCGCCTGGACGCGCTGCTAGAGCGTTCACTCAGTTGCCATCAGTTGCAAGGCTTGCTGTGTGGTGTGGTCGACGGCGCATGGAACATGGCCACGACCGAAGATTTCCGCTTCCCGGAAACCTCCGGCGAACGCACCTGGCGCACCCGCTTCGACCATTGGTACGGCGCCGGGCTTGGCAAGCTCTCGGCAAACAATCGCCGGGCGCTGGAAACACAAATCGGTGTGACCAATCTGGTGGTGGACCCCAGCCGGCTCTACGCGCCGGCGATTGCGTCGCGCATCGCACTCAATGCCCTACTTCCCTGGAACAGCCGACAATGATCGACGACCCCCTGCATTTTTCCGGCATCGAACATGTGGTGTTCGACTGGAACGGTACCTTGATCGACGATATCGATCTTGCTGTCTTCGCCGTAAATCGCTGCGGCGAGCACTTCGATGTCCCGCCCATTACCGCTGAGCGGTACAGGGCTCAGTTCGACTTTCCCATTGCCGGTTTCTACGCGGCGCTCGGTTTCGATCTGGATCGCGTGCCCTTCTCCACCATCGTCCAGCGTTATCTGGAGCACTTCGACGCGAATGTCGCTCACTGCCCGCTGCACCCGGGCGTGATCGAGTTTCTCGACGCCGCAAAACGTGCCGGTATCGGCGTCTCGATACTCTCGGCGTCGCATTGCGATGTGCTGGTGCAGACCCTTAGGGCCAAAGGCCTGTATGACTATTTCGAACATGTCGTGGGGCTGAGCCATAACCAGGCGACCAGCAAGACGGCCGAGGCCATTGTGCTGCAAGAGACGCTGGGGACACCCGCCTCACGAACCCTGTTCGTCGGCGACACGCTGCACGATTTCGAGGTAGCGAATGCGGTGGGCTGGTCGCCGGTGCTGGTCTCGACAGGCCATCAGAACAGCGAACGACTGCGCGTCAGCGGTGCGCCGCTGCTCAACAGCCTGGACGAACTGCTGCAACGCTTTGCACCTGCTCAGGCACTCTGCGCCGAAACCGGGGAGGCCTGACCATGACCACCTCGCACATGGTGCTGATCGGCCTGATCGCGACTGCATTGGCATTGCGCGCGCTGGTCGCCTTTTACTACCGCGACCATCAGCGCATTCTGCGGCTGCTGAAGCTGGAGCCACGGATTGCCGGCCGCAAGGAACACTACTACCGGCCATGGGATGGATGGCTCGCGCCACTGCCCTTCATCTGGACCTGGCTGGATATCGTGGCCGCCGTGCTGCTGGCATCGATCTACTCGACGCCGCTGATGTGGCTGGTGGTGGTGCTCTGGAGCGGCGGACGCCTGCGCGCACTGCAGGAATTCGGACACAACGCCGTGCATTTCGCGTTGTGCCCCAACCATGAATGGCAGTGGTGGCTGAGTAACGTTTTCTATCAGTTTCCAGCGTTCAAACGCGACATGCGCAGTCGCCATCAGACCCACACGATGGAACACCATCGCAACCCCAATCACCCCGACCGTGATCCGAACCGGGCCAGGGTCCAGGCCGGTGGCTATGTGGCAGGCATTTCATCCAGCAGTTTCCATACGCTGCTGCTTTACCCGCTGACGCCTGGTGGCGCCTGGGTCAACCTGACAACCATGGCACGCAACAGCCTGTTGAACCATTCGCGGCTGACGACGGTGCTCCGGGTGCTGTGTCTGATAGCCGTCGCCGCCCTGCTCTACTGGGCTGGAGGCTGGAAAGGCGTGCTGTTTGGCTGGCTGGTGCCGCTGATGACCTCATACCCGGTCTTTGCCTGGGTATCGCTGCTCACCGAACACCGCTGGTTTGTCGAAGGAACATCCCGAGACCGACGCGACCTCGAATACCTGGCAGGCCGCCCCACCGATTATTTCGGCATCAGCGGATGGCTGATCCGCGTGTTCATCGCACCGACGTCCGATGCCTACCATCTGGCCCACTCGCTGTACCCCGGCGTTCGCTGGAACTACCTGCCAGCCATCGACCGACACCTGAAGATTCATGAACCCCGCTACAGCAACAACGCCAGTGAAGGCCTGCTGCTCAGGCGC
The DNA here is from genome assembly GCF_900187465.1 of Pseudomonas sp. Irchel 3A18. NCBI lineage: Bacteria > Pseudomonadati > Pseudomonadota > Gammaproteobacteria > Pseudomonadales > Pseudomonadaceae > Pseudomonas > Pseudomonas sp. Irchel 3A18. Next base: position 500,229 of record NZ_FYDI01000005.1, read on the forward strand.
GGCAGCGCACCTACTGCGCTTTCCGAACTGTATGAACGTCTGGTGACCACCGGACACCCAGAAAACACCCTGAAGACGAGAGGCAGCGTGTGAATAACTCATCGACACAGCAGCAGGTTCAACGTATCGGCATCATTGGCGGCAGCGGTCTTCAACAACTGCCCGGCCTGAAGGATATCGAGCTGGTCGAATGCGAGACCGCGTTCGGCAAACCTTCGTCAGCCATCACCCTGGGCACGCTCAACAATGTGCCGGTGGCCTTCGTGCAGCGCCACGGCGTCGGACACACCATCCCGCCAGCCTTCATCAATGTGCGGGCCAACATCGCTGCGCTGCGCAGTGTCGGCTGTACGCAGGTGTTATCGGTCAGTGCCGTGGGCAGCCTGACCCACGATGCGCCACCAGGCAGCTTCGTGCTGATCGATCAATACATCGACCGCACGATCAAGCGTGACAAGACTTTCTTCGGACCCGGTCTGGTGGGCCATGTACCGTTTGGCGACCCGGTGTGCGGACGCATGCGCTCGGTACTGGCAACCGCCGCAGAAACCGCTGACGTGCAAGCCCTCAATGGCGGCACTTACGTGGTCATGGAAGGACCGCAGTTTTCGACCCGCGCCGAATCCCACCTCTATCGCCAGTGGGGCGGCACCGTGATCGGCATGACCGCCATGCCCGAAGCCAAGCTGGCTCGCGAAGCAGAGCTTTGCTACGCGATGATTGCCATCCCCACCGACTTCGATTGCTGGCACGAGTCCCACGAAGACGTGAACGCCACCCTGGTTGCCGAGCGCATGGCCGACACCTTTACCCTGACCCGCCGCCTGGTCACCGAAGCCGTCACCCGGCTGGGTGAACACCAGGGCGCCTGCTCGGCCGGGTGCGACCACGCGCTGGATACGGCCGTGATGACGGCACCGGAGCATCGCGATCCGGAGATGGTCGCACGCCTGCTGACCGTTGCGCCCAACGCCACTCACCTGGGAGCCAAGCCATGAGCAAGGCCATTCCTACCAAGGACCGGGTGCAGATCAAGAAGGTCGAAGTGCTGTCGGACAACTGGTACGTCCTGCGCAAGACCACGTACGACTTTCAGAGCAATAACGGCACCTGGAGCACCCTGACCCGTGAAACCTATGACCGGGGCAACGGCGCAACCATCCTGCTCTACAGCAAGCTGAAACAGACTGTCGTCCTGACCCGGCAGTTCCGCTTTCCCGCCTTCGTCAACGAACACGACGGCATGCTGGTCGAAACCTGCGCCGGGCTGCTGGACCGGGACGATCCTCAAACCTGCATCCGCAAGGAAACCGAGGAAGAAACCGGTTATCGCATCCAGGAAGTACGCAAGGTGTTTGAAGCCTTCATGAGCCCGGGATCGGTCACCGAACGCTTGTACTTTTTTGTCGGGGAGTATTTCGACGAAGACAAGCTGAGCGCCGGGGGCGGTCTTGAGGACGAAGGCGAAGACATCGAAGTCCTCGAACTGCCTCTGGACGAAGCGCTGTCGATGATCGAGACCGGCGCGATCTGCGACGGCAAGACCATCATGCTACTGCAATATGCCAAACTGCATCGACTGCTGGAGTGAGGCCGGGCATGGATGAACTTATCGCTATCAGTTCGATGGAACACGCAGAGCTTGCCGAGTTCATGGCAGGTATCAGCGAGCATGTAGGCGTGCCTGTGCGCCTGTCGCGCTGGTCCACTTCGGAGTTGATCGAGCGGGTGATCAACGGCACGGCGGGTGACTGGGACCTGCTGCTGGGAACTGCTGCCACCGCCCTCCTCGATCCCGCACTGGCTTCACAGTTGCGGGTTCTTGACGGCCTGGATGACTCGACATTGCCTCCCGAGGCGATTGCAGTCGACAGACGCTGGTTCAGCCCGTCAGGCTTCGTGCCCGCCTTTTGCTACGACCCGCAGGTACTCGCCGCAAACGGCCTGAAGACGCCACTCTCCTGGGAAGCGCTCTGCGCACCGGCATGGTCGCAACGCATTGCCCTGCCAGATCCGGGACGCTCGGGGGCCGGTTATCTGCACTTGAGCGCACTGCTGGAGCATTACGGCGATGGGGCCTGGGAGATGCTGGCCGACGTTGCGCAGCTAAGACCTTCGATCAGCGGATCTTCGACGGCGCCGATAGAAGCCGTACTTGAAGGCCGTGCATTGGTCGGGGTGACAGTGTCCACGGCGGCCACTCGCGCAGCGGCGCAGCATTTGTCCTTGCGCTGGTGTGTCCCCGCTGATGCCCGGCGCTACGAGTTTGAAGTATTCGGCTGCCGCGCCGGTTCGTCACGGGCAACCGAGGCGATAAAGGCGCTCAACTGGATGCTCTCGCCGCACGCTGCGGCAATCAGCAGAAGCTACGGCAAGGTCGTGGTCGGCGGTGTGTCCAGCGACACACTGGCAGCGGTCGAGCTGAAAGCGCTGGATGCCATCGAGGCCAGCCACACCAAGGTTGCTCGTTGCGCACGCTGGCACTCACTGTTCGACACAAAGGCTGGCCTATGACAGACACAGCTCACACGGAGCGACGCCCCTGGGCGATTTACCTGATGTTCGGCCTGTTCGGCGCTCAACAAGGCATGCTCGGCCCCCTGATGCCCTTTCTGCGTGCCGAATTCGGTCTGGACCTGCGCTGGACCGGTCTGCATTTTGCGGCCTATGCATTGGGGCTGGTGATGATCGGAATACCCTATCGCTGGCTTGAGCGAAGGGCCTTGCCAATCGGCACCGGGCGTATCGCAATAGGGTCGATCGTGCTGGCGAGCGGACTGTTCGCCATCGCGGGCGGCTTGCCGATGACCCTGCCGGGCAGCGTACTCATGGGCTTGTCCGGGGGGCTGGTCATGGCCGTCGGCCAGGCCATGCTCGGCAAACGCTATCGCCAGCAGGCTGCCGCGAAACTGGTGGAAGCGCATATTGTGGCCGGGCTCTGTGTGCTGGGCGGTGCGCTGCTGGTCGGGGCCGCGACGGCCATGGGCCTGTCCTGGCGCACGGCTCCGCTGATCATCAGCGCGTGGGCCTTGGTGATGTTCTGCGCACCGCAGACGATCCATCGACCAGAGCCTGACCAGACTGCCTCACCGGAAACAGCCACGGACACCACGGATGCGCAGCGCCTGACCCGGCTCAGTCTGTGGGCGCTGGTGATACTGGGGATCTCCGCAGAATGGGGTGTGGGCTTCTGGGGTGCGGAATATATCAAGACCCATGTGCAGACCAGCGCATCGGTGGCCGCAACCCTGATGAGTCTTTACTTTGCCGGCACCGTCTGCGGACGTCTGGCCAGCAGCTATGCCTTGCGTCGTATATCACCGCTGACATTGCTGAGTTCGGTGATTCTGAGTGCCATTGCTACACTGCTGGTGCTGTCGTTTACAGAGGGGCTGGTCGGTACAGCGATATTCATCTTTGTACTGGGCGCCTGTCTGGGCAATTTCTTCCCTCTGATTCTGGGCTCTGCCATGCGCATCGCGCCTCAGGCAAGCTCGGCACTCAGTACCCAGGCTTCACAGGCCGTGGGCGTCGCGTTGTTGCTGGCACCGTTTCTGCTGGGTGTGCTGTCAGAACGCATAGGGGTCGAAGCCGCATTCAGCCTGCTGATCGTCTATCCCCTGCTCATGTTGCCGCTGGTACCGGCCCTGCGGGGTGTCTGGTCGCTGGGCAACACTACTGAACACTTAAAGGAGTAAGAACCAATGGCCCTTTCTGCGCTGTTGTTCGATCTGGACGGAACCCTCATCGATACCGATGAACTGCACCTGAACGCCTACAACCAGTTGCTGGCACGCTGGGATCGCTCGATGGACATCGGCTACTACAAGGCCCATGTCATGGGCTTCCCGGATGACATGATTTTCGGTGGCCTGTTCCCCGACATTCCCGCCTCACAATACGCTGATCTGGCCGCTCAGAAAGAAGCCATGTTCCGCGCTCAACTGGGAGAAACCATCCCCGTGCCTGGCGTCTTGCGCATTCTCGATCATGCACAGGACACCGGCCTGCGCACTGCCGTTGTGACCAACGCGCCACGAGAGAACGCAATGGCCATGTTGACCGGCCTGGGGATCGTCGATCGTTTCGAGACCATCGTCATCGGCGGAGAACTGGAGCGCGGCAAACCCCACCCCATGCCCTACCTGACCGCTCTGGAACTGCTGGGCGTGAGCGCCGACAACGCGCTGGCCTTCGAGGACTCGCTGGCGGGTGTACAGTCAGCGAACGCCGCTGGCATCCATACCTTCGGCGTCCTGTCGGGGCTTGATGAACACCAACTGCGAGAAGCGGGCGCCAAAAGCGTGATCCGTGACTTCAATGATGAGGTTCTGTGGAATCTGTTGAAATCGTCGTCCTGATGCGATGTAAATCACGCGTGATCCGGCATGAAATCAATAATCGCTGAAGTTCCAACAGACAAGGACGACTCAAGGGTCAGTTGCCAGCCGAACCGCTCGCAGATGCGCTGGGTCAGAAACAGACCCAGCCCTGCACCGCCTGCCCGTTGCCCCGATTGCTTGAGCGATTCAGTGAAGCGATAGGCCGCCTGGGTTGCATCGAAGCCGGAGCCGGAGTCACGGATACACAATTTCCCATCCACAAGCGACACATGGATTTCGCCTTCGTGGGTATGCTCCGCAGCGTTTCTGAGCAAATTGCCTGCCGCGATTCGCACCATGGATTCAGGGGCCTGCAAGGTTAAAGGTTCGATATCTCCCAACACATAACGCACTGGTTTTCCAGAAAGCAGGTAGGTGTGGTCATTCACCAGTTCAGGAAGCAGCCCGTGCAGCACCGTGACTTGTTTTCGCTCTTGAGGGCTTGGCTCGCGTGACAGGTACAACAGCGCTTCCATGATCTGCGTGAGTGTATCCACTGCTTCGTCAATCCGACGCAACGGCCGCTGCGCCCGTTCGGGCAATTGTTGTTTATGAAGCACATCCGCAGCCCCGGAAATAATGGCCAGAGGCGTACGAAATTCGTGGCTGGCCTGGTCCAGCAGGCTGCGCTCACGCTCAACCGCAAGTTCGACCCGCTCAAGGTGCGCGTTGGCTTCCTGGGCGATGGTATTAAGTTCGCTTTTACGATAGGTCGCCGGAATCCGTTGCGAAGGTTTCAACGGATCGAGCTTGCGCATCCGCCATGCCAGGTCCGCAATGGGTCTGGTCAGGCTCAGGTGGAACCATCGGATCACCAGGCAGATCAGGATGAAATTGAACAGCAGAAACACCAGGCTGAGTTGTACGCTTGCGTTCTGCTCGTCTTCCAGACCGGTCATATCGATTGCCATGACTAATCGCCCCTGCGGCACAGAAGTCACCAAGGCGGTGTAAGCGCGGGCACGAGTGGTGTCACCGGGAGCGTCAGCAAAAGGCCCCCACCTCGGTGTCACAATAGACAGCACACCGGAAAACGACGAAGAGTCCGCGATGCTATCAAGTTCGCCTTCCCTGTAGTACCCAGGTGCAAGCGTAGCCAGAAACGCTGGCATGTCGGCGGGTAACGTTCCATCACGGGTTAACAGCCACCCCTTCACCGCACCCTCGGTGGGCAACGAGTCACGAAAGTCTGCTCGGGAAGACTGCAGAACATTCTGCGTACTCGACTCCAGTACTTGCAGCCAGATCGGATGCTCAACCAAGCCTTGACTCAGTTTGCCCTGGACTACGAGGCCTAGCGTGAGCATCGCACCAAACATTGCAAAGCTCACATTGACCAGCCACTGCACGCTTTGCAATCGCCATGGAAACTTCATTCGCCGCTCTCACCCAGACGATAGCCAGTGCCGGTAATCGTATGGAGAAGCTTGTCTTCGCCATGCTGATCGATGGCGCGACGCAACAGGTGCATATGCGAGCGCAGCAGATCTCCATCCGGGACACTTTCGCCCCAGATCAACCCCTCGAGACGATCACGACGTACCGTTCTTGGCGACTCGCGCATCAACAACTCCAAGACATTACGCAGCGTCCCGGAGAGCGTTATCGTGCGCAAGCCTCTTGTAACCTCCTGGCTGTCCAGGTTGTATGTCAAATCGCGTATTCGCAATATGCGCCCTGCCGCCGCACTGGCCTTGGCGCGACTGACCATGACGCGCAAGCGGATTTCGAGCTCCGGCAAAGCAACAGGTTTGACAAGGTAGTCGTCTGCGCCCTGTTCAAAACTCAACAATTTGCCTTCGAGCTGGTCTTTGGCGGTGAGCATGATAATGGGCGTTATACACCTATGCTCCTCTCGTAGTTTGCGCAGGACGCTCATGCCGTCCATTCGTGGCAACATCCAGTCCAGAATGATCGCGTCGTAGCGGTTCTGGATCGCAAGGCTCAACCCTGACTGGCCATCGGGTGCTGCATCCGGGATATGTCCGCAGGCTTCCAGATAGTCAAACATGTTGGCTGCAAGCAAGCGGTTATCCTCGATGATAAGGACTTGTAACGATATCGGATGAGCCAGGCCAGGGTTCATTTGACAGACCTTTTCACAACGGAAATGTAAGAGGGTTGCGAATTGCAGTTTCTTTCCACGAACGAGAGGTAGGGTAAAGCAGGCAACGGTGCCTTGCCTCAGAAGCGCCGCGAGATGCCAAACATAACCGATCCTTCGCCATGGGTGTCATCCTCAAGCAGCGGGCTGTCGCGAATGTCATTGGGCAGGAACTTGTAGTGCGCAGAACTCATGAACTGCCAGTTCTGGCCGATCGGGTGGATGTAAGTCAGGCCTAGCTCAGGGATAGTCGATGCGCCAGGCTTGTAGTCAACGACGCCTCGCGCCACTTCGTCTTTCAGGGTGCCGTAGTAGTAGTTCGCCGTATCCTTGGAGAGGTGGCTGACACTGATGGTCGGTTCAAGGCTGCCGCGACCGACTTCAAACTCATAACCGTACTTGGCCGACAGTTCAAACCCCTCACTGGCACCACTTACGTCGGTCTTGGCGACCAATTCAAACTTGCCTGCTGCCCCCCGCCATGAGGCAGAGAGACCCATGTCCAGACCATTGTCACGATCTTCGAGCAGGTTTCTGTCGATACCGTTACGGGCCAGTTCCTTACGACCAAAATCCTTGGCATCTATCCCGTCCATCCGTAGCGAGGCAATGGCATTCAGCTCGAAGCCTTCATTGCGAATCAGATGCGCGCCACCGGTCAGGCCACGTACGAAAAACCGCTCCCCTTCATAATGAATCAGTGGCAACGGTGTGATTTTTGTACCTTCACCCGCGTAAGGACTTTCCGATATCCCAACGCCCAACCCCAAGCCCCAGCGTGGGGAGTCAGCCTGTGAGGCCGTCTGCGCGGTAGCGAGGGTTGGCAGGGTGAGCAAGCAGGCCAGGACTGAGCAGGATTTATTCATAAGTGCCAGGAGTTCCGATTGGTTTCAGGATCGGGGGCGCACAACCTGGCAAGACAGCGTGCCAGGCCGGGTTTACACCCCAAGGTTTTCAAGCAATCGAATCGTACGTCTGGCGTGTCGTAACAATGTCGTAAAGGACGTTGGCACCTGGCTGTCCGGGTATAGCACAGGTGCGAGCATCAGGGAGGCTTGCCATCGTCACACAGTACGCAGGAGCCCTGTCGTAGAACGTGGAGAAAGCCAGTGGCGAATCCGGCGCTGCGCACTCTCCATACAGGAAAAGACCACTGGGACGACGAGCAGGCTGAGAGCAGTGGATGTGATTAGTCCGCCGATCACTGCCACCGCCATCGGTTGGCGAAAACTCGCATCGGCCCCCAACCCCAACCCGATCGGCAACATGCCGGCGATCATTGCAATAGTGGTCATCACGATGGGGCGCGCACGTTTGTGACAAGCGTCAAGCAGCGCCGTATTCAACGCCACGCCCTGCTCACGTATCGTTACAATCGTGTATTCGACAAGCAGAATCGAGTTTTTGGTCACAATACCCATCAGCATGATAAGCCCGATCATTGACGGGATACTCAACTCGCTATCCGCAACGAGCAGACCGACAAAAGCCCCGCCCATTGACAGAGGAATAGCCGAAAGAATGGTGACCGGATGCAGGAAATCCTTGAAGAGCAACACCAGAACACAGTAAACACACACCACACCAATAAGGCTGGCCAACCCGAAGCCAAGCCCCAACTCTTCCATGAGTTCGGCATCATCTGCCTGAACAATCTGCACACTCGACGGCATGGCTTGCACCGCAGGTAAAGCCAGGGTGTCAGCAAGCGCCTGGCCAAGGGGCGTCCCACCCAGTTCGGCACTGATGGTCACGTAGCGGCGCCGATCATAGCGCTCAATCTGTGCCGGACCACTGCCGATGCTGATGTGTGCCACATTCCCAAGCGGCACAAGCCCCTCGCGGCCCCGCACTCGAAGATTGCTCAAGGACTCGACATCCTGCTGAACAGCCTCAGGCAGTTGTGTGCGTATATACACCTGTCGATTGTCGAGATTGAGCCGCGCAAGTCGTGAGTCCGTATCTCCGGCCGTTGCGATACGTACCGTCTCGCCAATTGCGGCTGTACTGACGCCAGACTCGGAAGCCCTTACCAGATCGGGCCGGACGGTAATTTCCGGGCGCTCCAGGCTTGCCGTAGAACTGACGTTGTACAAGCCGCGTACTCCTCGAAGCTCAGACTCGATAGCCTGAGCACTGACTTTCAGTGCGACAGCGTCATCACTGGTCAGAATGATCGACATTTGTTCGCCGATATTACCGCTGCCTACGGTAAAACGTGCTCCCGGTACACTCTGCAGTGCTGCACGCAGGGTGTTTTCAATCGACGTTTGATCGCCACGTTCGGCGCGAGGCATCAACGTCACATCCAAAGCTCCGCGACGCACGTCTCCACCCTGTAAATTATCACTGTCCGCCTGCGCCGCCCCCACAGTCGATAACACCCTCTGGACGCCAGGCAGCGTGGCCAGTCGGGCACGAGCCGCTTCGGCGGTTGTCAGGGTATCCTGTAGTGCACTGCCAGGAGGTAATTCGATGCTGATTGTGGTGTATCCACGGTCAGAAGCCGGCATTAAACCCGTTGGCAAGTAAGGTACGAGAGCCAACGAACCGACCATGAATGCAAATGTCAGGGCCAGCGTGGATTTGCGATGCATAAGGCACCAATGGGCCAGACGCAGATAGGTGCGCATCACGCGGCCATCCACCCCTTCGGATTCATCCGCACGAGGGGGATACGGTTTCAGAAACCGGACTGCCATCATCGGAGTAATCAGCCGGGCTACCAATAACGAAGCCAGCACCGCAACCACTGCGGTCCAACCAAACTCTCGAAAGAACAGGCCGGGCACCCCGCCCATCATCGCGGTGGGGAGAAACACGACGACAAGCGCCATTGTGGTAGCAATCACCGCCAGCGCTATCTCGGTAACAGCATCAGCCGTTGCTTGCTCCATAGGCTTGCCCATGCGTGCATGGCGTTCAATGTTCTCGACTTCCACAATCGCATCGTCCACCAGGATGCCGACTATGACTGCCAGCGCCAACAGGCTTACCGTGTTAAGCGAAAAACCAAACCACGCCATGGCAGCGAATGTCGGAAGAATCGACAAAGGCAGTGCCGAAGCGGCTATCAACATGGCTCGCCAGTCCCGCAGGAAGAACCAGACCACCAGCACAGCCAATAACGCCCCTTCGTAGAGCATGAACAGCGAGCCATCGAATTGCTCTTGCGTGTAATCAACGCTGTTAGTGACCAGAGTGCTCTGCATGCCCGGACGCTTTTGCTGCAACCCGGCCAGCGCCGTCTTTACACCGGCTGCGATTCGAGTAACGTCCTGCCCCATGGATGGGTAGATCCGGAAACCGACAACAGGCTTCCCGTCCAACAGTGCTATCTGACTGCGTTCGGCAACCGTATCAGTGACCGTTGCCAACTGATCCAGTCGCAGTGATCGTCCGTCCGACAACGCAATCGGCAATGCCGACAACTCGGAAGCCTGGCCGGCCAGTGAAATAGTCCGCACCGCCTGTTCGCCACCACCAAGTCTGGCGCGCCCTCCTGAGCTTTGCTGCTGAGCGTTGCTCAATGCAAGCGAGACTTCGCCGACAGTCGCAGCGTGGGCGATGAGTAAAGCGGGGTCCAGAGTCACCCGTACTTCCCGCATCACACCACCGATACGCTCGAAACGACCGACACCTTTTACCCCCAATATCACCTTGGCTACCGTGTCATCCACAAACCATGACAAAGCCTCTTCGTTCATGGCTGGCATGGCGATGGCATAAGTCTGAATAGCTTCACTACTCGCACGCACAGCGCTTACCTGCGGCTCCATTAGATCGTCAGGCAAGTCGGAGCGAACACGATCAACGGCATCCCTGGATTCCATCAATGCATCGGAAAGAGGCTTGCCCAGCTCGAATTCCACCGAAATATTCACGGAACTCTCGGTGATCAAGGTTCTTATGTGCTTGATTCTATCCAGTGTGGCCAGAGAGTCTTCGATTTTACGCGCCACTTCGGTTTCAAGCTGAGCAGGTGCAGCACCGGGTTGCGAAAGCGCTATGCGAACAACCGGCATATCGACATCGGGCATATCCTGAATCGGTAACGTCCACAGCCCCCATGTGCCCGCCAGGATAAGCAGTGCAAACAGCAGAATAGAGGGGATCGGATTGCGTATGGACCAGGTAGCCAGGTTCATTTCTCTGCTCCGTTTGCAACTGTCGTAGCAGAAATCGCAACCGCAGGTGCCTGAACAATCCTTACGCTGTCGCCATCATTCACAAAACCGGCGCCCTGTACCACAACACGATCGCCCTCACTCAAACCCTGCACAATCTCTACATCCTGAGCCTGACGGCGGCCAGTCTTCACGACCTGAAGAGATACCTTCGCAGCACCTTGTTGCGTATCGAGCCTGAATACATGGCTATGCCCATCGCGGATAAAGACACTGCCAGCGGGCACCACCAACGCATTCTGCTGCGTCACTGAAATGCGCCCTTGTACGTACATGCCAGCTCGCGCTGTGCTGCCCGAAATGATGTCTGCATACACCATTGCGAGGCGCGTTTGAGCGTTCAACGCGGGTGCCATTTGCCTGACCGTTGCTTGCGCGCCCCGGCCATCTGGCAGCGCCAACGTCACAATCTGGCCAGCAGCCACCTGCCCTGCCTGCGCAGCGGTAAGCTCACCTCGCCATTCGAGTCGACTCTGGCGTATGAGCCGAAACAGCTCATCGCCGACCGCGCCTACTGTGCCAATCGTTGCAGTGCGGGTACTGATCACACCATCATCGGGCGATACAACCGTTGCATACCTGAGCTGTAACTCCCGATACGTCACTTGAGCCTGGCTGGACTCAACCTGTGCCAAGGCTGTTTCAGCCTCGGTCACCGAGTTCGATATGTCCTGCTCGCTCATGGCCCCCACTTCCTTGAGTTTGAGTGCGCGCTCACGATTGGCAACCGCTTGTACAGCCAGAGCTTTCGACTGCCTGAGTGCCGCATGCAATTGCGCAACATCGGCGCGCAAGGCCTCGGTTTCAAATCGCGCCAACACTTGGCCTCGACGCACCACATCCCCCGGGCCAACAAGCAACTCAGTGAGTCGAACCCCACTGACCTGTGCGCCGATAACCGCCTCCTGCCATGGCTCAATTGCACCGGAGGCATTCAAATGGACCGGCCATTCAGCCAACCGCACGGGCGCATCGGTAACCGTCATTGCTATCAGGGCATCAGTGGTCGGCTCTGAGGGTGGAACGTCCCGCAGATACAACACCTGCCAGAAAATAGCCCCGACAACCAGCAAGACAAACAGGCTCAGCGCCGCAATTGCCAGGTTACGTTGGTGTTCGTCTGTTGATTTGGTATTGGGCGCACAGTTTTTTACTGTCATAGGGGTGTGTTCTAAGTTGGGGGGAGTATCGGGAAGAAGAAGTACCGCTGGTGGTGCCCAAGGCTGAAATCATCCCTGGGCTACCTGCGTTTTTTGAGGAGTCAGATCGTATCGCTGGCGTGTCGCAGCAATGTCGTCAAGCTGGGCGTATGCGCCGAGTCCAGGTAGCCATTGCGGCCAGCCTGGATTGGCTACGGAGGAGAAGTAAGCGAGATGGATTTGGTCTGGTCGGCCCGACAGGGACGGTATTACGGAATCAGACAGAAAGCTCGGCAATCCGCTGCTCGGCGGCGCTAATCGCAGCAGCACGCTGATCGGGGCCGAAGGCAACACCCTCGGCCAGGATGACCTCGGGGTTGGTGATGCCGATGAAGTTGAGCGCGGTGCGCAGGTAGGTTTCGCCATGTTCCATACTGGCAATCGGCGAGTCTGGTCCATAGTTACCGCCACGTGCGACCGCCAGGATGACACGTTTTCCACCCGCCAGTCCTTCAGGCCCTTGCTCCGTGTAGCGGAAGGTCTGGCCTGCCACAAGAACCCGGTCGATCCAGGCCTTGAGTTGTGTAGGCACGGTGAAGTTGTAGAACGCGACACCTATCACGATGGTGTCGGCAGCCTGAAACTCCTGCAAGGTGGCCGCACCAATCTCAAGGTCGCGTTGTATCTCCGGCGAGTGATCAACGCCTGTGGCTTGTAGAGCCGTGAGATAAGCGGCGGACAGATGCGGTACCGGCGTTGCTGCCAGGTCCCGATAGGTCACGACGGCATTCGGCGTTTCACTCTGCAGTTTTGCGACAATCTGTGTAGACAGTGCGCGGCTGACCGAATGGGCGCCCAGGATGCTCGAATCGAGGTGAAGAATGTTCATGGGTAACTCCTTACTTTGGCTGAAATATTCGTTCTGAAATGATGCTGAAGGGTGTTAGCCCAGTCGCCCGTCGCGCCGCAGAGCAGCACCGATGCGCTGTATCTCGGCTTCACCTTGTGCAAGGGCTTCCCTGCTGGTGTGAACCGAGTAATGACCCATCACCAGTTCGTGGGGATGCTTCACAGCCGAGCCCAGTACAAAAGAGGTTGTGCCCTGCGCGACCAGATCGATGGCCTGGTTTGACTCTTCAAACACCACCAGCTCGCCGGTATCCAAAGCGCTACCGGCCTCAAGTCGCCCTTCACTGACCGCCAGCCACGCCACGGTATGACCCGATGGCGGAGTGAAGCGCCACCGCTCACCGTCTTTAAGCGTCACGGCGAGATAAGTCATGTCCGAAGGAGCCGGGATGGTACTTTCTGCATTGCCATAGCGACCGAGCAGAACTCGCGCCGGGCCTTCCCGGGGAATCTGCGCGGGGGCAAGGTAATGACTTTCAGGGGGCGCATTTTCTTCTGCGGCGGGCAACGCGACCCACAACTGGAAGCCACGCATCGCCTTTTCACTGAACGGCGTACCCGAATGCCAGATGCCATTGCCGGCACTCATCCACTCGACACCGCCAGCGGGCAGAACGCCCTTCTTGCCAGTCGTGTCTTCGTAGATCACTTCACCGGCCTCCATGAAGGTCAGCGTTGCAATGCCGGAATGAGGATGCATGCCGAAGCCTTGCGGTCTGGCGTTTGGCAGAGTGCTGAAGATGTCGAGAAACACGAAAGGCTTCAGGATCTGGCCAAGGTCGCTCGGGCTCACGAGGCGAGTGACAGGCCCATGCACTCGGCCATGGGTGCGATGGACGATGGCACGCGCCTGCTCGTCATTACCCGCCAGTAAATAGCTGTGCTGGTGATCGTGAATACTGTGATGAGTGCGGTTAAGGGAAGATGAAATAGTCATGAGTCAGCGACGCCCTGTGTGTGAGGTTGGGGCATGTGCCCTGTTGTCACTAGGATATGGCCGACTCATTTAATTGATAAGATGGACTTATAGGATTGAATTCATCCATTTATTGACGCAATAAGCGTTAAAGCCTGTGAAAGATATAATCGGCAGCGTCACTGCTGGCCAGCGGAACCCGGTGCGCAGTCAGGCGCTCACGCAGCTCTGAATCATCCACCCGTACCTTCCAGCCCTCGGTCCAGTCATCCACGGCGGCTTCCTTGCTGTCGCGTATCGCATCGATCAGCTTAAGACGCTCCGGGAAATAGACGGCGAATGCATTCTCCTTCCAGCTCGCGACCTTGATGCCCAGTTGCGCGCACACGGCTATCTTGGTTGCCGCGTCAACGATATCGGCTTGTCTGGACTGATTGACCAGCGCCTGAAGCTCGGGGTTGGCGACACCGTCTGTACACAGGATGTCACCACTGCCCCATGATTCAGGCGGACAGATCTTGTTGTCACTGCTCATCTCAATGAACGGATTGATTTCCATAGGGTAGATCCGACAGACCAGCGGGCGCTCTTCATAGATGCCGCACAGGTTATCCGCACGCAGATTCGGGCACTGGTCGAGTGCATTGGCAACGAACACCGCGATAACGCGGATGCTGCTGTCATCACTATTGACCGCGACCGACCGGCCTGCGCCGTGGGCATATTGTCTTGAGTCGGCTGGCCAGGTCAGCTCGTTGAAAGCTTCCAGCACCACCGCTACATCATGACCTCGGGCCAGCCATTGCTCGGCTTCGATCAGCGTCAGGGGTATGAGCCGGCCTTTGCAGCAGATCCCGCAGCCCACGCAGTTATAGCGAATTACAGTGTTTTGCATATTCCATCCTGGAGCTACAGGTCTTTTCAGGGGCGAACGGGTTCGGCGCCCATAATCTGGTCGAATGATTGAAAAACAGGGTCACGGACATTCACCTGCTGCTGATCAGCCAGGGTGAGGGGTAAACAAATGTATTGAGTTGCGATACACAAGCATCAATAGGATGGCGCTGGTGCAGTCATGGCGGGAAAATAACAGTTTCCGAACGTATCAATATCGACACAGTTGTAGCCGGGTATTTCAAAGAGAAGCATTCTCGTCCCATAAGCCAGGCAAAGCCGCAAACGGCATCGCCATGCTGGAACCAAGTCACAGGGCATTTCCACTCAGGGCAAAGGAAACCTTCCTTTACGGCCGGACAGCCATCGCGAGGTTGTTCCGGTCAGTCCATGACACGGAGAATGCTCATGATTCCGCTTAACAACACACCCGGCACGAGCCAGATACATGGCGCGACGTCCTCGGGCCACAACCCGCAAGGCCTCAACCAGCAAAACCAGCCACCGACACAGCGCACAGCCACTTCACTGGACAAACTGGGTCAGCACTCAACCACAAAAACCGGCCCGGTGACTCAGGACCTGCAGGCCACGCCAAAGATCGGCGTGCAGAGCAGCGGACAGTCCGAGATACAGAATCAGGACGCCAGCGATCAGGCCGCTCAAGCCACAGCACAGCGTATGCGCGGGGCGGGCTCAAGCCTGCGCGGTTCGGATAAATTGGGGCGCTCTGGGGGCGGAGAAAGCCGGGCAGAATCCTCGAAATCGAAGAAATCCGAAAGCAACGCAGAAAGCAGCGTCAAGTCAGAAGCCATGCCTCTGGCACAAAATGACCCGGTTGTGCTGAAAACAGAGGAGATGGGTTGGCCACTGCGCAACAGCGCACTGAAAAACTCCTTGATGGGCAAACCTAAAGCCGAATCCTCGAAATCGAATAAAGCCGAAGGCAAGAGCAGCGCAGGCGAGTCAGCCAAAGAAACGCCAATCCAGAAAGAGGCCGGTACATCATCTAAGCAGGAGATTACCGAAACCGGATCACCGAAGCTTTCCCGTGATGAGCAGGCGCTTCAGAACGCAGCTCAGGCCAGAAGCAGATCGAATACCAGACTCAGTGGCAGCGATGGCCTGGGCCGGGCCCTCAACGAAGGCCGCGAGTCCCTCCCCAGACCCGATAGCAACGCGGTCACTCTGGACAAGAAAGGCAAGGCCAGTTTCGAGAACTTCAGCCCACCGGCGCTGAACACCTTGCTTCAAGATACCGTTGGCAAAAAGGATAAAACCTACCTGGCCCATCATTACACGGGGAAAGGCAACGATCAGGTCCTGCTGGAACCCAAGGGCCACCTGCTCAAGATGCAGCAGAGTGAAACAGGCTTCACCCTGTTGCGCAGCAGTAAATCGCTGGATGTACCGTCAGGTAGCAAACCTGGCAGCGTCACGCTCCAACGCCAGGGCAACTCGATGAACCTCGAAGGCCTGAAATCGACGGTCACACAAGCCCTGCCGGACAAAGCGCACATTGCCCACTTGAGCGGAGCCCATCAGGACAGCAGCGGCCAGACGCTGCGCCTTCATGATGAAAAGCTTTATCAGTTCAAGTCGGACACTTCCAAGTGGTCCCCCCTTCCCGATACAGGCGACAAAAAATTCAGCAGCCTTTCAACGGAAGGTGACGGCAAGCTCTATGCCCGTAGCGGCGACTCGCTGATCAATCTGTCCAGCGATAAAAAACCCGAAATCCAACTCAAGGATCTGGCGGCACATTCGGTTGCCTCCGACGGAACCGTGGCCATGCTGGCGGGCAAGGACACCCAGACCCTGCAGTTGGGCAAGATGGGGGAAGTGCCAGAGCTGCATATCACCCTCAACCTCAACGATGGCAAGTCCGAAGCCAGCAGCATCGGCCTGACCAAGGATCGCCTGTTCGTCGCCGATACCGAAGGCAAGCTGTACAGCGCCTCGCGCAACGAGCTTAAAAGCGATGATGGCGTCCTGAAACTCATGCCGGAGAAAAACTACCAGCCAGAAGATGGCAAGCTGGGAGCGCGTCATCAGGTCACCGGTTTCATGAGTGGTGATGACGGGCAGATGCATGCCTTGGTCAAGGACGGTGCCGGCCAGGTCCACTCCCATACCCTGGATGAAAAGACCTCCAGCCTCCAGAGCGGCTGGAACCTCTCGGACGTGAAGGTTCTGGAAAATACCCAGGGCCTGCCTGTAAAGAGCGAGCCGACTTCGGAAAACATCTACGACCTGCACAGGAACGGTCGCGTAGGCCTGGTGGATGGCAGTATCCAGGCATGGGATACGACCACTCAGGCCTGGAAAGACACCGGCGTCAAAGATATCGATGCGCTGAAACGCGGCATCGACGGCAATGCCTATGTGCTCAAGGACGGCAAGGTTCACGAGCTGAAAGTGACTCCCGACTACGGCAAGAGCACCTTCAACGACACCCACAACCTGAAAGATACGCCACGCTCTACCAAGGTCGAACTGGGCGATGCCATCGCGGGCCTGGAGGACCGCGTGATCAAAGACTTTGCCATGTACAACGACAAACAGTTCGTGGCCCTTGATGACAAAGGCCGCATGACCGCCCACCACAAGGAAGGCGATCCAACTGAAATGACCCGCCATGGCCTGGAAGGCACTGTTGCCTACCTGACCCTGGACGCCAATGGCGTGCATGCTGCAACCAGCAATGGCGATCTGTTCTTCATGCTCAACGAGGACTGGCAGAAAAAACCGACGGATACGCCATTGCAGTCCCAGCCTTCGACCTCCACAGCGGCTGAGGACAAACCTTCAACATCCGCCGCAGCAGCGGACAAACCTTCAACATCCGCCGCAGCAGCGGACAAACCTTCAACCTCCACTGCAACAGCGGACAAACCTTCAAGCCCCAAGGCATCGGAGTCCAAAACAGACAGCGAGCCCAAATGGCAAAAAATCCCTCTCAGCTTCGGGAGTGAGATAGCCAGTATTCGTACAGAAGTGGATAACACGCTCAGCGTTTCGCTGAAAAACGACCCCAATGGTAACGGCGCCTATCAGCTCAAGGACAAGAAATGGCAAACCATTGACCATCGTCCTGCCGATCAGAACGAACTGAACACGATATTCAATCGACTCGACAAAAGCATGGCAAGGGTGAGCATTCCCGGAGTCGGCACATTAAACTATACCTCCAACCTGCTGGGCCGCAGCGGTATAGAGCAAAGCAATAAATCCAGCACGGTAGAGTTCACCAAGGCTTACGTTTTCAAGCCCGATCTGGAAATACGACCGGCCAAGAACGTAGTGAACTATTTCGACCACAAGATCAATGGCCGGGTCGGTCTGGCAGACGTCTACAATGCCCAGTCCCCCTTGTTTCATGACTTGAAGGAAATCCGCCAGGCACCAGGCAAGGCCCCGGAAGCCGGCCACGACCTGAAAACTCGCATCGCCAAACTGGATATCGGTGAAGAAGGCAAGGAGTTGACCAAAAGCCTGGAGTCTTTCCGCGAAGAGCTGGAAAACCACAGCCGCAAGGCGGTCATGACCCTGGGCGAAAAAGCAGGCCTGCTCAACCTTCATGGAGAGCCCACGGAAAAAGGGAAAAAAGCCGCGAGTAAACTGGAGTCTGCGCCTCCAAAACGTAATGAACCCAAGAATGACCTGATGGCACTGACTCAGGGTGCTCTGGACAAAGTCTCTCCGTCCTCGGATAACCCGACCGGCGCATTGCTCAAGTCCCTGCAGGGCATGGGCCTGAAAATGAAGCATCTGGATGCCGATACCCCCGCGGGCAAGCGTCGCCATGGCCACGATGAACATGCCCTGACCAAGGCACGCCTGGCTCTGGATATCAAGACCCTCAATGAGGTCGGACAGCTGCTGGACAAAGCTGAAAAACTCCCTGATGGCCCCGACAAGAATGCCCAGATAAAGGCCATCAAGCACGAATTGACCCATCTGCGCGACAAGACCTATGGCGAAAATCCGATCAAGCACGTTTCGGACATGGGTTTTACCGAGCACTATCAGTTGGAAAAGTCCTACGACGGAATCAAGGCTTTCCTGAACGGTTTCCACAAGCCGGATCACGCCACCAGCCTCAACATGCGCGTCGCCACCGGCAGCAAGGATCAGGCCGAGCTGGCTGAAAAATTCAAGAACTCGCTTAAGCAGCTGGAATTTCCGGACGACGAAATCAGCCTTTCACGCAGCTACGGCATGACCTTGAGCACGCCCTTCATTGGTATAGCCAAACACGTGACAGGCCCCTTCCCCAGCGGGCAGTACACCAACACCCGCAATTACGCCTTTGCGGCCGAGCGCGGCGAAAAGGGCGTGGAAGTCTATCTGCTTCGTGAACGTGCCAACCTGCTCAGCGGTACCGTGGGAGCCGGCAAGGATGTCCTGCCGGACATTACGAGCGCCGGTGAATACGCAAAACTGACCACCCTGGATCTGGGCAATGAAAAACGTGGCGCACTGGCCTTTCGCGTAGGAGGCGATATAACGCTTGCGGGTACCCACACCCAACGTACCGGTGTGGCATTTACAGTGCCGGATGAAAAGATCGATCAGTTCGTCGACAACCTCTTCACAGGCAAGCTGACAGCACTGGATGTTCTCAAGGAAGGCGCAAACCACAAGGCCCACGAAATGAAGCGGGTCAATGTCGACTTGACTGCGGGGGCCAACACCGAGTTCCGCGTACAACTGGGCATCTCGGATCATGACAGCAAGCCATTGACAGCCTCTGCACGCTTCGGTGTCGGTTTCACCGCCAACGTCAATCTTGCCAACTTCACCTGGCAAAAACTGAGTCAGGAAAACGATACCAGTCGCATGGATGAAAAATCCCAGAACAGGCCTCGTCTGCTCAACAACTTCAATGCCGGATTTTTCGCCCGCGCTCAGGTTGTCGGCGGCCATACCAATCCAACCCCGAGCTCGGCCCCCGGCTCTCAGGCAATCACGAGCACCAACGGCATCACTGGAACCGCCTCCATTGACGACAAGACAACCAAGCGGATCAAGTTCCAGTTCAAGGAGGCGGCACCGCTGACCACCGCCAATGTGACCAAACTCGCAACGTCGTTGGGCGATGCGTTCAAGGACAAGGCTTCGAAGGCCGAACTGACTCGACTGGCCGACCATAAACAACCGGAATACAAGGACGCCAGTGCCAAGGAGAAAATCCAGATTCATCTGAAGGGGCTCAATGACTTCTTTGCCAGCAAGACGCCGGAAAACGATGATCAATACGCAGCATTGCGTTCTCTGAAACGTTCCACGGCCCAGCAGGAAGCCTCGGTCAACAAGCACAGCGTGCTGGACAATGGTCGCTTTGAAAGTAACTACACCAACCTGGCGCGCCTGGACTCGCAGAACCTTACTTCCAAGATCATGAGTGTGATTTACGGCAATCATCAGACCAGCAACGCGGAGAACATCGCCAAGCTGATCGATCAGGACCCGGCACTCAAGTCGATACTCAAAGAGTTTCAAAGCCAGCCTGGCACCCTGGCACGGGTTCGCCTGGAGCCCAAGGACCATGTCTTCGACAGGGTCGATGCCGGCAGCCGGGATGGCACTCTCACGCAAAAAGAAATGTTCGAACTGCTCAGCAACCGCGACAACATGCGGGTCCTGGCTATTTCGATCTTCAAGAGCGCAGCACAGACCGAAGGTTTCACCACTCCCACGCCATTGGTCAGTGCCAATAGCTCAGCCTCAATGGCCGTGAACAAGACCCTGGCCAAGGTGAACTTCACCTACGGCGAGGATCAGGACAAACCCAAGGCGTACTTCGTGAACGGTGAGATTTCCCGAGCATCGGACACACAGAAAACCGTAATGCAAGACCTGCAGAAAAGCGGACTGGAACTCAAGAGCTAAGCCGCTCCCGTTCTTTGTTCACTGACGTAAAAAACAGGCTCGCGGCGCAAACAGAATTGCGCCGCGAGCCTCACCTGTTCTGTGTTTTGACTGCTCAAAGGAACCTCAAGATGACTACCGCTTTTTATGCTCTCGACGATTTTCCGGAACTGGCCAACCTGGTCGCCAACTGCGCGGTGATCCAGGAAGAGCTCGCGACTCTGGATGCACCTCTGCTCGATATCGACCGTACCAACAAGCAGCATCAGCAAGTACACGAAGAACTGAGCGAACACCTGCAACAGGGTGGCGATTACGGCTGGCTCAAGGGCTGGGGTGCCGAAGGAGGCAACCGTGACTGGACGCAATATGCGCTGCTGTTCAGAGACACGCCTATCGGCCCGGCCCAGGCGACCATGCCCCGCACTCTGGAGTTGTTCAAGCCGCTCAAGGGCATAAAAGTCGTGGCCCTGGCCCGTATGGCGCCTCACAGTTTTCTGAGCTTGCACCGTCACCCGGAACTGACGGATGAAGGCCTGTTGCAGATGCACATCACCCTCAGCGCCGCCAATGAAGCCAACTACTCCTACCTGAACGTGGCGGGCGAGTTCTATCACCAGAAACCGGGCACAGGCGCGATTTTCGATGGCTCGCTGGATCATTTCGCCGTCAACGCCACTCCGGTTCCACGGACCATCATCTACATGGAGTTCGAGAAAGAGAAGTTCATGAAGCATTGATTGAAGTAAACGCTGTACCCGTCCCACAGAGCGTGAGTAACGCCTGTGGGATTTTTTGTGTCTGTGTTTTGAGCAGAATGAATTCGCAAGGTGGGGTTTCAAACGACGTATATTTATTGGATTTGATGGCCCTTCGCGAATGAATTCCCCCCTCCCGTAGGAGCGAATTCATTCGCGAGACGTCATTGAGGACGATAGATTTCTTCAGCTTCACGGGCCTCTCGCGAATAAATTCGCTCCTACCAGGGTAGTGCCAGTCAGCAAACGCAAACAGCGCCCATAAAAAAACGGGCTCTTCAAGAGCCCGTTTTGTTTCCCGCCTTACGCACTGTCAGTGCACGACCGGCTTGGCACCCGCAGCTTCCAGCAAGCGATCAGCCAACAACCGCACGATCCAGAAGGCTGTCAGCGAAGCATCGCCACGCAGCTCGTCAGCACCTGCATCACGCTTGAAGTCCGACTCCAGGCTGTCAATGTAATTGTTCAGGCTGAACTGGCCATTGACCCGGTTACCCGGCTTGTCGAGGGTGCTCTGCAGACGCTCGTTGACCAGAGCGATTGCACTTTCAAACGCCTGACGCTGTGCCGGAGTCAGGTAACCGCCGTTGCGTACCAGAGAGGACCATGACACCTCTTCAGGCTTTTGTTCCGTGGCTGTCATATCAGACCTCCTTGTGGTTGGTAGAACCCGGCAGCTTGTCGTAAGGGTGCTCTACGTTCTTCAGGTTGATGCCGCTGGTGGTCAGGTTCAGGCCTTCACTGTCGCTCTTCACGAAGGAGAACTTGCCGTTTTCAGCGTCGACGTTCTTCAGGTCCAGGTTCCAGTTGCCTTGCTGCCCACCGTTGGTGCGCATGAAAGTACCGAAGTCCTTGGCCTTGAAGTTGTCCACACTCACGTTAGCGTCGGCATTGAGCTGGAAGATCTTGTCATTGGCGCCCTGAGCACTGCTGTTGGTGATGTTCAGGTTAGTGACTTTGGCACCGCCTTCACCCTTCACGGTCAGTGCATCTTCACCGACGTTGGTCCAGTGAACGTTATCGACGTTTACAGCCTTCTCGTTGCCAGCACGAACGTGCACGCCATCAGCGGCGTTTTCACCGAAGGTCACGTTTTTCAGGGTGGCGCCTTCAGCCAGTTCAAACATTGGCTTCTGTCCTTCGCCCTGTCCGCCATCACCCAGGCTAGGGCCGGCAGTAAAGGTCTTGCCCTGGCCATCGAACACTTCGCCCGGACCTACCTTGATCGTTTCGTTGACTACGGTCGGGCTGCCCGAAGCAGTCGGGAAAGATACTGGCGTGGATGAACCAGCAGCACCAGTGCCTGCAGGGCTACCTGTGCCAGGAGTCGGAGCCGCGCCACCGATGGATGGAGTTGGAGCTGCACCGCCGCCGCCACCACCCACAGATGGAGCTGGAGCACCGCCGCCACCACCGCCACCCACAGATGGAGCTGGGGCACCACCGCCACCACCGCCGCCCACAGATGGAGCTGGAGCACCGCCGCCACCACCCGCAGATGGAGCTGGAGCCCCACCGCCGCCACCACCAGCCGGAGCACCGCCACCGCCACCGCCGCCAGTCCCCTTGCTGGAGGAGTCAGACGGCTGGTTGAAGGTTTCCGGATGGCTGTCCATGAACTGGGCGATCATTTCCAGCAGCTCTTTGAGCTTGCCGTCCTGGGATACCTGGCCACCGCCATCGGAGGTCGGCTGGATCGCGTTATCCATGGAGCCGCCACCCAGGCTTTTCATCAGCGTGTTGACCAGGTCTTCAACGCTGCCGGAACCGCCACCTGCACCCTGAGCACCACCCAGGCCCTGGCCTGAGCCCAGACCTTCAAGCCCCTTGGTGCCGCCACCAGCACCGCCGCCTGCACCGCTTACCGGCGAACCGGAA
Source organism: Pseudomonas sp. Irchel 3A18 (assembly GCF_900187465.1). Taxonomy (NCBI): domain Bacteria; kingdom Pseudomonadati; phylum Pseudomonadota; class Gammaproteobacteria; order Pseudomonadales; family Pseudomonadaceae; genus Pseudomonas; species Pseudomonas sp. Irchel 3A18. Next base: position 523,270 of record NZ_FYDI01000005.1, read on the forward strand.
CCGGAGCCCGCACCGTTGCCACCGCCTTCGCCAGCGCCCGACGAAGAGTCGGAGCCGCCAAGAATTTTTTCGAACAGGGCCATCAGAACCTGAGTCAGCAGCTCTTTGGACGATTCGTCACCAGTGCCGTTAGCACCCTTGGAACTGCCATCCTTCTGCTCGCCGCCTTGCAGGGACTGCAGCAAGGAGTCGATGTCGCTCTGGCCCGACTTGCCAGCCTGGCCCGCACCGGAACCCGAACCTGCGCCGGCACCAGCACCACCGGAGCCAGAACCGGAACCGAGCAACATTTCAGCCAGCATGCCGGCCAGTTGCTCCAGAGCGGATTGTCCGCCCTGCCCCGTAGCAGCACCAGCTGTAGCCCCACCCAGACCACCGGAGAGTCCCGAAAGACCGGAAAGACCACTTTGGGAAAAACCCGAAATACCCGCGATATCAGCCATTTTCTACCTCGTTCCTTCATTTAGAGTATCCGGAGTACGGCAATCAATGCCGTTCTGGCCGGGGGTAGTGCCATCGAGAGGATCGACCCCGTAGTGGCACTCACCGTTGTGTGGCAACAGCCGACAGACGGTTCCCAAACAAATACTCAATTCAGCAAGGGCTGAACGGTGGTGCGGGTTTGCTGGACCTGCGTCATGAAGCCGTTGACCAGATCGCAGAACTGCACTTCGTCGAGACGAGCCAGTTCACGCTGGGTGCACAGACGCAGCTCTTGCTGATCAAGGGCCAGCCAGCAGCCACGCAGACTTGCAACATCAAAGTTGATGTTGAGCAGACGCTGCATGTTTTCCTGGCTCTTGCGCACTTGGCCCAGACTGCAATGAATAACCACATTGTCACTGAGCTTGGGCACTTCGATAACGGCGGCTTGACGGTTCTGGCTGTCATACAAAGCGCAGACACCATTTTGGAGGGTTAAAGATGTACCGAGTGTTTCACTAAGACGCGCAATAAAACGTTGCGCGTCGCGTTGGGAGTTCGCCATTGAATTTTCCTCAAGTTTGTCGTTGCTCAAAAAATGGATCCAGTGCGACAACTGAGTGGAAAATTAATGGCGAGCGGTTCCGGCTGGAATAAATATTCTGAATCTAGTGTTTAAACCCGGTCAATGTGAGGAACTCACTGAGCAGGCCATGCAAGGTGTCTTCGCGTCGATAATCACGACCCAGTTCGTGCCAGACGACGAACCGTTGCTGATTGTCCAGACAGATATAGTAACCGTCATAGGACTCGACGTCCTCGAAGCGGCGCTTGAGCGTGTCGGAGAAGAGGTTGGGCCGCTGCGCCTGGCGCTCTATCATCAGCGCCAGCCCCCAGCCCACGCTGTCTCTGCGATACACGAAATCGATGCCAGGGGCCCATTGCCAGGTACTCGGCTGCTGCTCGCCGATGCTGACAAGGAAATCTCGCTGGTCGCTACTACGCAGAATCGTTTCAGTCATTCAAATGTACCGTAGTGTATTCAGTTGCGTCGTTACGCAGTTCAGGAGACCACCAAACTTTAAGGCCGGAACTATTGGCGTCAACTTGCTGGCATTCACTGGCAGAACAAGATGATTGCATTGTCGCACAAGCACTCAACAAGAGAGTAACAATAAATAAGGCACCTGCATGTAACAACTTCATTTCGGATTCTCCCTACAAACGGACTGTACTGAATTCGGCCCTGAAAAGTACTGTGTTAATGGGTTGTGTCGCTATTTAAACAATAGATGTCACTGTGCCTGAAACCGTTCTCCATCCCATAGGTTTCAAGGCGGCAGTATTGATACTCTGGCAGGACTGGCAGGTGTCGCAATCGTCGCCACCGGCCGGGTTGCCACAAACACTTCAGTTGATTGACCTGGCTGAAGGCGCCCGGCAGGCAACATTGTTACAGCAAGTGTACGACCCCCGGAGCAAGATGCCAGAGAGAAATCCTGAGCCTTGCTGCTGTTGTTGCGCACGACTCCGACAGCAATATCGAAGCCATTACCGCCAAACCATTGACCCCGCGCAGGATCAATCGAAAGCCCACTCCCCACTCTACACAGGTCCCCCAGACGCACACCAGACGATGCTTCTTTAACATCACTCGGGATACGTCCCTTGACCAGGTCGGCAAAAGCGTTGGAGATGGCTATTTTCTTGCGCTCGCGACTGTTGGGCGAACCACTGAGGGCCAGCGCCTTATCCAGTTGTGGACGGTTTTCAGTGGCGATGTAGCGCGCAGGATCGATCTGGTCACCAATCAGCCTTGGCGTGAGGATGAACAGACGCTCGCGTCGTGAAACCTCCTGGCGCTTGGAAGTGAACAGCGGGCCCAGAACAGGCAGGTCACCCAGCAGCGGCACCTTGTCATGACGCTGGCCGGTTTCATCGACATGAAACCCGCCAATCACCAACGAACGGTTTTCGCTGATGACCGCCTGGGTGCTGACCGTGCCTCGCTTCACATCCGGGGTTTCGCCGTCGCGAGAACGATCGAGTTGGCCGTCCTCGATATCGATGATCAACTGGAAACGGTTGGGCTGCGCACCGGCAATGGTACGAGGTATGACTTGCAGGCTGGTCCCGGCAGTGACCGATTGCACGTTGGCGACCCGCTCACCGGTGGCCGTGATATACGCGGTGCGGCTGAAATCGATCACGGCGGGCTGGTTTTCCAGGGTCAACACCGAAGGCCTGGCGATCACGGATGCCACACCCTGCCCTTCAAGCGCCTGGATGTCGGCAAAGAAGCGATCGAAATCACTGATGGAAAGCGTGGCCGAACCACCGGTCAGGAGTGAGCTGCCAACGTTTACCGAGCCGGCACGTGCCGACCAGCGAGATTCCAGAGCGCTCAGTTGGGTACGATCGATATCCAGAATGATTGCGTCGATTTCCACCAGATTGCTCGGTTGATCCAGTTGCTGGATCAACTGCTGATACATGTCGCGCTTTTCCGGGTTGTCATAGATCAGCACCGCATTGTTGCGCACATCGGCGACCACCTTGCGATTACTGGAGGTCTTGCCGGCCTTGGGCTTGTCACGTGAGGCGGTACGTTCGGTGGCCAGGTTGATGATCTTGTTGCGGCCGATATCCGCCATGCCCTGCAAGGCCTGGATATTGGCCATCGGGTCCTGGGGTGAAGGCGGTACGACCTGCTTGCTGTCCAGCAAGCCGTCGAGCAGTGTCGCAACACCGGGAATAGTGATGCTCTGCTCCCGATAGTGGATCTCGCGATCGGCCACGGCGGCATAACGCAACGAAAACATCATGACCTGCTGCTTCTCTTCAGCCTTGACCTTTTCCTTGCTGAAACCGCGGATCAGCTCGATATAGCGAGCCGGACCACTGACCAGCACCACTCCCTCATCCGGCAGTTCACCCCAGCCGAAACGCTTGTCCAGCAGACCGATATCGGTCAGCGCCTGCTTCAGGTCGGGGGCGGCATCGGAAGACACTTCCAGCCGTTGCGAGACTTGCCCCGACTGTGGGCTCACGTACAACTTGCCGTTGTACAGGAACCACTGAAATTGATGTTCCAGGGCCATGCGATCCAGGAACTCCTGGGCATTGCCCGCGCGAATCTTTGCATCCACCACACCGCTGACGCCATTCATCTCCAGGCCCACGCCATAGGAGCTGGCAAAATCCTTCAGCACGGTGCTCAAGGGAGTCTGGGCTGCCTCGTAGGCATAAGCAGACTGGCGCCACTCTTCAGGTACTGCGGCCATGGCAACCTCTGCCTGCATGCACAGCAGTCCAAGGCAGCACAGTCGTTTCAAGCATTGCTTAAACATAAGAGCCTCTCAGTGCCATAGGCCGCATGAATTGCCTTGGCGGGGTCACCTTCCTGGGTTCAAGCATCGATTCCCAGACATCGCGCTGGTTGACCAGCTCTTCGATGTCATGAATGACCAATGCCGTACTCTGAAACTTCTGGTATTGCACAAGGCACAAGTGACTGGTTTCGGGATCCAGTGCCAGCGCCCCGCGAAAGCGTCTGATGCTGGGGCCGGAAAGGCGCAATGCGGCCTCGAGCCCATCATCGCCACCGCGCCATGCCGCGCTCAGCGGTGCGAGATAAATCAGCCCTGCATTGCTGCGTTTGATGCTTAACGGCTGCTGATCGACTTGCAACAGCAAGACAGGTTCGTTGCTGTCGAGCCAACGCTCGACAGCAACGGTCAGATCAGCGGATTTCATTGATGATTGCCTTGGCCAGGTTGTGCTTGACCACAATTTCCTGGTTCACAGCCCAGCTGGCAGTCGAGGACTGCCGGATAGCCGAGTTGAAGGCGTGCCAATCATCCGGAGAGAAGGCGTCCAGACTCAGTGCAGCCGAGTCCAGATCCTTTTGAGTGTTTTCGAAGTTGTTGTCGAGACGGCGTCTGAGTGCATCGGAAGAAAGCATGGTGATACTCCTGGTTCGGGAACTCATGACTGAGTGGCAAGCGCAGGAGTTTGGTTCCAGAATATTCCGATCAAGGCCAAAGATGACGTTGCAGGGCGCTCCAGCTCAGGCTGAAATCCCCATGCTCGGTGCGCAGGCTGATGGCATCGAGGTCAAGATTCGGATCACCTCGCAACGTCCAGCCCAGTTGCCCCTGCTCTTCCAGGCTCTGGGCAAGCAGCGGTATCTGGTCGGGATGGCAATAGATCAAGGCCGACTCTTCGTTGGGGCTGGCCGAGGTCAGTTGCCGCAGGACTGCGCCGACTTTCTGGCCGTCCGACAATTCGCCCAGCACAAGCTGTAATGCCTGCTGCACCAGGTCTTCAGCTGCCTCGACAATCGTTGCCAGTGTCTGCTCCCGTTGCTCGCGCAGATCATCGAGCAATGACTGGGCCTGCTGCCAGACCTCTGCACAGGTTTCTTCTTCGCAGCGCCGACGCAACGCCTCGGCTTCAGCCTCGGCAGTTTCAAGAATTTCCCGTGCCCGGGCACGGGCATCTTCCAGCAGCTCCTCTGCCAGCAGGCTCTGCTCAAGAACTTCCCGGCGCAGAAGCGGCTCGTTAACCGTGGAGCGGTTACTGGTAAGCGTCAGACTGCGACTGGTCAACATGCGGACTTCCCTCAATGCTGTTGCTCAAAACGTACCCACCCACGGCCTGCCACAAGGCACACAATCTGGCTTGGGGTATGTCATCCAATGACAGGCATTCGGCCTGATCCACGGCATCGCGAGCGAATTTGACCCGCAGTCGCTGCCAGAGCCGGTCACCGACCCACGCTCTCAACAGACTCAGACCCGCAACCCGAGGCTGTCGGGCGTCCCAGTGTTCAGGCAGCCAGTGCCCGGGCTGCAAGGCCCTGCCCAAGCGACGACACCAGAGCCAGGCCGGCTCGTCCAGGCTATCAGGGCGCGGCAGGCGACTGCCGGCACAGATCCCCACACAGAGTTCGAGTGCCAGCGCCCATTGCTCATCGTTCAGCTCCAGCAAGGGCAACAACAGGGCATCGGGTGCAGGCGGCAGGGTCGAAGTCATGCCCAGGTAGCGGTCGACCATTGCGTCATCGACCTGCCCCAACAGCCTCAAGGTTGAGGCGTTCATGCCTGCCGAATCGTGCAGTTGCCAACTTTCATGGGCCTGGCGCCAGCCCTGGGTCCACCAACATACCCAGACCAGCGCCTGCGGCTCGCTCACTTTCATTTCGGCGGTTCCGCTGCTACAGCAGGCCGCGGCATGAAGCGCTGTCGCCATTGCGGGTTGAGTGCCCACAGGCCAGCCAGCATCAGGGCGATCCCGAACGTACAGAGCACCGCCATCCACTGCCAGAACTCCAGGCGGTCGCGCGTCATGGTGAACGGCCCGACACTGACCATTGGCACCGACTCCTGATAACCCTGAGAAGGAACGAACACCACTGCCAGTTTTTTCTCGTCCGCATTGGCCATGCCGGGAATACTGCTGGCAACCATGCGCCGTATACGCGGCAATACGCTGTCGGGCTCAAGGTCCGGGCGGTATTTGATGAACACCGCCGCCGAGGCCGGCTGTACCGGCTCCCCCGGCGCAATGCGCTCGGGCAGCACGACATGCACCCTGGCAACCACGACACCATCGATCTGCGACAGGGTCTGCTCCAGTTCCTGAGACAAGGCGTAGATATAGCGCGCCCGTTCTTCCATGGGAGAGGAAATCACACCCTCCTTGCGAAATACTTCCCCCAGCGTCGAGCGTGACCGGCGAGGCAGGCCTACGGCCTCCAGCACCTTCACCGCACGGGAAATATCCTGCGTGGAAACCAGGACGGCGACTCCCCCCTTGTCCAGGCGCTTTTGCGCGTCAATGTTTTTACCCGCAAGCTCTGCCAACACTTCGTTGGCATCCTGCTCGGTCAGATCGCGATGCAGCTCCATACGGTCGCCGCAACCAGCCATCATTAACGCCAAAAGCATAAGGATGGCCAGCCTGATTGCCTTGGGGTGCATAGTCGGGGCCTTATTGCAGACTGGTCAGTTTTTCCACAGTCTGGGCCGCCTTGCTTACCAGCTTGGCGCTGAGCAGGCTTTCCAGATAAAAGGAAGACAGGGAACGGTTGGCATCCATTGCCATTTTCGGATCGCTCGAGCGAGCGGCTCGCTGCAGGTCTCGATCAACCCTTTCCGACTCTTTCTGGTAAGCGGTCGATGCCTTGGAAATAGGCGATACCAGCATTTGCGAATCGCTGGCAGGCTTGGGATCTGCAGAGCGCATGGCGGCATTGAACCAGGCAATGTCCGCCTCGGCAGGAGTAGGGCCAGACGGTGGCGATGTCACCTCTGTCTCGAAGAGGCCAGTGTGATGAGTTGATACGCGAGTAACGGCCATGTTTGCTTTCTCCTGCCAAGACGAAGGTTTACAGATCAACCGCGATAGTCGGTGACGCTTTGCTGAACAAGAACGGACAGAACGTTGCCCGCCGCGATGCTCGCATCGGTCTTCAAGGTGTTGCCGGCGCCACCGTTCTGGAAATTCTGTTCCGCATTGGGAAACAGGCCGCCCAGCGAATTGCCCTGAGCACTGTCCTTGATTTCGCCCTTGATCATGTTGATGGCTTTCTGGAACTGCTCGCCTTCAGCCTTGGACATGACGTTGTCGCCCTCGGAGAGCTCCCCCATCCAGTCCTTCGACTTGCCGTCCGGTTTTCCGAACTCTTCCGGATGCATGTCCATGAAGCGCGAGACTTCCTTGAGAACGTCTTTGTCCTCGAAGTTGAAGCTCATCTGGCCGCTTTTGGCATTCGGGGCAGTATTGGGCGTCAGCAGGTTGTCGAGTTTTTCCTCGCCCAGGCTGCCCAGCAATGCGGCCAGCAGTTCCTGAAGGCCACCACCGGAAGCTCCGTTGCTGGCTGCCGAACCACCACAGCCCGACGAGGAATGGGTGCCGGTATTGTTACCAGTATTGAAACCCGAGTTCCCCGTACCGAAACCCGAACCACCAGAGACGTTCTGGCCTTTGGAGCCGCCACTGAGGAATTCGTTGATCAGACCTTCAAGACCTTTAGTGAAGGATTCTTTCTCCTTACTGTTGAGGTACTTGTCTTCCGACAGCTCGTCGCGCCAGCCATTGACCTTGCCATTGGCGTCGTGCGGTTTTCCGAACTCGTCAGGATTGCGATCCATGTAGTCGGCAACCATGCCAAGCAACGGATTGTCAGTGTTACGGATGTTGGCGCCGCTGCCCGACTTTTCAAACAGCGAATCACCCAGCAATGAAGCGATCTTGCCAGCACTTCCGTTAGGGTCGGACTGCATGGTAGACATTTGCGTACTTGCGAAGGAGCTCTGGAAAGTGGTGCCTTGCGCAGCGCCTAACGAAGAAGAAGGAATCATGGATTTACTCCTTGGAAACCGAACAGGTTGAAGCCCTCCTGGGGTGAACCAAGAGGGCACGGCAACCACTTAGTAGTTGATCGCCTTACCGGTTTGCTGAGCAGCGTTCTGCGCCTTGGTGGCAGAATCCTGGTAGGCGCTGGCGATACCGTTGATGGTATCTGTCTGCATTTTGTTCGATTGTGCTTCGGCGTTCATCATTGTGGTTGCAGCAGCAGTAGAGTCCATCAGGGTCATTGCGGACATCGAAGCGCCGAGGGAAGCGGTACCAGCCATAGTTATTACTCCTGATCATCGAGATGGTTTGGACACCAAATTGGTGTTCGAACATTGAGTGGTCGATTTTCAGAAGCGGTTCCATGCGAACGCACGAATGAGGAAGTAAATAAAAAACTACGGCTCCGGCGAGTTGATACTGAGGCTTTTCATGCGGTGATAAAGGGTGCGTCGGGGAATGCCCAGTTCACTGATCACGGACTCGATACACTTGGGATGACGCGACAGACAATCCTGAATGAGCGCCTTTTCGAACTGGCGAAGATACCCCTTGAGAGGAACATTGCCTTCCAGGTGCGGATCTTCGTCGGTGCCCAGCGGTGACATGCCCAGCACGAAACGCTCTGCCGCGCATTTAAGCTCGCGGATATTGCCGGGCCAGCGATGACTGAGCAGGCGGTTGAGCACGGCAGGATCACGCTGGGGAAGCGGCTGATGGTGCTTCTGAGCCGTCTCCATGACGAAACGCTCGAACAACGAAGGAAGATGGTCAAGGCGCGAACGCAGGGTAGGCAACTGGATCTTGATGACGTTCAGGCGAAAAAACAGATCTCGCCGAAACTTGCCCTCCTCTACCAGTTTCTCCAGCGGCGTCTGTGTCGCGACAATCACACGCAGGTTCAGCGACACGAAACGTGTCGAGCCCAAGCGCTCTATTCCGCGCATTTCCAGCACGCGCAGCAGCTTTGCCTGGAGCAGCAACGGCATGCTGTCGATTTCATCCAGATAAAGCGTCCCGTTGTGGGACGCTTCTATATAGCCGGCCCGCGACTTGGATGCGCCGGTGTATGCCCCCGCCATGACCCCGAAAAGCTCACTCTCGGCCAGTTGCTCGGGCACGGCGGCGCAGTTGAGTGCGACCAGAGGACCTTCGCGACCCGACAACTGGTGAATGCGTCGTGCCAGGGTGTCCTTGCCGGTGCCCGTCTCCCCCTCCAGCACCATGTCGACGTTGAGCGGAGCCGCCTTGCGGATAAACGACTGCAGCGTGCCAAAGATATCGAGGACCTCATGCTCCATCTGCGAAGAGTCAGTATTCATAAAGCCCTCATCCATCCATCTCCTTGCGATGATAAACACTTCCGCTGAATATCAGGAATACCCTCGCCGACGGATCTCGGCAGTCTGCCGACGACTGACGCCGCGAAACGGGTACTTTAAATTAACGTCCAGCAATTATCTCGTTTTGATTTTCTATTAAAACCATTGATTTCTCGGTAAAGGCACCGGGGTGACAGGCAGCATGTAAAAACCGAGACGAAAGCCTCATTGCACCGAGGCGGCTTTGCAACTTTGCAAGTCGTTTAAGAGCCCGGCCGTTTATGGTAGGGAAAGTGCGTTCTTATTCGGTTTTCCGAACGCGTAATAAAACCGTCGTATATTTCTGGCACATCTTTCACCTTGATTCATATACATGTCCTGCGCGCTCTAACAACTGCACGCATAAGCGCCCTGTGACGCTCACTGCATGAAAAGGAGCACACGACCCTGAATATTCCAAAAAAGAATTACAAGATTCCTTTATATTCTTTTTAAGATCACCCATGAGCTGCAACACTCATCGTCAGAATCATCCATAAAGTGTTGAGAACTCATGAAAAAATTGACTGCCATTACTGCCCTGTCCCTCGCCGTGCTCTCGGGTCTGGCTCATGCCGACCGCCTGGAAGACATCAAAAAATCCGGTGTCTTGAGGGTGGCTGCTTTCGACAGCAATCCGCCGTTCGGTTTTGTAGATGCAAAAAGCAAGCAAATAGAGGGCCTGGATGTGGATTACGCCAAGGCCATCGCCGACAAGCTGGGTGTGAAGCTGCAATTGCAACCCACAAACCCTGCAAACCGGGTGCCGCTACTGGTCGCCAACAAGGTCGATCTGGTTCTGGCCAATTTCACCATCACCCCGGAGCGGGCCGAGCAGGTGAACTTCAGCATCCCCTACTTTTCCTCGGGCCAGCAGTTCATCGTCAAGAAAGGAACGCTCAAGAATCAGGATGACCTGAACAAATGGCGCGTGGGCGTCGACAAAGGCACTGTCAACGAAGGCGTGCTGCGCGAGAAATTCCCCGGTGCCAAAGTGATTGCCTACGATGATACGCCTTTTGCCTTCACCGCACTGCGCAACGGTAACGTGCAGGCTATCACTCAGGACGGTCCGAAACTGATCGGCCTGCTGGCCAATGTGCCGGACAAGGACAAATACGAAGTCCCGCCCTTCACCATCTCAAATGACCTGATCGGAGTCGGAATTCCGAAAGGCGAAACCGCACTGACCGAGTTCGTCAACCAGACACTGGTAGAGCTGGAATCCAAGGGTCAGGCGCAGAAAATCTATGACACCTGGTTCGGCCCGAACACCCCGACACCTCTGGCCCGTCTGTTCAAGATCGGTGACAAGAGCTGATCCCGAGCGACCCGTTTCTCGGTAGCCCGCTGCGGACAACCCGGCGGGCTCTTTCAATTCTGGATGGATGTTGCATCTGATGTTCGGTGAACTGCTGGGCCCGCAATACCTGCATTTGTTGTTCGATGGATTTCTGCTCACGCTAGGCCTGTCGATCCTGGTCTGCCTGAGCGCCACAGCGCTTGGCTTTCTTGTCTGCCTGGCACGCATTTCCTCTTCGCGTCTCTGGTCCTGGCCTGCACGGGGCTATCTGTCGCTGTTTCGCAATACGCCTCTGCTGGTGCAGTTGTTCTTCTGGTACTTCGGGGTCAGCGCCCTGTTGCCTGAAGCGCTGGTCAGCTGGCTGAACATGCCACACGAAGTGAACCTGGCCGGCCTGCTGATCGAATGGCCGTCATTCGAGTTCATTGCCGGTTTCTGGGGCCTGATGCTCTATAGCAGTGCGTTCATCGCCGAAGAGTTTCGCGCCGGTGTCGCTTCGGTGCGCGCCCAGCAGCGCACTGCCGGACAAGCTCTGGGGCTGCGCCCCGCGCAAGTCTGGCGTTATGTCGTGCTGCCTCAGGCCGTGCGCACGGCGCTTGGGCCATTGCTGGGGCAATACATGAATGTGCTGAAAAACTCCTCGCTGACCATGGCCATCGGCCTGGCCGAACTGTCCTATGCCTCGCGTCAGGTCGAAACCGAAACCTTCAAGGCTTTCCAGGCCTTCGGTATCGCCACCTTGCTGTACATCGTGAGCATCGCGCTGATCGAAGCCATCGGCCAGATGATCCAGCACAGCAAGCGTTATCGCCAGGGAGCGGCCTGATCGTGGACTTTTCAGTCATAAGCGACAACTTCGCCTACCTGATGGTGGGCGCGTATCCGGACGGGCCATTGGGCGGTGCGGCACTGACGCTGATTCTCAGCCTGCTGTCAGGCGTTCTGGCCGCCGCATTGGGCCTGGTGCTGGGAGTGGCCCTGGTACTGGTGCGCGGCCGGACACGCTGGGTATTGCTGGGAGTGCTGGGTTTCTTTCGCGCCATTCCGGTGGTGATGCTGATTTTCTGGACCTACTTCCTGTTGCCGATCCTGTTCAAGATCGATGTCCCGGCCTTGCTCACCGTGGTTTGCGCCCTCTCGCTGATTGGCGGCGCCTACCTGGCGCACTCCGTCCACTCGGGCATCCTCAGCCTGTCTTCAGGCCAATGGGCAGCCGCCAAGGCGCTGGGCATGAGCCCGTGGCAAGTGCTGCGCCTGATCATCCTGCCCCAGGCACTGCCGATCATGCTGCCTTCATTCCTCAATCAATGGATCTCGCTGATAAAAGATACCTCGCTGGCCTATGTGATCGGTGTCGCAGAGCTGTCGTTCGTGGCAACCCAGGTCAGCAACCGGGTCATGGTGTACCCCACGGAGATTTTCCTGTTCATCGCTCTGGTGTACTTCATCATCTGCTCGGCACTGGACCTGATGGCCAATCGACTCACGGGCGCCGGAAGCGCGAAAAAAAGCTGAAAAAATAATCGGATTCTGTGCGCTTATTCGCGAATTCAGGATCCATTTTCAGCCCTCCAAAGGTCACGGGGCAGGTACATTTCACGAGCTGTTCATAAAATAACCACACAGCCACAGGCCACGTAGAACGTGGCTTACAAAAAGTTACCCACAGACATACCCACGTTTTCCGTGGACAACTTTTCAAAAAATCCGGACCTGAAAAATACAGGAGAGCGCAAGTCAAAAATCATCGACGGTGTGAAGTTTTTTGCACGCCCTCCCCTTACCCACCGATTCGACAAGACTATGCAGTTCAGGCCTGTGCTTATGCCTTTTTGACTGTTGCCTCAAATGCACTGGTTCTCTGAAATAAGCGCTTTTTCGAGGCGGCCTGCAGATGGAACAACGGTGCGAAGTGGCAGTTCTGGGCCTGGGAGCCATGGGCGCGGCAACCCTTTATCAATTGGCCAAAGCCGGGGTCAATGCCATTGGCGTGGATCGCCACAACCCGCCACATACTTATGGCTCCAGCCACGGTGATACGCGCATCACCCGTCTTTCCGTCGGTGAAGGCCCGCAATATCTGCCGCTGGTGCGCAACTCTCACGCCATATGGCGCGATCTGGAGGCGCTGTCCGGCGAGTCTCTGTTCGAGCAGTGCGGCGTGCTGGTGATGAGCTCCCACCCGGCTTACGACCCGCAAGACCCGCAGGACTTCACTCACAAGACCATCCAGCTGGCTCAAGCCTATGGCGTGGAGCACGAAGTTCTGTCAGCACCCTCCATTCGCCAGCGATTCCCGCAGTTTGCGCCGGTACTGGATAGCGCCATCGGCTACTTCGAGCCCGACGGTGGTTATGTGCGGCCAGAGCGCTGTATTGCCGTGCAACTCCAGCAGGCCAAAGCCCATGGAGCCAAAGTCCTGACAGACGAAACCGTCACTCACTTGCAGACTCATGGCGAAGGCGTACGCATCACGACCGATAAAGGCTCGATCCTGGCCGACAAGGTGGTCGTCAGTGCCGGCATGTGGTCTGCCGACCTGCTCGGAGCGCCTTTCGATCGATTGCTGAGGGTCTGCCGGCAAAAGCTGTTCTGGTTTGAACTGGAAGATCAGGCGGTCTTCGCGCCCGTCTCACCCAGCTTCATCCTCACCCACGGGCCGGGCGAGGTGGATATCAACTACGGCTTCCCGCCGCTGGCTGGCGAAGGCAGTATGAAGATGGCCACCGAGCAATACGTCGACGTCTCGCAACCAGAAACCCTGGAGCGGACCATCACGGCGGCAGAAGAGCAGGACATGTTCCGGACCCAGGTCAGCGGCAAGATAGCCGGGCTGTCCTCCAGGGTCGTCAGATCCTCAGTATGCGCCTACACGGTGACACCGGATTACCACTTCATCATCGATGAACACCCTCGCCTTAAAAACGTGACCGTTGTATCCGCCTGCTCGGGGCACGGCTTCAAACATTCCGCCGGACTTGGACAGGCACTGGCCCAACAGTGTATTCATGGAAAGAGTGAGGTGGACTTGTCGGCGTTTTCGTTGAAGCGTTTCAAGTTAGAAGAATAAAAATTCAATGACCTGCTGCCGAGTGATGCACGTCGAGAAACTTGCCAACTCGTCGGCAGGCTTACTTGGAAAAAAGCAAACGGAAAAGACTTGGAAAATTTGATACTTATTAAATCTGACAATAAAAACAACTGACAGCTCACATCACACATTGTAAAGCCAGACCCCTTCTGCCCCCTGACAATAGTTGAGCACTCGTTCTTCATTAACGTTGGGTTTATTACCGACATCCATTTAATCAACACCTGCTCGGACAACAGCCGGACACGACGAAAAACGAGCATGAAGCCACCATAATTACGCTAAAAACGGACAATCTGGTCAGGTTTTCGTGCAGAGTTTTTCGGCAGTGCATCACCCAGGGCTGTTGAGGCATCTGCTATAAGAAGGGATTTTAGCGCGCCTTGGACAGCCACTTTCCTGAAACGTTCAAAATCAGGAGACCCAATGGCAAAGTAATTTTTGAATAAATACTCTACTACCGGCAGAAAGAATGCGGGCATTTTTCAGTAAAGGTTAAAGCGCAACGGCCACTCGTTTGTAAATTTCAAAAGAGCTGGATCATGAGGCCCAGAGCGGGTCCGGTATCAGAACTATAAAGCCAGCTGCGGCGCCCCCGAACATGATGACTTGCGCGTACTTCAACGCTGCAAATACACCCAGGAAGAACGCGATGAGTGCCTTGCTACGTGGCGAAAAAACATCCGCGCCCTGATGCCCTCTGTTACCACGCCAGACTCCGTCCGGCCACATGACCGGACGGCTTTACAAGTCCTAGACCTGAAATTGCTTGGTGATACGACTCAGGTTTGTCGCCAGCTTGGACAGCTCAGCAGTGGCGATGGTCGTCTGGTTCGCGCCCTCGGAAGTCTGAGCCGACAGGTCACGAATGCTCACCAGGCTTCTATCGACCTCTCGCGCCACCTGAGCCTGCTCTTCGGCTGCGGTGGCGATCATCAGATTGCGCTCGTTGATCTGGCCGATGGAGTCGGTAATGGCCAGCAAGCCCGGCGCCATTGGCCAGTTCCAGCGTGCTGTGGGCCTGATGGCTGGTCTGCTCCATGGCAGTCACCGCCTGATGAGTACCGGTCTGGATCGAGCTGACCATCTGCTCGATTTCCCGGGTCGATTGCTGGGTGCGATGCGCCAGCGCTCTCACCTCATCGGCCACCACGGCAAATCCACGGCCAGCCTCGCCCGCCCGGGCCGCTTCGATGGCGGCGTTGAGGGCCAGAAGGTTGGTTTGCTCGGCGATGGCACGAATGACGTCCAGTACCTTGCTGATATCCGTGGCCATGGTCGCCAGGCCACGCACCTCGGCCGAAGTGCTTCCCACCTTGGCCACCATCAAGTTGATCGCGGCGACCGTTTCATCCACTTGAGCGCGGCCATCCAGCGCTGCCTTGGTAGACTGCGCCGCCGACGTCGAGGCCGCCGCAGCGTTGCTGGCGACCTCATCAACCGCGGCGCTCATTTCGGTGACCGCGGTTGCAGCCATTTCGATTTCGTTACTCTGGCGCAGAGTGGTGCGCGAGGCGTCTTCGGTAACGACATGCATTTCTTCGGAAGTCGAAGCCAACTGGGACGCCGAGTCCAGGATGGTGGCCAGGGCACCACGCAGATTGGATTGCATGGCAGCCAGAGAACCGACCAGTCGAGCCGCTTCATCGGTGCCCTCTTGCTTGATGGGCTGGGTCAAATCGTTGGCTGCAATACGCCGGGCGATCTCCAGCGCTTCGCTGATAGGCACAGTCAGGCTGCGGGTATACAGCCAGGCAAGCAGCACGGTGCCTGTCGCTCCCAGCACCACGAACAGGATCACCATCACCACCGTTCCGTGGTAAGCAGCATCGGCCTTCTCGCCCGCACGCTTGGCTTTCATGTCGTTCACGCCGATCAGCTTCTGCAGCGAGGACTCGGTCAGGTCGGCAGCGGCCTTCATATCCGTATTGGACGTCTTTACCGCAGCTTCCAGATTGCCCGCTGCCGTTTCCGACAGGTAGCGATCCTGAATGGCGTTATAACTGGTAATGGCCTGCTTGAGCTCACCGAAGGCTTGCCGACCTTCAGCCGTGACAAGCAACTTGGCCAGGGAGTCGCTGTACTCACCAATCATTTGACGGGACTGCTGAATATCACTGATAGCCTTGGTCTTGCGCTCCTGCGGCTCCAGTGGATTGCGCAAGCGGGCATTGTTACCCCGCAGACTGACGAATTCCCGATCCAGCGAACCGAGCAGTTTGACGCTGGGCAGCACGTTGGTTTCAACATGTTTCTCAGCCTCATTGAGCTTCTCGGCCTGGCGCATGAACAACACGCCCTGAATCAACAGCATCAGGCAGAAGAAGCCAAAGCACAGGGCTGAACGGGGGGCCAGGTTAAGACGTCGCATCATTGCGGGGTACTCCACGGCGGGTGGGATGTTTTAACCTGATCGGCGTGGGGTATTTTTTCTTGACACCGTTGGGCAGTTTAATGATGGGTGTAATTCTATTGTGCTAGTACGCACCCCATTTGCCCAAGAGTGGAATGGACATGATCCATGGGGCTGGCTTGAAAGGCTCTATTATATGCCTGCCAGGACAGCGAGCATGCGAGGTTGCTATCGAGTTTTGATCAGGCGAAAACAATCAGTGCCTGCACAGGTACGCTCTTGAGTCAGTACCTGCATGTGCCGCTCGTCGTATGCAGAGACGCCACTGCATCGCTCGCTCAAATCAGACTGGCCAGGGAGTGCCCCAATCGGCGAACTCCCAATGGCCCTGACCACCCTTCCAGATAATGGCGTGCTTAATCACCAACAGCACAAGCATCAGGATCAAGCCAACGAGAATTCCAAAGATGACGAACAGCAGTAGATAAGCGAAGAGAGCCATGCTCTGGAAACCTTGAGGTGACATTCCCTGTTAATCCGATAGTGGCCCGGACACTGTCCAAAAAACCACGCCATGCGTCGACTCAATCAACGAATGATCGCTGCATTGAGGCATGCGCACCATGCAGCCAACGGAATTTCAGGCAAAGAAAAGCCCGCGATGGGGGGAGCGGGCTTAAAGGTTCTTTCAGGAGCAGTTACGACATTACCTGCCCCGATGTAAAAAAACTGTGAAGGCGCCTGATGGATATCAAGCGCCGACCTGCGCCATCAGAACGTAACGCTGGCAGTCACCCGCGCTGTACGTAGCGCACCCTCCTCCACCTGCAGCGCGCTGCTGCCGGTTGTGGCCGGGTAGTATTCCTTGTTGAACAGGTTGTCGATGTTCAGTTGCAGACTGGTCTTGTAGTCATGGGTCGGCAGATCCCAGCGCACAAAAGCATCGGCCACGGTGTAGCTGTCCATCCAGAAACTGTTGGCATTATCCCCCGGACGCTCCCCTACATATCGTGCACCGGCACCGACATGCCACTTGCCGGTTTCAGCCGGCAGCGCGAGGTGGTGAGTCAGGTACAGACTGGCAGTGTGCATGGGCGCATTGGGCAGGCGATTGCCCTCTTGCTCTGGCGACTCCTGGTTCTTCAGCACCTTGGTACGGTTATAGGCATAGGTGCCGATCATGCTCCAGTTCTCGGACAACTCACCGGTAACATCCAGCTCGATACCGCGGGAACCCGCCTTGCCTACGGCCTCGTCGATGCTGTCGCCGTTGCTCTGCAGGACGCTGTTGACCAGGTTTTTCTTGACGATGTCGTACACCGCCAGATTCACGTTGAGCGCCTGGACAGGGGTGTATTTGATCCCCGCTTCGTAGCTGCGACCTTCAGTGGGCTTGAAGCTGTTGCCCGCATCATCGGCATCGTTGGGCACGAAAGAACGGCTGTAGTTGGCATAAAGCGCGACCGTCTCGGTCGGTTGATAGACGATCCCGCCGAAGGGAATGAATTTATCGCCATTTGAATCGGCACCAGGCGCATAGGAACTGCCCAGACCCTGATCGCTGTATTGATCCCAGTGCTCCTGACGACCACCGAAGACCAGAATCCAGCGGTCATTGAGGTGCCAGTTGTCCTTGAAATACACCGAGGTGGTGACGAGGTTGTTTTCTGCGTTGCTCTGGGTCGGGCTGATGGTCGCAGGCTCCGCCAGATTGCCATATACCGGGTTCTGGATATTGAGGTTGCCCGCGGCAGTGTTGGCATTGCGGTAGGTTTTGCCACGGTATTTATCAAGCGATTCGTTGTCCACGCCGACCGTGATCTCATGTCGCTGACCGAACAACTGCTGGTCGCCCATCAGATCCAGAGCGGTATAACGGCTCTCGTAATCATAGTGCCCGCCGTTGGCGATCCGGCGCAGGTTATTGCCGGTCAGCGTATTCGGTTGGGCTATCGCCAGGCTGTAGCGATCCTGAGTCCAGCCATAGGTCAGCCGGCTGCGCCATGCCTCATTGAGCTGGTACTCGAATTTCGCGGTCGTGCTCTGGCTTATGCCAACTGTCTTGGCCCAACGCTCATCCAGACGATCGCGATAACTGATGTCGGCGGGGCGACCATTGACGAACACCGTGCCGCGATCGAACGGGCTGGAGTAATCGTTGTATGTATAGGCCAGGGAAACACTCGCACGCTCGCCCACCCAGGCAATCGACGGCGCAATGAGCGTGTGCTCGTCAACGCCATAGTTACGCCAGTAATCTTCGTGGCCGCGCTCAGCGATCAAACGATAAGCCAGTCCGGTATCACCCAGCGGGCCGGTCGTGTCCAGACCGAACGAACCACCGCCCTCGCTGAAACCGGATCCGGTCAGCGTCGTGCTGCGGCTGAACTGCGGTTGCTTGCTGATGACGTTGATAAGCCCACCGGGCTCCAGTGCGCCGTACATCAACGACGCCGGCCCTTTGAGCACCTCCACATGATCGGTGGTTGCCCCCAGGTTACGACCAATAGCCGAGCGAATCCCGTCTCGCATGATCGAGTTGTCATCGTTGCTGCCAAACCCGCGCTTGATCAACGCATCCTTGGTGCCACCCAAGGTGTTGGTCTGAGTGACGCCGCTGACAAAACGCATCGCATCGTTCAGGTCCTTGACCTGATAGTCATCAAGGGTCTGCGCGGCAACCGTATTGACGGTTTGCGCCTCGTCCCGAATCTGCGTGGACCCCTTGCTCGCCGTGGATGTTTCCGTACGGGTGTAACTGTCAGCGTCGGAGGTAGACTGGATGACACTGGCAGGCAGCTCAGTGGCAGGCTCGGCAGCCACCGCAAGACAAGGCAGCGCACAACAGAGAAGAACAGAAGCGTTCAGGCGAGAAAGCGTATTGGCCACGTAAATGACTCCGGCATAGTAAAAGGAATAATTCCCATTTACTTACACGGATGGCAGGCGTGGTTACCTCACATTTTTTTGAAAATATTTTTCAGGGCCGTGCTGCATGAGTGACGGGCTGGACTTTTTCCCTCGCGAATTTTACGTCCGCTAACCAAAAAACCGCCTCCTACAACCCATTCCGACACCCTTTTCCCTTTCATCTGCATGAAGTTTCCGAGAAAATCCCGAGCCCTTGCGCGGGGTGATTTCGGGCTCTAGGCTGCGGTCGTCGCTGAATATCAGTGATCGGGTTTAGCAGCCTGTGGGTGACATACAACGCGCAAGTACCGCTTATGGCGGCTTTGCGTGGGGCACTTTCGAGTGCGCCGGATTTGTAGGTTGCCCCGGTCTGCTAACCCGCGTCAAAGTCGCCACCCATTGTTTGTTTAGCAGCGAATGGCAGGTGGCCTTACCTCACAGGCAACCTTCATGATCAAAGTAACCCCCGATCCACCGCATAAAAACCTCGAAGAATCCCTTCTGCACGTCAACGCCCTGCTGCGTTGCGCAGCAGCCACAGCCTACGAAACCGGAGACAGCCTCAACGGCCCGAAACGCGACCTGGCGTTTTCGGTGGTGCATTTGATTGGCATGGCCAAGGCTGAGCTGGAGCGGTCGCTGGCTCAGGTGGAGGTGCGTTAAGGCTTTTTCGCGAATGAGCGGAGCGCCGCCCGATTCGCTCCCACGCAGCCCGCGTAGGAGCGAATTTATTCGCGAAGAGCAACTTGCCTGTTCAATTAAACTGAACATGTCTCGCGATTATTGTTGGATAGACACCGCCAACTCGGTGCTCAAACAATGACTCCCCCTATTACCGCAGTGATGGAGTACCTATAACTAATGAGCACACTGTTGGCCAACCCTGTGCCGAACAACCGCCACTCCATAGAACAGTACATCCTGGCCAAGGATGGCAATCGACCTGATCTTCTGCGCCAGGCATTCAGCCCCGAAGCCACGGTTGAAATGCTCGTGCATACCGACGCCATTTCATTTCCGTCCACGCTGGAAGGGCTGGGTGCCATTGCGCAAACATTGGTACGTGGCTTTGGCCAGACCTATGAAAACGTTTACACCTTCTGCCTCGGTGAACCACCGGTGAGCGATGCCTCGGCGTACACCTGCAAATGGCTGGTGGGGATGACCGTCAAGGAAACAGGAGCAGTACGTGTCGGCTGCGGTCAGTATGACTGGCGCTTTGACTCTCAGTCCGGGCTCGTCGTGCATCTGACCATTACCATTGATCACATGCAGGTCAGCCCGGCCGCAGACCTGATACCGGTGATGAACTGGCTGCAAGGCCTCGGTTACCCCTGGTGCCAGGCAGACGACGTTATTGCCAAGGCCCCGCAATTGAGCAGCATTGCGCCGGTTATTGGTTATTTGCAGTCCTGACTTATTTGCCAACGCTGCGAGCGAGAGAGATTGAGCAGTTAATCCCGTACGTGTGGAAATCCTTCTGACCCCGTAGGATGTCTATCGGCGTTTGCTCTGAGATCAAATTGGGGCCGAGGTTTATCCATATCAGTTTGAATACCTAAAGGATTAGTGATGACGGCTCGTATAGAAATGATGATCGACCCGGGAGAGGAAGAGCGCCTGGCCATCCTCAGACCTTTGCGGGCTCATAATTTTTCTCAGGCAGGTGACCCCAAGCCTGAGACAATCGCTTTGCTAGTCCGTGATGAACAGACCGGCGAAGTGATTGGGGGCCTTTACGGTGAAATATTTTACCGCTGGTTATTCATAGAACTACTTGCGATACCCGAGCAAACCAGGGGCCAAGGCATAGGCTCACGACTGATCCACATGGCGGAAGATGTCGCGCGCGAAAAAGACTGCGTTGGAATCTGGCTCGATACTTTTGATTTCCAGGCCCCATCTTTCTATGAGCGACACGGTTTCACTGAGTTTGGGCACCTCAATGATTTCCCTCCAGAACATAAGCGTTTTTTTCTACAGAAGCGATTAGATTGAGGGGCTGTCCGCAGTTCGTTTGACTGGCCTCAAACGGCCTGCAATCCGGTTTACCTCTACCTGATGAACGCCATAAATCAAATCAACTGATGACACCAGCCGTGTTGGCCGGACGCTTACGGCGTTCCGCTCCCCGTATAAAGAGAAAAAATGGATGCACACCGCATTTGATAGCGCCCATGGCAAACCGAATGGACGCATCATCCTGATCAGTATCGCCTGCTACGTGCTGTCACTGATGCTGCCGGCTGTAACAACTGTTTTGCTTGGGTTTTTGAAGTACTGCCAAACAAGCGTCGAGCACGATTAGCACCATGCTTCTTAGATGCCCCCACTAGCCCGAATACTCAGCAAAGAGCGGTAGCACATTCCTGTCAATCTTCAGTACTGCACGTGAAGCACGGAGCGACTTCTTGAATGCAAAAAGCCGCGGACTGGGCCTTAAGGCTTCCACACTCAGAGGAGGCGTACTCACCAGGCAGCACTACCCGTCCGAACCGCTTTAGCATGCCATCACAAACATAAGCTGCAGAGGCCAGTGGCAAGACAACGCACCAACGGTACAACTCTTTGCGCACGCTCATATCAGAATGTGTGCCCGCCAAAGGCTATCCTGAAATCTAAGAAGTCAGAATGGGTATACTGCTGCCTCATGCGGCACCACCGAGTTAGACTCCATGGTGACAACAATTACATTTCTCCAAGAGCAATGGAGCAACAGGTAGCTTGATCACCGTAATCGGCGTCCTGAATCGCCCCGGATTCTCTAGACACCTTGCAAGCTCATTGCGTAACGCTTTTCAAACTCTACCGGTGACAGCTGATTGTTGAAACCATGCCGGCGTTTTGCGTTGTAGAACATCTCGATGTAGTCG
>NZ_FYDI01000018.1:0-91859 GCF_900187465.1 Pseudomonas sp. Irchel 3A18
CGCCGATGGCCGGGTGGTGGCCGGGCTGGTGGTGCCGGAAGAAGAGCGGCATCTGGTGGGCGCAGCGCTGGACGAGATTGGCTATCCGTATTGGGACGAGAGCCAGAATCCGGCGTACAAGCTGTTTCTGGGGTAAACGAACGGTAGGGGCGAATTCATTCGCGGCGCCGCCCGATTCGTTCCTACCTTGATTTGCTACGCTCCATACAGCTTCGCCTGCAAGGGATGTCCGCAATGGAATACATCACAGCGCTGAAAACCCTGCATATAGCCGCCATCACGCTATGGCTGCTCAGCGCCTTGGGTCTGGCTTTCTGGGTTATCAAGAAAGAGGCTCATGGCCGCCTTATGCAGCGCCCGGCCTTGTTTGTCTGGCTGCTGATGGCCGTCTGCCTGGCAATCCTGCCTTTCAGCGGATGGTGGCTGGTTCATCTGCTGGGCTGGTCATTGGGCCAGACGTGGGTGTTGGCCAGTAGTGTGCTTTATGTCGTGGGGCTTTTCGGTTGGGTCTGGCTGGTGAGTCGGCTGGCCGGGAAAGCTGGCAATCTGCGGTTCACACTGGCTCTGGCAATCATGTCTACCGCTTGTTTCATGGCGATGGCCGGTCTGATGTTCTTCAAACCGGCCTGACCGCTGTAGCCATCAGCGCAGTGAAATCACCTGCCAGCCGCGTTTTTCTGCTTCTGCACGCAGTTTCGGGTCCGGGTCCACGGCCACTGGATGGGCGACTTGCTCCAGCAGTGGCAGGTCGTTCATGGAATCGCTGTAGAAATAGCTGCCTTCCAGACTGAATGCATGCTCTTCAAGCCAATGATTGAGGCGGGTCACCTTGCCTTCACGGAAGCAGGGTATACCTGTCGTGCGCCCGGTATAGCGCCCGTCGACCAGCTCGCATTCGGTCGCCAGCAGGGTGTCGATCCCCAGGCGGGCGACGATCGGAGCGGTCACGAAGCGGTTGGTGGCGGTTATGACCACCAGTTTGTCGCCTGCGTCACGGTGTTTGGCGATCAGTTCCAGCGCTTTGGGCAGTACGATGGGTTCGATGCAGTCGCGCATGAAATCCCGGTGCCATTCATCGAGCTGAGCCATTTCGGTCCGGCCCAGGATTTCGAGGGTGAAATTCAGGTAGTCGGTCAGGTTGAGCGTGCCGGCCAGGTAGTCTTCATAGAATGCGTCGTTGCGCGTCTTGTACGTAGCGGCATCGAGGATGCCGCGTTCGCACAGGTAATCGCCCCAAGCGTGATCGCTGTCACCGCCCAGAAGTGTGTTGTCGAGGTCGAATAAAGCCAGGCGCATGTGGTTACTCGCTGAAATAACTGAAAAAAGAGCACAAGAATACGAGGTTTTCACAAGACTTCACATAAGGTGCTTAGGCTCGTTGCTGCTTTGAGCGCCTTTGTGGAACAATGCGGCGACATGCGTTTGCGAGGTTGTTGCCGTGATCGACCCCGATGGTTTCCGTCCTAATGTCGGGATTATTCTGACAAACGATGCTGGTCAGGTCCTATGGGCTCGGCGTATTAACCAAGATGCCTGGCAGTTTCCACAGGGTGGAATAAACCCTCAGGAGACGCCGGAAGACGCGCTGTATCGCGAATTGAATGAAGAAGTCGGGCTGGAACGACAGGATGTGCAGATTCTGGCCTGTACCCGCGGTTGGTTGCGTTATCGTCTGCCGCAGCGACTGGTCCGTACTCATAGCCAACCGCTATGTATCGGCCAGAAACAGAAGTGGTTTCTCCTGCGCCTGATCTCCAACGAGCAGCGGGTGCGGATGGATTTGACCGGTAAACCGGAGTTCGATGGCTGGCGTTGGGTCAGCTATTGGTACCCGTTAGGCCAAGTGGTGACATTCAAGCGCGAGGTGTATCGACGCGCACTCAAAGAGCTTGCCCCGCGCCTTTTATCGCGCGACTGACACGGAGTTCGACCCCGAGCCATGCTCAATACGCTGCGCAAGATCGTCCAGGAAGTAAACTCCGCCAAGGATCTCAAGGCGGCGTTGGGCATTATTGTGTTACGCGTCAAGGAGGCCATGGGCAGCCAGGTCTGCTCGGTCTATCTGCTTGACCCCGAAACCAACCGTTTCGTGCTGATGGCTTCCGAGGGTCTGAACAAGCGCTCCATCGGCAAGGTGAGCATGGCGCCGAACGAGGGCCTTGTGGGGCTTGTCGGTACTCGCGAAGAGCCGCTGAACCTCGAAAACGCCGCCGACCACCCCCGTTACCGCTACTTTGCCGAAACCGGTGAAGAGCGTTATGCCTCTTTCCTTGGCACGCCGATCATCCACCACCGTCGTGTGGTGGGCGTGTTGGTGATCCAGCAAAAGGAGCGGCGTCAGTTCGACGAAGGGGAAGAAGCCTTCCTCGTCACCATGAGTGCTCAACTGGCAGGCGTAATCGCCCATGCCGAAGCCACTGGCTCGATCCGCGGTCTGGGTCGCCAAGGCAAGGGTATTCAGGAGGCCAAGTTTGTCGGCGTGGCTGGCTCGCCCGGTGCGGCAGTGGGTGTGGCGGTGGTCATGCTGCCTCCCGCCGACCTGGAAGTGGTCCCGGATAAAGTCGTCACCGATATCGATGCCGAACTGGCCCTGTTCCAGAATGCGCTGGAAGGCGTGCGCAATGACATGCGGACCCTGTCGGCCAAGCTGGCGACTCAGTTGCGTCCTGAAGAGCTGGCGCTGTTCGATGTTTACCTGATGATGCTCGATGACGCTTCGCTGGGTAGCGAAGTGACCAACATCATCAAGACCGGCCAATGGGCGCAGGGTGCCTTGCGTTCGGTGGTGAACGAGCACGTCAACCGTTTCGAGCTGATGGACGACGCCTATCTGCGCGAGCGTGCATCGGACGTCAAGGACCTGGGCCGCCGTTTGCTGGGTTACCTGCAGGAAGCCCGGCAACAGGCGCTGGTCTACCCCGATAACACCATTCTGGTCAGTGAAGAGCTGTCCCCGGCCATGCTCGGCGAAGTGCCGGAAGGCAAGCTGGTCGGTCTGGTGTCGGTACAGGGTTCGGGTAACTCCCACGTGGCGATTCTGGCGCGGGCCATGGGCATTCCCACGGTCATGGGCCTTGTGGACTTCCCTTATTCCAAGGTGGATGGCATCGACCTGATCGTCGATGGCTACCACGGTGAAGTCTTCACCAACCCCAGCGACATCATGCGCCAGCAGTTCACCAAGGTGGTGGAGGAGGAGCGCCAACTGTCCCAGGGGCTCGATGCCCTGCGCGAGCTGCCTTGTGTGACGCTGGATGGCCATCGCATGCCGCTGTGGGTCAACACCGGCCTGCTGGCCGACGTCGCCCGTGCCCAGCAGCGTGGCGCCGAAGGTGTCGGTCTGTATCGCACCGAAGTGCCGTTCATGATCAACCAGCGTTTCCCGAGCGAAAAGGAACAGCTGGCCATCTACCGTGAACAACTGGCGGCCTTCCATCCGCTGCCGGTTACCATGCGCAGCCTGGACATCGGCGGCGACAAGGCGCTGTCCTACTTCCCGATCAAGGAAGAAAACCCGTTCCTGGGCTGGCGTGGCATTCGTGTCACCCTCGACCACCCGGAAATTTTCCTGGTCCAGACCCGCGCCATGCTCAAGGCCAGCGAAGGCCTGAACAACCTGCGCATTCTGTTGCCGATGATTTCCAGCACCCATGAAGTGGAAGAGGCCTTGCACCTTATTCACCGGGCATGGGGCGAAGTCCGCGACGAAGGCACCGATGTGCCGATGCCGCCTGTGGGCGTCATGATCGAAATTCCGGCTGCGGTCTATCAGACCCGCGACCTGGCTCGTCAGGTGGACTTCCTGTCCGTGGGCTCCAACGACCTGACCCAATACCTGCTGGCGGTTGACCGCAACAACCCGCGTGTCGCCGACCTCTACGACTACCTGCACCCGGCTGTGCTGCAAGCGCTGCAAAGCGTCGTGCGCGATGCCCATGCCGAAGGCAAGCCGGTGAGTATCTGCGGAGAGATGGCGGGCGATCCTGCAGCGGCTGTGCTGTTGATGGCGATGGGCTTTGACAGCCTGTCGATGAACGCCACCAACTTGCCGAAAGTGAAATGGATGCTGCGCCAGATCAACCTGAGCAAGGCCAAGGAACTGCTGGCCCAGTTGATGACCAACGACAACCCGCAAGTGATCAGCAGCTCCCTGCAACTGGCACTGCGCAATCTGGGCCTGTCCCGGATGATCAATCCGGGGTCGGTCAAGGGACATTGAGGCCGCACTACCCGTGGGAGCGAATTTATTCGCGATAGGCCCGTAAATGTATAACCTTCAATGACGTCTCGCGGATAAATCCGCTCCTGCGAATTCATGATTCATCCATCGCCCATGCCTAGAGCATCCTGCCGGGCTCCGGTAACATGCCCGACTGATTTCTACGGGGTAGCCCAAGACCGCCGGCGCCGACAGGTGCAATAAGTTTTCATGATCGCGGGCTGGCCGAGGCCCTGTTATCGCCGCATAGTCTGGCTTCGTGCATGGGCGTCTGTTCCCTGATTTAACCGCTTTTGTATTTGGTCGCTCGCAAGAGCGTTCCCATTGAGGAGTTGCAATGCTGCCTTACCCGCAGATTGACCCGGTAGCCGTATCACTCGGCCCGCTGCAGATTCACTGGTACGGACTGATGTATCTGGTCGGCATAGGTGGCGCATGGCTGCTTGCGTCGCGTCGCCTGAACGCTTTCGACCCGACCTGGACCAAGGAAAAACTCTCGGACCTGATTTTCTGGCTGGCCATGGGTGTCATTGTCGGCGGGCGTCTGGGTTATGTGCTGTTCTACGACCTGTCGGCCTACCTCGCCAACCCGCTGCTGATCTTCGAGGTATGGAAAGGCGGCATGGCCTTCCACGGTGGGTTTGTCGGCGTAATGCTGGCGGCCTGGTGGTTCGGCAGACGCAATGGCAAGACCTTCTTCCAGTTGATGGACTTCGTTGCTCCGCTGGTGCCGATTGGTCTGGGCGCCGGGCGTATCGGTAACTTCATCAATGCCGAGCTGTGGGGCAAGCCAAGCGATGTGCCATGGGCCATGGTCTTCCCGCCTTTCAGCGACCCTGCGCAACTGGCGCGTCATCCGTCGCAGCTGTATCAGTTCGCCCTGGAAGGCGTGGCGCTGTTCATCATTCTCAACCTTTATGCACGCAAACCGCGCCCGACCATGGCCGTTTCCGGCATGTTCGCCCTGTTTTACGGGATCTTCCGCTTCATCGTCGAGTTCGTCCGCGTACCCGACGCGCAACTGGGCTATCTGGCGTGGGGCTGGGTCACCATGGGTCAGATCCTGAGCCTGCCGATGATCATTGCGGGTCTGGCCATGATCTGGCTGGCCTACAAGCGCGAACCTGCTGTCAAAGCAACGGTATAACACTGAAGCGCCGGGCGAGTTTGCCCGGCGGATTCAAGGATGCAGGTAATTTATGAAGCAATATCTTGAACTCGTCGCCCATGTGATCAAGCACGGGACCTTGCAGTCCAACCGCACCGGGGTGAATACCATCAGTTTCCCCGGCGCGATGCTGCGTTATGACCTTCAGGAAGGTTTCCCGGCCATCACGACCCGGCGCATGGCTTTCAAGTCGGCTATCGGTGAAATGGTCGGTTTCCTGCGGGGCGCCAACAGCGCGGCCGAGTTCCGTGAACTGGGCTGCAAGGTCTGGGATCAGAACGCCAACGAGAACGCTCAGTGGCTGAACAACCCGTTCCGCAAGGGCGAGGATGACCTGGGCGAGATCTACGGCGTGCAGTGGCGCAAATGGCCTGCCTACAAGCGCATCGCAACCGGCAATGCCGCAGCGATCGAGCTGGCGGTCAGCCAGGGCTACAAGCAGATTGCCGAGTCCGAAGAAGACGGCGAAAGCTTTGTGGTGCTGTACAAGGCCATCGACCAGATTCGCCAGTGCGTCGACACCATCATCAAGGACCCGGGCAGCCGTCGTATCCTGTTCCATGGCTGGAACTGCGCGCAGCTTGATGAGATGGCCTTGCCTCCTTGTCACCTGCTTTACCAGTTGCACCCGAACCCGCAGACCCGGGAAATCTCCCTGACGCTGTACATTCGCTCAAACGATCTGGGCCTCGGGACGCCGTTCAACCTCACCGAAGGCGCTGCACTCCTGAGCCTGATCGGTCGCCTGACCGGCTACACGCCGCGCTGGTTCACCTATTTCATCGGTGATGCCCACGTCTACGAAAATCATCTGGACATGCTCAACGAGCAGCTCACCCGTGAGCCGTTCCCGATGCCGAAGCTGGTAATCTCGGACCGTGTGCCCGAGTTCGCCAAGACTGGTATCTACCAGCCGCAATGGCTGGAACTGATCGAACCTTCCGACTTCTCCCTGGAAGGTTATGAGCACCATCCGGCGATGACAGCGCCGATGGCGGTATAGGGGAAAGCGGCAAGCCTTAAGCTACAAGCTGCTTGAGGCTTATAGCTTGCAGCTTCAGTGCCCATGACTCTTGCCCACATGGGAAGGTTCGCCTTCTGCCGGCGCGACCGCGCCTGTCACTTCCAGCCGTTCCAGAATCCCGCAATGGTCCGACTCCCCGTCGCCACAACGGCGACGCAGGTCCAATAGCTGTTCCTGAAGGACTTGCAGGCTGGCGATGCGAGCGTTGACGTGTTCGATGTGTTCGTCGATCAACGCATTGACGCTTTCGCACTGGTCCTGCGGGCTGTCGCGCAGGTTGAGCAGGCTGCGGATTTCTTCCAGGGTCATGTCCAGGCTTCGGCAGTTGCGGATGAACGACAGCCGTTCCACATGCGCCTGGGTGTACAAGCGGTAATTGCCGTCGCTGCGGGCCGGAGCAGGCAGCAGGCCTTCACGCTCGTAATAACGAATGGTTTCGACCTGAGCATCCGTCAACTTTGCCAGTTCGCCGATTTTCATAGGATTCATCTCGTTTGAGCGCTTGACCCTATAGTGGCTACAGGGTGTTCACTTGGCAACAAGTAGATCCCGGGAGCCGACCATGGGCCAGATTACAAAGATTTCTCCACCGCATGACGACAACAAGGATGATCACAAGCACGCCCATTCGTGCTGTTCCAGCGCAGCTGCGCCTGCCACTGTCACTTTTGACGAGGCACCGGCAGCCGGTGGGCGTCTGAGCAGTTTTCGCATCGAGCAGATGGATTGTCCGACCGAGCAGACGCTGATCCAGAACAAACTGGGCAAGTTGCCGGGTGTGCAGAAGCTGGAGTTCAACCTGATCAATCGCATCCTTGGTGTGTGGCATGACCTGCCGACGACCGAGCCGATTCGTGAAGCCATCGGTTCGCTGGGCATGCAGGCCGAGCCCATCGAGGAAGGCACTAGCCAGGATGCCCCGGCGACACCTGCGCCGAAAAAGCACTGGTGGCCTCTGGCGCTGTCCGGTGTGATGGCGCTGGGTGCGGAAATCGTCCATTTCGCTGAGCTTGGCCCGACCTGGGTCGTGGCGTTGCTGGCCATTGTTTCGATCCTCAGTTGCGGCCTGACCACCTATAAAAAGGGCTGGATCGCGCTGAAGAACTTCAACCTCAATATCAACGCCTTGATGAGCATCGCGGTGACTGGCGCGGTCCTGATCGGCCAATGGCCTGAAGCGGCAATGGTGATGTTTCTGTTCACCGTGGCCGAACTGATCGAAGCCAAGTCGCTGGACCGTGCCCGTAACGCGATCAGCAGCCTGATGCAGTTGACGCCCGATGTGGCGACCGTCAGGCAGAGTGATGGAAACTGGGTTGAAACAGAGGTCAAGAGCGTCGAAATGGGTGCTATCGTGCGGGTTCGACCGGGTGAGCGGATCGGTCTGGATGGCGAGGTGGTTTCGGGTAACTCGACCATCGATCAGGCACCGATTACCGGCGAAAGCCTGCCTGTGGAAAAAACCGTGGGCGACAAGGTCTTTGCCGGCACCATCAATCAGTCCGGCTCGCTTGAATACCGGGTGACGGCTGCCGCGAGCCATTCCACGCTGGCGCGGATCATTCATGCGGTGGAAGCGGCTCAGGGCGCGCGGGCACCGACCCAGAGTTTTGTCGATAGTTTTTCGCGAATCTATACCCCGGTGGTGTTCCTGACGGCACTGGCCGTAGCCCTGATTGCGCCGCTGTTCTTCGGCGGTGCCTGGTTCGACTGGATCTATCGGGCGCTGGTATTGCTGGTCGTGGCCTGCCCGTGTGCCCTGGTGATTTCCACGCCGGTGACCATCGTCAGCGGTCTGGCCGCTGCGGCGCGCAAGGGGATTCTGATCAAGGGTGGCGTCTATCTGGAAATGGGCCGCAAGCTCGATTACCTGGCTCTGGACAAGACCGGCACCATCACCCATGGCAAGCCGGTGCAGACTGACTATCTACCGCTGGATGTGACTGTCTCCGACAGTGCGCCAGCCATTGCTGCCAGCCTGGCTGGTCGCTCCGATCACCCGGTTTCCCAGGCCATCGCGAAGGCGTCGGGGCAAGGGCAGGGTTTGCATGAGGTCAGCGCTTTCGAGGCATTGCCGGGGCGGGGCGTGAAAGGCGAGATCAATGGCCAGCTCTACCACTTGGGCAACCACCGTCTGGTCGAAGAACTGGGGCTGTGCTCGCCGGAGCTTGAAGCCAGGCTCGATGCACTGGAAATACAGGGCAAGACCGTGGTTCTGCTGCTGGATACCTCAGGCCCGCTGGCGCTGTTCGCGGTGGCCGATACGGTCAAGGACAGCAGCCGCGAGGCTATCGCCCAGTTGCACGAGCTTGGCATCAAGACCCTGATGCTGACCGGTGACAACCCGCACACCGCCAAGGCCATCGCTGAGCAGGTGGGGATCGATCAGGCTCAGGGCAATCTGCTGCCTGTGGATAAGTTGCAGGCCATCGAAGACTTGTATGCACGCAATCATCGCGTCGGCATGGTGGGCGACGGTATCAACGATGCCCCTGCGCTGGCCCGTTCGGAGATCGGTTTCGCCATGGCTGCGGCGGGCACTGACACTGCCATTGAGACTGCCGATGTCGCCCTGATGGACGACGACCTTCGCAAGATCCCGGCCTTTATCCGGTTGTCACGCGACACCTCGGCGATACTCAAGCAGAACATCGCGTTGGCGATTATCACCAAGGTGTTCTTTCTGGGCATTACCTTTGCCGGGTTGGCGACCATGTGGATGGCGGTGTTTGCCGATATGGGTGTGAGCTTGCTGGTGGTGTTCAACGGGTTGAGGTTGCTCAAGAAGTGAGCTGCTTTTGAGCTTTTCGCGAATGAATTCGCTCCGCTATGGGAGCGAATTCATTCAGCGGGATCAACCAAACCTCTCCTGCCCCCAGGCAATAAACGTCTCCAGCAATCCTTTCAATACCTCTCGGGTCGGTGCCGCAAGGTCAGGGCGGTAATGGAAAGGGGCGAACTCTTCCATGTAGGTGCTCTGCGCCAGTTCCAGTTGTACGGCGTGGATGTTATTGGCAGGGTCGCCGTAATGGCGGGTGATATGGCCGCCCTTGAAGCGACCGTTGAGCACATGGCTGTAGTCCTTGGCGGCTGCGCACACATTTTCCAGCCTGCCTGCCAGTTGCGGATCACAACTGGCACCGTTGAAGGTGCCGAGGTTGAAGTCCGGCAGGCGCCCGTCGAACAGATGCGGGACGTGGCCGCGAATGGAGTGGGCATCGAACAGCAGCGCATAACCGAACTCATCGCGCAGGCGTTGCAGCTCTTGCTCCAGCGTCTGGTGGTAAGGCACCCAGATCTGTTGCAGGTAGCTGGCGCGCTCGGCCGCGTCGGGCTCCTGGCCCTCCTTGAACAGCGGCACGCCGTCGAACAGGATCGAAGGAAACAGTCCGGTCGTCGCACCGGCATACAGCGGTTTGTCGTCGGACGGGCGATTGAGGTCGATGACGAAGCGCGAATACTCGGCAGCCAGGGTACTGGCCCCAAGCTCGGCCGCAAAGTCGTAAAGGCGTGGGATGTGCCAGTCGGTGTCGGGCAGGCTCAAGGCTTCGTCCACCAAGCCGGCTTTGACTGCCGGTGTCAGCTTCAGGCCCGCATGAGGCATGCTGATCAGCAGCGGGACGCGACCACGCTTGAATGTCAGAACGTTATCCACAGGGCTCTCCTTCAGATCGATGATTCGACGCCGTGGCGCACGATGCGTTTATCCAGGTCGCCGCCCAGCCAGTAGGCCAGATCGGCAGGGCGTTCGATGTTCCAGGCGACGAAGTCCGCTACCTTGCCGATTTCCAGCGAGCCATGGGTTTTATCCAGGCCCAGTGCCTTCGCGGCATTGAGGGTGACGCCTGCCAGGGCTTCTTCAGGCGTCATG
The DNA here is from genome assembly GCF_900187465.1 of Pseudomonas sp. Irchel 3A18. NCBI lineage: Bacteria > Pseudomonadati > Pseudomonadota > Gammaproteobacteria > Pseudomonadales > Pseudomonadaceae > Pseudomonas > Pseudomonas sp. Irchel 3A18. Next base: position 10,283 of record NZ_FYDI01000018.1, read on the forward strand.
CGGAACAGTGTGCAGGCCATGTTCAGCATCAGGCGCAGTGACAGGCCGGGCGAGGTGCCGGGGTTCATGTCGGTGGAGATGGCAATCGGCACGCCATGCTTGCGCAGGGCATCCATCGGCGGCAGTTGGGTTTCGCGCAGGAAGTAATACGCGCCCGGCAGCAGCACGGCGACGGTTCCGGCAGCGGCCATGGCAATGGCGTCGTCTTCGGTCATGAACTCCAGATGGTCCGCCGACAAGGCCTGATAACGCGCCGCAAGGCTTGAACCGCCCAGTGACGAAAGCTGTTCGGCATGCAGTTTTACCGGCAAACCCAGTTGCTTTGCGGTGATAAATACCTGCTCGACCTGCGCTGGCGAAAACGCCAGGTACTCGCAGAACGCATCCACGGCATCCACCAGACCTTCCTCGGCCAGTGCCGGAAGCATGTCGTCGCAGATATGCCGGATGTAATCGTCGGCGCGGTTGGTGTATTCCGGCGGCAGGGCGTGGGCGGCCAGACAGGTGCTGCGCACGGTGACGGGCAGGCTGCTGCCCAGGCGACGGATCACCTTGAGAATCTTGCGTTCGCTTGGCAGATCCAGGCCGTAGCCGGACTTCATCTCGACAGTGGTCACTCCGTCGCGCAGCAGATGCTTCAAGCGTCGCTCGGCACTGGCGAACAGTTCGTCCTCGCTGGCTGCGCGTGTCGCCCGTACCGTGCTGGCTATGCCGCCGCCTGCAGCAGCGATCTCGGCATAGCTCACGCCTTGCAGGCGCTGCTCGAATTCACCGCTGCGATTGCCACCGAATACCGTATGAGTGTGGCAATCGATAAGGCCCGGCGTGACCCAGGCGCCGCCCAGGTCTACGGTGCTGCCAAAATCAGTTTCCGAGAGCTGATTGTGAGGCCCGATCCAGTGGATGAATGCTCCAGAGGTCACGATGGCGGCATCCTCGATGATCGAGTAGTTGCCTTGCGCCATGGTTGCGATGTGACAGTTCTTCCAGAGTGTTGTCATCCCGGGCCTCCTTGGGTCATTGGGTGTTTTGGGTGTGTCTGGGTTTTATCCAGAGGTAGTAGGCGATGACCAGCAGCACAATCCAGATCGCGCCGACGATCAGCGCAGCCCGGTTATCCGGGAAGTAGCCCAGCACGCCGAAGATGAACAGCATGAAGACGATGGCGGCAGCCGGCCCATAAGGCCAGAACGGGACCGGGAACTTCAGTTGTGCAACTTCTTCGCGGCTCATGGAGCGGCGCATGGCAACCTGGGTCAGCAGGATCATCAGCCATACCCAGACCGTGGCGAAGGTGGCCAGGGAGGCGATCAGCAGGAAGACGTTCTTCGGGATCAGGTAGTTGAGCAGCACGCCAGCCAGCAGCGTCACGCCCATGACCACGACTGTCATCCATGGCACGCCCTGGCGCGACAGTCTGGCAAAACCGGCCGGGGCCTGACCTTCGAGCGCCATGCCATACATCATGCGGCCTGCGCCGAAGATGTCGCTGTTGATGGCGGATACGGCAGCCGAGATCACCACGATATTGAGAATGGTCGCCGCTGAAGCGATGCCCAGATTGTCGAAAATCTGCACGAACGGGCTGCCTTGAGTGCCGATCTGTGGCCATGGGTAAATGGACATCAGCACGAACAGGGTCAGGACGTAGAACAGCAGAATGCGCAGCGGCACGGCATTGATGGCCTGTGGCAGCGTGCGTTGCGGGTTCTTGGCTTCGCCCGCCGTGATACCGATGATTTCGATGCCGCCAAAGGCGAACATCACCACGGCCAGCGAGGCGATCAGGCCGCCGATGCCATTGGGCATGAAACCGCCGTGGGCCCAGAGGTTGCTGATCCCGATGGCGTTGTCGCCAGTGGATGAACCGATGCCGAACAGCATGATGCCGAAACCGGCCACGATCATCGCTACGATGGCGCCGACCTTGAGCAGCGACAGCCAGAACTCGGTTTCACCGAACACCTTGACGTTGCACAGGTTGAGCGCGCCGATCAGGAACACGATGCCCAGCACCCAGATCCAGCGCGGCACTTCCGGGAACCAGAAGCCCATGTAGATCCCGAACGCGGTGACATCGGCCAGACAGACGATGATCATCTCGAAGGCGTAGGTCCAGCCCAGCACGAAACCCGCCAGAGGGCCGAGATAACGGCTGGCGTAATGGCTGAACGAGCCGGAGGTCGGGTTGTGCACGGCCATCTCACCAAGGGCGCGCATCACCATGAAGACCGCTGCACCACCGATCAGATAAGCCAGCAGAACCGCAGGCCCCGCTTGCTGGATTGCGGCGGCAGAGCCATAGAACAACCCTGTGCCGATGGCAGAGCCCAGAGCCATGAAGCGAATGTGGCGGGCGGATAACCCGCGTTTCAAACCAACTTTTGACGTCATTTCCGTCCATCTCATTACTGGGTATGGCAAATAGCTGCGAGAACACCTGCTTCCGGCTTCCCGCAGCGAACTACCATTGCGAGCCCTGCCAGGCTCGCGGTACATCACAGACTGGGTAGCAGACGTGCAGGAACCAACGGGTTCAGGCAAGTTGAGGACAACAGCTGGCTGGCAGCTTCTATGTCCGGTGCAAAAAAACGATCCTTCTCATAGGGCGGTACTTTGCTGCGCAGTACGGCGCGGGCCTGCTCCAGTTTTGGAGAGGTTTTGAGGCCGTTGCGCAAGTCCAGTCCCTGGCATGCAGCCAGCCATTCTACGGCAAGAATCCCGCGAACGTTTTCTGCCATTTCCCATAACCGCTTGCCGGCTGCCGGAGCCATGGAAACATGGTCCTCCTGATTGGCTGAAGTCGGCAGGCTATCGACGCTGTGCGGATGGGCCAACGCCTTGTTTTCACTGGCCAGGGCAGCAGCCGTGACCTGGGCGATCATGAAGCCGGAGTTGACCCCACCGTTGGCCACCAGGAAGGGCGGCAACTGCGACATGTGCTTGTCCATCATCAGCGAAATGCGGCGTTCGCTCAGGGAACCGATTTCCGCGATGGCCAGCGCCAGATTATCGGCGGCCATGGCAACCGGTTCCGCGTGGAAGTTGCCGCCGGAGATCACATCGTTTTCGGCTGCGAACACCAGCGGGTTGTCGGAGACGGCGTTGGCTTCGATCTCCAGCACTTCGGCGGCCTGACGCAACTGGGTCAGGCAGGCACCCATGACCTGTGGCTGGCAGCGCAGGGAGTAAGGATCCTGAACCTTGTCGCAGTTGCGATGGGATTCGGACACTTCGCTGCTTTCACCCAGCAGGTCGCGATAGCAGGCAGCGGCATCGATCTGGCCACGCTGGCCGCGAGCGGCATGGATGCGGGCGTCGAAAGGCGAGCGCGAGCCCAGCACCGCTTCTACGGTCAGCGCGCCGCAGGCCATGGCTGCGGCGAACAAGTCTTCACCCTCGAACAGGCCGCGCAGTGCGAACGCGGTGGAAACCTGCGTTCCGTTGAGCAATGCCAGACCTTCCTTGGCAGCCAGAGTCAGCGGTTTCAGGCCTGCCACTTCAAGCGCATCGACGGCATCGAGCCATTCGCCTTTGTAGCGAGCCTTGCCTTCGCCCAGCAGCACCAGAGACATATGGGCCAGCGGCGCGAGGTCACCGGAAGCACCCACCGAACCCTTGAGCGGGATATGTGGATAGACCTCGGCATTGATCAGGGCGATCAGGGCATCGATCACCACGCGCCGGATGCCGGAGAAACCACGGCTCAGGCTGTTGACCTTGAGCACCATGACCAGACGCACCAATTCGTCGCTGATCGGCTGCCCGACACCGGCGGCATGGGACAGCACCAGAGAACGCTGCAGGTTTTCCAGGTCCTCGCTGGCGATGCGCGTCGAAGCCAGCAGGCCGAAACCGGTGTTGATGCCATAGGCCGTGCGGTTTTCGGCCAGGATGCGTTCCACACAGGCAACGCTGTCTTCGATCTGCTGATCGGCGCTGCTATCGAGCTTCAGCGTTACCGGTTGCTGATAGATCGCTCGCAGTTGCGCCAGGGTCAGTTGGCCGGGGGTCAGATTCAATGACTTGGCAGAGGGTTTGGTCACGATGCAGCTACTCCTTGATTGATGTCAGGCGGTTGCTCTTTTGAAGCATGCCGCCTTGCAGCCCTGTTGTTATGGGGTTGTCGTCTGTTCACGACCGTGCCGGAAAATCCTCTCCAGCACTTCTTCGTTCTTGAGTACGGCTACGCTGCTGGCAATATCCGGGGCCAGCCAGCGGTCTTGGTCATACGCGGGGATCTGCTCACGCAGTGCGCGCCAGGCAATGTCGGTGCCTGCCCCAAAATGCTGTTCCTTGAGGAACTCAAACGCCTGGGCCGCCAGCAGGTATTCGATGGCCAGAATCTGCGTTGCGTTGCCCAGTACCTTATGCAGCTTCAAGGCAGCGCTGGTGCCCAGGCTCAGATGATCTTCCTGCAAGCCCGAGGTGACATAGTTATCGACCACCGCCGGTTGTGCCATCTGGCGGTTTTCTGCGCACAGCGAGGCGGCCACGTACTGGACGATCATCATCCCCGAGTTGACACCCGGCTGGCTGACCAGAAAAGCCGGCAGACCGCTGACGGCCGGGTTGATCAGTCGATCCAGACGCCGCTCGGCAATCGAACCCAGCTCCGCCACCGCCACACACAACAGATCCGCCGCCATGGCGACTGACTGACCGTGCGGGTTGGCTTGCGACACCACGCGGTAATCGTCAGGAGTGCCCAGCAGCAACGGGTTATCGGTGACCGCATTCAGCTCGGTTTCGACCTGCCTTATCGCATGGGCCAACTGGTCCCGTGTTGCGCCGTGTACCTGCGGGATAGAGCGTATGCTCAGGGCGTCCTGGGTGCGAATGCCCTGGCTGCTGGCAAGCACTTCGCTGCCCGCCAGCAGGCTGCGCAGGTTTCTGCCGACCTGTTGCATACCCGGATGGGGCTTGAGGGCGATGATGGTTTCGTCGAAGGCATCGAGCTGGCCGCGCAGCGCTTCAAAGGTCATGGCACCGATCACGTCGGCCCATTGCGTCAGGCGCGTGGCGTCGGCAATGGCCAGACAGCTCAGGCCGGTCATGCAGGGTGTGCCGTTGACCAGGCACAGCCCATCCTTGGCGCCCAGTTCAACGGGGTGCAGACCTGCTTCGCTCAATGCCTGCTGCGCTGGAACGATGTGCCCGCGATAACTGACCTGACCCACGCCCAGCAGCGCGATGCCGACATGCGCCATGTGGGTCAGATAACCCACCGACCCCTGCGACGGCACTTGCGGCGTGATGCCTTGATTGAGCAAGGCCAGCAGCGCTTGCACAACCTGACGATGGATGCCGGACTTGCCCTGGCTGTAGTTGAGAATCGCGGCACAGATGATTGCGCGTGTCTGTTCGTCGGGCAGCGGTGTGCCTACGCCACAGGCATGGCTGAGCAATGTGTTGCGCGACAGGCGACTGAGTTGTTCGTCTTCCAGCGAGACGTTGCACAGTGCGCCGAGTCCGGTGTTCACACCGTAAGCCCGCTCGCCACGGGCAACGATGCGCTGAACGATGGCCTGGGCATTGTCGATACGCGCCCAGGCCCGTTCCGACAGCATCAGGTGCGCACCATCACGGGCCACGGCCACCACGTCCTGCCAACCTGTCGTGGCCTCACCGAAAACGATCTGTTCTGCTCGTTGCATCGACACCATCCTTAAACAGTGACTGCGCGCCGCTGCACGAAGCGATCAACGTAATCGTCGGCGGGCGAGTGAAGGATTTCCTTTGGCGTTCCGACCTGAATCAGACGGCCATCCTTGAGAATCGCGATCCGGTTGCCGATGCGCACGGCTTCGTCCAGGTCGTGGGTAATGAACACGATGGTTTTCTTCAGCGTCGCTTGCAGCTCCAGCAACTGGTCCTGCATCTCGGCGCGGATCAGCGGATCAAGGGCGCTGAACGCTTCATCCATCAGGATGATGTCGGTGTCGGCCGCCAGTGCCCGTGCCAGACCAACGCGCTGACGCATGCCGCCAGAGAGCTGGTGCGGGTATTTCTTTTCGTAGCCTTTGAGGCCCACGGTGCTAATCCAGTGCTGCGCACGCTCCTGGCAGAGGGCTTTGCTCTCGCCGCGCACCTTCAGGCCGTACGCCACGTTGTCCAGCACACTCTTGTGGGGCAGCAGGCCGAAGCTCTGGAACACCATGCTGATCTTGTGGCGACGGAATTGGCGCAGGGCCTCCGTGTCGTACTGCAGGATATCTTCGCCATCCACCAGAATCTCGCCGCTGGTAGGGTCGATCAGGCGATTGAAATGGCGCACCAGCGTCGATTTGCCCGAACCCGACAAGCCCATGATGACGAAAATCTCGCCGCTGCCGATCGATAGCGAGAGGTCGTTGACGCCCACCATGCAGCCGGTCTGGGCCAGCACCTGATCCTTGCTCTTGCTCTGCTTTACCATCGCCAAGGCTTCTTTCGAGCGGCTGCCGAAGATCTTGAACACGTTTTTGACGACGATTTTGTTCGGTTCCAGGCTCATTATTTGCTCGCCTCATGCCGTGGGCGGCCATAGGCCTGGGTGATGCGGTCGATGACAACCGCCAGAATGACAATGGCCAGACCGGCTTCCAGGCCGCGCCCGACATTGAGGGTCTGGATGCCCACCAGAACGTCTTCGCCCAGGCCACGGGCGCCGATCATCGAAGCAATCACGACCATCGACAGCGCCATCATGGTGGTCTGGTTGATCCCGGCCATGATGCTCGGCATCGCCAGTGGCAGTTGCACGCCGAACAGTTGCTGCCAGCGATTGGCACCAAAGGCGTTGATCGCTTCCATCACTTCACTATCGACCTGACGGATGCCCAGGTCGGTCAGGCGAATCAGCGGCGGCGCGGCGTAAATCACGGTGGCGAAGATGGCCGGGACCTTGCCCAGGCCGAACAGCATCAGCACCGGGATCAGGTAAACGAAACTGGGCATGGTTTGCATGATGTCCAGCAGCGGCATCAGCACGGAGCGCAGGCGGTTGCTGCGCGCTGAAAGAATGCCCAGAGGAATGCCGATCAACACTGCGATGAAGGTGGCGACCAGCATCAGCGCCAACGTCTGCATCAGCTTGTCCCACAGCCCGACAGCGCCGACGAGGAACAGCAGGCCGACAATCAATGCGGTGGTGACGATTTTTCGCGTCGCATGCCAGGCAATGCCGCCGACGATCATCAGCACCAGCCACCAGGGTGCCATGCGCAGCAGGCTTTCCAGATTGACGATGGCCCACAGCAAGGTATCGGAGATGTGCCGGAACACATCGCCGTACTCGGTGACCAGCGAATCAACCCCGTCGTTGACCCAGTTGGCAATGGAGAAGGTAAAACTTTCGGGAAACATAAGGTGCTCTCGATCAGGTTGTCAGGCACAGCCATGTCGCCTGTGCCTGCGCAGATAATCTGCTCCGGGGTTTACAGAGAGGCCTCAACCTTTTTCGCAGCGTCTTCGCTGACCCACGTGTGCCAGACTTCCGGGTGTTCCTTGAGGAAAATCTTCGCCAGTTTCGGTGATTCGATCCGCTCCTTGGCCATGCGTCCCAGGTTCTGGTTCAGCAGGTCGATGGGCAGATTGACCTTCTCCAGTACGGCGATCAGTTCAGGTGCCTGTTCGTGGAACGCCTTGGAGACACCGACCTTGATGTCGATGGTCTTGTTGACGCATGGTTCTTCCAGACGAACCAGATCGACTTGCCCCATCAACGGCGTGGGTGACCAGTAATACGTCAGGATCGGCTCACCGCGCTTGTAGCTGGACAGAATAGCCGCGTCCAGTGCCGGGCCGGTGCCTGGGCGGAAGTTGGTGTACTTGCTTTCCAGGCCGTAGGTCTTGAGCATTTCGCTGTTTTCAAGCTCGCAGGTCCAGCCGGCCGGGCAGTTGTAGAAACGGCCTTTACCGGGCTCTTCCTGATCCTTGAACACGGCTGAGTATTGAGCCAGATCTGTGATGGACTTCAGGTTCGGAGCCTTGGCTTCCAGCTTGCGCTTGGCATCGCCTTCAATCACGTAGCGCGGCACGTACCAGCCTTCGACCGCTCCGACCACAGGTGCGCCGACGCCTACGACTTTTCCTGCCGCAGCGGCCTTGTTCCAGACTTCGCTACGGCCTACCCACTCTTCGGCGAAGACCTGAATGTCATTGGTGCTCAGGGCGTTTTCCATGGCGATGGAATTGCCCGGCAACGCATCCACGCTGCAACCGTAGCCCTTGCTCAGGACGACTTGAAGAATGTCGGTCAGCAACATCGCGCTTTCCCAGTTCAGACCGGCAAACTTGACCGGCTTGCCTGACTCGCACCACCCGGCCGCTTGACTTGCACCGGCGCTGACCAGCAGGCCAGCCGATACCAGAGTGGTTAACAGCGCTTTTTTCATTTTCATTGTCGATGCTCCAAAACCTGAAAAGGATGACGGCAGCTTCAAGTAGGCATCCGGCCTGTGGGCGTTATCAGTGTCTATCCTGACTTTTTTCAATGTGACGGCGCTGAACCGCCACACCCATGGCAAATGCCTTTAACGCCCAATCATCGGCAGGTTCAAGCCCTGCTCTTTGGCGCATTCGATGGCAATGTCGTAACCGGCATCGGCGTGACGCATGACGCCTGTCGCCGGGTCATTGTGCAGTACGCGGGCAATGCGCTCGGCCGCTTCATCGGTGCCGTCGCAGACAATCACCATGCCCGAATGCTGCGAGAAGCCCATGCCGACACCGCCGCCATGGTGCAGGGAAACCCAGGTCGCACCGCTGGCGGTATTGAGCAGGGCGTTGAGCAGCGGCCAGTCGGAGACTGCGTCGGAGCCATCACGCATGGACTCGGTTTCGCGGTTGGGGCTGGAGACCGAGCCGGAGTCCAGGTGATCGCGACCGATCACCACGGGCGCAGACAACTCGCCGCTGCGGACCATTTCGTTGAAGGCCAGACCCAGCCTTGCGCGCTGACCCAGGCCGACCCAGCAGATACGTGCCGGCAAGCCCTGGAAGCTGATGCGTTCGCGGGCCATGTCCAGCCAGTTATGCAGGTGTGCATCGTCCGGGATCAGTTCCTTGACCTTGGCGTCGGTCTTGTAGATGTCCTGCGGATCGCCCGACAGGGCCGCCCAGCGGAAAGGACCGATGCCACGGCAGAACAATGGCCGGATGTAGGCGGGTACGAATCCCGGGAAGTCGAAGGCATTGGCGACGCCTTCTTCCTTGGCCATCTGACGGATGTTGTTGCCGTAGTCGAAGGTTGGAATCCCGGCTTTCTGGAAGGCCAGCATGGCTTCGACGTGTTCGGCCATGGACTGTTTGGCCGCTTTGACGACGGCAGCCGGCTCGGTCAGCGCACGGGCGCGGTAGTCTTCCCAGCTCCAGCCTTTGGGCAGGTAGCCATTGAGAGGGTCGTGGGCGCTGGTCTGGTCGGTGACCATGTCCGGGCGCACGCCGCGGCGGACCATTTCCGGCAGGATTTCAGCCGCATTGCCGCACAGGGCTATGGAGATGGCCTTGCCTTCGGCGGTGTAGCGGGCGAGACGCGCCAGAGCGTCGTCCAGGTCGGTGGCTTGCTCATCGACGTAACGGGTCTTGAGACGGAAGTCGATGCGGCTCTGCTGGCATTCGATGTTCAGCGAACAGGCTCCGGCCAGTGTTGCGGCCAGCGGCTGTGCGCCACCCATGCCACCCAGGCCTGCGGTCAGCACCCAGCGGCCCTTGAGGCTGCCGTCGTAATGCTGGCGACCGGCTTCGACGAAGGTTTCGTAAGTGCCCTGAACGATGCCCTGGCTGCCGATGTAGATCCAGCTGCCTGCCGTCATCTGGCCATACATTGCCAGACCCTTGGCATCCAGCTCGTTGAAATGCTCCCAGCTTGACCAGTGCGGCACCAGGTTCGAGTTGGCGATCAGTACACGCGGCGCATTGCTGTGGGTCTTGAACACGCCAACCGGTTTACCGGATTGCACCAGCAGGGTTTCATCGTCGTTGAGCCGGGTCAGGCTCTCGACGATCTTGTCGTAGCACTCCCAGTTGCGTGCCGCCCGCCCAATCCCGCCGTAGACCACCAGCTCTTTCGGGTTTTCGGCCACTTCAGGATCAAGGTTGTTCATCAGCATGCGCAGCGGGGCTTCGGTCAGCCAGCTCTTTGCTGTCAGTTGAGTGCCACGGGCAGCCCGCACTTCGACGTCACGATGGCGGGTCCAGTCATGCTTGCGGTCTTGATTAGTGTCGGTCACAAAAAATCCTCAGCGATCAATCCAAACCAGCCCGATGACGGGCGAGTGGTGCCTGGCACTCAGGCGAATTCTGTTGAGTGGAGCGAGGTCTTTTATAACCTGTCTCTACTTGTACATACAAGCATATGCAATCGAGGGACCAACTTTCTTCGCAACCCGGTGAAGAATCTCATGGGCAGCCTGAAGCCCTTGTAAATCGTGGGGTTCGAGAGTTACTGCGGGTTTATGGACCCGCCGGGCACGAAAGAGAAGTTTGTTACTGGCTGGATGTTTTGCACGGTTTTGGGGCGATGGGTAACAGCGAGATCGTGCTTCTGCTTTGTGCTGGGGCCTGCCAGCAAGAGGAAGGCCTGCAGCAGGCTGCGATGGAGGCGGCGGTTGCCTCAAACCTAATTTCTAAATACCACCCCCCAGATTTTCATTTGTAGCCTGTGCGGTTGAGGGGCCTAATCGTGGCTTTGGGATGGCAAGGTCTTGTGATGGAAAACATTCGTACTTCAACCACTCACGCTTTCTGGTTGATGGCCAGTGTCGTGCTGGTGGCGTTGAATCTTCGGCCCAGCATGGCGGCCATCGGGCCGCTTCTGTCGGCCATTCGGGGTGATATTCCCCTCAGTTTCAGCCTGGCTTCGCTGTTGACCATGTTGCCGGTGATGGCGATGGGACTCGGGATGTTTTTCGGGATGCGGCTGGCCCGATCCCTGGGCGAGCATCGGGCCATCGGGTTGTCGCTGCTGGTGATCGGTATCGCCAGTGCGTCCCGACTGTTCATTGATGGCGCGGTGGAACTGATCGTGAGCGCGGTCCTTTCCGGGCTGGGCATCGCAATGATTCAGGCGTTGATGCCGGCCTTGATCAAGACCCGTTTCAAGGACAACGTGTCCCTGTTCATGGGCCTGTATGTCACCTCGATCATGGGCGGTGCTGCACTGGCGGCGTCGTTCTCGCCCTTCGTGCTCAAGCAGAGCGGTAGCTGGAAGGTTTCGTTGGCGATATGGGGTGTGCTCGCGTTGCTGGCGCTGGTCCTGTGGACGTTTCAACGCTCGGCGATTCCGGTCGTCGAAGCCGCGCCCAAAGGCAAGGCCGACTCGTTTTCCGCAAAGCCACGCGCCTGGTTGTTGGCCGTGTTCTTCGGCCTTGGCACGGCTTCCTACACCTGTGTGCTGGCCTGGCTGGCACCTTATTACGTGGAAAGGGGCTGGAGCGAGCAGGACGCCGGGCTGGTGCTGGGCTTTTTGACAGCGATGGAAGTGCTGGCCGGTCTGGCGGTGCCCGCGATGGTCAATCAGACCCGGGACAAACGTTGGGCGCTGGTTGCCTTGTTGCTGCTGATCATTGCCGGTTTCAGCGGCCTCATCCTCTCCTTTGAACACTTGACCCTGCTGTGGCCTTGTCTGCTGGGACTGGGGATCGGCGGTCTGTTCCCGATGAGTTTGATCATCTCCATGGACCATATCGATAATCCGGCCCGTGCCGGAAGCCTGACCGCCTTTGTGCAAGGCATCGGCTACCTGATTGCTGGCCTGTCTCCTCTGCTGGCTGGCGTCATCCGTGACCAGTCAGGAAGTTTCGAGGCGGCATGGTGGGCATTGACGGCTGTGATTGTGGTGATGGTCGGCATTGTGTTGCGATTCAATCCGCGTCAGTACCGTGAGCGCATTGGTTGAGGGGTGAAGTCGGTATTGCGGGCTAAATCACCTTCACCGCCCGCCCGATAAACTGTATTGGCCCGGTCGGTTTACCAACAGGCGAGCCCGTGGACTTCTCCAGTGTCAGCTCAAACAGCTGGTTATGTTGCAGCGGTGGCAATTTATCGAGCGGTATATGCAGGGTCTGACCCGGTTTTACCAGGCCGAGGGACACCGGTCCTTGCCAGTCGTCGGCCTTGGTCCAGAACTCCAGTGCCTTGTCCGCAGGGACTTGGGTTTCGCCCAGTGGAATGAGCTGGATTTCCTGCGAGTTGCTGGCCTGGACGACCCAGCCAGGCGCCTTGTCCTGTGGGGCGACGAGTACGACCAGATAGGACGGTGCCTGCGATGGCTGTATGAAAAGCATCGTGCCCAGCACCAGCGATGCGGCCAGCCCGGCACCGGCCAGCCCGCGCCAGATCGACAGGCTGTCCCACCAGCGTGCACGTTGCGGTTCGGTTCTGTTGGCGGAAAGCTCGGTGATGCTGCGTTCGATACGGCTCCAGAGTCCCGGCGCAGGCGTCACAGGTTCGGCCATTGCCGTCAGCGGCAGCAGGCGTTGCTCCCAGGCGTCGACTGCGGCCTGCAAGGCGGGCTCGTGTGGCAGGCGGCGCTGGATATCGATTCTCTGCCGGGCAGACAAGGTGCCGAGCACGTATTCCCCAGCCAGTTCATGGATGTTTTCGTCTGTGGGCCGAGTCATCCCATACACTCCCGCAAAGCCGTCAGGCTGCGCTTGATCCAGGCTTTGACCGTACCCAATGGGGCGCCGATTTTCTGCGCGATTTCCTGATGCGAGTAGCCGTCCACATAAGCGTGGAAAATACAGTTGCGCCGCACCGGTTCAAGTTGTTCCAGGCAGAACTGGATTCGTCCGGGATTGACGCGCCAGTCGAAGGCATCACCGGTTTCCTGCCAACCTTCAAGCGTGGCCGGTTCGTGGTGGTCTTCGCTGCCATTGTCTTCCAGGTGCTCTTCCCGGGCATTGTTGCGCAGGCGATTGAGCGCCAGATGCCGGGTCACGCTGAAAATCCAGCCGCGTGCCGAACCTCGTGTCTGATCGAAGCTTGCCGCATGGGTCCATATCTTGAGGAATGCATCATGCACGATGTCTTCCGCCAGTGCGCTGTCACGTACGAGCCGCACGACGACGCCGAGCAGCCGGGCGCTTTCCTGTTGATAGAGACGCTGCAATGCCTGGCGCTCACCGCGAGCGCAGGCCTGCAGCGTGGCTTCGTAGTCAAAAAGAGATTCGTGTGAAGACACGTCGATCCGCCATCAATGGATGATTGCTGCCTCGTTGACATCACAAGGCTCCCGCGCAGCAGCATAGCCTACTGACTGCGCGACACCCCATTGAATGGCTTCGATCACTTGCTGGCCCAGAAGATGTAGTCGGCCTGGTACTTGACCACTTCCTTCGCGCCCTTGTTGCTGGCCGAGCAGGCAGTGGCCGGTGCAACGCCGCCTTTCAGTGCCACGCGCTGGATGTAGGCCGTACCGGTCAGGGCGCCTTTGCCTTCAGCCGGATTGGCCTTGACCAGTTGGTAAGGCAGGTTGCCCGCGCTGGAAGGTGCAACGGCCACTTGAGTGCCGGTCAGTTTGGAGCCGTCTTTGGATTCCCAGGTAGCCGGTGGGCCGTAGTAGGTGCCGACCTGTTTGCCGCTGCGATCATTGAGAACAGCTTTGGGGCCGACGAATACCCATTCGGTTTCGCTGGCGGAGTTGGCTTTGGCGCGGCACTCGTACGTGATCTCGCCCACGCCGGTGGTTTCCAGAGTGATCTTGTGACCGTCCGGGACCCGTACGCTTTCGGGCAGGGAGGTCTGAGCCATGGCAACAGAAGTCAGGCAAGTGAGAGCCAGGGTACTACCTGCAAGGCAGAGCAAACGTTTTGCGTTCATGCAGAAAATCTCCAGATTGTTTAACCGCGCTCAGCAACTCGAAGTGGCTGCTGTATGTACTACCCGCGAGAAGACAATCTGGATGCAGTGATTTGAAAATATTTTTTCAGGGCCGACTGAAACGGCTGCGCAACAGCAGCACACCTGCAATCGCTGCCAGCCCCGACCCCATGAGAACGCCGATTTTTACCTCGTCCACCAGATGCACTGCGCCGGGGAAAGCGAGGTTGCCGATGAACAGGCTCATGGTGAAACCGATGCCGCACAGCAGCGCCACGCCATAGAGCTGCACCCAGTTGCTGCCTTGTGGCAAGACCGCAAGCCCGGCCCGGATCGCCAGCGCTGCCGCCAGGAAAACGCCGATCTGCTTGCCGACGAACAGCCCCAGCGCAACCCCGAGCGGCACAGGGTCCAGCAGGTTTTCGGCGGAAATACCTGAAAGCGAAACCCCCGCATTGGCGAATCCGAACACCGGCACAATGGCGAACGCGACCCAGTAATGCAGTTTTTCTTCCAGAAACAGCAGCGGCGAGCGCGCTTCTTCCTCTGGCTTGCCCAAGGGAATGCACAGCGCCAGCGCCACACCCGCCAGCGTGGCATGCACGCCTGATTGCAGCACGAAGAACCACAGCAGCGCGCCCAGTATCAGGTACGGCAACAAGCGCCGCACCTTCAGGCGGTTCATCGCAACCAGCACTGCCAGGGTCACGAAGGACGCCAGCAGCATCGGCAGGTTCAGGCCCGAGCTGTAGAAGAAGGCGATGATGGTCACGGCCCCCAGATCGTCGAGAATCGCCAGCGCCGCCAGGAACACTTTCAGGGACACAGGCACCCGGTTGCCCAGTAATGACAAAACCCCGAGTGCGAAAGCAATGTCGGTTGCCGCGGGGATCGCCCAGCCGCTGATGGTCTGCGGGTTGCCCCAGTTGATCGCTATATAGATCAACGCCGGGACCAGCATGCCGCCTGCCGCTGCAAAACCGGGCAGGGCGCGTTGTTCCCACGTGGCGAGCCCGCCCGCGAGCACTTCGCGTTTGATTTCCAGGCCGACCATCAGAAAGAAGATCGCCATGAGTCCGTCGTTGATCCATAGCTCGACGGAAAGCCCGAGCCAGACGCTATGCAGAATGGCGAAGTAGCCGGGAGCCAGAGGTGAGTTGGCAACGATCAGTGCAGCCAGCGCCGCGCCCATCAGGACAATGCCGCCTGCCGATTCCGATGACAGGAAGCTGGCCAGAATGGCAACGGCTCTAGGTGTTTCCTTTGGAGGGAATTGGGTCATGCTCGTCCTTGAAACAGGATCTTGATTTGGCGGTTCAAACGCGCAAGGCGCTCAACTCGATGAGGCAGCAGCGGCTGGCGCTGGGTGCTTGTAACTCGATTTCCAGCAGGCCGCCTGGGTTGTCCACTTGCAGGCAGTCGTTTCTGCCAAGGATTTCCCAGAGCCCGTCATTCACGCTGACGCCGATCTGCTCGGCAACGCTGAACAGCAAAAAAGTGCTGGCGGAGCTGAACACCCTCTGTGGCTGACGCACATCGATCCAGTGCAGGCGGGCACTGTAACGCTGTGGAGCATAGATCAGGTTGAAATCACGAATAGGGCCGTCGAGCAGAGCGCAACTGACCTGGTTGTCGCCACTGAAGGCCAGCGGGTCGGTTGGTAGCAAGGGGCGGCTGGTTACACCGTCGATATCCAGGGTCATGCCAGCCCCCTGGATTACGGAGATGATCCGCTGATAACCGGCAAACACTGAAAAGTCGCCAGACGTCTCGATGTCTGCAATCGACAGGCGCCAGCCGAAGCCGTCCAGGTCCTGCCCCCCATCGCGAGCAATTTCTTCGGTGCTGCCGCCGCCGTTTTTCCAGGGCATGCGAGGGTAATCGATGGCGCGCAGGGTTCTGGTCTGGGTCATTTGGTGAAGCGTCCTTCCAGGCGATGGCGGGAGCCGGGGTGAATCAGGCGCGCGGCGGTAACCGGTTGGCGTCCTGACCATGTCCGGCGACGAATCAGCAGGCACGGCTCGCCTGCATCGATTTGCAGCAACTGGCACTCGTCGGCATCGGCCAGTATCGCTTCGACCACATGCTCGCCTTCGGTGAGCGGAGCGACTTGCGACAGATAGGCGTAAGGCGTCTGTTGGGTGAAGTCCTGCTTGAGGTAGTCAGGAGCCACCAGCGCATTGACGAAACGGTCCTCGATCTGCACCGGGATATCGTTTTCAAAGTGCACGATCAACGAGTGAAACACCTTCTGGCCTTCGCGCATGTCCAGTGCCAGCGCCCGCTCGGAGCCAGCGGATTCTTCCTTGAGAATGATGACCTTGCAGGTGTGCCTGTGGCCTCGCGTGGCGATCTCGTCAGCAATGTTGTGGACTTCAAACAGCGCCGACTGGCTTTTGGGTTCGGCGACGAAAGTACCGACGCCCTGCATGCGCACCAGCAGGCCTTCGGCGGTCAGCTCGCGCAAGGCCCGGTTGATGGTCATGCGGCTGAAACCCAGTTGGGTCACCAGTTCGCTTTCCGAGGGCACGCGATGATGCGGCGGCCAGGTGCCGTTCTGGATTTGCAGGGCAATCATCTGTTTGACGCGGGCATAGAGCGGTGCCGGACTTTCGCCCATCTGGGCTGCCAAGGGAGAAGAGGCGGGCGGAATCGGCACGTGCGGGTCCTTGTCTGGGTGGTTCAGCTACGAAATAGCGCCCAAGCTAACCATTAACCTGCGGTACGGCAAGCGTGCGAAGGTTTACCGGGCCCCAGAACGTCTGTATATGTATATACAAATTACAGTGATGAGGTTTGAAGTCAATGCCAGCCTTCTTTGCCGAGCGCGCATTACTACCTGGTGGTTGGGCCGATAATGTCCGTCTGGAGGTCAGTGCCGAGGGTTTATTGAGTTCGGTGCAGGCCAATGCTGACCGGCAGGGCGCCGAGTCTGTCTGCGGCCCGTTGCTGCCCGGCATGCCGAATCTGCACTCCCATGCGTTCCAGCGTGCGATGGCGGGTTTGGCGGAAGTGGCAGGCAACCCCAGCGACAGCTTCTGGACCTGGCGCGACCTCATGTATCGACTGGTCGGAAAGATCAGCGCGCCGCAGGTGGGCGTCATCGCCCGTCAGCTCTATATCGAGATGCTCAAGGGCGGTTTCACCTCGGTCGCGGAGTTTCACTACGTCCATCAGGACACCAACGGCAAACCTTATGCCGATCCTGCCGAGCTGGCCTTGCAGATCAGCCAGGCCGCCATATCGGCGGGCATTGGCCTGACATTGCTGCCGGTGCTCTACAGCCATTCGGGCTTTGGCGGGCAAGCGCCAAACGAAGGGCAGCGCCGGTTTATCCACAGCACCGACAGCTATCTGGATTTGCAGGCCCGCCTCAAACCGGTCATCGCCAGTCAGGCGGCGCAGAACCTGGGTCTGTGTTTCCACTCGTTGCGCGCCGTTACTCCGCAGCAGATCAGCGAAGTGCTGGCCGCCAGTGACCGGCAGTGCCCGATACACATCCACATCGCCGAGCAACAGAAGGAAGTCGATGATTGCCTGAGCTGGAGCGGGAGACGTCCGTTGCAGTGGCTGTATGAAAACGTGGCCGTGGATCAGCGCTGGTGCCTGGTGCATGCCACCCATGCCGAGCCGGATGAAGTCGCCCTCATGGCGCAAAGCGGCAGCGTTGCCGGTTTGTGCCTGACCACGGAAGCCAACCTCGGCGACGGTATTTTCCCGGCCGTGGACTACATCGCTCAGGGCGGTCGTTGGGGGATTGGCTCGGACAGCCATGTGTCGGTGAGTGTGGTCGAAGAACTTCGCTGGCTGGAATACGGCCAGCGTCTTCGGGATCAGCGCCGCAACCGGTTGTATCGCAGCGATCAGCCCATGGTCGGTCGAACCCTGTTCGATGCGGCATTGAGCGGCGGCGCGCAGGCGTTGGGGCAGGGCATCGGCAAGCTTGAGGTCGGGCAGCGCGCAGACTGGATAGTGCTGGATGGCTCGGACCCGTATCTGGAAACCGCCTCCGGCGATGCAATCCTCAACCGCTGGCTGTTTGCGGGCGGTGATCGGCAGGTTCGCGATGTGCTGGTCAAGGGCCGCTGGGTAGTGCGCGAAGGGCACCATGCGGCAGAAGAGGAAAGCAGCCGGGCGTTTGCGCAGGTGCTTCGGGAGTTGCTGGGCTAGGAGTGAATGTATTCACGAAAGGGGCCTCACAGCCCCTCCATGAATACAGATCACTTCCCGATCTTTGAATTATCCTCACGCCAGATCAGCCGGCTGGTGTCGTAACCCTGCTGGCGTGCCTTGCTCATCATGTCCTGCTTGACCTGCTCCGACACGGTTGGCGTGCGGGACAGCAGCCACAGGTATTTGCGATCAGGATTGCCGACCACGGCAGTCTTGTAGTCGTCACCGATGGCCAGAACCCAGTAGTCGCCTTTTGCCAGACCCGGCAGCAGTCGTGAGAACCAGTTGTCGAAAACCACCCACAGCTTGTCGGTCTTGCCCGGTACTTGTGGCGAGGCGGTGCCGGTTGCTTCCTGCCATTTGCCTTCGATTGTCCGGCAGCGGTTGGTTACGCCGATATTACCGTCAGGCTTGAGCGTGTAATGCGCTTCGGACTGCGCGCAGTTGCGCTGGAAAAACATGGGCAGCCGCGCCAGTTCATACCAGGTGCCCTGATAGCGGTTCAGGTCGACACTGTCGACGGTCTTGGGTTCGAGGTTGTCTGCAGAATGCGCGAAACCGATGGCCAGGAAGCTGGCCATGACGAGAATACCGAAGCGTAGAAGTAGCTTGATCATGAGTTATTTCAGACCTTGGCCCGAGAAAATAAGCACTTTGTCGCCCGCATATTGCACGCTGATAAAGGTTTTCTGGTCGCCCCAGGTGCAACTGGACATCCCCAGTGCGCCGGAACATTCAGTCGGGCTGCCCAGCAGGCTTTCGACCTGCGCCTTGGGCATGCCAGCGGAAAGCTTGGAGTAATTCTCTTGAGTGATCTTGCTGCAGGCAGTCAGCAGCACGCAAAACGACAGTAACGCGAGAGAGCGCAAAGACATGGATGAAGCTCCTGAACGGAAGGAGGCTGCGTCGCAGCAACAGGTCTATGAACCTGGCTGGCGCAATGCCGAAAGCTTAGAAGATAAAACCGGGATCTGGTTCCCTTGACCCGTAAATCCCTGATGGCAGGTGATGCGCGGACGATGGATGATTTCCGGCGAGCCAGAGCGCATCGATTGGCGAAGCCCCTAAAAGCTTGAGCCGGGCGTCTTCAGAAACTCGATCTCTTCATCGGTCGAGGCACGGCCGAGAATGTCGTTGCGATGGGGGAAGCGACCGAAGCGGGCAATGATTTTCTGATGACGCTCAGCGTAATCAAGGCTCTGATTGAAGTAATCGCGGTCGGTGGCAGGCAGCAGGGGAAGCAGTTTGCCAAAGCAGGTGATGGCCTGGTTCTGCACGTCCAGGTTTTCGCTGTGCTCCAGCACCAGATAGATGAAGGTGCGTTCAAGGGGTTCCAGATGCTGATCTCGACCCAGTTTCAGGCCGTGTTGCACCAGTGCCTGAGCGCGTTCATCGCCGGCAAATGCCTTGGGTGTGTCGCGATGGATCATGCGGGGCAACTGATCGAGCAGCAGGACCAGTGCCAGCCAGCCCTTGGGGTTTTCTGCCCACTCCTTGAGGCCGCCAGTCAGCGCCTGTTCGACCAGCTCACCGAAGCGCTCACGAGCTTCGGTGTCAGTGGCCCGGCTCTTGCCGAACCACAATTTCTCCCTGGCCTTCACCACTTCGCTGGCGGATTCGGCAGAGCCGAACCACCATTGCAGCAGAGGTAGCCAGGGAGCGGACATGGTCTTATTCCTTGTGGTACGCCGTGGCGCGCTCGACTTCCTCTTTGGAACCCAGGAAGACGGCTACACGCTGGTGCAGGCCTTCAGGCTGGATGTCGAGGATGCGCTGATGGCCATCGGTGGATGCGCCGCCTGCCTGTTCGACCAGGAAGGACATCGGGTTGGCTTCGTACATCAGGCGCAGTTTGCCCGGCTTGGAAGGCTCGCGGCTGTCGCGTGGATACATGAACAGACCGCCACGGGTCAGGATGCGATGCACGTCGGCAACCATCGCGGCAACCCAGCGCATGTTGTAGTTCTTTTTCAGCGGGCCTTCTTCGCCAGCCAGCAACTCTTCGACGTAGCGCTGTACCGGAGCTTCCCAGTGACGCTGGTTGGACATGTTGACCGCGAATTCCTGAGTGGACGTCGGGATCTTGAGGTCTTCGTGGGTCAGCACGAAGCTGCCCATTTCACGGTCCAGGGTGAAGCCTTTCACGCCGTCGCCCAGGGTCAGGACCAGCATGGTCTGCGGGCCGTAGATGGCATAACCGGCTGCGACCTGCTCGGTGCCCGGTTGCAGGAAGGCCTTTTCGTTCAAGGCTTCGTTCTGGCTCAGGTATTCGCTAGGGCAGCGCAGAACCGAGAAGATCGTACCGACCGGGGCGTTGATGTCGATGTTCGAGGAGCCGTCCAGCGGATCGAATACCAGCAGGTAAGCGCCTTTCGGGTATTTGCCCGGGATCTGGTAGGCGTTGTCCATTTCTTCGGACGCCATGCCAGCCAGGTGGCCGCCCCATTCGTTGGCTTCAAGCAGGATTTCGTTGGAGATCACGTCGAGCTTTTTCTGCACTTCGCCCTGTACGTTCTCGGTACCCATGCTGCCGAGGACGCCGCCCAGTGCGCCCTTGGAAACGGCATGGCTGATTTCCTTGCATGCTCGCGCCACTACTTCGATCAGGAAACGCAGATCGGCAGGAGTATTGTTGCTGCGGGTCTGCTCAATCAAAAAGCGACTCAGTGTAACGCGGGACATGGATAGCTCCGAAAATGGGGGATAAAAAACCCGCGCAGTTTAGCGCGAGTGGCTGCGTAATACTGCTATCAGACTGGCTTATGGCGAATTGAGTTCATACGCTTGCTCAGCGTAGCTGCAAAACCACAAGTCGAAGCCGTGACGGGTCAATGTTTTGAGGCTCGCAGGGCACTCAGACCGATCCTGCTCAGGCATAGCGTGCCCAGTATTAGCACGGCCCACAGGCCCATGCGCTTGTAGTCCATGCTTTCAGCCGCTGGCGGTGCAGCAACCGCTGCGCTGGCAGCAGGCGCCTTGGCCGGCCTGGCCTTGCCCAGCGCCGTCAGTTTCTGCGGATCGAAGTCGGGTATCAGTGCCGTCAGCGGCAGTTCGACTGCCGGTGCTGCAGCATGTCCGATGGCGAGGGTAAACGGCCCGTTGCCGCTGGCTCGGAACACTACCTGAGTCGCAGGCACGGCAACGCTCAGCCCTGGAGCCTGTGCGCCCAGACCGCCGCCGCGATCATCGACGACCAGTTTCAATTGCCGCACGCTCTGCCCTGAGAGCTGCAACTGATCCTGCACAATCTCGCCATTGTTCTGGGTCAGGCGATACAGCAGGCCGCTGCTGATGATCTGCCATTCCTGACTGCCATCAAGTCGGCCATAGAGCGTGCCGGGTGCCAAGCTGTTGTCCTGGCTGATGTCGATTTTCACCCGCTCCACCGGCAGGTCGACCGGCAACTGCCAGACATATTCATTGGGTTGCCCGACGACACCGACGATCGTTGGCGACCAGCTCAGAGTGGTCGGCGGGCTGTCGGGGCTGGCGCTCATTACGTGAGCTGAAATCAGGGTGGGCGCGTTTTGCGGTGAGCGCCACAGCAGGCGCAGGTAGCGGGCGTTCTGACCGGGCAGACCGACCTCTCGCTGCTCGACCATCTCATCGGAAAACGTCAGGCGCGCCACTTGTCCTTCGCCCCAGGCCTGCCAGTGCTGGAGATCATCGCTGGCCTCGATGCTGAAGTGTTGGAAGCCTTCGCGTTCGGCACTCCAGTCGATCAGCAGTTGTTCAAGGGGAGCCTTGATCGTGCTGGTGTCCAGTAGCCAGCCGCGCAGTATCTCTTCACCCGCTTCTATGTCGCTCTGCGGCTGTACATCAATGAGGGCTCCGTCGCTGGAGCGTTTGCTGCGGATAACCGGCACGGCATCACCCGCTTCGGCTGTGGTGTACAGCGGGAACCACTTCACGGCTTTTGGTGCAGGGTTTTCTTCGTGGGATTCCTGTTTGCGTACAAGCGCAAGGGCTTGAGCCTGGCCATCGGCATTGAATACACGAAGATCATTCAGATTGGCCTGCCGGGCGTTCAGTTGCAGTGCCAGAGGCAGTTCGATGCGATAAAGCGGGCCTTGGCCGATGAGGGTCAAAGGCGTCTGGCTGGTGAAGTCCGCCGGTTTTTCCAGGGCGTTGACAGTCATCGCTGCGCACAGGGCTGCGCCGAGCACAGCGATTTTGATGACGAGCGGACGACTCACGAACGTTTTCCTCAGGGTTGGGCAGGCAGCCGATGTCTGCTTGCGCACCGATGTATGGCGAAAGAATTTGGCAGTGATGTGTGAAATATCCCACCACCAGTAGCAATATGCCAACACCTATGGAGCAAAAGGATGTGAGTCAGAGGTAGGAAAGAAGAAGTGTAAAACCCGGTGGAGCCAATTCATTCGCGAATAATTGGCTCCACCGGGGGTTACGGAGTTACTCCAGGGCTTTCCAGATTTCTCCGGCGTACTCGCGGATGGTTCGGTCTGACGAGAACCAGCCCATGCGCGCCGTGTTGAGAACTGCCGAGCGCCACCATTGCTTGGAGTCGTGCCAGCGTTCCTCGACCTTGGCCTGGGCGGCCCAGTACGAGTCGAAGTCGGCGCAGACCAGGAAGCGGTCATAGGCCAGCAACTGATCGATCAGGCCCGCATAGCGGTTCGGATCGTCCGGTGAGAACACGCCGCCGCGAATCGCCTGCAGCACATCATTGAGGCGGCCGGATGCGGCCACATCGGCGTAAGCGCTGAAATCTCCAGCTTGCTTGCGGGCATCTACCTCCTGCGACGTCATGCCGAAGATGAACATATGTTCAAGGCCGATCTGCTCGCTCATTTCCACGTTGGCGCCGTCCAGCGTGCCGATGGTCAGTGCGCCGTTGAGGCCGAATTTCATGTTGCTGGTCCCGGAAGCCTCCAGGCCGGCAGTGGAAATCTGCTCGGAAAGGTCGGCTGCCGGAATGATGCTTTCGGCCAGGCTGACGTTGTAGTTGGGCATGAACACCACTTTGAGCAGGCCGCGCACGGTCGGATCGTTGTTGACGGTGCGGGCGATGTCGTTGGCGAGCTTGATGATCAGCTTGGCCGAGTGATAGCTGGCCGCGGCCTTGCCCGCGAAGATTTTCACCCTTGGCACCCAATCGGTACCGGGTTCAGCGCGGATTGCCTGATACAGCGCGACGGTGTGGAACAGGTTCAGCAACTGGCGCTTGTACTCGTGGATACGCTTGACCTGCACATCGAACATCGCGGCAGGATTGACCACGATCCCGAGTCTTTCATGAATGATGGCAGCCAGTGCGCGTTTACTGTGCAGGCGCTGGTCGGCCATCTGTTTGCGGAAGGAGCTTTTTTCCGCGAACGGTTCCAGTTCGATCAGGCGTGTCTCGGCACTGTCCAGGACGTCTTCGCCCAGGGCTTCCACCAGCATTTCGGTCAGCTTCGGGTTGGCCTGGTACAGCCAGCGGCGGAAGGTGATGCCGTTGGTCTTGTTATTGATCCGCTCTGGATAAATCTTGTGCAGCTCGGCGAACACGGTCTTGCGCATCAACTGGGTGTGCAGCGCGGAAACGCCGTTGATGCTGTGCGATCCCAGGAATGCCAGGTTGCCCATACGTACCCGGCGGCCATTGTCTTCCTCGATCAGCGAGACGGCTCGCAGGATGTCGAAGTCGTGCACACCTTTGGCGCGCAGGGTGTCGATGTGCTGGGCGTTGATCAGGTAGATGATCTGCATGTGGCGAGGCAGCATGCGTTCCATCAGGCCTACCGACCAGGTTTCCAGCGCTTCGGGCAGCAAGGTGTGGTTGGTGTAGCTCAGCGTGCCCACGGTAATTTTCCAGGCCGCATCCCAGGCGATTCCGTGGGTGTCGATCAGCTGTCGCATCAGCTCGGCCACGGCAATCGAAGGATGGGTGTCGTTCATCTGGATGGCCGCGTGCTCGGGCAGATCCATCAGGGTCGCGTGCATGTTCAGGTGGCGACGCAGCAGGTCCTGCAAGGACGCCGAGACAAAGAAGTATTCCTGGCGCAGGCGCAGTTCCTGGCCAGCCTCCGTTGCATCATTGGGGTAGAGGACGCGGGAAATACTTTCGGCCCGCACGACTTCGGCAACCGCACCGAAGTGGTCGCCGGCGTTGAAACGCTCCAGATGCAGATCATCCAGTGCGCGGGCACGCCACAGGCGCAGGGTGTTGACGCTTTTGCCGCGCCAGCCGACCACGGGCGTGTCATAGGCAATGGCGCGCACGGTTTCCGCTGGACGCCAGACCTGACGCGGCTCGCCCGCTTCATTGAGCATCGTATCGACGCTGCCGCTGAAACCGATTGAATAGACTACCTCGGGACGCTCGAACTCCCACGGGTTGCCGAAGTCCAGCCAGTGCTCTGTCTGCTCCTGTTGCCAGCCGTCGACTATCGCCTGACGAAACAGGCCGTGCTCGTAACGAATGCCATAACCGTGACCGGCAATGCCCAGCGTCGACATGCTTTCCATGAAGCAGGCCGCCAGACGGCCCAGGCCACCATTGCCCAGTGCCGCGTCCGGCTCCAGCAAGCGGATACGCTCGATGTCCACGCCTAGCTCGGTCATCGCTTCGCGGGCGATTTCCAGCAGGCCGAGGTTGCTCAGGCTGTCGTACAGAAGCCGCCCGATCAGAAATTCGAGGGACAGGTAATAGACGCGTTTCTGGACCTTGCGATAAATCTGTCGCGTGTGGTCCATCCAGTGCTCGACCATGTGGTCACGGGCAGCCAGAGCTACAGCTTCAAACCAGTCATGCTCAAACGCATGGTCAGGGTCCTTGCCCACTGCATAGGTGAGTTTGGCAAGAACAGCGGCGCGGAAAGCGGCCACATCTGCGTCACGAACAAGTGGTTCCTGAGACATCGGTACGACCTCAAGTAGTCAGACGAGTGGAAAGTGGGTTCTTTGACTGTAGGCGTGTCGTCAGTTATTTCCTGAAAAAATTTAAATAACCGAGCAAGTCGCTAGCGTTTCGACTCGCTTGCAATGCTCTGGTTCGCGAACCCGAGCAATTGGCAAAACGCTTGCATTGATCGTTCCACCTGGATGTGCAATGTGCAGCATGCTCATTCCTCGTTTCGGGTTTATGATGCCCAACGGCAGAATAATAGACGCCTCTGAACTGGACTTATGGAGCATGTATGCAGACTTTGTACCCGCAGATCAAACCCTACGCCCGGCACGATCTGGCTGTGGAACAGCCGCATGTGCTCTATGTCGATGAAAGCGGGTCGCCCGAAGGGTTGCCTGTGGTGTTCATCCATGGCGGGCCGGGTGCGGGATGCGATGCGCAAAGTCGCCGTTATTTCGATCCCAATCTCTACCGCATCGTCACGTTCGATCAGCGCGGCTGCGGCCGTTCGACCCCTCACGCGAGTCTTGAAAACAACACCACCTGGCATCTGGTAGAAGACCTGGAGCGTATTCGCGAACATCTGGGGATCGAAAAGTGGGTGCTGTTTGGCGGCTCCTGGGGCTCGACCCTGTCGCTGGCTTACGCCCAGACCCATCCCGATCGCGTGCATGCCCTGATCCTGCGCGGTATTTTTCTGTGCCGTGCCCAGGAAATCGAATGGTTCTATCAGTCTGGCGCGAGCCGCCTGTTCCCCGATTACTGGCAGGACTACGTGGCGCCGATCCCGCTGGATGAGCGCGACAACCTGCTGGCAGCCTTTCACAAGCGCCTGACCGGTGCCGACCAGATCGCCCAGATGCATGCCGCCAAGGCATGGTCCACCTGGGAAGGCCGTACCGCGACCCTGCGTCCGAACCCGCAGGTTGTCGACCGTTTTGCCGAGCCTCAGCGCGCCTTGTCCATTGCACGCATCGAATCTCATTACTTCATCAATAATGCCTTCCTGGAAGAGAACCAGCTGATTCGCGACATGCCCAGGATCGCGCATCTGCCTGGCATCATCGTGCATGGCCGCTACGATGTAATCTGCCCGCTGGATAATGCCTGGGAACTGCATCAGGCATGGCCAAACAGTGAGTTGCAGGTTATTCGCGAAGCCGGGCATGCCGCTTCCGAACCCGGTATCACTGATGCGCTGGTCCGTGCGGCGTCGCAGGTCGCCCGTCGCCTGCTTGATCTGCCACCTGAAGAAGCGTAACCCCCTTGTGGGAGCGGATTCATCCGCGAAGCTGTTTTCGCGAATGAATTGGCTCCCACACAGTCAGCGCGATGGGATTTCCTATTTATGAAAGGCTTGTTACAGCGCGTGCGAAGTGCGCGTGTGGAAGTGGCTGGAGAAGTTGTCGGTGCTGTGGATCAGGGGCTTCTGGTTCTTGTGGGGGTAGAGCCTCAAGACACACAGGCCAGTGCCGATAAGTTGCTGCATAAGCTGCTCAACTATCGGGTGTTCAGCGATGACGACGGCAAAATGAATCTGTCATTGCGTGATGTCGGGGGTGGTCTGCTGCTGGTTTCGCAGTTCACGCTGGCGGCGGATACCAGGAGCGGCATGCGCGCGGGCTTTTCAAAAGCAGCGCCTCCGGCCTTGGGTGCGCAGTTGTTCGACTATTTATTGTCACAGGCCAGGATCGCGCACCCGGTCGTTGCAGCGGGCCAATTTGGTGCGGACATGCAGGTTCATCTCGTGAATGATGGCCCTGTGACATTTTTGTTTGATACCTGACAAGATGAAATCTCTGCCCGCCGCGGATTTATTAGCCCTGCGTGCAAGAAAATCTTTGTCATACATGATGCGTTGTTACGCGTGCTACTGGATAATCGCGCGCTACGGGGACCGACGATAGTTGGTCCATTGCGTATTCAGAAGCGGGTTCTGACATTGATTGGGGAATCATTAAGCCCATTCGGAGTCGGAACAATGCTCGCCAACCCGGCATCTGATAGCTGGCCGTTGGTTTCTTCATCTGTTTTCGGCGAGGGTTGCTCGTGATTGTTAGTCCCTGTGATGCTCCAAAGACACCTGTCAAACGGTTGCGTAGTGCGCTTTTGGCAAGCTCGGCTCTTGTCTGCCTGCTGGGTTCAGGCCAACTGTGGGCATTCAACCTTGATGATGTAGCGGCAAAGGCCAAAGAAATGGCCGGGCAGAAGTTCGAGGCTCCAAAAAGCAATCTGCCTACCGAGTTGCGCGAAATGAAGTTCGCGGACTACCAGAAGATCCGCTTCCGTGAAGACAAGGCTGAGTGGGCGACCGACAAGACGCCGTTCAAGCTGTCGTTCTATCACCAGGGCATGCACTTCGACACGCCAGTCAAGATCAACGAAGTCACGGCCACCACCGTCGAAGAGATCAAGTACGACGCGGAGCGTTTCGATTTCGGCGACATCAAGATCGACCCTAAAGCCACTGAAAAGCTTGGCTATGCGGGTTTCCGCGTCCTGTATCCGATCAATAAGGATGACAAGCAGGACGAGATCATGACCATGCTGGGCGCCAGCTACTTCCGCGTGATTGGCAAGGGTCAGGTCTACGGCCTGTCCGCTCGTGGCATGGCGATCGACACCGCCTTGCCGTCTGGCGAAGAGTTTCCTCGTTTCAAAGAGTTCTGGATCGAGAAGCCGGGCCCGGATGACAACCATCTGGTGATCTTCGCACTGCTCGATTCGCCGCGTGCCACCGGTGCCTACCAGTTGACCCTGCGTCCTGGTACCAACACCCTGGTGGACGTGAAGTCGCGCATGTACCTGCGTGAAAACGTCACCAAACTGGGCGTGGCTCCACTGACCAGTATGTTCCTGTTCGGTGCCAACCAGCCTTCGCGTGTACCCAACTATCGTCGTGAGCTGCACGACTCCAGCGGTCTGTCGATCCAGGCAGCCAATGGCGAGTGGGTATGGCGTCCTCTGAACAACCCGAAACACCTGGCCGTCAGCAGCTTCTCGGTCGAGAACCCGCGTGGCTTCGGTCTGTTGCAGCGTGGTCGTGACTTCAGCCAGTACGAAGACCTCGACGACCGCTACGACAAGCGCCCAAGCGCCTGGATCGAGCCTAAAGGCGACTGGGGCAAAGGTACTGTCGATCTGGTCGAGATCCCGACTGCCGACGAAACCAACGACAACATCGTTGCATTCTGGAAGCCCGACACCCTGGCTGCTCCAGGCGAGCCGATGGAGTTCAACTACCGTCTGCACTGGACCATGCAGGAAAACGCCATCCATTCGCCTGATCTGGGTTGGGTCAAGCAGACCCAGCGCTCCATCGGTGACGTAAGGCAGTCCAACCTGGTTCGTCAGCCGGACGGCAGCCTGGCATTCCTGGTCGACTTCGTCGGTCCGGTTCTGGCCGCCTTGCCTGAAGACAAGACCATCCGCAGCCAGGTCACCACTGATGACAACGTCGAGTTGGTCGAGAACAACCTGCGCTACAACCCGGTCACCAAGGGCTATCGCCTGACCCTGCGAGTCAAGGTCAAGGACCGCAACAAGCCGACCGAGATGCGCGCCTACCTGCTGCGTGAAATTCCTGCCGAGCCTGGCAAGGAACCTGCGGTGCTTGTCGCTGACAAAGATGACAAGAAGTCAGCATCCAGAGAGGCTGCAAAAACTGCAACCGCCAAGGAAGTTGCCAAGGCTGATGCTGCTGTAGCCAAAGCCGATGCGACCAAGGCTGGCGATGCCAAGCCTGAAGCCGCGAAGGCCGACGTAGCCAAGGCCGATCCCGCCAAGAAAGCTGAAGCACCGAAGGCCGATGCAGCCAAAGCTGACAAGCCTGACGTAGCGAAAGCCGACGTGGCCAAGGATGCTGAAGGTAAAGAGATCAAGCAGCCTGAAGCCGAGGCCGCACCCACCCATCCGGAACCGGCCAAGACGCTGCAAGTCATGACCGAGACCTGGAGCTACCAGTTGCCAAGCGATGAGTAATTCTCTATCCGTGCCAGAGTCTCTGAACGAGTACCTGGCGCACCTGCCGATGAGTGACGAGCAGCGGGCAGAACTTGCCAGCTGCAAGTCGTTCGCTGAATTGCACGAACGTCTTTCCGCCCAGCCGGTAAGCGACAAGGCCGAGGTCGCCCAGGCGTCCGTCGGCCGTCGCCTGACGCTGTCCACGGCTGACGAACTGCAGGATGCCGAACTGCTCGACGTCGATGCCAGCGGCCGTATCCGCCTGAAGGCCACGCCACCGATCCGTCGTACCAAGGTGGTTCCGGAGCCATGGCGCACCAACATTCTGGTGCGTGGCTGGCGTCGTCTGACCGGCAAGACCAACCCGCCCAAGCCCGATCACAGCGATCTGCCCCGTGATCTGCCCAAGGCGCGCTGGCGTACCGTCGGTTCGATTCGTCGCTACATTCTGCTGGTGCTGATGCTTGGCCAGACCATCGTGGCTGGCTGGTACATGAAAGGCATTCTGCCGTATCAGGGCTGGTCGCTGGTTTCGCTGGATGAAATCACTCGCCAGACCTTCGTGCAAACCGCATGGCAGGTGTTGCCGTACGCTTTGCAGACCAGCATCCTGTTGCTGTTCGGAATCCTGTTCTGCTGGGTTTCGGCCGGTTTCTGGACCGCACTGATGGGCTTTCTCGAACTGCTCACCGGTCGCGACAAATACCGCATCTCCGGTGCCAGCGCCGGTAACGAGCCGATCGAAGCCGGTGCGCGTACCGCATTGGTCATGCCGATCTGCAACGAAGACGTGCCACGGGTATTTGCCGGTCTGCGTGCGACCTTCGAGTCGGTTGCCGCAACGGGCGATCTGGACCGTTTCGACTTCTTCGTACTCAGCGATACCAACGATACCGACATCGCCGTAGCCGAGCAGCAAGCCTGGCTGGACGTGTGCCGTGAGACCGGTGGTTTCGGCAAGATCTTCTATCGTCGCCGTCGCCGTCGCGTCAAACGCAAGAGCGGCAACCTCGATGACTTCTGCCGTCGTTGGGGTGGCGATTACCGCTACATGGTCGTGCTCGACGCCGACAGCGTGATGAGCGGTGAATGCCTGACCAGTCTGGTACGCCTGATGGAGGCCACTCCGGACGCCGGTATCATCCAGACTGCGCCACGTGCCTCGGGCATGGACACGCTGTATGCACGTATGCAGCAGTTCGCGACCCGTGTCTATGGTCCGCTGTTCACGGCCGGTCTGCACTTCTGGCAGTTGGGTGAATCCCACTACTGGGGCCACAACGCGATCATCCGCATGAAACCCTTCATCGAGCACTGCGCTCTGGCGCCGTTGCCGGGCAAGGGGGCGTTTGCCGGTGCGATTCTTTCCCACGACTTCGTCGAAGCTGCGCTGATGCGCCGTGCCGGCTGGGGCGTATGGATTGCCTACGACCTGCCGGGCAGTTACGAAGAGTTGCCGCCCAACCTGCTGGATGAACTCAAGCGTGACCGCCGCTGGTGCCACGGCAACCTGATGAACTTCAGGCTGTTCCTGGTCAAGGGCATGCACCCGGTTCACCGTGCGGTGTTCCTGACAGGCGTGATGTCCTATCTGTCAGCGCCGCTATGGTTCTTCTTCCTGGTGTTGTCCACCGCCTTGCTGGCCGTGAACACGCTGATGGAGCCGACCTACTTCCTTGAACCGCGTCAGCTGTATCCGCTGTGGCCACAATGGCACCCGGAAAAAGCCGTCGCACTGTTCTCGACCACCATTGTCCTGTTGTTCCTGCCCAAGCTGCTCAGCGTCATTCTGATCTGGGCCAAGGGCGCCAAGGCATTTGGCGGCAAGTTCAAGGTTACGGTTTCGATGCTGCTGGAAATGCTGTTCTCGGTGCTGCTGGCTCCGGTTCGCATGCTGTTCCACACCCGTTTCGTACTGGCTGCTTTCCTGGGCTGGGCCGCGACCTGGAACTCTCCGCAGCGCGACGACGACTCCACGCCATGGATCGAGGCGGTCAAACGCCATGGTCCGCAAACCTTGCTGGGTGCCTGCTGGGCCTTGCTGGTGGCCTGGCTGAACCCGAGCTTCCTGTGGTGGCTTGCGCCGATCGTGGTTTCCCTGATGCTGTCGATTCCGGTCTCGGTGATTTCCAGCCGTACCAAGCTGGGTCTCAAGGCGCGTGACGAAAGTTTCTTCCTGATCCCGGAAGAGTACGACACGCCTCAGGAACTGATCTCCACCGATCAGTACACCCACGAGAACCGCTGGCATGCACTGAAGGAAGGCTTCATCCGTGCGGTGGTCGATCCTCAGCAGAACGCCCTGGCGTGTGCGCTGGCGACTTCCCGTCACCGTCTGGCTCAGCCTGTCGAGACGGTTCGTCATGAGCGCGTCGAGCATGCACTCAAGGTCGGTCCCGAGAAGCTCAGCAACCATGAGCGTCTGATGCTGCTGAGCGACCCTGTCGCTCTGGGGCGTCTGCACGATCAGGTCTGGAATGCAGGCCACCCCGAGTGGCTGGCTGCGTGGCGTGCTTCCATCGAAGCCGATCCACATGCACCTCTGCTGCCGCTTCAGCCGGTCAAGCAGGATGCGGAGCCGGTGTTGGCTTAAGCTGCACTGTCTTTTCGCGAATGAATTCGCTCCTAGGGTGTTGAAAATCCCCCTAGGAGCGAATTTATTCGTGAAGCTCTTAATTCACCCGAAACTTCCCCACCAGTTCCCTCAAGTGAGTGCCCAGCCGGGCCAGTTCGACACTTGATGCGGCTGTCTCATCGCTCGCAGCAGCGGTCTGTTCCGAAATATCCCGCACCCTCAGCACATTGCTGTTTATCTGCTCGGCCACGTTGCTCTGTTCCTCGCTGGCGGTCGCGATCTGCTGGTTCATGTCCTGAATGGTGGCCACCGTCCGGGTTATCTGCTCCAGCGCACACCCCGCACGACGACTCAGTTCCACGCTGCTGTCGGTCAGGCTGCGACTGTTGTCCAGAGTCGTGGCGACTTGCTGGGTGCCGCTCTGCAAGGCTGCGATCAGTTCCTCGATTTCCTCTGTGGATTCCTGGGTGCGTTGCGCCAGGCCTCGTACCTCGTCAGCAACCACAGCAAACCCGCGCCCGGCTTCACCGGCCCGTGCCGCTTCGATGGCCGCATTGAGGGCCAGCAGGTTGGTCTGCTGGGAGACGGACTTGATCACATCGAGCACTCCGACAATCTTGCCGCTTTCCAGCTTGAGCCGATTCATGGCCTGGGTGGAGTTGGCGACTTCGCTGGCCAGTTGCTCAATCTGGCTGATGGCCTGACTGACCACCTTGTCGCCGTCACGGGCCTGCTGATCGGCAGTGACCGCCGCCTGAGAGGCTTCTTGTGCATTGCGGGCGATTTCCTGCACCGTTGCCGTCATCTGATTCATGGCGGTGGCGACTTGATCGGTTTCGTCTTTCTGGCTGTTGACCCCGACACAGGTCTGCTCCGTTACTGCCGAGAGCTGTTCGGCAGCGCTGGCTATCTGGGTGACCCCATCGCCAATGCCGCTTACCAGATGCCGCAGGCTTGAGGTCATGGTCTGCATGCTGTCTTGAAGCTGGCCCATTTCATCCTGACGCTGAATATCCAGATCCTTACTCAGATTGCCTTTGGCAATGCGCCCGGCTGCGACCAGCGTCTGCTGCAAAGGAAGCGTGATCTGTTGCGTCATGACCCAGGCTGCCAATAGCCCGATGAGCAATGCCAGCCCGGCCACACTGGTCAACAGGGTTCGCGAGCCAGCAGCCTCGACATCGCGCTGGGTGCTTTGCAGGCTGATCAGCCGGGCAACTAGGTCCAGCATCTTGTCGCCCAGGTCTTCCATGTTTTCCTGAAGGACCTCGACCTTGACCTGAATGTCCTTGAAGCGGGTCAGTTGCTCGCGATAACGCTGTAACGTCTCGCTGGCGGGTATGAGGCCCTGGATATTCTCGTCGGCCTGCTCCTGGGCAATCTGCTGCACTTCCTTGAGTGCTTCGTCGATGGCGGCGATAGCGGCCGATTCGTCGGCTTCCTTGTTGGTAAAGGTGTAGGCCTGGACCTGATAGCGGGCAATCTGGATCTGCTGTTTGAGCTGGGAAATATTGGTGAATTCATCCAGCCGTTCGCTGTTGTCCTGCTCCTGGCTCACGGCCTTGAGCACTTCACTTTCGACCTGTGCGACGGCTTTCACTGCCTGTTCCGATTGCTGGTCCAGCTCGATACGCGACTGGTCGCGTGCCTTGCGATCAAGCCCCAGGTCGGCAAAGGCCTTTTCCATGCGGCTGACGATCTGGCTCTGCTCGGTAAGCAGCGCGATGCTTTTGGCATCATCGGTTTCCCGGCGCAGCGTCGCCAGTTGAGCCTCAAGCTCATTGAGCCGTTCTACCACCCGGTTGGCGTTTTCCTGAGTATTTTCCTCGCGGAAAATAATGCGCTCGGCGCGCAGGTCCTTGGTCAGGTTGCTGAGCTGGCCGATCGAGGACAGCGACTCGGAGCGCTCGATCATGGTGTCCAGGCCATGCCAGCCGGTCAGCGTGATAGCCAGAGTCAGCAATAGAACCAGGCCGAAGCCCAGGGACAGTTTGAGTTTGACGCTCATGTTGTCGAGCGAGTGATTGATCCATCTAAACATCGGGATTCTCCTGCGATCAGCGAGCAAAAGCAGTCCCTGAAGGTTGCAGGGCATGCGTCATGAGCGCATCGGCAGGAGAGAGGTATCGCTGGACCTGAAGAGGTCGTAGGAGATTTCCGAGGAGGACTTTCGGGTGAAACCGGTCACGTTGAGGGGCGTAACCTGTCGAACAAGGAAGCGGTGACATGCACCGCTTCCTGCTCGCGTCAGATTTTGAAGCGGCCCACCAGCACCTGAAGGTGATTGCCCAGGCGCGCCAGTTCGACGCTGGAAGCGGCGGTTTCTTCGCTGGCTGCGGAGGTCTGCTCGGAGACGTCGCGAACGTTGAGCACGCTGCGGTTGATCTCTTCGGCGGTGGCGCTTTGCTGCTCTGCCGCTGCGGCAATCTGCTGGTTCATCGACTGGATTGCAGACACGGTCTGGGTAATGTTTTCCAGCGACGTGCCGGCGCGGCGGGTCAGGTCCACGCTGCTGGCGGTCAGATCGCGGCTGCTGTCCATGATGCTCGAGGCTTGCTGAGTGCCGTTCTGCAGGCTGGCGATCAGTGCTTCGATTTCTTCGGTGGACTTCTGGGTACGCTGCGCGAGGCTGCGTACTTCGTCCGCTACTACCGCAAACCCGCGACCGGCTTCACCGGCCCGTGCCGCTTCGATGGCCGCGTTCAGGGCCAGCAGGTTGGTCTGCTCGGCCACCGACTTGATTACGTCCAGAACGCTGCCAATCTTGTCGCTTTCCAGCTTGAGCGCGCCCATGGCTTCGGTGGAGTTGCCGACCGCGGAGGCCAGGCGCTCGATCTGGGAAATCGCTTCTTTCACCACGCGCTCACCCTCGCGGGCCTGCTGGTCGGCGGCAACGGCCGCTTCCGACGCTTCTTCGGCATTGCGCGCAACTTCCTGCACCGTTGCCGTCATTTCGTGCATGGCTGTGGCGACCTGATCGGTTTCGACCTTCTGGCTGTTGACCCCGGCGCTGGTCTGTTCGGTCACAGCGGACAATTCTTCGGCAGCGCTGGCGATCTGGGTCACGCCGTCGCGGATACCGCCAATCAGCTCGCGAAGGGAAACGGTCATGCGCTGGATACTGCCTTGCAGCCTGCCCAGTTCGTCATTGCGATCAATGACCAGATTCTGGCTCAGGTCACCGGAGGCAACACGTTCTACCACGTCGAGTGTCTTTTGCAGCGGTACGGTGATCTGGCGAGTGATGACCCAGGCCGCCAGAATGCCAAAGACCAGTGCCAGGGCTGTTGCGACGGCAATCATCATGACCGACTTTGCGCTTTCGGCATCGCGGCTGACGGTCTGTGCATCGATCATTTCATCGTTGACGGCCAGCATTTTTATGCCAAGTGCCGTCATTTTTTCCAGCGCTACCTTACTGGCTGCCTGCGCATCGCGGTATTGACCAACAGCAGCGCGATAACCTTTCAGGCCGGCAATGGCTTGTTGCAGCATGGGCAGGTAAGACGAGGAAATATCACCTGCCAGCGTATTGATACCGGTCATCGCTTCATCGATGGCCGCATTGGCGTTTTTCTCGAATTCAGCGCGGCCACTGTAGGTGTAGCCGCGCACTTGAAAGCGAGCCTGCTGGATCTGTTTGCTGGCACCGACAATATTGTTGAAGGCCAGGATGTTGTCGGCTTTCAAGAGTTCGGCTTCGATCTTGCCGACTTCGGCAACGGCCTTGTCGGCATTGTCGCCCATCAGGCTGCGAGTGCCTTCACGGGTTTCGATAGCCTTGGTCATTTCGCCGAAGGCTTGGCGATACTCATTGGCGCTCTGGATCTGGGCGTCCAGCCGCTTGATATTCTCAGGGGATCGGAGCAAGGCTCTGGCTGACTTGAGTGCGGCGTCGAGCTTGTCCAGATTTGCCACGACAGCGCTGGCTGTTTCGGCGTTGTACAGTGTTTCGTAACGCATGCGATTGATGCGCAGCTCAAGCGTCAGCACGTTGACATCGGTGATCGACGCAACCCTGTCTCCGCGAGAGATAAGGCCTTGTGTGCTGAGCCAGGCCGTAGCCGTAATCATCAGCGTCAATGCCAGGACCAGACCGAAGCCGATCGCCAATTTCAAACTTACACCCGCGTTTGCGAGACTTCGAGCGAACCAGCGATACATGACAACTCCTCAATATCTATTTTTATAGATTCGCTTCTACATCGGCTCTCAATTACAAAACTGTAGTCAGGGAACCGATAAAAGAAAGGCTCAGAATAGACGGGCCAGCAGGGCTGTCACGGCGGTTTCGACTCTCAGTATGCGGTCACCCAGTTGCACCGGTTGCAGGCCGGATTTGCGCAGCAGGTCGATTTCATAGGGAATCCAGCCACCTTCGGGACCGATTGCCAGTGTGACCTGTTGCTCAACTGCTCGCGGGCAGGCCGCAAACTCACCGGGATGACCCACCAGCCCGAGCGTGCCTTGTGCCAGTTGTGGCAGACGATCTTCGACGAACGGTTTGAAGCGCTTCTCGATCACGATCTCTGGCAGCACGCTGTCGCGAGCCTGTTCCAGCCCCAGAATCAGTTGCTCACGAATGGCGTCGGGCTCCAGAAATGGCGTCTGCCAGAAGCTTTTCTCAACTCTGTAGCTGTTGAGCAGGATGACTTTCGGGACACCCATGGTCGCAACCGTCTGGAACACCCGGCGCAGCATCTTGGGCCGAGGCAGGGCCAGCAGCAGGGTCAGGGGCAGTTTGGCGGGAGGTGCAGTGTCCAGGCTGATGCGCAATTCGGCTTCATGGCTTTCGAGACGAATCAGTTCGGCGGTGCCCAGCAAGCCGTTGAGGCGGCCTACGCGCAGGCTGTCGCCGATTTCTGCGCGATGCACCTCTTGCATGTGCTTGAGGCGCCTGTCGCGCAGAATGACCCGGTCGACCGCAATGA
The DNA here is from genome assembly GCF_900187465.1 of Pseudomonas sp. Irchel 3A18. Taxonomy (NCBI): domain Bacteria; kingdom Pseudomonadati; phylum Pseudomonadota; class Gammaproteobacteria; order Pseudomonadales; family Pseudomonadaceae; genus Pseudomonas; species Pseudomonas sp. Irchel 3A18. The sequence goes on from NZ_FYDI01000018.1 coordinate 46,587, forward strand.
AGTCGGCCTCTTCAAGAAGCAGCAGGTTCACGACAGTGTCGCGGGCGGCTGGTCTTGCTTGTCAGCGTCGTCGGGCTGGTCGTCCGGGTGTTCGCCACGCTTCTTGATCATCGAACTGCACAGGATGCCCAGTTCAAACAGCAGCCACATGGGCACGGCGAGCAGGGTCTGGGAAAAGATGTCCGGCGGCGTGAGTATCATGCCGACCACGAAGCAGCCGATGATCACGTAGGGACGAATCTTTTTCAGGTACTTCACGTCGACGATGCCGATCCAGACCAGCAGCACCACGGCTACCGGAATCTCGAAGGCGACACCGAAGGCGAAGAACAGCGTCATGACGAAGTCCAGATAACTGGCGATGTCAGTCATCATTGACACGCCTTCAGGCGTCACGCTGGCGAAGAAGTGGAATATCAGCGGGAAGACCAGAAAGTAAGCGAACGCCATGCCTGCATAAAACAGGATGATGCTCGATACCAGCAAAGGAACGGCAACACGCTTCTCGTGCTTGTACAGGCCTGGCGCGATAAAGCCCCATATCTGGTGCAGGATGACCGGCATGGACAGGAACAGCGCTACCATCATGGTCAGCTTGAACGGCGTGATGAACGGCGAGGCCACGTCTGTGGCGATCATTGTCGCGCCTTCAGGCAGGTAGACCCGTAGCGGAGCCGAAACCAGCGTGTAGATCTTCTGAGTGAAGTAGAACAGACCGGCAAAAATCAGGAACACCGCCGCAACACAACGCAGCAGGCGTGTACGCAATTCTGTGAGGTGCGAGACCAGCGGCATTTGCTGATCGTTTTCCGGGATATCGCTCATGGGGCTCGTGGGGGCAGTGACGAATCGTGGGCGGAAGGTGGCGTGACCGGTACCGGGGATGCCGTCTGTTTGGGACGTTTTTCCAGAGACAGCTGGCTCTTGGGTGCCGGTTCTGCCGGACCGATTTCCTGGGTGGGTGCTGCTTGCGGTTCGTTCTGCGGCTCTGCGGCAGGTTCTGGCTCGGAGTGGGGCGAGAAGATTTTTCTCGCCTCTTCTTCCAGAGACAGAATGTGCTCATTGTGCAGTTGCCGACGGATTTCGTCGGCACCGATTTCACGTTCAACTTCCTGTTTGATCGCATTGAAGCTGCGCTTCAACCGGCCTATCCACAGGCCGGCGGTGCGCGCTGCGCCCGGCAGGCGTTCGGGGCCCAGCACCAGCAAGGCCACCAGACCCACGAGCAGCAGTTCAGAGAAGCTGATACCGAACATGGCTTACACCTGGTCTTTGCGGGTCGGCTCTTCGACTTTATGCGCCTGCCCGTCGATGGTGTGCGGCTGGTTCAGCGGCGAGGACTGAGGTGCGGCCTGAGCCTGCTGTGGCTGCGCCCCTGGCTGCTCGGCAGGTTTCTCGTCATCGTTCATGGCCTTGCGAAAGCCCTTGATCGATTCGCCGATATCGCTACCCAGGCCCTTGAGTTTCTTGGTGCCGAAAACCAGCACGACCACGATCAGGATGACGACCCAGTGTTTCCAGTCAAAAATACCCATGAAGCATTCCTCGTAGAAAATTCGAACCTGAAAGACAGGTAGTTAATCCGCCGTGCGTGCAGCTTTTTCTGCGTGTCCGGACAGCCCGAAACGGCGGTCCAGCTCATCGAGCACAGCCTGTGGATGCTGACCGAGTGCCGCCAGCATCACCATGCTGTGAAACCAGAGGTCAGCGGTTTCGTAGATGACATCGCTGCAGTCACCGCTGATGGCGGCATCCTTGGCAGCAATGATGGTTTCGACCGATTCTTCACCGATTTTTTCCAGAATCTTGTTCAAACCCTTGTGGTACAGACTGGCGACATACGAGCTGTCGGCAGCGGCATCCTTGCGCGATTCCAGCACCTGGGCCAGACGGGACAAGGTATCAGTCATGTTCAGTGTCCTGCGTGATAAATGGCATCCGGGTCTTTGAGCACCGCGTCGACCGTCTTCCAGCCCGAGTTTTCATAAACCCGGTAGAAGCAGCTTTCGCGTCCGGTATGGCAGGCAATGCCGCCGATCTGCTCGACCATCAGGATGATGACGTCGGCGTCGCAATCCAGGCGCAGTTCATGCAACTGCTGAACGTGGCCGGATTCCTCTCCCTTGCGCCAGAGTTTGCCACGCGAACGCGACCAATATATTGCACGGTTCTCTTTTGCAGTCAGGCTCAGGGATTCGCGGTTCATCCAGGCCATCATCAATACACGACCGGTCTTGTGATCCTGAGCGATTGCAGGCACCAGACCGTCGCTGTTCCACTTGATTTCGTCCAGCCAGTCTTTCATAACTACTCCGGCAGCCGGGCTTCAATAATCCCGGCGGGTTGAACAGTGTGCCAGTCACATGCGTCGCTGGCTATCGGCGAACGATCAGATACAGCCCGGCCACCAGCATGATTCCAACCGGCCATGCAGTCAGCGTCAACAGTGGCAGGCCGGCTGCGCTCAACGCCCAGACCTGCACCGCGCCGCCACTCAGCAGTGCCGCGCCCAGCAGGCGCAAGGCCCAGCCATCGCTGGAGCCGAATCGTGGCGGCGGTGGGTCGTTAGCGTGGGGCCGTGACAGGCGCTCCAGCAGGTCACGGGTCATGCCTGCAATATGCGGTAACTGTTCGACCTGGGTCTGCAGGTTCTGAACCAGGGTCTTGGGGCTGACCCGCTCACGCATCCAGCGCTCCAGGAAGGGTTGCGCGGTGGTCCACAGATCCAGGTCCGGATAGAGCTGACGGCCCAGGCCTTCGATATTGAGCAGGGTCTTTTGCAGCAATACAAGTTGCGGCTGGACTTCCATATTGAAGCGGCGTGCAGTCTGGAACAGGCGCATCAGCACCTGGCCGAAGGAAATATCCTTGAGCGGCTTCTCGAAGATCGGTTCGCAAACGGTACGAATCGCGGCCTCGAACTCGTTGAGCTTGGTTTCGGCGGGCACCCAGCCTGAATCGATGTGCAATTGCGCCACCCGGCGATAATCGCGCTTGAAGAAGGCAAACAGGTTGCGGGCCAGATAATCCTGATCCTGTGGCGTCAGGCTGCCGACGATTCCGCAGTCGATGGCGATGTACTGCGGGCGCCACGGATTGACCGTGCTGACGAAAATATTGCCGGGGTGCATGTCGGCATGAAAGAAGCTGTCACGGAACACTTGGGTGAAAAAGATCTCCACACCGCGTTCGGCCAGCAGCTTCATGTCGGTACGCTGATCGGCCAGAGTCGCCAGATCGGTGACCTGAACGCCGTAGATACGCTCCATGACCAGCACTTTCGGGCGGCACCAGTCCCAGTAGACCTGGGGCACATACAGCAGGTCTGAGCCTTCGAAGTTGCGGCGCAACTGGCTGGAGTTGGCGGCTTCGCGCAGCAGGTCCAGTTCGTCGTAGATGGTTTTTTCATAGTCGCTGACCACCTGCACCGGATGCAGCAGCCGTGCATCGGCAGACAGCCGCTCGGCGGTACGGGCCAGGATGAACAGCCAGGCCAGATCCTGGCCGATGATGGGCTTGAGGCCCGGGCGCACGACCTTGACCACCACTTCTTCGCCGCTCTTGAGGCGTGCGGCATGTACCTGGGCCACGGAAGCAGAAGCCAGTGGCGTCACGTCGAAGCGGCTGAAGACCTCGCTGATTCTTGCACCCAATTGCTCTTCGATCAGTTGCACGGCCAGTTGCTGGTCGAACGGCGGGACGCGGTCCTGCAACAGCATCAGCTCGTCGGCAATGTCCTCGGGCAGCAAGTCGCGTCGGGTCGAAAGCAACTGGCCGAACTTGATGAAGATCGGCCCAAGATCCTGAAGCGCCAGGCGCAGGCGTGCGCCACGGTTCAGGTCCGAGGCCTTGCGCGGCAACCAGCGCCACGGCAGCACAAAGCGTACGGCCAGCATCCACCACGGCAGCGGAAGAGCGAAGAGCAGGTCATCGAGGCGATAGCGGATCACGACGCGGTTGATACGAAACAGACGGCGGACGGCAAGCAGCTTCATGCGTTATCGCTGGAATTGAGGGATTGGGCGAGGCGTGCAAAGCGCGCCTCAAGACGTTCCAGATCCATTTTGATCTGATCGAGTTCGGCAAAGCGGGCTTCGGCCTCGTGTTTGCCGACCAGAGTACGCGATTCTTCACTCAGGTAGTCGGCCACATTCTGGCTGAGGCTGGCGAAGTTATCGCGGGTCCAGCGTGCGCGGCTGCGCAGGTGGCCACTGAGCAACGGGCTGGCTACCGGGCCAAGCCAGCGGGAAAGCTCATGCTCCCAGTCCAGCTCCAGGTCTTGCAGGATGCCGACCAGCTCCAGCAAGACGGCGCTGTCACCGTCCAGCTCGACTTCGGGGCCATGCAGCACGGCGGTCTTGTCCTGACTCAACGCCAGACGCAGCAGGCTGGCTGCCGGGGCGCGCAGGATGCAATCGGCATCGGCTGCCCAGTCAGCCGCCAGCAGCAGGCCTTCGTCACTGGGCAGGATGAACAGTTGCAAGGCCGGGTCACGGCAATCGATGGCGATGATCTTGCCTGTCAGTGCGGCAAGACGCGGCGCAGCCGTGCTGTCCAGGCGCAGCACGCGATTGATGCCGTGCTCGACGCTGGCGAGCAGACCCCGGAGCAGCATCAGGGCTTGATACCGCGGTGCAGGGCGACGATGCCGGATGTCATGTTGTGGTAGGTCACCCGGTCAAAACCGGCGTCTACCATCATCGACTTCAGGGTTTCCTGATCCGGGTGCATGCGGATCGACTCTGCCAGATAGCGATAGCTTTCCGAGTCGTTGGTGACCAGCTTGCCCATGAACGGCATGAACGCGAACGAGTAGGCGTCATAGGCTTTGGACATCAGCTTGTTGGTCGGCTTGGAGAACTCCAGCACCAACAGGCGACCGCCGGGCTTGAGCACGCGCAGCATGGAGCGCAGGGCATCTTCCTTGTGCGTCACGTTGCGCAGGCCGAAAGCGATGGTCACGCAATCGAAATGGTTGTCTGGGAACGGCAGCTTCTCGGCGTCGGCCTGTACGAACTCGACATTACCCGAAACGCCCAGGTCCAGCAGGCGATCACGCCCGACCTTGAGCATCGAAGCGTTGATGTCTGCCAGGACCACATGACCGGTCGGGCCGACCAGATTCGAGAACTTGCGGGTCAGGTCGCCCGTGCCGCCCGCGATATCCAGTACCCGGTTGCCCGTGCGAACACCGGAAAGCTCAATGGCGAAGCGCTTCCAGAGCCGGTGCATGCCGCCGGACAGAAGGTCGTTCATCAAGTCGTACTTGGCCGCTACGGAGTGGAAAACCTCAGCGACTTTCTCGGCCTTCTGGCTTTCCGGTACGTTTTTGTAGCCGAAATGAGTGGTGGGTTCGGTATCGCTACCTTTGCGCTGATCGTTCATATCGCTGCCGCCGGAATAGAATGCCGATCATTCTAATCGCCAGGGCTGGCTTTGTCTTGACAAGGCTCATCGTCAGGGCTTTCTTCGGGACGAGCGACTGTTATAGTTGCGCCGCGATTCATTCGACGAAAAAGGAACTCTCCAATGGCGAAAATAACGGTTGAGCGCCCGCACACTCTGGGCCGTGACAAGGCGCGGGAGAGGGCTGAGCAGTTGGTCGAGAAACTGTCTGAGAAATACGGGCTGGCCCATGAGTGGGTCGGCGACACCGTGAAACTCGAAGGCAAGGGCGCCAAAGGCAAGGTTGAAGTTGAAGAGGCACTTATCCGCGTCAGCATCGAACTGAACTTCATCCTGTCGGCCATGAGCGGCTCGATCAAGTCCGAAGTGGAACGTGTGCTGGATAAGGCGCTGGTGGCTTGAGTGCCGGGTGAGAGTTCAAACGCCCTTCGCTAATGAATTCGTTCCTACTTCAGTAGCCACCTAACCTGCGCGGCCATCGGCTGAGTAGGAGCGGATTTATCCGCGAGACGTCATTGAAAGCGATAGATTCTTTTCAGATGCCCTGGCCTTTCGCGAAGGAGACTGTGTTTTCCACACTAGGGTGTGCATTCTAATTTTTCTCCGTACCTTTGAGTCATGCCCCCACAAGGGCGGTTCCTTGAACTTTCGAGAGTGAGGTGCACCATGGCCAAGGCTACCCTGAAGAAAAAAATTGAAGACGAGCAGGCAACAGCGTTTTCCGAAGTGAAACTGTATGCCCGCAAAATCTGGCTGGCTGGCCTGGGCGCTTATGCCAAGGCTAATCAGGAAGGCACCGAGTACGTCAGAGAACTGATCAAGACTGGCGAAAAAGTGGAGAAAGACGCCAAGAAGGCTGTCGATGAAAAGCTTGAAGCGGCCAACAGCGAAATCGATTCGATAAAAGGCGAGGTTTCAGGCGTCAAGGGCCGTGTCGAGGCTCAGTTCGACAAGATCGAAAGCGCCTTTGATCGCCGTGTCGCCAAGGGCTTGAACCGGATCGGCATTCCATCTAAACATGATGTTGAGACACTCTCTGCTAAGCTCGATGAGCTGACGGCATTGCTTGAACGTGTCGGGCCTAAAAAGCTCGAGCGTAATGAGCCCAAAAAGCTCGAACGTATCGAGCCTGAACATTAAGGAGAGCAGGATGGCTGGCAAGAAAAAAGTTGAAAAAGAAGGCAGCTCCTGGATTGGCGAGGTTGAAAAATACTCTCGCCAGATCTGGCTGGCTGGTTTGGGCGCTTACTCCAAGATCAGCAATGACGGCAGTAAGTTATTTGAAACACTGGTAAAAGACGGCGAAAAGGCCGAGAAGCAGACCAAGGTAGAAGCCGAGAAGCAACTCGACAATGCCAAGGATACTGCCAAGGCTGCCAAGTCCCGTGTGGGTGACGTGAAGGATCTCGCGCTGGGCAAATGGAATGAACTCGAAGGCGCGTTCGACAAGCGTCTGAACAGTGCCATTTCGCGCCTCGGTGTGCCGAGCCGTAATGAAGTGCAGGCGTTGCACGGCAAGGTCGATGAACTGACCCGCCAGATCGAGCTGTTGACAGGCGCCAAGGCCAAGCCGGTTGCGTCCCGTTCGACAGCACCTGCCAAAAGCACGGCGAAACCGCTGGTCAAGGCTGCTGCCAAGACTGTGGCGAAAACCGCAGACAAGGTTGCAACCAAAACCGCAGCGGCCAAACCGGCAGTCAAGAAAGCTGCCGCCAAGCCGGTCGATGCTGTGAGCAAGGCTGCATCTTCGACTGCAGACAAGGCCAAATCGGTAGCCAAACCTGCTCCGAAAAAACCTGCTGCCAGGAAGCCGGCTGCAAAACCTGCTGCCAAACCAGCAGCGTCGGCCTCGGCGACACCTGCTGCTTCTCCGGCTGCTGCGCCGTCGACCCCCCCTGCGTCGACGCCAACAACCGGTCAGGCCTGATAACAGGTTGCTGCATCCAGCCCGACCTGTTCGACAGGTCGGGTTTACCTGCTCAAATACTGCATGGCCAGCTCTTCGGCCGCCTGCCTTGATGTCGGTATCAGATGCGGTGTCACGAGCATCATGATCTGATAGACCACCACCCGTACTTCCCCTTCGCGTCCCAGAATGCGCTGATAGTCCAGCGAGAACAGCAGGTTCATGGTGATCTGCTCCACCAGTTGCCCCAGTGCCTGGGTTTCGCTGATCAATTGCCCTTGAGCCTTGAGTCTGGCCAGTAGCGAAGCCAGGGTGCGCTTGAGGGAGTTGAGCAGGTTGCGAATGCCGCGTGCCAGTTTTGGCAGGCGACCGGCCAGGTTGGACAAGTCCTGAAACAGAAAACGGTAGTGCGCCAGACGCTCGACGATCAGGTGCAGGAACAGCCAGTAATCTTCGGCATTGAGTCGCGCATCGGCAGGTGGATCGAGCAACGGTGCCAGTTCGGCCTGGAAACGCTCGAACAATCCCATCACCAACGGCTCCTTGCCATGGAAATGGTAATAGAGATTGCCGGGGCTGATACCCAGTTCGTTGGCGATTTCCAGAGTGGATACATTAGGCTCGCCCTGCTGATTGAACAGTATCAGGGCGCATTCAAGTATGCGGTCGCGGGTTTTCATCCAGTCTTCTTGTTTGGGGTTCAGGGACGCAAAACTGATGGCGTTCGGTTGTTAGCATCGTAGGAGCGAATTTATTCGCGACAGGCCCGTACATCCGAAGAAAATCTATCGCCTCCAATGACGTCTCGCGAATGAATTCGCTCCTGCTTACACCTTCAACGCATATGCACATAGGTTCCCGGCGCGGCTTCCATCGAAGGGTAATTGGCGTTGCCAAGTTCGATCCGGGTTTCGTGCTGGGTGCCGGAGCGTTCCTGAATCCATTTCAGCCAGGTTGGCCACCAACTGCCTTCGTTGTGCTTGGCATCGTAATACCAGGCCCGAGGGTCGCTGCTCAGTTTGTCGTTTTCGACAAAGTTGGCTTTGCGGTTGCCCGGCGGGTTGAGGATGCTTTGCACGTGGCCGCTGTTGGCCAACAGGAAGCGTCGCTCGCCGCCCAGCAGCAGCGTTGATCGATAGACTGAATCCCAAGGCGTGATGTGGTCGTTGATGCCGGCAATGCTGAAGCTGTCCACCGTCACTTTCTGCAGGTCGATGGGCGTGCCGCAGACTTCCAGGCCGCCAGGATGGCTGAGCGGATTGTGTTTGAAGAAGTCCAGCAGGTCGCCATGCAGCGCTGCCGTCAGGCGCGTGGTGTCGTTGTTCCAGTACAGGATGTCGAACGCGGGCGGAGTCTTTCCCAGCAAGTAGTTGTTGATCCAGTAACTCCAGATCAGGTCGTTGGGGCGCATCCAGGCAAAGATCCGGCCCATGTCGCTGCCCTCCAGCACGCCGCGCTGATACGAGCGACGCTTGGCTGCTTCCAGGGCTTCCTCGTCGATGAACAACGTAGCCGGGCTTTCGATCTGGCTGTCCAGCAGGCTGACCATGTAAGTCGCACTGGCGACCCGGCGGATCTGCCGCTTGGCCTGCAAATGGCCTTGCAGGGCTGCGATAGTCAGGCCTCCTGCACAGGCGCCCAGCAGATTGACTTCCCGTGCGCCGGTAATCGCCCGGCAGATGTTCATGGCTTCCTCGGTCGCTTCGACGTAACTGGAGAGTCCCCATTCGCGATGCCGTACATCGGGGTTACGCCAGCTGATAGCGAAGGTTTGCAGGCCATTCTTCAGGGCGTACTGCACAAAGCTGTTGGTGGAGCTCAGGTCGAAGATGTAGAACTTGTTGATCTGTGGCGGGACGATCAGCAAAGGCCGGGAGTACTGTTTTTCGCTCATCGGCTTGTACTGGATCAGCTCGAACATTTCATTGCGAAACACCACGGAGCCTGGAGTGGTGGCGAGCGTACGGCCAATCTCGAAGGCATCCTTGGTGGTCTGACGAGGCAGGCCATTGTTGTGCAGCAGGTCGTCGGCCATATGGCCCAAGCCTTTGAGCACGCTGCTGCCGCCGGAGTTGAAAAGCTCCTTGATGGCCAGCGGGTTGAGCAGTGTATTGGACGGTGACAGCGCATCGTTGATCAGCGAGAACAGAAAGTGCGCCCGTGCCCGGTCGTCCTTGGACAGGTCGCTTTCATCGATCCAGAGTCGAGTCTGGTGCTGCCAGCTCAGGTAAGCCTGCAAGCCACGACGGTACAGCGGGTTCAGGCTCCAGGTCGGGTCCGCGAAGCGGCTGTCGCGCGGGTTGGGGGTATGGGGCATGTCTCCCAGAAGCATCACTTTGCCCAGCTGGCTGCCCAGCGCTAGGGCATGTCGGGCACTGCGCAGTGGATGTTTCCAGCCTTGGGAGGCGACGCTGCGCAGGGTATGAAACAGGTCTCGACCGCGCAGGCCGGTAATAGCGCTTTGTGCATTTATGTAAGTCGCCGGAGTCGTGGCGGCGACCTTCGTTGATTTTTCTCGCATGAGGGCAACACTCCTTCGTCAAGCCATCAACCAGTGGACTGACGCAGCGCCTGTCATGGCAGCATGCGTCGTTCTGCTCCGTGTGACACTCCTGTCGTGGCGCAGTCGGTAAAGCGATTGTCTCGAAGCGTTCCTGCTTCGTTGAGTACGACGTGTCGGATCAGTGCCCTTTGGGTGGCGTGGGCTGTGGATGCATGACAGCGCGTTGGCGCTCCTGCTGCAGGAAACTCATGATGATGGGAGCCACGGCTTCGGCTCGTGTGATCAGAAACAAATGACCGTCATCGATTATGTGTAGCTGGGCATTGGGTATACGCCAGGCCAGCAGGCGCATATTTACCAGTGGTATCAATGGATCGTCGTCGCCGGCCAGGACCAGCGTCGGCTGATGGATCTTGTGCAACCAGTGGACGCTGGTCCAGCCCATGCCGGCGAACAGTTGCCAGTAGTAACCCAGCTTGCCGGACGAACGTACCTTGGCCGCATGATTGGCTGCCAGATGCGGATCGCGCCGGAAGGCACCGCCATAGATTTCCGGCGCAATGCGGATGACATGGGACGGCTGGATATAACGCCGTGGGCTGGCCATCAACCACAACACACGAGGTTTGCCCGGCACCATGATCATGCCGGCCGCCGTCGCCGCCAGCACCAGTTTGCGGCAGCGCTCGGGGTAGTCGTGAGCGAACTGCTGAGCCAGCGCTCCGCCCCATGACACACCAATCGCATTGACCTGGCCGTAATCCAGGTAATCGAGCATGCGCGCCGCCAGCTTCGCCAGCCCCGGAAAACGATAAGGGCGGCTGGGCGTCGAAGAACCACCAACTCCCGGTACATCGAAAGCGATGACTTCCAGATCAGGGTCCAGCGCGTCGACAAACGGAAACACCAACTCAAGGTTGGCGCCGATGCCATTGAAGATCAGCAAGGGCGTCAGATGGCTCTTGCCGGGTCGCACTGCGGTGCGGATGGTATGACCGTCCAGATCGATGGAACGGAAAACAAACGGTTGAGGCATACGCTAAGCCCTGTTGGTTAAACCGCTGGGAAAGCCGTCCTGCGCTTTTACCAGATCGACCGAGGTGCGACGGTCATGTTTGCGCCTGCCTGTTGCCGGTACTTCCGTCCTGGACCCGGCAGCAAGCATTCGCTCTTCTCTATCAGCTTAGCGTTCGTGAACGTATGTACCCGGCGAGGCTTCACTTGGCGGGAATGCCTTGTTACCCAGTGCCGCAGGTGCCTTCTTCAGCTTGCCTGAGCGCTCGGTCTTCCAGGCCTGCCAGTGCAGCCACCACGAATCGGTGTGCTTGGTCCCGTTTTCCTGCCAGACCGAAGGTTCGGCCGGCATTTCCGGATTGGTCATGTAGCGCGCCTTGGGGTTGCCCGGAGGATTCAGGATGCTCTGGATATGGCCGCTGCTGGACAGCACGAACTCGGTCTTGCCACCAAACAGGCGGGCTGACTTGTAGCAGGAAGCCCAGGGCGTGATGTGGTCGTTGGTGCCCGCCAGGCAGAACACGTCGCTGGTGACCTGCTTCAGATCGATCGGCGTGCCGCAGACTTCAAGGGCATTGGGGCGGGTCAGCGGGTTGTTCTTGAACATCTCGATCAGGTCGCCATGGAAGGCGGCGGGCAGGCGAGTGGTGTCGTTGTTCCAGAACAAAATGTCGAACACGGGTGGTTCATTACCCAGCAGGTAATTGTTGACCCAGTAGTTCCAGATCAGGTCGTTGGGGCGCATCCAGGCGAATACCTTGGCCATGTCGCGACCTTCCAGTACGCCAGCCTGATAGGAGTGGCGCTTGGCCGTTTCCAGGGTCTGCTCATCGACGAACAGGGCGACTTCGGTATCCAGCGTGGTGTCCAGCACGCTGACCAGCAACGTCAGGGCATGAACCTTCTGCTCGCCCAGCGCGGCGTAATGCCCCAGCAATGCGGTGCAGGTGATGCCGCCCGAACAGGCGCCGAGCATGTTGATGTCTTTGCTGCCGGTGATGGCAGTCACCACATCCACCGCTTCCTTGAGGGCCTCGATGTAGGTGGACAGGCCCCACTCACGCTGTGCCTTGGTCGGGTTGCGCCAACTGATGATGAAGGTCTGCACGTTACTGCGCAGGCAGAAGCGCGCCAGGCTCTTTTCCGGGCTCAGGTCGAAGACATAGAACTTGTTGATCTGCGGCGGTACGACCAGCAATGGCCGTTCATGGACCTGCTCGGTGATGGGCTTGTACTGGATCAGCTCCAGCACTTCGTTGCGAAACACCACCGAACCCTCGGTGGTCCCCAGGTTCTTGCCGACTTCAAAGGCATCCATGTTGACCTGGCTCGGCATGCCGCCGTTGTGCACCAGATCCTTGGCCAGATGCGCCAGGCCATCGAAAATGCTTTTGCCGCCCGTCTCGAAAAACCGCTTTACCGCCGCCGGGTTGGCGGCCGTGTTGGTCGGAGACATGGCTTCGGTCATCAGGTTGATCACAAAATGACCACGGCTGATGTCTTGAGGTGTCAGGTTGCTGCCGTCGATCCAGTCATGCAGTTCCTTGCGCCAGGCCAGGTAACCCTGCAGATAACGGCGATACAGCGGGTTCTGGCTCCAGGCCGGATCCGCAAAGCGTCTGTCGTCCGCGGCGGGTTGCAGGGCCGACTTGCCGAACATCACGTTCTTGATTTCAACACCCAGGTGGGCGACATGCTTGAGACTGTGGAACGGTTGCTTGATTGCCTGGCGCAGAACCATGCGAGCGGTGGTCAGTAAATCCTTGCGGCGCAAGCCAACCACCGGGTTCAGACCCAAGGTGTGTTCAGAGGCATGCTGCTGCAGGTCATCGTTGTTCTTGCTACTCATCTACGACGCTCCATTGTCCTGAGACGAGTACTGACTTTCCCTGTGAACCAGTGACACAGGCGAGTCGCCAGTACTACTGCTCGTGTGACCGATGATGGCTTGGCTGCCAATTCCCGGGTTTTGTTATGCAAGCTACCGCGAAGGCGCCTGAACAGCTGCGCTTCGTGTGACCACTGCTTTGCATACTGCTTATTCGCGCATCGGAGGGATGCAGGGAATTTACCAAAGTCATTGGTTACGCGAGATTTCAAAAAATCGCAAGCAGCGTCAGTCATTGACCGCTGCGCGGGACATTGAAACAAAACAGATTAGAAAGCGCTTCCTAATACGTCAAACGGCAGGCTAGAGCTTTCCGGAAAAGATTGGCGCTATTGGGGACAGCGGGAAAAACTGACGGGCGTATGCCGTCGTTTTTCTGAGGGTTAGAGCATGAGCCTGATGACTTGCTCGGAAGGGTCGCGGGACTTGCCGGCCTTTTGCAGCTCCAGCAGATAATCCTCCCACAGGGATTCCTGGCGCCTGGACAGTTCGTAGAGATACTCCCAGGTGAACAGACCGCTGTCGTGGCCATCATCGAACGTCAGCTTTAGCGCGTACTGGCCCGCAGGCTCTATCTTGCTCAGGCCTACACCCAGCTTGCCGAATTGCAGGATCGGCTTGCCATGGCCCTGAACCTCGGCAGAAGGCGAATGCACCCGAAGAAACTCCGCAGGCAAATGATAGACCTCATCCGCCCCGTACTTCAGCGTCAGGGTTTTCGAGGCTTTGTGGAGCTGGATGGCGGTGGGGATGGGGGGCATGAAGATAGCCTCAAGCTTTAAGCGGCAAGCTACAAGTGGGGGAGTGACAAGCCTCAAGTGAAAGCAGCTACAAGCTACAAGCATCGGTCAGCTTGCAGCTTGCAGCTCCCAACGTGCAACTCTTACAAAATATACCGCGACAGGTCTTCGTTTTCGGCCAGTTCGCCCAGGTGGCTGTTGACGTAGTCGGCGTCGATCAGGATAGGCGAGGCGTCGGGGCTGCCAGCCAGATCACCGGCGCTGAACGACACTTCTTCAAGCAGACGCTCAAGCAGGGTGTGCAGGCGGCGGGCGCCTATGTTTTCGGTCTTCTCGTTGACCTGCCAGGCAATCTCGGCCAGACGCTTGATACCATCAGGCTGGAACTCGATACCCAGGCCTTCGGTCTTGAGCAGTTCGCGATATTGCTCGGTCAGCGAGGCATGCGGCTCGCTGAGGATGCGCTCGAAGTCCTGAGGCGTCAGGGCCTTGAGTTCGACGCGGATCGGCAGACGGCCTTGCAGCTCAGGTACCAGGTCGCTTGGCTTGCTCAGGTGGAATGCACCTGAAGCGATGAACAGGATGTGGTCGGTCTTGACCATGCCCAGCTTGGTATTCACGGTGCAGCCTTCGATGAGCGGCAGCAGGTCGCGCTGTACGCCTTCACGAGAGACATCGACACCGCCGGAGTTGCCGCGCTTGGCGACCTTGTCGATTTCGTCGATGAACACGATGCCGTGCTGCTCTACAGCTTCCAGCGCCTTGACCTTCAGCTCTTCGTCGTTGACCAGGCGGCTGGCCTCTTCGTCGCGCACCAGCTTGAGCGCTTCCTTGACCTTGAGCTTGCGGCTCTTCTTCTTGCCCTTGCCCATGTTGGCGAACAGGCTTTGCAACTGGTTGGTCATCTCTTCCATGCCCGGCGGCGCGGAAATATCCACACCCACGGTTTCGTTGACCTCGATCTCGATTTCCTTATCGTCCAGCTGACCTTCGCGCAGGCGCTTGCGGAACAACTGACGGGTATTGGAATCGCTGGTCGAAACCGGTTCTTCGCTGAAACCGCTGCGTGCTGGCGGCAGCAGTGCATCGAGGATGCGGTCTTCGGCTGCATCTTCTGCACGATGACGGACCTTGACGATCTCCTGCTCGCGCAGCAGCTTCATGGCGGCGTCGGCCAGATCACGAATGATCGACTCCACGTCACGGCCCACATAGCCCACTTCGGTGAACTTGGTGGCTTCAACCTTCAGGAACGGCGCGTTGGCCAGCTTGGCCAGGCGACGGGCGATTTCGGTCTTGCCGACACCGGTCGGGCCGATCATCAGAATGTTCTTCGGGGTTACTTCGACGCGCAGCTCTTCAGGCAACTGCATCCGGCGCCAGCGATTGCGCAAGGCAATGGCGACGGCGCGCTTGGCATCGTCCTGGCCGATGATATGGCGGTTGAGTTCGTGGACGATTTCGCGGGGAGTCATGGACATGGTAATTGATGGTCCTCAGGCAGAAAGAAGTCGGCTAGGCAGCGGCTTATTCAGCGAGGTCCTGCTCCTCAATGGTGATGTTGTGGTTGGTGAACACGCAAATATCGCCAGCGATGTGCAATGCAGTCTCGGTGATTTCGCGGGCCGACAGATCGGTCTTGAGCAGCAGCGCACGGGCAGCAGCCTGGGCGAACGCGCCACCCGAACCCATGGCGATCAGGCCGTCTTCAGGCTCCACGACATCGCCGTTACCGGTGATGATCAGCGAAGCGTCCTTGTTGGCGACGGCCAGCATGGCTTCCAGGCGGCTGAGGGAGCGATCGGTACGCCAGTCCTTGGCCAGTTCGACAGCGGCGCGTACCAGATGGCCCTGATGCTTTTCCAGCTGACCCTCGAAACGCTCGAAGAGCGTGAAGGCGTCAGCCGTGGCTCCGGCGAAACCGGCGATCACTTCACCGTGATACAGGCGGCGTACTTTCTTCGCGTTGCCTTTCATGACGGTGTTGCCCAGGGAAACCTGGCCGTCGCCAGCCATGACGACTTTGCCGTGGCGGCGCACTGAAACGATGGTGGTCAAGGGGAGAGTCTCCACGCAGCGGGGCGAAAATGCCCTGATGCAGACTCATATGGGGGTGGGGTTGGGTATTTCAACCGCGAGGGGATAATCCACGTGTGCTGACTGTGTGGGAGCGAATTCATTCGCGAAAGGTCCGAAATACCGATCTTCGCGAATGAATTCGCACCTACGCCTTATTGCTTGCTGCGCTGCTGCAACAACAGGTTACTAAATCCACCGCTCGCCAATTGCTTCTGGGCGGTGGTGAGTTGTTCGCGGTTGCTGAACGGGCCGACCAGCACTCGGTACCAGGTTTCTTCCTTGACCGTACCGGACTCCACTGTCGAGGTCTGGCCGAGCAGGATGATCTGCGCGCGAACCTTGTCGGCATCTTCTTTTTTGCGGAACGAGCCCGCCTGCAGGAAGAACTGAGTCACTGGCGCCGGTTTCGCGGTCGCTACAGGCGGTGCCGGTGGCGGTGTCAGGCCGCTGAGGGCCGCCTGGGCGCGTGCGGTGTCGATCTTCGCCGCCTGCTCAGGCGACACGGGGGCAATCGGGGTCACGGGCGGTGGTGTCTTTTCCGGTACCGCTTCGTTCGGCACGATCACTTCCGATTCCGGCAGCAGCGTGTAGAAGTCGTACTTCGGCTTGACCGGTGCCGTCGGGCTCGGTGGCGTCTTGTTCGCTTCGGCGATTTTTGCTGCCTTGGCCTCGGCCTTGGCGCGTTTTACGTCTTCACCGCCGGGTTCGAGCTTCATCAGAAAGACGATGAATGCACCCACGGTCAAGCCAATCGCCAGCCATAACCATCCTGGAATCGGCTTCTTCGCGGGTGCCTGATAACGGCTGGCGCCCCGCTTGGGAGCCGGTTTCTTCTTCGCAACTGCCAACTTACATACGCTCCAGAGTTTCCAGACCCAATAGATCCAGGCCTTGCTTGAGAGTGCGACCGGTCAACGCTGCAAGACGCAGACGGCTCTGTTGCTGATCGGGATTTTCCGCACCAAGGATCGGGCAGTTTTCATAGAAGCTGGAAAACAGACCCGCAAGGTCATACAGGTAAGCACAAAGAACGTGAGGCGTGCCTTTTTCTGCAACATTGTTCAGGGTTTCGGTGAACTGAGCCAGGCGTGCAGCCAGCTCCTGTTCCTGAGGCGCCTGCAGAACGATCTGGCCTTGAGTGGCATCGAACGGCGTGCCCAGCTTGCGGAACACACCGGATACGCGGGTGTAGGCATAGAGCAGATACGGCGCGGTGTTGCCCTCGAAACTCAGCATCTGATCGAAGTTGAAGCTGTAATCGCTGGTGCGATGCTTGGACAGGTCGGCGTATTTCACCGCGCTGATGCCCACGGCCTTGGCGATAGTGCGTAGCTCGCTTTCGGCGACCTCCGGGTTTTTCTCTTTCACCAGCGCATAGGCGCGCTCTTCGGCTTCGTCGAGCAGGTCGATCAGTTTGACGGTGCCGCCATCGCGGGTCTTGAACGGGCGGCCATCGGCGCCGTTCATGGTGCCGAAGCCCATGTGCTCCAGCTGCATGCCTTCATGAACGAAACCGGCGCGACGGGCGACTTCAAACACCTGCTGGAAGTGCAGGGCCTGACGCTGGTCCACGAAATACAGAACGCGGTCGGCTTTGAGGGTCTTGCTGCGATAGCGGATGGCAGCCAGGTCGGTGGTCGCATACAGGTAGCCGCCACCGGCCTTTTGTACGATAACCGGCAGCGGGGTGTCTTCGGCGGTGCGGAACTCTTCGAGGAAGACGCACTGGGCGCCGTTGCTTTCCACCAGCAGGCCGGAAGCTTTCAGGTCACTGACGACATTGGCCAGATCGTCGTTGTAGGCGCTTTCGCCCTTGACGTCAGCGGGTGTCAGTTTGACGTTGAGGCGTTCGTAGGTCTTCTGGCAGTGGGACAGCGAGATTTCATTGAATCGCGTCCACAGGGCCAGACATTCGGTGTCGCCCGCCTGCAACTTGACCACCAGACCGCGAGCGCGCTCGGCGAACTCTTCGGATTCGTCGAAGCGTTGCTTGGCGGCACGGTAGAAGTTTTCCAGGTCCGACAGCTCGTCGCTGGTGGCCGGTTTTTCCTGGAGGTAGGCCAGCAGCATGCCGAACTGAGTGCCCCAGTCGCCCACGTGGTTCTGGCGAATCACGGTATCGCCCAGGAACTCCAGGACATTGGCCACGCCGTCGCCGATGATGGTCGAACGCAAGTGGCCAACGTGCATTTCCTTGGCCAGGTTCGGCGCCGACAGGTCGACGACCACGCGCTGGGCTGCGCCAGCCTTGCGGACCGACAACTGCGGATCGGCCAGTGCGGCATCCAGGCGCGCAGCCAGTGCCTGAGTGTTCTGGAAGAAGTTCAGAAAGCCCGGGCCTGCGATTTCGACCTTGCTGACCTGCTCGTCGGCAGGCAGTGCGGCGATCAGTTTTTCAGCCAGATCACGGGGTTTCATGCCAGCCGGCTTGGCGAGCATCATCGCGATATTGCTGGCGAAGTCGCCGTGGGTCTTGTCGCGGGCGTTTTCCACCTGAATCGCCGGCGTCAGCCCTTCTGGCAAGACGCCCTCGGTGACGAGACGGGTCAGGGCTTGTTGAATCAGCTGGCGAATGGTGTCTTTCATGATGCTCTCTTCAACCGCAAGCGCGGTGGCGCCGGGATGCGCGGGTGGAAAAACTGGGCATTATCCGTTGCTGGAGCCACCTTGCCAACCTTTTAGGCCTGATGTGCGCGGGGTGGGCTTCGCGAATGAATTCGTTCCTGCCGGCTTGCGAAATGCACCCACAGCCGTAGGAACGAACTCATTCGCGAAAAAGTACGCCTCTCAATAAAGATCCACCGGGTCCACATCCAGCGACCAGCGCACCTGCCTGCCGCTGGGCATTTGTTCCAGCATCAACAGCCAGGTGCTGAGCATGCGATGCAGCGGCGCGCGGGCGTTTGCCTGGACCAGCAGTTGCGCCCGGTAGCGTCCGGCGCGTCGCTCCATGGGAGCAGGGACTGGCCCCAGTAGTTCAACGCCGCTCAGATTCATTTGGGCCAGCAACTGCTCGGCTTCGGCGCAGGCCTGATCGAGGAATTCCTCTGCCTGCCCCGGCTTGTGGGCTTCAGCGCGCAGCAGGGCCAGATGCGAGAAGGGCGGCAAGCCGGCAGCGCGTCGCTCGCTCAGGGCCTGTTCGGCAAAGGCGAAGTAGCCTTGCTCGGTCAACTGGATCAGCAGTGGATGATCGGCCAGATGGGTCTGGATAATCACTTTGCCCGGCTCTTCGGCGCGCCCGGCACGTCCGGCTACCTGCACGATCAACTGCGCCATGCGCTCACTGGCGCGGAAATCGCCGGAAAACAGCCCGCCATCGGCGTCCAGAATCGAAACCAGCGTCACTCTAGGGAAGTGATGGCCTTTGGCGAGCATTTGCGTGCCCACCAGAATGCAGGGCTGCCCGCGCTGAATGGTGGCGAATAACTGATTCATCGCGTCCTTGCGCGACGTGCTGTCGCGGTCGACGCGCAATACCGGGAAGTCCGGGAACAGAATTGCCAGCCGCTCCTCGGCCCGTTCGGTGCCTGCGCCCACGGGCCGCAGATCCACCTTGCCGCACGAAGGGCACTGGCGCGGTACACGCTCCACATGCCCGCAATGGTGGCAGCGCAGCTCGCCGGAACGCTGATGGACAGTCATGCGTGCATCGCAGCGCTGGCAGCCCGACAGCCAGCCGCAATCGTGGCACAGCAAGGTTGGCGCAAAGCCGCGACGGTTGAGGAAAACCAGCACTTGCTGGCCCGCCGCGAGGGTCTGGCCGATGGCTTGCTGCATCGGCCCGGAAATGCCGCTGTCCAGTGGGCGGCTTTTCACGTCCAGACGCAGAAAGCGTGGCTGTTGCGCGCCGCCAGCCCGCTGGTTCAGGCGCAGCAGGCCATAACGACCGGTATAGGCGTTGTGCAGGCTTTCCAGTGAAGGCGTGGCCGAGCCCAGTACAATCGGGATGTTTTCCTGTCGCGCACGGACCAGCGCCAGATCCCGGGCGTGATAGCGCAGGCCTTCCTGCTGTTTATAGGAGCCGTCGTGTTCTTCGTCGATGATGATCAGCCCCGGATTTTTCATCGGGGTGAACAGCGCCGAACGGGTGCCGATGATGATGTCGGCCTCGCCATCCCGGGCCGCCAGCCAGGCGTCCAGTCGTTCGCGGTCATTGACGGCCGAGTGCAACAGGGCGATCCGGGCATTGAAGCGTTGCTCGAAGCGCGCCAGAGTCTGTGGCCCGAGATTGATTTCCGGGATCAGCACCAGCGCCTGTTTGCCGGCCTCCAGGGTTTCGCGGATCAACTGCAGATAGACTTCGGTCTTGCCGCTGCCGGTAACGCCCGCCAGCAGGAAGGCATGAAAACTGCCGAAACCGGCACGAATCGCTTCGCTGGCAGCGCGCTGTTCGCTGTTGAGCGGCAGTTCCGGCTGCGCCAGCCAGTGTTCATGGCGCGCAGCAGGGGCATGGCTGCGCACTTCGACTTCTACCAGCCCTTTGGCCAGCAGCAGATTGAGGCTTTCCTTGTTAAGCATCAGTTTGCTGAGCAACTGATGCGCCACGCCATGGGGGTGCTGCGCCAGTGTGGTCAGGGCTTCGCGCTGCTTGGGTGCGCGGGCGATGCGCGGGTCGTCGACACTTGCGCCGGGTGTAACGTGCCAGAAGCGTTCCTGGCGTGTTTCGGCCAGTTCGCCCTGGCGCAACAGAACCGGCAGCGCCCAGCTCAGGGTGTCGCCCAGGCTGTGCTGATAATACTGGGACGTCCACAGGCACAGCTTGAACAGTGACGCAGGCATGGGTGTCTGACTGTCGAGCAGTGCGATGGCTGGCTTGAGTTTTTCGTCGGGGACTTCGCTGTGATCGACCACTTCCACCAGAATGCCGATCATTTCCCGTCGGCCGAACGGCACCCGCAGACGCATGCCGGGCTGCAAGGCGCTGCGCGAGACTCCGGCGGGTGCGCGGTAGTCGAACAGGCGGCGAAGCGGCGAGGGCAGGGCCAGGCGCAGGATGGCGTTTGGCAAGCGATGCTTCCTGTGGTGGATGAGGAAAGAGGGGCGATCTTAGCAGACGACCGGTTTAAAGGTTCGCTTGCGTCAGACGGATTGTCTGGTAATATCCGCCGCCTAATTGCGTGCGGTATTCAACAATAGTGTTGGGTGGCGGCTCGCTAGACCGAGGAAGTATCCATGAAAGCTGATATCCATCCAGTTTACGAAGCCATTGACGCTACTTGCAGCTGCGGCAATGTCATCAAAACCCGTTCGACTCTCGCCCAGCCTCTGAGCCTGGACGTTTGCAACGAGTGCCACCCGTTCTACACTGGTAAGCAGAAGACTCTGGACGTTGGCGGCCGTGTCGACAAGTTCAAGTCGCGTTTCGGTGCGTTCGGCGCAACCAAAGCCAAGTAATGTTGGCCGCTCTGGGCTGGCTTTTGCGCTACTCCAGGCAGCTTGAAAAGGCACCCCTCGTGGGTGCCTTTTTTATGGCCGCGATATGGTCATCCGGTGCCCAGGCTTTCTGCCCTGCACCTCAAGGGCTCCCGGTCGCCCAGGTGCAACGGGTGGTGGATGGCGACACCTTGCGGCTTGCCGACGGACGCAATGTGCGGATGATCGGCCTCAATACCCCCGAAACCGGCAAGAACGGCCAGTCCGCCGAGCCTTTTGCCGTGGCCGCCCAGCGCCGCCTGCAGGCGCTGGTGGATGAAAGCGGTGGTCAGGTCAGTCTGCGGGTCGGTGAGCAGGCACAGGACCATTACGGTCGTACGCTGGCCAATGTCTATGGCCGCAACGGCGCCAATCTCGAAGCACAGATGCTGGGCGAAGGCCTGGGTTATCTGGTGGCGGTTGCGCCCAACGTGGCGCTGGTCGATTGCCAGAAAAGCGCCGAACTCAAGGCGCGTCAGGCCGGATTGGGCGTCTGGCGTAATGCACAGGTCCAGCCAGCAGGGCAGATCGACAAAGGCGGCTTTGCCCTGGTTTCCGGACAGGTTCAGGGGGTGCAGCGCAATCGCGGCGGTATCTGGATCGAGCTGTCGGACTCTGTGGTATTGCGCATCGCTCCCAAGCAGATTCCTCTGTTCGATTCCAGCCTGCTTGATCGCCTCAAAGGCAAGCAGATCGAGGCGCGCGGCTGGGTGGTGGACCGTTCCCGGCGCGGTGGTCTAGAGTCAGGACAGGCGCGCTGGATGATGCCGATTACCCATCCGGTCATGCTGAGCTTGTCGAGTCGCTAGCATTCATTGCCCGAATCCGGCTTTTTACTGATCAGTGGTCCGCAGTTTTCTGTTCCGGGCCTCTAAGCGTAAAGTCTATACCTGCGCCTATTGACAGCAGTGACTGGTCAGTCTTGTTAGGACTATGCATCTTGCGTATCCTCGGCGGTCCGTCTGTCCCACAGTAAAAAAAGCGGAATCCCTAAATGTCAGATTTGAAAACTGCCGCGCTCGAATACCATGCCAATCCACGTCCTGGTAAATTGAGCGTCGAACTCACCAAGCCGACCGCAACTGCTCGTGACCTGTCCCTGGCCTACAGCCCTGGCGTTGCTGAACCTGTGCGTGAAATTGCCCGTGATCCTGAACTTGCCTACAAGTACACCGGCAAAGGCAACCTGGTAGCAGTTATTTCCGATGGCACCGCGATCCTGGGCCTCGGCGATCTGGGCCCATTGGCTTCCAAACCGGTCATGGAAGGTAAAGGGGTTCTGTTCAAGCGTTTCGCCGGTATCGACGTTTTCGATATCGAAGTCGATTCCGAAAGCCCGCAAGCTTTCATCGACACTGTAAAACGCATCTCCATCACTTTCGGTGGCATCAACCTGGAAGACATCAAGGCACCCGAGTGCTTTGAAATCGAAAAGGCCCTGATCGAACAGTGCGACATCCCGGTTTTCCATGATGACCAGCACGGCACCGCCATCGTGACCGCAGCCGGCATGATCAACGCTCTGGAAATCGTGGGCAAAAGCCTGGATACCGCCAAGATCGTCTGCCTGGGCGCTGGCGCTGCTGCCATCTCCTGCATGAAGCTGCTGGTGAGCATGGGCGCGAAGATCGAGAACATCTTCATGGTTGACCGTACTGGCGTGGTTCACTCCGGCCGTACCGACCTGAACCAGTACAAGGCTGTGTTCGCCCACGCGACCGAAAAGCGCACCCTGAGCGAAGCTCTGGATGGCGCTGACGTGTTCGTTGGCTTGTCCGGTCCTAACCTGCTGAGCGCTGAAAACCTGAAGCTGATGGCCAAGGACCCGATCGTGTTCGCTTGCTCGAACCCTGATCCGGAAATCTCCCCAGAGCTGGCTCACGCTACCCGTGACGATGTGATCATGGCGACCGGTCGTTCCGACTACCCGAACCAGGTCAACAACGTGCTGGGCTTCCCGTTCATCTTCCGTGGTGCTCTGGACGTTCGCGCCAAGCGTATCAACGAAGAAATGAAAATCGCTGCTGCCAACGCCCTGCGCGAACTGGCCAAGCTGCCTGTTCCTCAGGAAGTCAGCGACGCCTACGGCGGCATCAAGCTGGAATTCGGTCGTGAGTACATCATTCCGAAACCAATGGACGCTCGCCTGCTGGGCCTGATCTCCGATGCAGTGGCCAAGGCTGCCATCGAGAGCGGCGTTGCTACCCAGCCGTATCCGAAGCACTACCCGCTGACCAGCGTGGATGATGTTTTCAAGGGTTGATTGCAGTTCCACAAAAAACCGGCCTTTTGGCCGGTTTTTTTGTGGAAGCGGCAAGTTAAAAGCCTCAAGCCTCTCTTGCAGCTTATAGCTTGCCGCTGAGGAGGGGGCTTAACCCCCCTCCCTCTCCCACAACGCATAATGAACCTGTCCAGCCTTTTTCTCGCGGTGCAGTCTCCAGTTGCCCGGCAGGCCGGTGGTGGAGGGCGCGTTTTCGCTTTCGGTGTAGATCCAGGCGTTTTCTGCCAGCCAGCCGCGGGATTCAAGCAGGGCGCAGGCCGAGGCCAGCAGGCCCTGGTGGAAAGGCGGGTCGAGGAAAACGACGTCGAACGGCGTTGCCACGGCTGTTTCCAGATGGCGCAGGGCGTCGGTCTGGGCAATCTGGCCTGTCGTGCAGTTCAGCAGGTTCAGGTTCTGGCGCAGGCTGGCGATGGCGGCAGCGTTGCTGTCCAGCGCCAGGCCCATGCTGGCACCACGCGACAGGGCTTCGAAGTACAACGCACCGCTGCCGGTGAAGACATCCAGCACCTTGGCGCCCGCGATATAGGGCGACAGCCAGTTGAACAGGGTTTCGCGCACGCGATCGGGTGTCGGGCGCAAGCCGGGTGCGTCGGGGAAGGTCAGGCGACGGCTGCCCCATTCTCCCCCGATGATGCGAAGTTGGCCCAGGCCGTTATGGGTCTTCGGACGTGGATTGGCCATTAGTGCTCCGGAACCCCTGTAGGTCGTTGAACGGGTTTGTCGGTGGGCGGCGGCAGCGGCTTTTGTGGCACTGTCGGGCCAACCGTGACGATCACCATCTTGTCGGCGCTCAGGTGTTTGTTCATGGCGGTCTTGACCTGATCGACCGTCACGCTCTGGGCCTGAGTCATGTAGTCCTCAAGAAAGGTCAGCGGCAGGTCATAGAAACCGATGGAGCCCAACTGGCCGACAATCGCGGAGTTGTTGGCGGCGGTCAGCGGGAAGCTGCCGGTCAGCTCGC
This sequence comes from Pseudomonas sp. Irchel 3A18, assembly GCF_900187465.1. Lineage (NCBI taxonomy): Bacteria > Pseudomonadati > Pseudomonadota > Gammaproteobacteria > Pseudomonadales > Pseudomonadaceae > Pseudomonas > Pseudomonas sp. Irchel 3A18. The sequence continues at coordinate 70,777 of NZ_FYDI01000018.1, forward strand.
GTTTGACGTCGTCGAGTTCTTTCTGGGTCGGGCCATTGGCGAGGAAGTCACGCACGATGTCCTGGACCAGTTTCAGGGTGTTCTCGCTCATGTCTGCGCGGGTTTGCAGGCCGATCGTGAAAGGCCCCAGCGCCTGCATCGGGGAGAACCCGGACGACACGCCGTAGGTCAGGCCGCGCTTTTCGCGGACTTCAGTCATCAAGCGACTGCCGAAACCGCCACCGCCCAGGATCGAGTTGCCGATGCTCAGTGCCGCGTAGTCCGGGTCGTTACGATCGATACCGATCTGCGCCAGCATCAGGTGAGTCTGGTTGGAGGGGAACTCGATATGCGTGCTTGCAGGCTTGGGTTCGACAGCCTTGGCGATCTTCGGCAGTGCCGGGCCTTTTGGCAGCGACGCCGAGACCTGTGCGGCGATGGCTTGCGCTTCGTCCCGTGACAGGTCGCCGACTAGTGCGATGACCGCATTGCCAGCCGCATAGCCCTTGGCATGAAAGGCCTTGAGCTGGGCGAGGGTGATAGCGTTGATGCTTTTGGCATCTCCGTCACTTGGGTGTGCGTAAGGATGGTCACCGTACAGTTTCTTGAACAGTTCCTGACCGGCAATGGCGCCCGGGTTCTGCTTTTTCTGCTCGAAACTGGAGAGCAACTGGTTCTTGATGCGGGCCAGCGAGTCGGCAGGGAAAGTGGGTTTGCCCACGACCTCGCCGAACAGCTTCAAAGCCGGCTCGCGTTTGTCAGTGGCGCTGAGGCTGCGCAGCGAAGCCACGGCCATGTCGCGGTAGGAACCGTTGCCGAAATCGGCACCCAGGCCTTCAAAACCCTGGGCGATGGCGCTGACATCCTTGCCCTTGACGCCTTCATTGAGCATGGCGTTGGTCAGCAGTGCGATGCCGGGCGAGGCTTTGTCCTGGCTGCTGCCTGCGGCGAAGATCAGGCGCAGGTCGAACATCGGCAGTTCGCGGGACTCGACGAACAGCACCTTGGCGCCTTCGGCGGTGTTCCAGGTCTGGATGTTCAGCGTGCGACGGGCTGGGGTCTTGCCGTCCAGCTCTTTGAGAGTCTGCAACTGGCTGCCCAGTTGCGCAGGGGCTGGCGTGGTATCGCTGCCGGCTGCGTTGTCTGCCAGAGCCGGCTGGGCAACGAATGCGCCGAGCGAAACGCTCAGGGCCAGGCCCAGCAAGGCGTGACGGGGAGTATTGCGCTTGATCATTTGGCTTTCTCCTCAGGCAGAGCGTGTGCAACGCTGAGGCGTTCACGGGTGAAATAGGTGTTGGCGGCTTTCTGAATGTCTTCAGGGGTCACGCTTTGCAGGGCAGCCAGCTCTTCGTCGATCAGCTTCCAGGAAAGGCCGACGGTTTCCAGCTGGCCGATGGTGGTGGCCTGGCTGGTGATCGAATCGCGCTCGTAGACCACGCCGGCAATCACCTGGGCCCGCACGCGCTCCAGCTCTTCGGCCGACGGTGCCTTGGTTTTCAGGTCATTGAGCAGGCGCCAGATGCCAGCCTCGACATCGGCCAGGGTTTTTTTCTTCTGCACATTGGGGGTCGCGCTGATCATGAACAGGCTGTCGCCGCGCACGAAGGCGTTGTACATGGACGATGCGTTGGATACCAACTCTTCGCCACGCTCCAGGCGGGTCGGGATGCGTGCGCTGTAGCCGCCGTCGAGCAGAGCGGAGATCAGGCGCAGGGCATTGATAGAGCGCTGGTCCTCAGCAGTGCTCAGGCTCGGCACGTTGAAGCCGAAAAGCAGGCTTGGCTGCTGAGTCTTGACGTGCATGCTGATGCGGCGTTCGCCTGGCTCTGCCAGTTCCAGCGGTTTTTTCGCTGGCGGCACATCGCGGCGCGGGATCGAGCCGAAAAAGCGCTCGGCCAGGGCTTTGACTTCGTCAGGCTGTACATCGCCGACCACCACCAGCGTGGCGTTGTTCGGGGTGTACCAGGATTGGTACCAGTGACGCAGATCCTCGATCTGCATGCGGTCCAGGTCTTTCATCCAGCCGATGGTCGGCGTGTGATAGCCGCTGGCCGGGTAGGCCATGGCCTTGAAGCGCTCGAACACCTTGCTCATGGGCTTGTCATCGGTGCGCAGGCGGCGCTCTTCCTTGATGACTTCGATTTCGCGGCTGAATTCGTCTGCCGGCAGCTTCAGGGTGGCCATGCGATCGGCCTCCAGCTCCAGGGCCACGCTCAGGCGGTCGCGGGCCAGCACCTGATAGTAGGCGGTGTAGTCGTCGCTGGTGAAGGCGTTCTCTTCGGCGCCCAGATCCCGCAGGATCAATGAGGATTCGCCAGGACCTGTCTTGCTGCTGCCTTTGAACATCATGTGCTCAAGCGCGTGGGACAGACCGGTCTGGCCCGGCGTCTCGTAGCTGGAGCCGACCTTGTACCAGATCTGGGAAACGACCACCGGTGCGCGATGGTCTTCGCGGACGATGACTTTCAGGCCATTGCCCAGGGTGAACTCATGAGTAGGCTGTGGATCGGCGGCCAATGCTGTCAGGGGCAGACAAATCGTGCTGAGCAGCAGGCCAGCGGCGCGGCGGGCTAGAGCATTCATTCGTAATTTGAACCTGTAGGACTGCCCGCTTGAACTTAGCGTCGGCGGGCGCGGGGGTGTTAGGATACTGATCCGTTTGCGACAGAAACAGCCTTCATTAGCCAAGTGCGAGTGAAACCTGTTCAAATCGCGGTTAAACATCAGGCCAATCAAGACGGCCTAATGAACAAGCAGCCCTAAAAGCAGTCTTGGTAACATGTCAGAATTTTCCGAAGCGCTTCATGGCGTTTCGCTACCTTGAGATAGCCGTCCTCCATGTTTGGTTCCAACGACGACAAGAAGACCCCAGCCGCGGCTGGAGAAAAGAAAGGCCTGTTCGGATGGCTGCGTAAAAAGCCGCAGGAAGCCGTAGAACCTGCGCCAGAGTTATCCACAGCCCAGACCGAGCCGGTTACCGACGCGACGCCGCCTGTCGAGCCGCCACGCGCCCCTGAACCTTCACACGAAGCCGCCGCGCCAGAGCCTCATGGGCATGTGCAGCCGGGAGAGCCGGCTCCGCAGCCCTGGCTGACCTTGCCGGTGGCTGAAGAGCCCGTGGCCTTCACCGATGAGCGTGATGTCCATGTCACGCCGCCGATTGCGCAGCAGGTGCATGTGGCTCCCGAGCCTGTGATCGAGCCTGCTTCGCTGCCTGAAGCTGCGCCAGTCGTTGTGCCTGAGCCTGAGCCCGTTGCAGTGGTAACGCCGGTTGCCGCTCCTGTGGTGGAGCAGCCGGTTGCTCCTGTTGCCGCACCGGTCGCCGAGCCTGTTGCCGAAGCCGCGCCAGTTCCAGTCGACCCTGTAGTGGCCGAGGCCCCCAAGGCGGGCTTCTTCGCCCGCCTCAAGCAGGGGCTGTCGAAAACCAGCGCCAGCATTGGCGAAGGCATGGCAAGCCTGTTCCTGGGCAAAAAGGCCATCGACGATGATCTGCTGGAGGAAATCGAAACCCGCCTGCTGACCGCAGACGTGGGTGTCGAAGCCACCTCTGTGATTATCCAGAGCCTGACCCAGAAGGTTGCGCGCAAGCAGTTGACCGACGCTCAGGCACTGTACACCTCGCTGCAAGGCGAACTGGCGGCGATGCTCAAGCCTGTCGAGCAGCCTCTGGTCATCAAGGCCGAGCACAAGCCATTCGTGATTCTGGTGGTGGGCGTCAATGGCGCGGGCAAGACCACGACCATCGGCAAGCTGGCCAAGAAGCTGCAGCTCGAAGGCAAGAAAGTCATGCTGGCGGCGGGGGATACCTTCCGTGCCGCAGCGGTCGAGCAATTGCAGGTCTGGGGCGAGCGCAACCAGATACCGGTCATCGCCCAGCACACCGGTGCCGACTCGGCCTCGGTTATCTTCGATGCCGTGCAGGCCGCCAAGGCCCGTGGCGTCGATGTGCTGATCGCTGACACCGCAGGTCGTCTGCACACCAAAGACAACCTGATGGAAGAACTGAAAAAGGTTCGCCGGGTGATCGGCAAGCTGGATACCGAAGCGCCTCACGAAGTTCTGCTCGTACTGGACGCCGGCACCGGTCAGAACGCAATCAATCAGGCCAAGCAATTCAACCAGACGGTCTCCCTGACCGGCTTGGCGCTCACTAAACTCGATGGCACGGCAAAAGGCGGTGTGATCTTCGCCTTGGCCAAACAGTTCGGCCTGCCAATCCGTTATATCGGCGTGGGCGAGGGTATCGACGATTTGCGTACCTTCGAAGCCGAACCCTTTGTCCAGGCTCTGTTTGCGGAGCGGGAGCGTACATGATTCGTTTCGAGCAGGTCGGTAAGCGTTATCCGAATGGACATGTCGGATTGCATGAACTGAGCTTTCGAGTACGTCGCGGTGAGTTCCTGTTCGTTACCGGCCATTCCGGCGCCGGTAAAAGCACCTTGCTGCGCCTGTTGCTGGCCATGGAGCGCCCGACAACTGGCAAATTGATGTTGGCCGGTCAGGATCTCGGGCAGATCAGCAACGCCCAGATCCCGTTCCTGCGGCGTCAGATTGGTGTGGTGTTCCAGAACCACCAGTTGTTGTTCGACCGCACCGTTTTCAACAACATCGCACTCCCCTTGCAGATCCTGGGGCTGTCCAAGGTCGATATCGCCAAGCGTGTGGATTCGGCGCTGGAGCGCGTAGCCTTGTCCGACAAGGGCGAGCTGTATCCCGGCGACCTGTCCACCGGTCAGCAACAGCGCGTCGGTATTGCCCGTGCCATCGTGCATCGCCCGGCCTTGCTACTGGCCGATGAACCCACCGGTAACCTCGACCCACGATTGGCTGCTGAAATCATGGGCGTGTTTGAAGATATCAACCGGCTGGGCACCAGTGTATTGATCGCCAGTCACGATCTGGCACTGATCGCACGTATGCGTCATCGCATGCTGACTTTGCAACGCGGTCGTCTGATCGGTGACGGGGAGGCCGGAGCATGAGTGCCACTCGCAGCCCCAAGGTTTCGGATCGCGTCGCGCCAAAGGCCGCAGATCCAGAACCCCAGAAACAGAAGAAGCGCCAGGATCACGATGATGACGGTCCGGACTTCAACACCCTGCTGGCGGCTTGGCTGGAAAGCCATCGCTCCAGCCTGCTCGACAGCCTGCGCCGTCTTGGCAAGCAGCCAATCGGCAGTTTCTTCACCTGTCTGGTGATGGCGATTGCCCTGAGCCTGCCCATGGGGCTGTCATTGCTGCTGAACAATGTCGAGCGCCTGGGCGGTTCCTGGCAGCGTGCGGCGCAGATCTCGATCTACATGCACCTGAACGCCAATGCGGCGGATGGTGCCCGTTTGCGTGACGAAATCAAGGCCATGCCCGGCGTTGCCGAAGCCGAGTACATCAGCAGCGAGCAGGCTCTGGGCGAGTTCCAGCAGCAGTCCGGGCTGGGTGAGGCGCTCAAGGAATTGCCACAGAACCCGTTGCCGGGTGTGGTGCTTGTAACGCCGACGGAAGTCGACAAGCCGGCACTTGAAGCCCTGCGTGCCCGACTGGCCGAACTGCCTAAAGTGGAGCAGGCTCAGCTCGATCTGGTCTGGGTGGAGCGTCTGGCGGCGATTCTCAAGCTGGGTGACCGTTTTGTCTTCGGCTTGACGGTCTTGCTGGTTTCCGCTTTGCTGCTGGTGATCGGTAACACCATCCGTCTGCATATTGAAAACCGTCGTACCGAGATCGAAGTCATCAAACTGGTCGGCGGTACAGACAGCTATGTGCGCAGGCCTTTCCTTTATATGGGCGCGCTGTATGGTTTTGGGGCGGGTTTCCTGTCCTGGGGCGTGCTGGCGTTCGGCCTGAACTGGCTGAATGACTCGGTCGTCGGGCTGGCTGGCCTGTACGGGAGCGACTTCGCGCTGGCGGGTGTTCCGTTGGCCGATGGTCTGTCGCTCTTGCTTGGAGCGGTCTTGTTAGGGTATATCGGTGCTTGGATTGCGGTCGCCCGCCATTTGCGAGAGCTGGCGCCACGTTAAAGTGAATTTTGTTTAACCCATTGACTTTTCAGCGGAGGGAACTTGTCTAGCGGTTCCCGGTCAATTTTCGCAGTGCTGAACTGCACGAGTCATGAGTTGGAGGTTTTTCCCGTATGACCACTTCTTTGCAACCTGCATATGCCTTAGTCCCGGGTGCGAACCTGGAGGCTTACGTGCACACGGTGAACAGCATTCCCTTGCTGACGCCTGAGCAGGAGCGTGAACTGGCTGAGAGTCTCTACTATGAACAGGATCTGGATGCGGCTCGTCAGATGGTCCTCGCCCACCTGCGTTTCGTTGTACACATCGCACGCAGCTATTCGGGTTACGGTCTGGCACAGTCCGACCTGATCCAGGAAGGCAACGTTGGCCTGATGAAGGCTGTAAAGCGCTTCAACCCGGAAATGGGTGTGCGTCTGGTGTCGTTTGCCGTGCACTGGATCAAGGCGGAAATCCACGAGTTCATCCTGCGCAACTGGCGTATCGTCAAGGTCGCCACGACCAAGGCGCAGCGCAAACTGTTCTTCAACCTGCGCAGCCAGAAAAAGCGTCTGGCATGGCTGAACAACGATGAAGTGCATCGCGTGGCCGAAAGCCTTGGTGTTGAGCCTCGTGAAGTCCGCGAGATGGAAAGCCGCCTGACCGGCCAGGACATGGCGTTCGATCCGGCGTCGGAAGCCGATGACGACAGCGCATTCCAGTCGCCGGCCAACTACCTGGAAGACCATCGTTACGATCCTGCGCGTCAGTTGGAAGATTCCGACTGGAGCGACAACTCCACGGCCAATCTGCATCAGGCCCTGGATGTACTGGACGAGCGTAGTCGCGACATCCTCTACCAGCGCTGGCTGGCAGAAGAAAAAGCCACGCTGCACGATCTGGCGCAGAAGTACAACGTCTCCGCCGAGCGTATTCGCCAGCTCGAGAAGAGCGCGATGAACAAGCTCAAGACCTCGATAGCCGCGTAATACGCAAAACGCCCTGATAACCTCAGGGCGTTTTTGTATCTATTTCGCGAATGAATTTGTTCCTGCCGTAGGAGCAAATTCATTCGCGAAGACAGTCAGTCACAGTTTGCGACTACTGTTCAACCCCGCCAGATACCCATCCCCACCCAACTGACGCATCTGCTGACGAATCCAGCCTGCGCGACGTGAGACATAGCTACTGGGGTGGCTGGCGCTCCATTGGCGCGGGTTGGGCAGTACGGCGGCCAGGTAGCTGGCCTGTTGCGTCGACAGGGCGCTGGCGTTGATGCCGAAGTGATGCTGCGCGGCAGCCTGTGCGCCGAATACGCCTTCATCCCACTCGACGCTGTTGAGGTACACCTCAAGAATGCGTTCCTTTGACCAAAGCAGCTCGATCAGGGCCGTGAACCAGGCTTCCAGCGCCTTGCGCAGATAGCTGCGGCCCGACCACAGAAACAGGTTCTTTGAAACCTGCTGGCTCAGGGTGCTGGCCCCGCGTATCGAACCGCCGCGCTCGTTGTGCAGGATCGCCGCCTGAATGGCGCTGATATCAAAACCCCAGTGCTCGGCGAACTTCTGGTCTTCACCGGCAATGACCGCGATTTTCAGATTGTCGGAAATCTTGTTCCACGGCTGCCAGGAGCGCTGCAGGTCAATGGGCTCGCCATCGACCCATGATTCAATCTTGCGCTCGATCATCAGCGCCGTACCCGGTGGTGGCACCCAGCGCAGGACAAGAACGAGAACGAAACTGCCCGCTGCGAACCACAGCAGGATTTTGGCGACACGATGCAAGAGAAAACGCAGCATAGAGATGGCTTGGCCGAACCCGTTGAGCGGGCCATTATACAGACCGTGCGCCATTGGACGATTTTTGACTGGAGATCCTTGATGCTTCGTAGCTTCTTGATGCTTGCTGCCTTTTTCGGTTTTACCGGCGTAGCCCTCGGCGCATTCGCTGCCCACGGCCTCAAAGGTCGCCTGAGCCCCGAGTATCTGGCGATTTTTCACACCGGTGTGCTTTACCAACTGGTGCATGCGCTGGCCTTGCTGGGCGTGGCTGTACTCGCGGCCCAGATTCCCGGTCGATTGGTCACCTGGGCCGGCTTTTCCTTTGCCATCGGCATCGTGCTGTTTTCCGGCAGCCTGTATGCGCTGACCCTCAGCGGCATCGGCAAACTGGGGATCGTGACGCCGTTCGGCGGTCTGGCTTTCCTGATCGGTTGGCTGACCCTGGGCATTGCGGCCTGGCGTCTGGGTGGCGTATCCCAGTGAACACCAGTCGCGCTTGAGACGAATGGCTCGGCTTTGCCTTGGTCATACCGGCTGATCGGGCTAGAATGCTGGCCCCTAAAATGATGGCTGCTATCGCGCATGCACATTCAGTTGAACGGTGAATCCTTTGAAGTGCCCGACGGTGAAACCGTCGCGGCGTTGTTGGCTCGTCTGGATCTTGCCGGACGCCGGGTAGCCGTCGAGCTGAACCTGGATATCGTGCCCCGCAGCCAGCATGAATCCACAGTCCTGCGCGAAGGCGATCAGGTCGAAGTGGTCCATGCCATCGGCGGCGGCTAGCCCCGGCACAGCAATGACCCCCTTGTGCGAGTTAAAGAGGATTTCCGATGAGCAATGTTCGCAGCGACAAGCCATTCATCCTGGCCGGTCGGACCTTTGAGTCGCGTCTGCTGGTAGGCACCGGCAAGTACGCGGATATGGAACAGACCCGCCTGGCCATCGAAGCCTCGGGGGCTGAAATCGTCACGGTAGCCGTGCGGCGTACGAACCTGGGCCAGAACCCGGGCGAGCCGAACCTGCTGGACGTCCTGCCGCCGGACCGCTACACCATTCTGCCCAACACGGCGGGCTGCTTCGATGCTGTCGAAGCGGTGCGTACCTGCCGTCTGGCCCGCGAACTGCTCGACGGGCGCAATCTGGTGAAGCTGGAAGTGCTGGCAGACCAGAAAACCCTGTTCCCCAACGTGATCGAAACCCTCAAGTCTGCCGAAGTGCTGGTCAAGGACGGTTTCGACGTGATGGTCTACACCAGCGACGACCCGATCATCGCCCGTCAACTGGCGGAAATCGGCTGCATCGCCATCATGCCGCTGGCCGGCCTGATCGGTAGCGGTCTGGGAATCTGCAACCCGTACAACCTGCAGATCATCCTGGAAGAAACCAAGGTGCCCGTGCTGGTGGATGCCGGTGTCGGTACTGCCTCCGACGCAACCATCGCCATGGAGCTGGGTTGCGAAGCCGTGCTGATGAACTCGGCCATCGCCCACGCTCAGCAGCCGGTCATGATGGCCGAGGCCATGAAGCACGCTGTAATTGCCGGTCGTCTGGCGTACCTCGCCGGGCGTATGCCAAGAAAACTCTATGCCAGCGCATCTTCGCCGCTGGATGGCCTGATCAAGTAAGAGCCCGTTGATGACTGATTCGCACGTTCCACACCCAGAGTCGCCTGCTACCGAAGAAGGCGAAGAGCGCCATCACCGCCGCATCAAGAGCTTCGTGATGCGCGCCGGTCGCATGACCGAAGGCCAGCAGCGCGGTCTGGATCAAGGTCTGCCGAAGTTCGGGTTGCAGTTGACTGACGCCCCGGTGGATTTCGATCAGGTGTTTGGCCGTTCAGCGCCGCGCACTCTGGAAATCGGTTTCGGCATGGGCCACTCGCTGCTGGAAATGGCGGCGGCTGCGCCCGAGCACGACTTTATCGGTGTCGAAGTGCATTCGCCGGGTGTGGGCGCGTTGCTCAATGGCGCGCTGACTCAAGGCCTGACCAACATTCGGGTCTACGATTGCGATGCCATCGAAGTGCTGAACCGCTGCATCGCCGATAACAGCCTTGATCGTCTGATGCTGTTCTTCCCGGACCCATGGCACAAGAGCCGTCACCACAAGCGCCGCATTGTGCAGCCCGAGTTTGCGGCACTGGTGCGCAGCAAGTTGAAGGTCGGTGGCGTGTTCCACATGGCTACCGACTGGGGCCCGTACGCTGAATACATGCTGGAAGTGATGAGTGCTGCGCCTGGTTATCGCAATCAGGCAGCAGACAACCAGTATGTTCCGCGCCCGGCCGAGCGTCCGATCACCAAGTTCGAGCGCCGTGGTGAGCGCTTGGGGCATGGTGTGTGGGATCTGAAGTTCGAGAAGCTGGCTTAAAACCGGTTCGCGAATGAATTCGCTTCCACAGACTGATGTGGGGGCGAATTCATTCGCGAAGAAAAACTATTTACGATCCGCAATCACACCGATCAACACCAGTACCACCAACAAGACCGGCGCCAGGCTGTAGTTGTTGAACTGGCTCAGGCCGCGCACCACCCATGGCGTGGCATAGATCAGCGCCAGACCACTGCCGATAGTGCACAGCAGGGCCAGAAGCGGGATGCGCAATGCACCTGTCATGCTGCTGATGCGCTGTTCGATCCACACCTTGAAGTCCGAACCGAACAGCACCAGCAGGCAGCCCACAAGTGCCAGTGCAATTTCTGACAGGTTGTTGCGACTCCATCGCGAGACGGTGGCGAGCAGATCGAGTATGAGATCCATGCAGGGTCCTTAGGTCAGAAAGTATTGCAGCAAGTCATTGAGAAAAAGCTGGCCTTGCGGGGTCGCAACCAGACGTGTCGGGTCGGCCTGCAGCAGGCCGCGTCGTTCGGCTTGCTGGCGGGCGCTGGCCAGTGAATCGACGCTTAGACCTGTTCTTTCGCGAAATAATGCAGCGTCCACACCATTTGTGAGGCGCAGCGCATTCATCAGGAACTCAAAAGGCAATTCCTCGACGCTCAACAGCTTGGAGCCGGCCCGGAACGGCTTTTTCGGATTGAGGTAATCCTTGGGCAGCCGGGTCTTCCAGGTGCGCACAATGCGGCCGTCTGGATGGCTGAGTTTGCCATGGGCACCTGCACCGATACCGATGAAGTCCCCGAAACTCCAGTAATTGAGGTTATGCCGTGCTGCCTTGCCGGGCTGGGCATAGGCCGAGACTTCGTACTGCGCATAGCCGCTGTCAGCCAGCAGTTGCTGACCCGTTTCCTGAATATCCCAGAGGATGTCGTCTTCGGGCAGGACTGGCGGCTGGTTCCAGAAAACGGTGTTGGGCTCCAGCGTCAACTGGTACCAGGACAGATGCGTCGGTGCCAGTGCGATAGCCTGGCGCAGGTCGTTCAAGGCTTCGTCCTGAGACTGATCTGGCAGGCCGTGCATCAGGTCCAGGTTGAAGTTGTCGAAGCCGGCCATGCGCGCCATGTCAGCGGCGCGAATGGCCTCGTCACTGTTGTGAATCCGCCCCAGCGCCTTGAGCTTGGCTTCCTGAAAACTCTGGATGCCGATGGACAGCCGGTTGATGCCCAGTCCGCGATAGGCGCTGAATTTGACCTGCTCGAAAGTGCCGGGGTTGGCTTCCAGAGTGATTTCGATGTCGCTGGCAAACGGGATGCGCTGCTCGACACCGGCCAGCAGCCGGCCCAAGGCTTCGGCGCTGAACAGGCTCGGCGTACCGCCGCCAAAGAAGATCGAGCGCAGTTCACGGCCATGGACGTGAGGCAGGTCCTGATCCAGGTCTGCCAGCAGCGCATCGACATATTCCTGCTCCGGCAGCACCGGGCTTGCGGTGTGGGAGTTGAAGTCGCAGTACGGGCATTTGCGCACGCACCACGGGATATGGATGTACAGCGACAACGGTGGCAGTTGCGGCAGGGCAGCCCTTGGGCTTTCGGACGAAAAGCCAGCCTCACCCAGAAACAGGGGCTGCGCAGGTGGATCGTGGATCATTGCAGACCCAGGCGCTGACGCAGTATGGCCATGGCGCGGGCGCGATGGCTGAGCTGGTTTTTCTCCGTCGGGCTCAGCTCGGCGCTGGAGCAGTTGCGCTCGGGCACCCAGAACAGAGGATCGTAACCGAAGCCATGTTCGCCGCTGGCCGCATGCAGGATGCGCCCGTGCCACAGGCCTTCGCAGAGGATCGGCAAGGGATCGTCGGCATGGCGAACCAGTGCCAGCACACAGACGAATTGCGCACCGCGTTGCTCGTCTGGCACGTCTTTCAGAACGTCCAGCAGCTTGGCGTTATTGGCCGCGTCACCCTTGCCGTCGGCGTAGCGTGCCGAGTAGATGCCCGGTGCGCCACCGAGAAAGTCCACCGCCAGTCCCGAGTCGTCGGCCAGTGCTGGCAGACCGGAAAGGCGCGAGGCATTGCGGGCCTTGAGAATCGCGTTCTCGACGAAGGACAGGCCGGTTTCTTCCGGCTCGACGTGGCTGAACTCGCCCACGGAGCGCAGTTGCACGCTGTCGCCCAGCATGGCCTGGAGTTCTTTGAGTTTGCCGCCGTTGTGGCTGGCCAATACAAGTTGCGTGAGGTTCATCATTGGCCTGGGAAAAGCTCTTGATTGAAACTGAAGCGATGGGTATCGCTGCCAGTCTTGACGTGAATGTCGAAGGTCCGGTTTTCCTGCTGCGGTACAGGGTATTGCGCGATGTAGTAGACCGCGCCGGGTTCGGTGACCTGCTTGAATCTCAAGGGGATCGAGGCGCTGGTCAGGTCTTTGACCGTACCGCTGACCTGTGCCGCCTGTGGCTTGCCATCCTTGATCACGGAAATATTGATCACGCCCTGGTTCTTGCTGCGGATCAGCTCGACGCCTTTGGCGATTTCCGGCTGCAGGAAGGTCGAGTTGAAGGTGGAGTAGTGAACGGTTGTGTCACCGAACCTTTCCTGTCGCTCGCCCTTGATGGCATCGGCTGCCAGCGCAGGCAGGCCCAGACAGGCAGTCAGCAGGAAAATGGCCAGGCGACTCATGTTCGTTCTCCTCCAGAAGCGGTGAATCAGACAGCGACCTGATGTTCCGGCAGGCCGGGGCTGCTGACCCGGTAAATGCCGATTTCACCCAACAGATTAGGCCATAGCTTGCTGGCCCACCCATGGCGGTGCTGTTGATCGACGGCAAGCCTGTCGATCACCTGTGCCTCGCGCTCGCGGCACAGCTCTTCAAAGTCTTCAAAGGTGCAGAAGTGAATGTTCGGCGTGTTGTACCAGGTGTACGGCAGGAACTCGGATACTGGCATGCGGCCCTTGCTCGCCAGGTACCAGCGGCAGCGCCAGTGGCCGAAGTTCGGGAAGGTGATGATGCACTGACGACCGACGCGCAGCATCTCGTCGAGGATGCGGTCCGGGTAGTGCACGGCTTGCAGCGCCTGGGTCATGACCACGATATCGAAGCTGTTGCTGGCAAAGTTGCCCAGGCCCTTGTCCAGGTCCTGCTCGATCACGTTGATGCCCTTGGCCACGCACTCGGCAATGTTGTCCGGGTCGTTTTCCAGGCCGTAGCCGGTGACCTGCTTGTTGTCACGCAACCAGGTCAGCAGTTCGCCATCGCCGCAACCCAGGTCGAGCACGCGGCTGCCAGCGGGAATCCATTCCTGGATGATCTCAAGATCGGCTCTCATGGCGTCCTCACAACGAAATTCGGTTCATGTAGTTACCGAAAGCCTGCAGGTAGCGCGGGATCGGGATCAGGAAGGCGTCGTGCCCTTGAGGCGCGTCGATTTCCAGGTAGCAGACGTCCTTGCGGGCCGCCATCAAGGCGTCCACCAGTTCGCGCGAGCGGGCAGGCGAGAAACGCCAGTCGGTGGTGAAGGACATCACGCAGAACTTCGCCTTGGCACTGGCGAAGGTCTGCGCCAGATTGTCATTGAAGTTCGCGGCCGGGTCGAAGTAGTCCAGAGCCTTGGTCATCAACAGATAAGTGTTGGCATCGAAACGACCGGAAAACTCTTCGCCCTGATAGCGCAGGTAGCTTTCGACCTGGAATTCCACGCTATGGAAGTCGTAGTTGAGTTTTTCACTCTTGAGGCCACGGCCGAACTTCTCGCCCATGGAGTCATCCGACAGGTAAGTGATGTGCCCGACCATGCGCGCCAGCATCAGGCCGCGTTTGGGGATCACGCCGATTTCCTGGAAGGAACCACCATGGAATTCAGGGTCGGTGAGAATCGCCTGACGCGCCACCTCGTTGAACGCGATGTTCTGTGCCGACAGCTTGGGTGCTGACGCGATTGCCAGGCAATGACGCACGCGATCCGGGTAGCTGATGGTCCATTGCAGCGCCTGCATGCCGCCCAGGCTGCCGCCGACAATGGCTGCCCACTGCTCGATACCCAGCAGGTCCGCCAGACGCGCCTGACTGTTGACCCAGTCTTCCACGGTCACGACAGGGAAATTGGCGCCGAAAGGCTTGCCGGTTTCCGGGTCGATGCTGCTGGGGCCTGTCGAGCCGTTGCAGCCGCCGAGGTTGTTCAGGCTGACCACGAAGAACTTGTTGGTATCGATAGGCTTGCCGGGACCGATGCAGCTGTCCCACCAGCCCGGCTTGCGGTCTTCAGTGCTGTGGAAACCCGCAGCGTGATGGTGCCCGGACAGCGCGTGACAGATCAGTACGGCGTTGCTGCGCGCAGCGTTGAGCTGGCCGTAGGTTTCATAGATGAGGTCGTAGGCTGGCAACGAACGACCGCAGGCCAGTGCCAGGGGTTCGCTGAAGTGCGCCAGTTGTGGTGTGACCAGACCGACAGAATCGTGGGGAAAGACCGTGGGCATCGACCCTGCTCTCGCTTGAATGAGGCGTAAGTCTAAAGATCGCGGGGGGTAGCGGCAACAGAGGAAATCTTTTCGCGGATGAATCCGCCCCCATGCACATCCTGTGGGGGCGAATTCATTCGCGAAAGAAACGTCAGATCAGCATGCGCAGAACCTGCGGCATCATGCTCATGGCTGCCAGGTTATTGATGACCAGCATGTCCAGCAGCTTGAGGGCCAGGAAGGCGAAGATCGGCGACAGGTCCAGGCCGCCCAGATTGGGCAGGAACTTGCGGAACGGTGCCAGTGCAGGCTCGCAGATCTGGTTGACCAGTTCGGCGCCCGGGTTGTGGCTGCCTGGTGCGACCCAGGACAGGATCACGCTGATGATCAGGGCAAAGAAGAATATCTTCAGGAACAGCGCCGTCACGCCAATGATCGCCCAGATCAGCAGGTGCAGCGGGTCACCGGTGGTGCCGTAGCTCAGCAGCAGGGTCAGGGCCATGAGGATCAGTTGCACGATGATCGCCAGTACCAGCGACGACATGTCCAGGCCGAACACGCTCGGAATGACCCGGCGCAGAGGTTTGAGCAATGGCTGTGTGGCTTTTACGGTGAACTGGCTCAGCGGGTTGTAGAAGTTCGCCCGTACCAGTTGCAGCACGAAGCGCAAGAGGATGATCAGCAGATAAAGACTGCCAATGGTTTGCAGGACGTAAATTGCAGCGGTGTTCAATCCAATCATCGATCTGCTCCGGAAAGCCTGGAAAATTATTTACCCAGTAATTCGGCCAATTCTGCCGAACGATTATCAGCGGCGCTGAGGGCCGTTTCTACCAGTGCTTCAAAACCGCCTGCCTGGAACGCCTTGATGGCGGCTTCCGTGGTGCCGGCAGGTGAGGTCACGCGGCGACGCAATTCGGCGGCATCCACATCACTGCCGGTTGCCATCAACGCGGCACCCAGAGCGGTTTGCAGGGTGAGCTTCTTGGCAACGTCTTCGGGCAGCCCCAGTTTTACGCCCGCCGCCGTCATTGCCTCGATCATCAGGAAGAAATACGCCGGGCCGCTACCGGAGACAGCGGTCACGGCATCCAGTTGTTTCTCTTCGTCCAGCCAGACCGCGATGCCCACCGCCGACAGCAATTGTTCGGCCTGCTCGCGTTGTGCGGCGCTGACCTTGTCGGTGGCATACAGGCCGCTGACGCCTTGGCGCAGCAACGCTGGCGTGTTGGGCATGCAGCGCACGATAGGCGACTCGCCCAGCCACTGGGTCATGCTGGCGCAGGTGATGCCTGCGGCAATGGAGACTATCAGTTGTTGAGGCTTGAGGCTTGGGCGCAGGGCTTCGCAGACGGTTTTCATCATTTGCGGCTTTACTGCCAGCAGCACGACATCCGCGCCTTCGATGGCTTCTGCGTTGTCGGCGACCACGGTGATGCCGTGCTCGGTTGCGATGCGCTCCCGGGTTTCGGCGCCCGGATCACTGGCGCGGATCAGTGCGGCTTCCACGCCCTGGGCGCGCAAGCCGCCGATCAGGCTGGCTGCCATGTTTCCGGCGCCGACAAAGGCGATACGAGTCTTGCTCATGAAAGAGATCCTTGTCTGTGGGTTATGGCTGGCCGTAGTCACGGGCGCCAAAAAGGGCAGTGCCGATCCGCACCCAGGTCGCGCCTTGGGCAATGGCGGCTTCCAGGTCGTGGCTCATACCCATGGAAAGTGTGTCCAGTGGCAGGTTCAGTTGTTCTTGCAGTGTACGGACAGCAGCAAAGGCAGCGTTCTGTTCGGCGCTGTCATCTGTGGGTTCGGGAATCGCCATCAGCCCGCGCAACTTTAGTCGGGGCAGTTCGTTGATGGCTGCCGCCAGGGCTGGCAGGTCCTGCGGCGTACAGCCTGACTTGCTCGCCTCGCCGCTGACATTGACCTGAATGCAGATATTGAGCGGCTCAAGGTGCTCGGGGCGTTGCTCTGACAGGCGTTGGGCGATTTTCAGGCGATCCACGGAATGTACCCAGGCGAAGTTCTCGGCGATAGCGCGCGTCTTGTTCGACTGAATGGGGCCGATGAAATGCCAACACAAGGGCAGGTCGGTCAATTCCTGCTGTTTGCCCAGGGCTTCCTGCAAATAGTTTTCGCCAAAATCGCGCAGGCCGGCGGCAAAGGCTTCACGCAGGTCGCCTGACGGCTTGGTCTTGCTGACGGCCAGCAGGCCGATTGCGGACGGGTTGCGTTGCGCTGCGTGTGCCGCTGCGCGAATTCGTTCTTCGAGCGTTGAAATGTTCGCTGCTATCGTGGACATTGATTTGCGCCAGCAGGGCTAAAGTCTGCGGCATTCTATGTGATTGAGGAGCTGTATGGATATTACCGAGCTGCTGGCTTTCAGTGCCAAACAGGGCGCGTCGGACTTGCACCTCTCTGCGGGGCTGCCGCCGATGATCCGTGTGGACGGCGATGTGCGGCGGATCAACCTGCCGCCGCTGGATGCCAAGGAGGTCAAGGCGCTGATCTACGACATCATGAACGACAAGCAGCGTCAGGCTTTCGAGGAGTCTCTGGAAACCGACTTTTCCTTTGAAGTGCCGGGTGTCGCCCGTTTTCGGGTCAACGCTTTCAATCAGAACCGTGGCGCAGGCGCGGTATTCCGGACCATTCCCTCCAAGATCCTGAGCATGGAAGACCTGGGCATGGGGGAAGTGTTTCGCAAGATTACCGACGTGCCTCGCGGCCTGATTCTGGTGACCGGGCCGACCGGTTCGGGCAAGTCGACCACGCTGGCGGCGATGATCGATTACCTGAACTGCAACAAGCATCACCATATCCTGACCATCGAAGACCCTATCGAATTCGTTCACGAATCCAAGAAATGCCTGGTCAACCAGCGTGAAGTGCATCGCGATACGCTGGGCTTTTCCGAGGCCTTGCGCTCGGCCCTGCGTGAAGACCCTGACGTGATTCTGGTGGGTGAGCTGCGCGACCTGGAAACCATTCGCCTGGCGCTGACTGCCGCTGAAACCGGCCACCTGGTCTTTGGCACCTTGCACACCACCTCGGCGGCCAAGACCATCGACCGCGTGGTCGACGTGTTCCCGGCGGAGGAGAAATCCATGATCCGCTCCATGCTTTCCGAGTCACTGCATGCCGTGGTTTCGCAGTCACTGCTCAAGAAAGTGGGGGGTGGGCGTGTGGCAGCTCACGAAATCATGATGGGCACGCCCGCGATTCGTAACCTGATTCGTGAAGACAAGGTGCCGCAGATGTACTCGGCCATCCAGACGGGGGGATCGGTGGGCATGCAGACGCTGGATATGTGTCTGGCAGATCTGGTGAAGAAAGGGCTGATTACCCGCGAGAGTGCGCGGGAGCGGGCCAAGGTGCCTGATAACTTCTGATTGAGGGGCCTGTCGATGAGACAGGCCTTCATGCGTTAGCGCTGGGCGAGGTGAATGGGCGCTGCCTGCTTGGGCAGAACGCGCTTGGCGATCTTGTAATGGCTGTTCCAGTACGGCTTTTTAAGCGTATCGACAGTCACTGCCTTGCCACGACGGGGTGCATGAACGAAGCGATCATTGCCCAGGTAGATGGCCACATGGTTGATCTTGCGGCTCTTGATGTTGAAGAACAGCAGGTCGCCCGGCTTCAGATCCTTGCGATCGACCTTCTGGCCATGGCCTTCAGCCATGGCATTGGAGGTACGGGGCAGATCGACTTCCTGCACATCATTGAAGGCGTATTTCACCAGCCCGCTGCAATCCAGACCTTTGCCCGGCGTGTTGCCGCCCCAGCGATAAGGGGTGCCGACCGCTTGCAAGGCACGCTTCACGACAGCATTGCCTTGTTTGGCATTTGTGGTCGATACGGCCTTGGTAGCTTTGACGGACTTGGCTGAATTCTTTCTTGGTGCCGGTATCTGAGTGTCGGTGGTACTTTGAAACTTTAGGGGGATAGAGGCTTCCAGTGGGATAGTGCGAGGCGTGATGACTGGAGAAAAGTGGCTCTTGGCGGTATAGCCGGTGAAGCTCGCAGGAAGCTGTTGCTCACGGTTGGTGGCGTGGGCGGCCAGAGGCATAAAAAGGCAAATGGTTAGCCATGTCTTGAAAAAGGGACGCATTTTGCAAGGCTCATAGTGGTCAGCGCGCAACTTTATAACAGCTTTTCGATCAAATCCGACCCCATTTGTCGACCCGATCACACTCGCATCGTTACGTTTTGTGCGACACACTCTTTCGGTTCTCGGCTCAATCCCTTTGCTGACAAGGGGTTGGCTCATCCACTAGCGACGTACTGCCATACGTCGGAACACCTCGTGGAAGTCACAAAACTCACACATATTTTTTTCTATCAGCTCAAAGAGGTAAGAAATGAACAGCTATCGTCCGGATACGCATAGCAAGCTTTTGGGGTATCTGCTGTGGATTGTCGGCTTTCTGGGGGCGCATCGTTTTTACTATGGCAAGCCGGTGACCGGGACTATCTGGTTCTTCACTTTCGGCTTGTTGGGGGTTGGCTGGTTGATCGATCTGTTTCTGATCCCGTCCATGGATCGCGAAGCCGACCTGCGCTTCACCCAGGGTTCGACCGATTACAACGTGGCGTGGCTGCTGCTGACCTTCCTGGGGATTTTCGGCGTACACCGCATGTATCAGGGCAAGTGGATTACCGGGTTTATCTATCTGCTGACAGGCGGGCTGTTTCTGCTGGGCGTGCTTTATGACTTCTGGACAATGAATAACCAGATATCCATCAAGAACGCGCAGCAGGCTCGTGCATGATGTGCGATTTTTAGAGCCATTGCCCGCTAGGGTAGGTGCGCAACTTTTTGCGCACTTTCTCTGAAGTAATGGCTGTTTTCTAACAGGATGGTGTTTGTTTTTTAATTATTTGATATGTATCGCTAATTTGTTTTTTACGCGTTTTTTGTTAATTCTTTGCAGTTCGACCGGTCTTTTTACTGCCTGGTCCCGCCATTTGATCAAGGAGAGTCCTTATGGCAAAGCGCATCCACGCCCCTCGTTCAGGTCTGAACGGTCTTGAGTTTCTTGTCCCTCTCAAACGGCCTTCTTTTGATCTCCTGGCGGGGAAGATGCTGCCATGACTGAGGCTGCTCAAAAGCGTGAAGCGCAGGTGGCGGTGGCACCGCTTAATACCATTGATGTCAAGGATGTCGGGACAGGGGCTGCAGTTTTCGACGCCTGGTTGCAGTCCATCAGCGGCGGAACCGTTACCCTCGAAGGGCTCAAAACCGTGGCAGGTTCATTGCCAGTGGTGGGGAATATCATGGCGCTGGTGGACGCGCTGGGCGATATCGTCACCCTGAGCCAGAGCAAGCAGCGCGATTTTTTCATGTGGGCCAGTCTGGGTATCAATCTGATCGGCGTACTGCCCGCACCTCCGAACATGGCTGCGGCGCGCATGAGTCTGCGCCCGACCCTGTTTCTGGTACGTCAGGAACTGCGTAACAGTGCCAAGACCCTACTGGGTGACTCGCTTATCGAAGTGATCATCGGGCATTTGAATGCCACGATTGTCGGCACCCTTGATGACTTTGTGACGCAGGCACAGTCCAAGTTGGCGGGCATCTTGAGTGATGCGGGTGAGTTAGGAGCCAAGGTTGTAGGCGAAATTGCCGACGGCCTTGAGGCACTGGTCAACGGCAAGCTGGATACCAAAGGTGATCGCCTTGCTGCTCGTCAGCAAGCCAGCGCGGCGGCCAGTCAGGTGCTCAACGACCCCAAGGCCGCTTTCAGCAATGTTTTCGGTGCTATGGCAAGTGCCTATAAATCCGTTGCCAAGGGCATGGCCAACAGTGCCGCGAACAATCTGTTGCCCGAGGACGCTAAAAAACGGGTCCTTACGCACACATCCTCCCTGCGTGCCATGGCCCCGGAGATTCGTACCCAGTTGAGCAAGCTGGGCGATGTGAGCACACAGCATTCAATTGGTTGGCTGCTGAATAACCTGTCGATTGCGGTACAGGCCTTTCGCAAGCGCAAGGCCCATGGGCAAAGCGCTAATGTCAAAAGCACAAGCGTCAGCGAGTCACGTCAACAGTTACCTGAGGGGCAGGCGGGGGTGGTCAACAGGCAGGCGCAAGCTGGCAGCGCTCCCAATCCAGAGAAAAACGAGGTTTGCTCTACCACCTGCAACAGCATCAGCTTCGCCCTCGGCTCCGAAACCTTCAGCCACACCGACTTCAGCCTGCCCGGTCCCTTTCCGATTCACTGGGCGCGCCTCTATAACTCGCGTTTGTCGGCCTACGATCAGGGCATCATGGGCGCACGCTGGATCAGCGAACTCACCACCCGCTTTGACCGGATCGATGACGGGCTGATGTTCCACGACGCCGATGGCCGCAGCCATGCCTGCCCGCTGCCTGCGGTGGGCTTGTTCCATTACGACGCCATCGAAAACGTCACCCTGGTACGGGCTAGTGAAGAGCAACTGGTGCTGTGTCGCGGCTTGGAACGCAAGGAAACCTACCTGCGCCACGGCCAGCACTATCGCCTGACCGGTATCGAGTTGCGCAACGGTGCCGGGGTGATGCTGCATTACGAGC
>NZ_FYDI01000030.1:0-5650 GCF_900187465.1 Pseudomonas sp. Irchel 3A18
TGCCTTTGTGATGCTGGAATCGCTACCGCTGACTACTAACGGCAAGCTGGACCGCAAGGCGCTGCCTGTGCCGGATCAATCGGCATTGGCCAGCCGGGCCTATGAAGCGCCGCAAGGCAAAGTCGAAACGGCGATTGCCGAACTCTGGCAGGAATTGCTGGGTGTTGAGCAAGTGGGTCGTCATGACCACTTCTTCGAGCTGGGCGGTCACTCGTTGTTGGCAGTGAAGCTGATCGAACGGATGCGTCAACAGAATCTCAGCGCCGATGTGCGTGTGCTGTTTGGCCAACCAACCCTCGAAGCCCTGGCGGCGGCAGTGGGTGGCGGGACGCGCGGCGTAATTGTTCCCGACAACCTTATTCCTGCTGGCTGTGAGCGTATTACGCCGCAGATGTTGCCACTGGTTCGTCTGAGTCAGGAGCAGATCGACACGGTCGTGGCCAGTGTGCCGGGCGGTGTTGCCAATGTGCAGGACATCTATGCCCTGGCTCCGCTGCAGGAGGGGATCATGTATCACCACCTGGCGGCCTCCGTTGGTGACCCGTACCTGCAATATGTGATGTTCGGCTTTGACAGTGAGAGTCGGATCGAAGCTTTCGCCCAGGCCTTGCAGGCCGTTATTGCCCGTCACGACATCCTGCGCACCGCTGTGCTGTGGGAAGGTCTGGACGAACCACTGCAAGTGGTCTGGCGTGAAGCGGAGCTGGGTGTTGAAGTCGTGAGCCTGGATCCTGCTGACGGCGATATTGAAACCCGTCTGCATGAGCGTTTCGATCCACGCCATTACCGCCTGGACATCCGTCAGGCTCCCCTGATGCGCATTGCCTGCGCGCGGGATCCGCTCAACGATCGTTGGGTGGCCATCCTGCTGTTCCATCACCTGATAGACGATGCAACCTCGCTGGCCGTGCTTTCCCATGAGATCGAGGCGTTCATGCAAGGCAGCGAGCATACGCTGGCGGCCTCGGTGCCTTACCGCAACTA
The DNA here is from genome assembly GCF_900187465.1 of Pseudomonas sp. Irchel 3A18. NCBI lineage: Bacteria > Pseudomonadati > Pseudomonadota > Gammaproteobacteria > Pseudomonadales > Pseudomonadaceae > Pseudomonas > Pseudomonas sp. Irchel 3A18. Next base: position 985 of record NZ_FYDI01000030.1, read on the forward strand.
CGTGGCCCAGGCCCGCCTGGGAGCCAGTCGCGAAGAGCACGAAGTGTTCTTCCAGAATATGCTCGGGGATATCGACGAACCGACACTGCCTTTCGACCTGCAGGATGTGCAGGGCGATGGCAGCGGTATCGAAGAGGTTCGCCAGGCCGTGGATGCCGATCTGACACAGCGACTGCGCCATCAGGCGCGTGGGCTTGGCGTCAGCATGGCCAGTCTCTATCACCTTGCATGGGCGCAGGTCCTGGCCAGGGTCACTGGTAAGGAAGAAGTGGTCTTCGGCACGGTATTGATGGGGCGCATGCAGGGCGGCGAGGGTGCCGATCGGGCGCTGGGGATGTTCATCAACACCTTGCCGTTGCGCGTGAGTGTCGGTGATATCAATGTTCAGGATGCGGTCAGGAACACTCACCGCCGTCTGAGCGGACTGCTTGTCCACGAATATGCCTCACTGACGCTCGCGCAGCGCTGCAGTGCTGTAAAAGCGCCATTGCCTCTGTTCAGTGCCTTGCTCAATTACCGCCATACGGGAGCATCCCGCTCTCGTGAAGGCATGGATGGCTGGGCGGGCATAGAACTGCTCAAAGGTGAAGAACGCACCAACTATCCACTGACGCTGTCGGTGGATGACGAAGGTCAGGGCTTTGCTTTCTCGATCATGACCTCTGCTGATGTGGGCGCCAGACGCGTCTGTGACTATGTGCAGCAGGCGCTGGCAGGGCTGGCCGATGCGATGGAGCGGGCAACGGTTTCAAGGATGCGGGACGTCTCCATTCTGCCGGTTCAAGAGCGAGAACGTGTGATCACGGAGTTCAATGCGACCCGTGTGGCGTATCCGCTCGATAAGACCGTCCATGGCCTGTTTGAGGCCCAGGCAGTGCGCACACCAGAGGCCATTGCACTGGTGCATGAGGATCGGCAACTGAGCTACGCCGAACTGAACGAGTGTACCAATCGCCTGGCCCGGCATTTGCGCGACCAGGGTGTGGTTGCCAATGCCCGAGTGGCGATCTGTGTCGAGCGTGGTATCGAGATGGTGGTCGGCCTGCTGGCGATCATGAAGGCGGGTGGCGCTTATGTGCCGCTTGATCCGGACTATCCGGCCGATCGCTTGAACTACATGCTGGACAGCAGTGCTCCTGTGGCCTTGTTGACCCTGGGTCAGATACCGGAAGGCCTGTCCTGCGGTCGTGTAGCGACCATCGATCTCGGCCCTGAGGCGTCCTGGCGCTCAGGGCCGGCTGATCCGGTCACTGGCCAGGCCGATTCCCGGCAGTTGGCTTATGTGATCTACACCTCCGGTTCCACCGGCAAGCCCAAGGGGGTGATGGTCGAACAGCGGGGCGTGGTCAACCTCCTGTGTGCCATGCGCGACATGGTTCAGGCGACGCCGCAAGATCGCATGCTGGCACTGACCACCATCAGCTTCGACATTGCCGGCCTTGAGCTTTACATGCCGCTGATCTGCGGCGCCCGTACCGTGCTGCTGGATCGCCGTCAAAGCCATGACCCGCAATTGCTGGCCGAGGCCATCAGCCACAGCGGTGCAACACTGATGCAGGCCACGCCCGCCACCTGGCGACTGTTGCTGGATTCCGGCTGGTCCGGTGCTTCCGGGCTCAGGGCTTTGTGCGGTGGTGAGGCGCTGCCTCTGGAGCTGGCACAGCGTGTGGCCGCCAGAGTTGAAACGCTCTGGAACGTCTACGGCCCGACCGAAACCACCATCTGGTCGTCGTCGCTGCAATTTGACGTCAATGACAAGGTATCGACCCGTGTCGGTATCGGGCGGCCGATTGCCAACAATCGTTTTTACCTGCTGGACGAGCAGGGCGAACCGGTGCCCATGGGCGTGGCGGCCGAGTTGTACATCGGTGGTGATGGCGTGGCACGGGGTTACCTGAACCGGGATGACCTGACTGCCGAACGCTTCATGGACGACCCTTTCAGCACCGACACCGGCGCCCGCATGTACCGCACCGGCGACCTGGGCCGCTGGCTGGCAGACGGCAGTATCGAATACCTGGGCCGTAACGACGATCAGGTGAAGATTCGCGGCTTCCGTATCGAGTTGGGCGAGATCGAGGCCCGGTTGGCACGTCATGAAACCGTGAAAGAAGCGGTGGTCATTGCCCGTGAGGACGTGCCGGGTGACAAGCGTCTGGTGGCTTATTTCACTTTGACGGTTGCCCAGGTCGATCTGGAAGTCCTCCGCACGCATCTGCAAGACCAGTTGCCGGGTTACATGGTGCCTGCGGCCTATGTCCATCTTGAACATTTGCCTCTGACACCTAACGGCAAGCTGAATCGCAAGGCACTGCCGGCACCCGACCAGCAGGCCGTTATCAGCCGTGGCTATGAAGCGCCCCAAGGCGAAACCGAAATCCTTCTGGCACAGATCTGGGCTGAAGTGCTCAAGGTCGAGCGGGTAGGACGCCATGACCACTTCTTCGAGCTGGGCGGCCATTCGCTGCTGGTGGTCAGCCTGATGGAGAAAGTGCGTCAGGCGGGCATGGAAGCCGACGTCAAAACCCTGTTTGAACAACCTACCCTCGCGAAATACGCCGCTGCGACGGAAAAAACGGAGATTTTCCTGTGAATTTGATTGAACTGCTGGCAACACTGGAAGAAAAAGGCGTCGAGCTTTCCGTTTCGGGTGAGCAACTGGCTGTACGCGGTCGTAAGCAGTCACTGGCCGAGCCAGCCGTCCTTGCCTTGTTGCGTGAACACAAGGCAATGCTGATCGAGTCGATCAAGAACGGCACGTATGCCACCACCCTGGCGAGCCTGCAGAATGTGCCAGCCAACGGCATTGTTCCGGGTTGTGAGCACATCACTGCGGATATGCTGCCGTTGCTGACCCTGGATCAGGCGGCCATCGACAGGATCGTGGCCAGTATTCCGGGCGGCACTGCCAATGTTCAGGACATCTACCCGCTGGCACCGTTGCAGGAAGGGGTTCTCTATCATCACCTGACTGCCGAGCGTGGTGATCCTTACGTGTTGCAGGCCGACTTCACCATGGCAAGCCGCGAGCGACTGGATGATTTCGTCGCGGCCTTGCAGAGCGTGATCGACCGGCATGACATCTTGCGCACATCGCTTGTGTGGGAAGGTTTGGATGAGCCGGTACAGGTGGTCTGGCGTGAGGCGAAGCTGGGCGTCAGGGACATCAGCCAGGAACTGGAAGAGGGTGAAGTGTTGCCGCAACTCAAGGCACGCTTCGATCCTCGTCATTACCGCCTGGATATCGGCCAGGCTCCGCTGATGCTGTTGGTGGTCAGCGAAGACAAGGCCAACCAGCGCTGGCTGGGCATGCTGCTGTTCCATCACCTGGCCATCGACCATGCTGCGCTGGAGATCGTGCAGCATGAAATGCAGGCGTTTTTGACCGGTCAGTCTAAAACCCTCCAACCCCCTGTGCCTTATCGCAACTATGTGGCGCAAACCCGCCAGCCCGGAAAGCGTCAGGGCCACGAAGCGTTTTTCGGCGAGATGCTGGGAGACATGGATGAGCCTACCTTGCCGTTCGGCCTGCAGGATGTGCTGGGCGACGGTAACGGAGTCGAAGAGGCGCACCTGACGTTGTCCCCTGAGCTTGGGCAACGCTTGCGTACCCAGACCCGACAACTGGGCGTCAGCGCCGCCAGTCTCTGCCATCTGGCCTGGGCCCGGGTGCTGAGCGTGGTATCGGGCCGCGACGATGTGGTGTTCGGTACGGTCATGCTAGGTCGCATGCAGAGCATGCAGGCCAGCGGGCAATCCCTGGGCATGTTTATCAATACCTTGCCGTTGCGTGTGCGTATCGGCGGGCAGAATGCCCGTGACGGGGTATCGAATACCCACGCCACGCTAACTCAATTGCTGGGCCATGAGCATGCATCACTGGCGCTTGCCCAGCGTTGCAGCGGCGTACTCGCCCCGACACCGCTCTTCAGCGCCTTGCTGAACTACCGGCACAGCGCTGACGCCGGGCAACCGCTGGATGCGCAGACACTGGCCGCCTGGAAAGGTATTGAAACCCTGAGTGCGGAAGAGCGGACCAACTACCCGTTGATTCTGTCGGTTGACGATTTCGGTGAGCATTTTGCACTCAACGTGCAGGCATCGGTGCAAATCGGCGCGCAACGTGTTGCAGGTTATATGGCCTCGGCCATGACTCATCTGGTCAGCGCTCTGGAGGCGGGTGGTCAAACCGAACTGACGGATATTCCGGTTCTGCCCGAGGCCGAATGTGAGCAACTGCTGCACAGCTTCAATCACAGTGCTGCCGACTATCCACGGGACAGCTCCGTTCATGCCCTGTTTGAACAACAGGTGGCCGAGCGTCCTGAAGCGCTGGCCGCTGTTCATGGCGAGCAGACGCTGACGTACGCCGAACTCAATAGCCGGGCCAATCGACTGGCTCATCATCTGATCAGCCAGGGTGTGATTGCTGGCGATGCCGTAGCCATTCTGCTGCCACGCTCCCTGGATCTGCTGGTGGCGCAACTGGCGATTAATAAATGTGCCGCCGTTTATGTGCCGCTGGACGTCAATGCACCCCAGGAACGTCAGGCGTTCATGGTGCAGGACAGCGGCGCTCGCCAGATTCTGACCCATGGCGACCTGGACGTGCCTCAAGGCGCTGCCCGCATCGACCTGGACCGTCTGGCTCTGGCTCAGCAATCCG
>NZ_FYDI01000028.1:0-15468 GCF_900187465.1 Pseudomonas sp. Irchel 3A18
AAGCGGTTATTTCAACAAGTTTCAAAGTTTCCTTTGCAACTTCAACCACTTGCGCTTCGATCAACCTCAGGTTGCTCGTCAGCGGGAGGCGAATTCTACAGGACCCGAAGGCTGTGTCAAACGCTTTTTCACAGCTTTTTCTACATATCCCGAAATACCGGGTACCTGCTTATATAGCTATATAAGCAAGCAGCCCGCCGATCACTTGCCCGCCTTCGTCTCCAGCGTCTTTTTCACCACCTCGGCGACGAACCCGCAAGCGTGAATCCTCTTCGCCCATTCACTCTGGACACACTCTTTGGAGTCGAGAGCGGTCTGACAGGCCTGTGACATTGTCCGGCGCAGGTTATCGGGGTTGCAGTCGGACTGGTAACTGCCTTGGGATGCAGCGGCTCGCTCCCTGGTGCCTCCAGGTTGTGACATGGCGAAGAAGCCAGCAGCAAGCATGCAGAAGAAAGCGCCAAGAAACACGCCTCCCAACATCATTTTCCTGGCCCGGAAGAACCGCTTCAGGGCGGCATAGGGCCTGGGATAGCGATAAGGAGCGAACGCTATCCATATCAGCGTCACGAAACAGTGAAGCGCCAACCCAAGCCCGCCGCCTTTCCACGCCATCACCCCACCCATGACAGTCAGCGGCAGTGCGTGCTGCACCACCTTGGCGTTCGCGGTCGGCCCGCTGATGACATCAGGCAGAAGACGAATACTCAGCCATTCATCCAGTGTCGCAACAACCTCACAGAGCGGGCGCCATACATACATGTACAACATAAGACCCGGAACCATCAGCAAGGGATACAGAATCAGAAACCACAGATCCTGATCCCTCTGGAAATACAGCGAAAGGCCGAACAGCAAAACAACAGGCAATGCCGCAAGCCCCAGCCAGCGCCTGACCTCAGGGGAAAAAGGCTCATGCACCCGCTTCCAGCATTCAAGATCGGCATCGGGAAAGGCCTCGAGAACACCGGGATAGCGCAGCGTCATTTGCTCGACCAGCCGCTTGCAGATAACGCGCACATTGTCATCTTCAGCCCTGGCCATTCGCCTGCGTTCGACAGCGCTATACGCCCCCAGCAACAAATGCACGGCGCGCCCCTCGGCGCTGAACGGCTTCTTACCGAGCAGACGCTGCAGGTGCCGGACAAAATCATCCTTTTCAACGCGATCAAGCAAATGCTGCCAGATAAAGGCAGGCTCTGGATGCAGGTCTTTCTTCGCATCCCAACCAAACAAGGAGCACACCTGCCCGAACAAAGTCGAACCCCAACCCGCCGTGTTGTGCAACAGAATCATGACCCAGCTCTGCAAATGCTCGCTGCGCTCCAGCGAAGCCAGCCAGGGTTGTTGACGCAGCGCCTGCAGCGCATCGATGAAACCGCCCTCCTCGCCAGCCTGCAGTTGAACCTGCAATTGGGCCTGACGGGCGTCGAGCAGGATCTGAGTCAGCCTTGCAGCCTGCTCACCATCCATAGGCACTTCTTGCCAGGGCGTCAGCCAGTTCAACTGCTGAGTCGCGGCCTGGGCCAGTTCGATCTCGCGTTCGGGATCGGCAAGACACCGCAGCAGCAATCCCAGCTCGAAGCCTTGTGCGCAACCCAGCGTCCGGGCCTGAAGGCGCAGTTCATGCAGATTGTCGACGTCGGCCTGATCAACAAGCGCCAGCCATGGCGGCGATGTATCGTGCGGAGCCGGCATCACTTGCCCGGTCGGCTCGGCAACCTCATCGTCATCGCTCTCCTCCCGATAGCGAGCAATATGCAGAGCCCGCTCATAAGCTTCCCGCAGACGCTGAAAGCCATCGACATCCTCATCAGGACGATTGCTTTTGAGCAGTCGCGCATACTGGCGCTTGATACTGCGCTCATCGGCATCGTCAGGCAGCGCCAGAACCGCCCAGCAATCACTCATCATTGCCACTCACTGCATGTGTGCCCATTGCCTGATTACCTCCTGCAGACCGTTCAAGACGCCATCATAACCGCAGACGATTAATGATTTCTGCGGCCTCATATAGATGAATTTCGTCGATTTTCTAAAGCTGAACCGCTTCAGGTCGATAGTTTCAGACTGTCAACTCCCTATCGACGGCACTTCCCATGACTTTCAGAAACCTCAACATCGCACCACGGTCATTGCTCTGCTTTGGCTTTTTTGCCTTGCTGATTACAGCACTCGGGCTGTTCTCACTGATGCAAGCCTCCAATTTGAAAGAGTCCCGGGAAACACTGCAAGACAACGTATTACCCACCGTTCAGGCAGTCGATCAGATCAAGAATGATCTTTTGACCATCCGCCTTGGCAACAGCGGCTTGCGCCTGGCGCAGGATGTCAGTGCAACCAACGCTGCGCAGCAACGTGTCACCCAGGCCCGCAGCAGCCTTGAGACAGATGTCCGCAAGCTGCAATCCCTTCTGGTCACCGATGCAGGCAAGAAGACATACGACAGCATGTCCCGCAACCTGAACAGCTATCTGGCCATACATTCACGATATCTGGAGGCCGTCTCGCAAAAACGCGAGGACGTCATCACCGCACTGACCCAGTCGAACGGTGAGATGACTCTGGCCGCCGACCTGCTGGCCAAGGACATCGCCGAGATTTCACGCCTGTCCGACCTCAAGGTCGCGGAGTCCGATGTTGCCGCCGACAACACCTACGCCCAGGCCCGCAATGTCACGATCATTGCCATTCTGGTCGCGCTTGCAGCCACGCTGGCATTGGCCGGTATCTTTACCCGCAGCCTGACCGCTCCGATTGCCAAGGCACTGGCGGTGGCCGAGCAGATTTCGGCCAATGACCTCAGCAAACCCATTGCCGTTGACGGCCAGGACGAACCGGGCCGCCTGCTGGCCGCGCTCTCGATCATGCAGCAAAACCTGCGTCGTACGCTGAGTGAACTGGGTAATTCCTCCAACCAACTGGCCTCCACTTCCGAAGAGTTGTCGGCCGTGACGGAGGACTCCCTGCGCGGTGTTCAGCGTCAGAACGATGAAATCAACCAGGCAGCCACTGCAATCAATCAGATGAGTGCAGCGGTCGAAGAGGTCGCTCACAACGCGGTACTGGCCTCGACTGCCGCACAGGACTCCAGCAAGTCAGCAGAAAATGGCCGCAGGCGCGTGAACGAAACCGTCAGTGCGATCAACGAACTGCATGAGTCGGTTGGCACCACCGCCGTTGAAATCGATGGCCTGGCCGTCGAAGTGCAAAGCATCAGCGGGGTTCTGGATGTGATTCGCGGCATCGCCGACCAGACCAACCTGCTGGCGCTGAACGCCGCCATCGAAGCAGCACGGGCGGGTGAAGCCGGTCGTGGTTTTGCGGTGGTTGCCGATGAAGTCCGGGCACTGGCTCATCGCACCCAGCAGTCGACTGCCGAGATCGAAAAAATGATTTCGTCCATTCAGGGCGGCGCCAGCAAGGCCGTAAGCGCCATGGGACACAGCAGCGAGCAGGCTCGCGCCAGTCTCGAAGTTGCCCAGGCGGCAGGTCATGCGCTGGCGGAAATCACGGCAGCCATCGTGCAGATCAACGAGCGCAACACGAGCATCGCTTCGGCCACCGAGCAACAGGCGCAAGTGGCTCGTGAAGTGGATCGCAACCTGACCAGCATCCGCGACCTCTCGACTCAAAACGCCACAGGCGCCAATCAGACTTCAGCTGCCAGCGCAGAGCTGTCGCAACTGGCTGTCGGCCTTAATCAACTGGTGTTGCAGTTCCGGATGTAAGCTCGACCTTGAAACGCTGGCCGCCGGACACATACTCAACAAGCGGCCAGCTCATTCCTCCCCGGTTTTTTGCCGATCAGCCCGCAACCGCCACAACAGGGATTGTCTGGCATGGGCTACACGCGGTTGACGCAAGGCGCTGGGGATCCATAGCAAATAATATTCGCGACTGGACGGGCCAATCGGGGCCGGTATTTCCTGCAACTCACCCCGCGCAATGTAAGGCCCGCATAAATAAGCCGGTAACGCGCTCCAGCCAAACCCTTCCTTGAGCAGATTGCACAGGCTGCGCAAATCCTGCCCCACCATGGCCGGCATCAGTTTCGGCGCGTCTATCCGGTTCACCTCCAGCCAGCCATCGATAAGCGGCAAGTCCAGGTTGTAGGCAAGCACCGGCTCTTCCAGCAATGCCTGTTTGAAGTCCGGCGCACTTGCAAGACGCTGAACCACCGAAGGCGCAGCCACCGCCAACACGTCATCGACAAACATCAGTTCACTGCGCAGGCGCTTATTATTGGGCGGCGCGGCGGAAATCCCGAGATCGCAGTGGCCTTCGATCAGCATATGCGTGATCGATTCCTGATTGCCGCTCTGCATCCTGATACGAATGCCGACCTCAAGCAAAGGCAGCAATTGCCTGGCAACCACTTCAGCCAGAACATCGGCATGCCCAATGATCTGCAACGCACCAGCCAACTCTACCGAACGCGCCCTGGCCGATGACAGCGCAGCTTCCGCTGCATCCAGCTTGTCACCGATATCCGCCGCCAGTTCATCCGCTGCGGACGTAGGCTCGACACCCCGCGACTGACGCTCGAACAGGCTCCTGCCGATCGCCGCCTCGAGCCCGGAAATATGCTGCGACACCGCAGGCTGAGTCAGGCTCAAGGTCCGCGCCGCGCCACTGATCGAGCGCTGCCGGTAAACCTCGATAAAGGTCCTCAAACGAACAAGAGACATACATATCCCATAAATTATTTTATGACGGTGCAAAAAAGCCGTTGTTATACATCAGGCCTGGGTGCCCATAAGATAGCCACATCGCTTGAGAAAAGCGCTCATGAACGACGAAATGACTGACCTGTACCGAACATTTTTTTATACCAGATCAAATAGACCCATGTTGGTCGATCTGCATGTTCAGCTCAGCGTCATCCACACCACGTCCGTAGCCAAGGAGCAGAAACCATGCCTTTCCAGCCAGACACCAAAGAATTGAAAGCCCTGTTGCTGAACATGAAACGTGCCCACACAGCGGCAGGTCCTGCTGATGCGAAGCTGCGTCAGGACCGCTTGATACGTGGCGCCAAACTGCTCAGCGACAACCATGAAGCCATTGGCAAAGCCATCAATGCCGACTTCGGTAATCGCAGCCTTTACCAGTCACTGATGGCTGATACCGTCATGACGGTAAAAATGCTCCAGCACTCTGCCGAGCATGTGGCCGAGTGGATGAAACCTGAACAGGTTGCTGCTCCCGGGCCAGGCATGCAGGCCTGGATTCAGCAACAGCCTCTAGGCGTTGTGGGCGTCATCAGCCCCTGGAATTTCCCGATCAACCTGTCATTCGGCCCACTGGCCGGTGTGTTTGCAGCCGGCAATACCGCCATGCTCAAACCATCCGAGCTGACGCCCAGAACCTCCGAGCTGCTGGCAGAACTGATCGCAGGCTACTTCGACCCACTGGAACTGGCAGTGGTATTGGGTGATGCCGATCTGGGCGCCTCGTTCAGCGGACTGCCTTTCGATCACCTGGTCTTTACCGGCAGCACCACGGTGGGACGTCATGTGATGCGGGCTGCGGCTGAAAATCTCGTCCCGGTTACCCTTGAACTGGGCGGCAAGTCGCCTGTTGTGGTGGATGAGGACTTCGATATCCGCACGGCAATAGAACGCACCCTGACGATCAAAACGTTCAATGCTGGCCAGATCTGCCTGTCACCGGACTACATGATGATTCCGAAGTCGCAGGTCGAGGCACTGACCGCCGCTGGCAAAAGCTTCGTTACCAACAGTTTCCCGAGCATCCAGAGCAATCAGGAATACACGTCCATCATCAGCCAGCGTCACTATGAACGCCTCGTGGGCCTGATCGATGATGCGCGCAGCAAAGGTGCAACCATCGTCAATCTGGCGCCGGAAGGTGAACCGGGCTTCGATGCCAAGACACGCAAGATCGCGCCTCACCTGCTGCTGGATGTGAACGATGACATGCAGGTCATGCAGGAAGAGATTTTCGGCCCGCTGCTACCGGTCAAGACCTACACCGACCGCGCCGAGCCGGTGGCCTACATCAATGCCAACCCGCGCCCGCTGGCGGCCTATTACTTCGGCAATGACAGCGAACGACAGCACGCCTTTGCACTCCAAACCACTTCAGGCGCGCTGGTGGTCAACGATGTGATGAGCCATGTGTCCATCGACACCCTGCCGTTTGGTGGAGTAGGAGCATCGGGTATCGGCGCTTACCATGGCGTCCACGGTTTCAGACGCTTTACCCATGCCAAACCTGTCGTCATCCAGAGTGAAGACGGCGCTGCAAACCTGCGAATGCGCGCACCTTATGGCGACAAATCGGCACCGCTGGAAGCCTTCCTGAAAGGCTGACCGTCACTTGCAATGAAGACAATGCGCAGGCCATCAACCTGACAGCCTGCGCCTCACCTGACTCATGGACATTACGAGGAAACTGCAATGAAAATCCTGATGGTACTGACCTCTCACGATCAACTGGGCAACACCGGCAAGAAAACCGGTTTCTGGCTCGAAGAATTCGCAGCGCCTTACTACACCTTCATCGACGCCGGTGCCGAAGTGGTGGTGGCTTCGCCTGCTGGCGGCCAGCCTCCTCTGGACCCGAAAAGCGACCTGCCGGATTTCCAGACCGAACTGACCCATCGCTTCAAGGCTGACCCGGCAGCTCAACAAGTACTGGCGACCACCGTGAAGCTGGACAGCGTCAGCCAGCAGGATTTCGACACGGTTTTCTATCCAGGCGGCCACGGCCCGCTCTGGGACCTGGCAGAGTCGAAGCGTTCCATCGAACTGATCGAGTCCTTTGAGCGCGCCAACAAGCCAATCGGTTTCGTCTGCCATGCGCCAGGCGTATTGCGTCACGTCAAGGCTGCCAATGGCGAGCCGTTGATCAAAGGCCGTCGCGTCACCGGCTTTACCAATGGCGAGGAAGAAGCGGTAGAACTGACCGATGTCGTCCCCTTCCTCATCGAAGATGAGTTCATCGCCCTGGGCGGCCTCTATGAGAAAGGTCCCGACTGGCAGCCCTACCTGGTTGAAGACGGCAAGCTGGTGACTGGCCAGAACCCGGCCAGCTCGGAAGCCGTCGCCAAGGCGTTGCTGAAACAACTGGCGTAAGCCTTTGCAGAAAAACGGGGGAGTCAGGCTGATAAGGCGTGGCTCCCCGTTTTTTTATGGACTCAGGCTGACTTGCCGATCAACGGCAATCTGGCAAGCATGTTTTTCATGGCCAGCGCATCCCATGGAAGGTGCTCGGTAATCCCCAGTCCCACCACATCGGCTACCTCAGCCATGTCTCCCAGCAACTGAACGACCTGCTCGATGGTCAGTTCGCCCTGCGCAACGCCCTCGAAGGTTCCTGCTGCAATGTCGGGTCTGGCGAACAGCAGAGCCCGAAAAAAGGCAGGGTCCAGAGCATCCAGATCAAAGTGAATTGCCAGGTGCTTCGCGCCGGTGGATTTGAACCACTCGACTACAGGCTGGCTGCCTTTTCGAGCCAGTTGTTCGGGGCCGACGTTTTGCAACCCCAGTCGCAACATCTCGGCGGATTCCCACTCATTAGGGTCGTGCAGGCCAACGTACATGACATGACCGGGCTTGACGGGGCGGGCTACCGCTTTGACGAAGTCGGGGTCCCCGTTGCCCAGCAAATTACCGAGCACCATCGCGTGGGCATGGGGGAACTGTTGCGGCGTCATGATATCCGGGTGGGCATCGACCCAAAGCACCGCCAGGTCGCCAGCGTAACGTTCATTGAGATAGGCAAAAGGCGCGAGATCCACAAGACAATCACCGCCCAGCACGACAAGGCGATCCGGCTGATGCTTGTCGATCAAGGCTCGCGCAGCATGCAACTGAGTCAGCAGTGCATGACGAGCAACAATCCCGTCTTCGAGCGGCAGCGTTGACTCATCCGGCTCCGCCACAGGCACTTCCTCGATCGGGCCGTTATGCTCCGGGGCCAGCCAGGCCAGAAGCCGGGAACCGAAATGGTAAGGAGGGTTGTTACCACCCTGCCATTGCGGGAATAGCAATCGCAAGCTCTTGTCGGTGGGCGCAGACATGGGGGTTTCCTTGAATGAGGGGATCAGCAGTGTCGCAGGAGGGTGCCAATGGCTTGGCACCAAGAAGAGTCGCTGTACTTTATTGAGTTACAAAACGGAGATATACAGGCTTATAGTTGACGCTTTGTTGCACAGATTGAGCATATGGATCGACTAACCGCAGCGAAGGTATTTCTGGAAACGGTGGCACGCGGCAGCATCTCGGCGGCGGCTACGCACCTGGGCATGTCCCGCGCCATGGCGACTCGCTATATCGGCGTGATGGAGGAATGGGCAGAAGCTCGTTTACTGCACAGAACCACACGCAAACTCAGCCTGACCGCCGCAGGAGAACAACTGCTGCCCACCTGCAAAAACCTGGTGGCCTTGTCGCAGGACGTAAACACACTGGGAACACAAACGGAAAACGCCCCCAAGGGGTTACTGCGTGTCACGGCGTCTTCAATCTTCGCGGAATACTGCCTGACCGACGCACTGATGGAGTTTCTTCAGCGTTATCCGGCTGTAACCATTGATCTGCAGATCGTGGATCGCACGACTAACCTGGCTGAGGACGGGGTTGATCTGGCCATTCGAGTGACCAATCACCTCGACCCGAACGTGATCGCGAAAAAGCTGGGCCAGGTGCGCTCATTCATCTGCGCCAGCCCGGCTTATCTGGAGAAATACGGTGTTCCGGGCGAGGTGCGAGACCTACCGGCTCATAACTGCCTGACCTATGCGCATTACGGTCGCAACCTCTGGCAATTCAACGTGAATGGCGAAAACATCACGGTGCCGGTCACCGGAAATTTCAGCACCAACGAAGCCTCCATCATTGTGCGTGCTGCCTTGAGTGGAACCGGCATCGCGATGCTGCCGCACTTCGCGGCCGAACAAGCCATTCGAGAGAAACGCCTGACCCGGCTCTTCCCCGAGTCCCGGGTCGAACCGCTTGGCATCCATGCCGTGTATTTGTCCCGCCAGCGCATGCCCAATGCGCTGAGGACATTGATCGACTTTCTATCCGAACGGCTTGCGGGCCAGCCGGAGTGAGCCGGCGCTATCAACTCTGGCAAAAACGAATCCGGTTACCGAACGGATCATGTATTTCCAGGACCTTTCCCCAGCCTTGCTCAACAATATCCGGACGACCGTATCCGTAGCGCTTGGCGAGTAATTCATCGCGAAGCAGCTCGATATTGTGCATGGGGACAAAAATCGTTGCGCCGGGGCTTGCATCGCCATGATGCTCAGACAGATGAAGCTGCAGCCCGTCCCGGCTTATACCCAGATAGAGCGGCAGGTCTGCTTCGAAGCGGTGCTCGAATTCGACGCTGAAACCCAGGAAATCCAGATAGAACTCGCGGGCCTTGGCTTCGTCGAACATCCGCAATATCGGAATCGGCTTGTCGAAGGTGATGGCAGGTTGAGGGCTGCTCTGCGCAAGTAGCGCTGAAGCCGTGTTCCAGTCCTTGTAACCCAGTTGCTGCGCGACCAGTTCAAGTGCAGCCGAATGAGACAGCTCTTGATTGACCTCCGCCAACGAAGTGCGCAGCTTCCTGGCCATCTGCTTGACTTGCTCGATTGAAAACATCGTTCCTCCTGAGGTCGAGGCATTCTGGTGCTCGCGTTGCCAAAACTCGACCGTCGAAAGAGACGAAAGGGTTCGCAATCATGAAGCAATGCTTTCACCTTCCCTTCGGGAGCGAGCGGCGGGCAGCATCGGCCTGCGCCGAGGATAACCAAGCTGACCTATGAGCGCGAGCGTTTACTCAATGCCCGTGAACAGTCCACGCCACCAACCGGGCAACCATCGGGCGTACGACGATCACACAGAAGAAAGCCGAAGGCATTGCCACGCGGTACGCATTCATCACATTTTCCATGTAATGTTCGTTAATGCCGAATTCGGCGAAGGTGATCACGAGGCACATGAGAAACGCCATGATGGTTGCCATATAGAAAGCAAAGACATAAGGCGTCGCCCGGCTTGGGAAACGAAATCGGGCAGTATTGCTTTTGGTTCTGGCAGTCATCGATTAAGCCTCGTCAACCTTGAGTAGTGGAAGAGTGGTTAAGCTAACAAGCGGTTGTACGCACCAGTAGAGGTGCTGAGCTTGAATCATTATTAAGCAAAACCAACGAATGGAATGACAAGTATCCGATGGACATTCTGGGTTTGATCAACAGCTTCATCCGCGTGGTAGAAACCGGCAGCATCGCAGCGGCAGCCCGTGCCCTGGGCATGAGTGCAGCCGCCGTCAGCCAGAGCATCACGCGACTCGAAACACATTTGGGCGTGCGCCTGCTTTCGCGCACCACCCGCAGGATGGCGCTGACCGAAAGCGGCCAGCGTTATTTCGAGAAAGTCCGCCACATCCCCCGTGATATCGATCTTGCTTCACACGCCGCGACCGTCGCCACCGAACCTCAGGGGCCGCTGTGCATCGCCACCACAGCAGCCTTTGGTCGCCATGTACTCGCGCCGCTGATCCCAGCATTCAAAGCCGCACACCCGCGTATCGATATC
The DNA here is from genome assembly GCF_900187465.1 of Pseudomonas sp. Irchel 3A18. NCBI lineage: Bacteria > Pseudomonadati > Pseudomonadota > Gammaproteobacteria > Pseudomonadales > Pseudomonadaceae > Pseudomonas > Pseudomonas sp. Irchel 3A18. The sequence continues at coordinate 10,563 of NZ_FYDI01000028.1, forward strand.
GAACTGATCAGCACCGACCGGCGCGTCGATCATCGTCTGGAAGGCGTCGACGTCAGTATCCGCATCGAGGCACAACTGAGCGACGGACTGGTTGCCCGCCGCATCGCGTCACTCCCGTTCATATTCTGCGCATCGCCCGCCTACCTCGACCGTGCCGGCGTGCCCACCACCCTCGAAGACCTGAAACAGCATACCTGCCTGGTCTTTCGCTACCCAACCGACGGGCGTTTTCTGCCCTGGAACTTCATGGTCAACGACAAGCGTGTCGAAGCCAGGGTCAACCCCGGCTTCGTCTGCGACGACATCGACATGCTGGCGCAAATCGCTGTGAATGGCGGCGGCATCGTACGCCTCGCCAGCTTCATCGCCCAACCCCACCTCGACAGCGGCCGCCTGCTGCCGCTGTTTGAGCCTGACAGTCGCAACACAGCCCGCGCAGAGTCAGAGCCGATGGATATTTATGCATGCGTTGCCGAGCGGTCTGCATTGAATGCGAAGGTGCGGGCGTTTATCGAGTTTCTCGAAAAGGCACTGCAAACCCCACCTGCTCAAGGCTTGGGCAGATAACCCGGCAAGGCTTCTATCCGCTCCATCCAGCGCGCAATGTTTGCATAGGGCGCAAGATCCACGCCGCCTTCGGGGGCGAGTACGACATAGGGATACACCGCGCAATCGGCAATCGAGGGACGACCGATTGCCAGCCAGTCGTGGTTTTCCAGGTGTTTGTCGAGTATCGAGAGGGCAACGGTCGATCTCGCCAGAGCATCCGCTTTGTCCAGCTCCGCACCAAACTTCTGCACCAGTCGCGCAGCGCAAAGGCTGTGCTGTACCTCGTTGGAGGCAAACGAGAGCCATTGGACAATATCGGCCTGACCTTGCGGATGAGCCGGCCACCAGGCCAGACCACCGTATTGGCCAGCGAGATAAACCAGAATGGCCTGCGAATCGCGGATGACGTACGAACCGTCCTCCAGAACCGGTAGCTGCCCCAGTGGATTCATGTCTGAAAGAGGCGGCTTCTTGTGCTCTCCCGCCAGAAAATCGACTGCAACCACTTCAAGCCCGATATTGGCCAGCGCAGCAAATAGCCGCACTTTGTAGCAGTTGCCTGACACATCCAGATCGTAAAGCTTCATTGGGTTTCTCCATCGACGAGTTGATTGAATTCAAGAACATTGCCATCGGGATCGCGGATAAAAAGTGCGACTCTTCTCGGCCCGATGTGATGCGGCCCCTGGGTGATCACAATCCCCTGCTCGTCCAGCCAGGTCTGAAAGACCTCAAGGTCATCAACGATAAAGGCAGGGTGCGTCATGCCAGGCAACTTTATCGGGGCATCCAGCAGGACGTTGTGAGCATCAGGAACACGCGTACCATTGAAGATGAGGTTGATACGAACGCCGTCCGGGCTGAGCATTTCGTTGGCCTCGTACAGCGGAAAACGTGCGGTCTCGATAAATCCGAGAGCCTGGTAAAAAGACAACGAGCGATTCTGGTCGCTGACACGAATTCCGATGTGATCGTATGCGAGAATCCGTGCGGGGTTGGGTCGTTGGCTCATAAGTGAAACTCCGGCTGAAAACAGTCCCTGAAGTTTCCACCGGACCGCGCGTTTCACCTATGCCGCGGACCTGACAAGACCTATGCAGTAATCGCACAAATCGAAAGGTGGCAATGGACAGGCTCAAGGCAATGGCCAACTTCGTTCGGATCGTCGACAGCGGCAGCCTGAGTTCGGCTGCGGATGTGACAGGCCAATCCGTCGCCTCGCTGGTGCGCTCGCTGGCAGCCCTGGAGCGTTACCTCGGGGTTCGCTTGCTGAACCGCAGCACCCGGCGCATGGCACTGACCGATGAAGGCGAGGAATATCTGGCCTGGAGCCGCCGCATGCTGGCGGACTTCGATGACATGGAACAGCGGCTGGAATCCCGCGACGGCATTGCCCGCGGCCTGCTTCGCCTGACTGCTCCGGTCGAGTTCGGGCAACGCTACCTGGCGCCGCTGGTAAATGCATTTCTCAAGGATCATGAGGAAATGGCGGCCGAGCTGAGCCTGAACGATCAGGTCATCCCCTTGCTCGATGAACGCCTCGATCTTGCCCTGCGCATTGGCCATCTCCCGGACTCGGCCATGGTGGCGCGCAAGGTCGGCAGCACCCGACTCGTCACCTGCGCCAGCCCGGACTACCTGCGCTCAGCTCCCACTATCGATAACCCACAATCGCTGCGGGAACATGCCTGCATCACGCCGGCCTTCCAGGGAAGACACTGGTACTTCCGTCATCGGGAAAAAGAGCTGGTTGAAGAAATCACCCCCAGGCTGGTCTGCAATCAGGTTCGAGCTGCCAGCCAGGCCTGCGTACAGGGCGTGGGCATTACCCGGCTGATGCATTACCAAGTGGCAGATGAACTGGCCGATGGTCGCCTCATCAGGATTCTTCGGGATTTCGAGCCCATGGATTTACCGATCCAACTGGTCTACCCGCACTCTTTGCAGTTGTCGCCGCGAGTGAGGGCTTTTGTTGAATGGGCGTGCCCGCAACTGGAAAGGCTGACGCCTGATCCGGACAAGGAGTAAAAGCTGCCTGGCTGTCTGCCCGGCAACATCTCATCAGCATTTATAGGTGGACCAGGACAGCGGCCTGATTTCCAGTGAATCGTAACTCACTGTAATCCATGAAAATATTCAGTGGCATGCATGCTGCACTGTCGAAACGGCCATCCACTTCGTCGTTTTCGGAGATATCTCATGAGCCACTTACCTATCAAGTTCGCCTACTGGGTTCCTAACGTCAGCGGCGGACTCGTCGTCAGCAAGATCGAGCAACGCACCAGTTGGGATATCGACTACAACCGCAAGCTCGCACAAATCGCCGAGCGCTCAGGCTTTGAATACGCCCTGACACAGATTCGCTTTACTGCCGGTTACGGTGCGGATAATCAGCACGAGTCGGTGGCATTCAGTCACGCCCTGCTGGCCTCCACCGAAAAACTGAAAGTCATCGCAGCCATCCTCCCTGGGCCATGGACACCATCAGTGGCCGCAAAGCAGTTGGCGACCATCGACCAGCTCACGGCAGGCAGAGTCGCCGTTAATATTGTCAGTGGCTGGTTCAAGGGTGAGTTTCAGGCCATCGGTGAACCGTGGCTGGAACATGACGAGCGTTACCGGCGTTCGGAAGAATTCATTCAGGCACTCAAAGGAATCTGGACCACGGACAACTTCACCTTCAAGGGCGACTTCTATCGCTTTCATGACTACACCTTGCGGCCCAAACCCATTCAACGCCCGCATCCCGAGATCTTTCAGGGCGGCAGTTCACGGGCAGCACGGGACATGGCTGCCCGTGTATCGGACTGGTACTTCACCAACGGCAATACTCTGGAAGGCATCAAGGCGCAGGTCGACGATATCCGGGCAAAGGCCGCAGCCAACGGGCATTCAGTGAAGATCGGCGTCAACGCCTTCATCATCGCCCGCGATACCGAACAAGAAGCGCGAGCGGTCTTGCAGGAAATCATCGACAAGGCCGACCCGGAAGCCGTGAATGCCTTCGGCGATGCCGCCAAACAGGCAGGCAAGGCCAGCCCCGAGGGAGAAGGCAACTGGGCCAAGTCATCCTTCAACGACCTGGTGCAGTACAACGATGGCTTCAAGACCAACCTTATCGGCACACCCCAACAGATTGCCGAACGTATCGTCGCGCTGAAAGCGATAGGCGTGGACCTGGTGCTGTCAGCGTTTCTGCATTTTCAGGAAGAGGTTGAGTATTTTGGGGAGCGGGTGTTGCCGTTGGTGAGGGAGTTGGAGGGAGTTGGGGCTTTGGAGAGGGTTTGACGGGGGATGATGTAGGCGGATCAGGGAGATCCGCCTGTAAACGCTCACAGGCCAATCACTGACGTCGCTAAACGAATGAAGGGTGGCAGCTACCGGCCTTTTACTCGCACACACCGGCAGACCCGAAGGTCTCCGACGCACAGCCGCCATGACACGACTTCGTACCGGAAAGGCATAAGGCGTGTTGCGAGTGTAAGGTTCGGATTGCTAAATCCGGCCGCTGATTTTGCAGCGAAGCGGCACATTAAATGCCGCAACTGACACACGCAAGCGGTCAGGATTTTCTAGGAAATTTCACTCAAGGGAAAGGGAAGATACCGGGGTAGAGATGGCTTTGTAGCCCTTGGCTGGCAGCCACTTTCAGCGATTTGCGGAAAGTCTTCCTCCGATTAGCTTGTTTTTGAGAAAGGCCAACGCGGATAACCTGAATCTACTCCCAGCTCCCACAAGGTAATGCCAAATGAAAGCCATTGTTTTCAAAACGCCAGGTTTGCCAATTCAAGACCCTCAATCACTGTTCGACATGGACTTGCCCAAACCAACACCCGGTGGTCGCGATCTTCTGATCGAGGTTCGGGCTATTGCGGTAAATCCGGTCGATACCAAAGTACGCGCTCGAAGCACCAGTGATCAGCCACAGGTGCTGGGCTGGGACGCAGTCGGTATCGTTCGCCAAGTGGGCGACGAGGTTTCGCTGTTTCAACCAGGTGATGAAGTGTTCTACGCCGGCGCTATTGATCGCCCCGGCACTTACAGCGAATTCCATCTGGTAGATGAGCGCATTGTCGGGCACAAGCCGCGTTCGCTGGATAATGCCAGTGCTGCCGCCTTGCCGCTGACCTCCATCACCGCGTGGGAACTGCTGTTTGACCGGCTGGGTATAGAAAAGGACGGCGGAAAAGGCCAAAACCTGCTGGTTATCGGCGCTGGCGGTGGTGTGGGTGTTGCCGCTGACCGAAAACTGACCCAGTAGAGGCTGTTCTGCCGACTGAAAACTGACCCAGGTGTTCAACTGCTTCTGCTCACTTTTTGAGCAGGAGAACACAGGGTGATCAGCATGGAAATGTTG